>NZ_JAGXJT010000001.1:479804-947873 GCF_019091205.1 Bacillus sp. GbtcB14
TAGCATGGAGTCGTGGGAATATTGATTCTATTTCGTCCTTATTCGGTTATACAGTATCCATGTCAAAAGCAAAACCTCGAATTCCGAATTCATCGCAATGGTTGCGGATAAGCTGAGACTTGAACATAAGGCTAGCTGAGAGTAAAAGTAATAAGGGATTTAAGTTTTAGTAAAGCTTAATCATCCTTTAAATTTATACTCGATATTAAATGTAAAACCAATGAATTTTTTATTTAATGACCAATGAATTTTAGAATTCGTTGGTCTTTTTATTTTGTTGAGAAAAAGAGATCATTTGATATCATGGAAGATAAATCCTGTTTTTAGTAATATTACATATAAGTGAGTTTTTTTATAAGATAATTAAATAGGTATAGATAGGGAGAAGGGGAATGTAAAATAAAATATTAACTTGGCTAGGAATAGTAGCAGCTATGGGAGTTCTTGCTGTTGCAGTTACATTTGGAATGTTAGAACTTGCCGATAATCCAGTAGATAAAGAAGTGAATGCTCAAATAGATAAAAAAGAAGATCCAATGATAGTAGGTAGAGAGGTAGATGGAGTCTTTGTTGATGTGTATGTTACTGAAAATTCTACTGAAAGCGAAGTCATTACAGTGATGCATCACATGACTCATCAAAAAGTAGTGGCAGAACGAAAATCAGAACCCATTCCAATGATTCAAAAAATGCTGGAAAATTAAAAAATCATAAATAAGAGTGGCTTTGCGAAAAAAATGAGCTTTTAGAGATTGCTGATAGATGGGCGAAAAAAGATTTTAGTCAAATTGTAGAAGATCATAATTATTTCTCGGATGCCCAAGAAGGTAGCGCTTGTAAAGCCACTAGAGCGATGGATGCGGTAGAAGAGCAACATTATATTTTAACTACATTCGGGGAGGAAAAAGCGAAAGAACTATACGATTCAGGAGATGCGCCACATGTGCAATAAAATGAACCTTTAATTAGTAGGGGCTCCCATTCCGCACCTAACGCCTTCTTCAAATGGTGTGCCGGGATTCTTACTGCCTGTAAATAGTGAGATAAACTATAGATTATGAAGAAGCTTCCTTTTAGGGAGTTTTTTTATTTCCTTCGATTTAAGGGTTTTGAGGGGATATATGTAAATTTATGCAGAAAATGCAGTGAAAAGAAGGGTATGTACAGGGAATACGTGGGTTTGACATCATAATCTCTATAACGTATCATTGATTGGGAAAAGTTAGAGATATAGGAGAATGGATGAATGACTTTAAAGAAAATAGTGAATCGAGCTTACCCAATCATTGTTATGACGGTGTTTTTATCTATATTTTCAATGATAGTAAGTAAATTTTTTATCCCGAAAACAATTTTGATGAGTGGTGAATTTCCTTATCCGACTGAGGAGTATACTCCCAAAAAAGTCGGTGCTGTTATAGTGGCGACGTTGCTTTTATTTGCGCTCTTCTTTATGTATTATAAATGGGTTATTAATAAAATGAAAAAAACGTACACAAATATTATGATTGCTTTAGGCATTATAATCATTTTGACGATGGAAATAATGATTACTTCCATAGCATTTAACCCTGTTGTAGGAGATTATGCCATCCTTAAAGAAGGAATGGTCTCTGTGTTTAAGGGAGATAAACAATTTTTAGAAATGGGACAGCTTCTATTTTATCCATATAATACACATATTGTATTATTAGGAGGATATTTTGCTAAATTGGTAGGAAGTGTAGATCTAGCAATAAAAATATTACCAATAGTATGCATAACAGGTAGTATCATTTTAAATGTATTGATTGTAAAGAAAATTACAAACTTTAAAGCTGCTCACATATCGATTGTGTTATCTGTGCTAAACATTTTTATATATTGGCAGGCGCCAGTTTTCTATACGCATACGTTAGTAATATTTTTTATTTCAGCAACGATGTATACATATTTATGTTTGAAAACAGCGGAAACAAAAAGAATGAAGATTATTTTATGGATTTTATTAGGAGTTTTCGCAGCTTGTACTTATATTATAAGACCGACGGCATTGGCGGTAGCGTTAGCAATTTTAATTGAAAATATTTTTAAGTTTCGTAAGGAGTACTCCGTAAAGGTATTAAGTAGTGTTTTATTTTGTTTAATCCTTATTGTAAGTTTTAAAGGTATAACGACAAAGTTAAATCTGAGCACCGATAATGAAATTGAAAAAATTCCATATACCCATTGGGTACAAATGGGTTTGAATAAAGATACGTATGGTGTTTGGAATCAGGCGGATACAGATTATATTAATGATGAAAACATAAAAAATACAAAGGATTTGGATGAACATAATAAAAAAGTTATAGTACAGCGCTTTAATGAATTTGGCGTAATGGGTTATGTACGACATTTAAATGAAAAAATAACTAGAGAATGGGTATCGAGCCAGTTCTCCATGTACCGTATTGGAGAATGGTTTGAGCAGAAGAACGACACGATAACTAATTACGTATCGAACTATAGTACAACGAATTATAAAATCGTTACTGTATATTCGTATGTTATCAAATTATTTGTTTATGTAGCTGTATTGGCGGCTGTTATACTTTATAAAAAGAAAGATGAAAATGAATCGGAAGTTATACGGATTGCGATGATTAGTACGTTAGGGGTGTTTACTTTCTTATTACTATGGGAAACAGCTCCTCATTATACTTATGAAGCATTTGCATTTATGAATATTCCAGCTTCTTTAGGGTTATATAAATTGTTTATGATTTTTAACAAGGAAAAGAAAAATGCATAATTTGAGTAATTAAAACGAGTAGTAAGAACCCCCTCTTTTATTAAAAGAGGGGGTTTCATTTAATTGACTATAAATATTTGAAAAAAAGATTAAATGGAATCATAGTATATCCGTTAAGGGATTTTAGCAGGGGAGTCATCCATGATATAATAGAAAATAATAAAAAGCCCTGCAAAACAGGACTGTATTATTCTTCGTCTTTATTTTGTTTTTCTAATTCAACTAACTTTTGAATTAAAATGTGCTGCGGCATATGCATAAGTTGTTCGAGCGGAACACCTAATGCTTTTGATAGGCGGACTGCAGTGTCTGGAGAAATTTGTAATGGTCTCATAGAGGTACCTCCTTTTTCGTATAGTATAGCATAAGATTGGGGGAGTGAGGATGACTCTTATATTTGCACATCGTGGTGCAGCGGGAACGTACCCAGAAAATACAATGATTTCATTTGAAGCAGCTGAATCTTTTAGAGCAGATGGAATTGAACTTGATGTTCAATTAACGAAAGACGGAAAAGTTGTCGTCATTCATGATGAAACAGTGAATAGGACAACAAATGGAAAAGGTGCGATTCGAAATTATGTATATGAGGATTTATGTAAATTAGATGCGAGCTATACATTCAGTGATAAAGTAGGATTTTGTAAAATACCTCTTTTGGAAGAGGTGTTAGAATGGATTGAAAAAACAGAGTTGCTACTTAATATTGAACTTAAAAATAATAAAATCCCATACAGAGGTTTGGAAGAAGAAGTTATAACGCTTGTACGGAAATGTAATCTAGAAGATCGCGTTATATTTTCTTCATTTAATCACTACAGTATGAAAAGATGTCATATGATGGCTCCTGATATTCAAACAGCGATTTTATATCGCGAAGGTTTGCATAGTCCGTGGGCGTATGCGAAAAAAATGGGCGCTACAGCAGTGCACCCTAATTATCGTTATCTTCAAGATGCCGTTGCCGAACTAACGATGGAGAGTGGTGTAGAGGTTCGGCCCTATACAATTAATGAAGAAACACTTATGCGTAAATATTTCGATATGAATATTTCGGCGATTATTACTGATTACCCTGAAACGGCAAGAATGTTAATGCCAATAAAAAAATGAGACCGCGTGTAACGGTCTCATTTTTTTATTTATAAATAGTGGGGCTTTCCTATCTTCTAAAGCGAGCTTGTACTTTATTTCGTTTGCGGTCTCGGTGTAAGACGAAGCCGCCAAAGATATAAAACCCGAGCCCGAAGCAAAGGGCACCAATTAAAAATTGTAACGAGAGTATAGAGAGTGGGGGAAATAGAATCCCGAATACAGTATCTCTCATTAACTTAATGCCAAACACAGCTAATGAAATAGGGATGAGTGCTAATAATAGAGCAAGGTAACGCTGCATATAAACTCTCCTTTTCAGATTATTTCGTTTATTTTAATGATGTTATATGAAAAGGGGGTTTGTCAAGAGGGGGCTGAACGAGTAAGATAAGGGTGTGAAAAATTTTGCAGAGATACTTCGAGAGGAAGTGTAATATATGAAACAAAAAGTTTTAATTGTTGGTGCAGGTGAAGGTGGCAGTACACTGCTGAATCTGTTACAAAGTTCGAATATATTTCAAATTATAGGGATTATTGATATAAATCCGATAGCAAAAGGATTACAAATGGCTAAGGAATACGGGGTTACGATAGGAGAGAGTGTAACACCGTTTCTTTCTCTGCATATTGATGTAATGTTTGATATGACAGGTGACGCTGATTTACATAAAGATTTATTAAAGAAGAAGCATAAAGATACGCTGCTTATACCAGGTGATATTGCGAAAATTGTTACGAGATTAGCACATGAGAAGGAAGATTTAATTGGAAAGTTAGAAGAACAGACGCAGCAAGGAGATTTAATTTTAAATTCTACGCATGACGGTATGATTGTAATCGATCGAGAGGGACAAGTTCGCCTATTTAATAAAAGTGCAGAGCGTATTATCGGGTATAAAAAAGAAGATGCGATAGGGAAATATATTTTAGAAGTTATTCCGACTAGTAAGTTGCTTCGTATTATACGTACGAAACAAATAGAAGTAAATTATGAACTGACATTAGAGAATGAAAAGAAAATTATTACAACCCGTATTCCGATATTAAAAGAGGGAGGAGAGGTACAAGGGGCATTTGCGATTTTTAAAGATATAACAGAAGTTGTAGATCTTGCGGAAGAAGTTACGGATTTAAAGGAGATTCAAACGTTACTTGAGGCGATTATCAACTCGTCTGAGGAAGCAATTTCGGTCGTGGATGAAAAAGGAAGAGGGTTAGTAATTAACCCTGCGTATACGAAATTAACAGGTTTAACAGAAGAGGACATTATTGGGAAACCGGCTACAACCGATATTGTAGAAGGTGAAAGTATGCATATGAAAGTACTTCGAACGCGTAGGGCGGTACGCGGAATACATATGAAGATTGGACAAAAGAAGCGTGATGTAATTGTTAACGTAGCGCCAGTTATAGTGGATGGGATATTGAAAGGAAGCGTTGGTGTAATTCGTGATGTATCAGAAATTCAAAAGTTAACAAATGAATTGAATAGGGCAAGGCAAATTATTCGAACGTTAGAAGCGAAATATTCATTTGATGACATTGTCGGAAATTCAGATGAAACAACGGCTGCTATTGAGCAGGCGAAACTTGGGGCGAATACACCAGCAACAGTATTACTACGCGGAGAATCTGGAACGGGTAAAGAATTGTTTGCGCATGCAATTCATAATGGAAGTAATCGGAAATATAATAAATTCGTTCGTGTAAACTGCGCTGCTATTTCCGAGACTTTATTAGAAAGTGAATTATTCGGTTATGAGGAAGGTGCATTCTCAGGAGCAAAAAGAGGCGGAAAACGAGGTTTTTTTGAGGAAGCGAATAACGGTAGTATCTTTTTAGATGAAATAGGAGAATTGTCTGCAAATACGCAAGCGAAACTCCTTCGCGTGTTGCAAGAAAAAGAAATTGTAAAAGTTGGTGGAACGAAAGCGATACCTATCAATGTCCGGGTAATTGCAGCGACACATGTGAATTTAGAAAAGG
Organism: Bacillus sp. GbtcB14; assembly: GCF_019091205.1. Classification (NCBI taxonomy): domain Bacteria; kingdom Bacillati; phylum Bacillota; class Bacilli; order Caryophanales; family Bacillaceae; genus Bacillus; species Bacillus sp. GbtcB14. The sequence goes on from NZ_JAGXJT010000001.1 coordinate 485,659, forward strand.
GCATTCTAGAAGGAGAGTTTAGAGAGGATTTATATTATCGATTAAATAAAATTCCAATTCAAATCCCGTCTCTTCGTCAACGTAAGGGGGACATACCATCGATTGCAGAAAGGTTAATTCAAAAAATTAACCAAGATTATGGTCGAAATGTAGAAGGGCTTACTGATTCAGCGGTTTCATATTTACAATCATATGAATGGCCAGGAAATGTAAGGGAACTTGAGAATATTTTAGGACGAGCTATTATCTTTATGAATTATAACGAAATATATATTGATGTACATCATTTACCACCTTTACATAAAGAAGAGCAGACGGAGTTAAAACAAAATAACTTATTACCGGAATTAGAAGAAAAGCCACTTGAACATTTAGTGACAGAGTTTGAAGGGAATATCATTCATGAATATTTAGAGAGATTTGATGGAAATAAAACAAAAACCGCAAGAGCATTAGGAATTTCAGTTCGAAATTTATATTACAAGCTAGAAAAGTATGACTGTGCAAAAAATAGCATGCAATAAATTGCGTACCGTGCAATTTATTGCATGGTATACAAAATACGACAAATAAAGACAGAATGTTTTGTTATTTTCCAAAGTATTGATTTTACTGCATTTTGAATGCGTTTTCATTATTGGTAAGACCACTTTTAAAAGTTGGCACGGTATTTGCTTTATAAATAGACGAGGGACGACGGAAAGGGTTGATTACAAAATATGAAGTTAGAACACTTAATTGATCAAGCAGCAGGACAGCCTAAAAAAACTGTGGCTGTAGCAGTAGCTGAAGATCATGAAGTAATTGAAGCTGTAGCGAAAGCAATTAAATTACAGCTAGCTCAATTTCGTCTATATGGAAATCAAGAAAAAATAATGGGGATGTTACAAGAACATGGTTTACAAACTTCAGAACATATTGAATTGATTGCAGTACAGTCAAGTGCTGAGGCTGCAGAACTTTCTGTTAAAGCTGTAAGAAATGGCGAAGCAGATGTGCTTATGAAGGGGAACATCCCAACAGCAAATATTTTGAAAGCTGTATTAAATAAAGAGTGGGGACTTCGTAAAGGTAGCGTACTTTCACACGTTGCAGCATTTGAAGTTCCAAATTACGATCGTCTGATTTTTGTTACAGATGCAGCGATGAACATTGCACCTGATGTAACACAAAAAGCTGCTATTATACAGAATACTGTAGAAGTTGCCCAGGCAATAGGAATAGATTTGCCAAAGGTAGCACCAATTGCAGCGGTAGAGGTTGTGAATCCTGCGATGCAAGCGACAATTGATGCAGCGATGTTAACTCAAATGAATCGCCGCGGACAAATTAAAAATTGTGTCGTTGATGGACCACTTGCTTTAGATAATGCAGTATCACAAATTGCAGCAGAACATAAAGGCATAGTAAGTGATGTAGCAGGTAAGGCAGACATTTTACTCGTCCCAACGATTGAAGCTGGAAATGTGCTATATAAATCACTCGTATACTTTGCGGATGCAAAAGTAGGAGCAATGATTGCTGGCGCAAAAGCACCGATTGTTTTAACATCTCGTGCTGATTCAGCAGAAACAAAAGTATATTCATTAGCATTGGCAGTTGCGACTGCTTCAAAATAAACCAAATAGGGTAAAACACTAGGGGGAAACGACAATGACATTAGAAATCTTCGAATACTTAGAAAAATATGATTATGAGCAAGTAGTATTTTGTCAAGATAAAGAATCTGGTTTAAAAGCAATCATTGCAATTCATGATACAACACTTGGACCGGCTCTTGGTGGAACAAGAATGTGGACATATGATTCTGAAGAAGCGGCGATTGAAGATGCATTGCGTCTTGCAAAAGGGATGACATACAAAAACGCAGCAGCTGGCTTAAACTTAGGTGGTGCGAAAACAGTAATTATCGGTGATCCACGTAAAGATAAGAGCGAAGCGATGTTCCGTGCATTAGGACGCTACATTCAAGGACTAAACGGACGTTACATTACAGCTGAAGATGTTGGTACAACAGTAGATGATATGGATATTATCCATGAAGAAACTGACTTTGTAACAGGTATTTCACCATCATTCGGTTCTTCTGGTAACCCATCTCCAGTAACTGCATACGGTGTGTACCGTGGTATGAAAGCAGCTGCGAAAGAGGCTTTCGGTACTGATAATTTAGAAGGAAAAGTAATTGCTGTTCAAGGCGTTGGTAACGTAGCATATCACCTATGCAAACATTTACATGCAGAAGGAGCAAAATTAATCGTTACAGACATTAATAAAGAAGCTGTACAACGCGCGGTAGAAGAATTCGGTGCATCAGCAGTTGAGCCAAATGAAATTTACGGTGTTGAATGTGATATTTACGCACCATGTGCATTAGGCGCAACAGTTAATGACGAAACTATTCCACAACTTAAAGCAAAAGTAATCGCAGGTTCTGCAAATAACCAATTAAAAGAAGATCGTCACGGCGACATGATTCATGAAATGGGTATTGTATACGCACCAGACTATGTTATTAATGCTGGTGGTGTAATTAACGTAGCAGACGAGTTATATGGATACAATAGAGAACGTGCACTAAAACGTGTTGAGTCTATTTATGACACAATTGCAAAAGTAATCGAAATTTCAAAACGTGATGGCATAGCAACTTATGTAGCAGCAGATCGTCTAGCTGAAGAGCGCATTGCAAGCTTGAAAAACTCTCGTAGCACATACTTACGCAACGGTCACGATATTATTAGCCGTCGCTAATCATTCATATATAACTTTTACAAAAGGTGTGGTTACCTCTTATGAGGTCTCCACTTCCTTTTAAATTTATTAGTGGAGGTAGCAACATTGTCTGTAAATCGAATTCTTGTTATTAACCCAGGTAGTACATCCACAAAAATTGGTGTTTTTGATAATGAAAGACCTGTTCTAGAAGAAACGATTCGTCATGACGTAGAACAGATTGGAAAATATAAGCGAATTATCGACCAATATGAGTTTCGTAAAGAAACGATTTTAGAAGTTCTACATTCTCATGGTATTAACATTTCAAAATTAAACGCTGTTTGTGGGCGTGGTGGATTACTTCGTCCAATCGAAGGCGGTACGTATACAGTAAACGATGCAATGTTAGAAGATTTGAAAAATGGGTTTAGTGGTCATCACGCTTCAAATCTCGGAGGCATTTTAGCTTATGAAATTGCTTCGGGATTAAATATTCCTGCATTCATTGTGGATCCTGTCGTTGTAGATGAAATGGAGCCGATTGCTCGTATAAGCGGTATTGCTGGCATGGAACGCAAAAGTATCTTCCATGCATTAAATCAAAAAGCAGTTGCTCGTAAAGTAGCTGACCAATTAAATCACAAATACGAGGATTTAAATTTATTAGTTACACATATGGGCGGCGGTATTACAGTTGGTGCTCATAAAAAAGGAAAAGTTATCGATGTAAATAATGGCTTAAACGGAGAAGGACCATTCAGCCCAGAGCGTGCTGGTACAGTACCAGTAGGACAGCTAGTTGAAATGTGTTTCTCTGGTGAGTATTACCGAGACGAAATGGTGAAACAGCTTGTCGGACAAGGTGGACTTGTAAGTCTAATCGGTACAAATGATGCAATTAAAGTAGAGCAAATGGTTGAAAAAGGTGATCCTGAAGCAACTCTTATTTATAAAGCAATGGCATATCAAGTTGCAAAAGAAATTGGCGGAGCTAGCGCTGTGCTTCACGGGAAAATCGATGCAATCGTATTAACTGGTGGACTTGCGTACAGTAAAATTCTTGTTGATGAAATAAAAGAACGAGTGGACTGGATTGCAGATGTTATCGTACATCCAGGGGAAGATGAGTTAGAAGCGTTAGCAGAAGGAGCACTTCGTGTATTACGTGAAGAAGAAGCGGCGAAAGAGTATGTTGTAAGAGAAAAACAAACAGTAGCTAGGGGTTGAGATAATGGCAAGAGAATATGATTTAGTCATCGTTGGCGGCGGTACTGGTGGATATGTTGCTGCTATTCGCGCATCACAACTAGGTTTAAAAACTGCACTTGTTGAAAAAGAAAATCTTGGTGGTACTTGTTTACACAAAGGATGTATTCCTAGTAAAGCCCTTTTACGTAGTGCGGAAGTATACGCAACTGCTAAAAAAAGTGAAGAGTTTGGGGTTATTGCAAGTAATGTAGAACTAAACTTTGCAAAAGTGCAAGAGCGTAAAGAGAAGATTGTAACGCAACTTCATAAAGGTGTTCAACACTTAATGAAACAAGGTAAAATTGATGTGTTTGAAGGTATTGGCCGTATTCTTGGCCCATCTATTTTCTCTCCGATGCCAGGTACAATTTCAGTTGAACTTGCAAGTGGAGAAGAGAATGAAATGTTAATTCCAAAAAATGTACTTGTTGCAACAGGTTCTCGTCCGAATTCATTACCAGGTTTAGAATTAGACGGAGAGTATGTAATGTCTTCCGATCATGCTCTGAAAATGGAAACGCTTCCTAGCTCGATTATTATCGTTGGTGGCGGTGTAATCGGTATTGAGTGGGCATCTATGCTTGCTGACTTCGGTGTAGAAGTTACAGTATTAGAGTATGCGAAAACGATACTACCACTAGAAGATCAGGACGTTTCAAAAGAAATGCAACGTCTATTCAAGAAAAAAGGTATTAAAGTCGTAACGGGTGCAAAAGTATTACCAGAAACATTGGTAAAAGATAATGGAGTAACAATTCAAGCTGAACATAACGGTGAGAATAAAGAATTTAAAGCAGAAAAAATGCTTGTATCTGTAGGAAGACAAGCCAATACGCAAAATATTGGTTTAGAGAATACGGATATCGTTGTGGAAAAAGGATACATTCAAACAAATGAGTTTTATCAAACGAAAGAATCTCATATTTACGCAATTGGAGATGTAATCGGTGGCTTACAACTTGCTCACGTTGCTTCTCATGAAGGAATTGTTGCAGTAGAACATATTGCGGGTAAAGAAGTTACACCAATTGATTATTCTATGGTATCAAAATGCGTATATAGCAGTCCGGAAGTTGCTTCTGTCGGTTTAACAGAACAAGAAGCGAAAGAAAAAGGCTATAAGTTAAAAGTAGGTAAGTTCTCATTCCGTGCGATCGGAAAAGCACTTGTATACGGCGAATCAGATGGCTTCGTAAAACTTGTAGTTGATGAAGAAACAAATGACATTCTTGGTGTTCACATGATTGGACCACATGTAACAGATATGATTTCTGAAGCTGGTCTTGCAAGAGTACTTGATGCAACACCGTGGGAAGTAGCACATACAATTCATCCGCATCCATCATTATCTGAGGCGATTGGTGAAGCAGCATTAGCTGTAGATGGAAAAGCGTTACACGCATAAAAATGTGGATTTAGGAGGTTATGAAAAATGGCAGAAGTAAAAGAAAAGCGCCATGAAGAGCTTGGCTTAAGTGATGAGCAAGTATTAGAAATGTTCCGTACGATGTTACTTGCACGTAAAATCGACGAACGTATGTGGTTATTAAACCGCGCTGGTAAAATTCCATTCGTAATTTCTTGTCAAGGACAAGAGGCGGCGCAAGTTGGAGCAGCATTCGCTCTTGATAGAGAGAAAGATTATGCATTACCATACTACCGTGATATGGGTGTTGTACTAGCGTTTGGTATGACAGCAAAAGAACTTATGTTGTCTGCTTTCGCGAAAGCTGGAGATCCAAACTCTGGTGGTCGTCAAATGCCTGGTCACTTCGGTCAAAAGAAAAACCGTATTGTGACAGGATCATCTCCAGTAACAACGCAAGTACCACATGCAGTTGGTATTGCATTAGCTGGGAAAATGGAAAAGAAAGATTTAGTAACGTTTGTTACATTCGGGGAAGGTTCTTCTAACCAAGGTGATTTCCATGAGGGTGCAAACTTTGCTGGCGTACACAAACTACCTGTTATTTTCATGTGTGAAAATAATAAATACGCAATCTCTATTCCAGTTGAAAAACAATTAGCATGTAAAAATGTATCAGATCGTGCAATTGGTTACGGTATGCCTGGATATACAATAGACGGAAATGATCCACTTGCAGTATATAAAGCTGTAAAAGAAGCTGCAGACCGCGGCCGTCGTGGTGAAGGCCCAACTTTAATTGAAACAGTATCATATCGTTTAACAGCACATTCTAGTGACGACGATGATCGTGTTTATCGTGATAAAGAAGAAGTAGAAGAAGCAAAGAAAAAAGATTCAATTATAACATTTGCTGCTTATTTAAAAGAAGCTGGTGTGTTAACTGAGGAATCTGAAAAACAAATGTTAGACGAAATTATGCATATCGTAAATGAAGCAACAGAATATGCAGAAAATGCTCCGTATGCAGCACCTGAAGATGCATTGAAGCACGTATACGCAGAATAGGGGGGAACGTTTCATGGCTGTAATGTCTTATATTGATGCTATTACATTAGCAATGCGCGAAGAAATGGAACGCGATGAGAAAGTATTCGTTTTAGGTGAAGATGTTGGTAAAAAAGGTGGCGTATTTAAAGCGACACACGGTTTGTATGATCAATTTGGCGAAGATCGTGCGCTTGATGCACCGCTTGCAGAATCTGCGATTGCTGGGGTAGCAATTGGTGCGGCAATGTATGGTATGCGTCCAATCGCTGAAATGCAGTTTGCTGATTTCATCATGCCAGCAGTAAACCAAATTGTTTCTGAGGCAGCAAAAATTCGTTATCGTTCTAATAACGATTGGACTTGTCCAGTTACAATTCGTGCGCCATTTGGTGGGGGTGTCCACGGTGCATTGTATCATTCACAATCTGTGGAAGCGATGTTTGCAAACCAACCAGGTTTAAAAATTGTTATTCCTTCTACACCATATGATGCAAAAGGCTTATTAAAAGCAGCAATTCGTGATGAAGATCCAGTATTATTCTTTGAGCATAAGCGTGCATATCGCTTAATTAAGGGTGAAGTGCCAGAGGATGATTACGTATTACCAATCGGAAAAGCAGATGTAAAACGCGAAGGTGATGATATTACTGTTATCACGTACGGATTATGTGTTCACTTTGCTCTTCAAGCAGCTGAAAAGTTAGCGCAAGATGGCATCTCTGCACATGTTCTTGATTTACGTACTGTATATCCACTAGATAAAGAAGCAATCATTGAAGCAGCTTCTAAAACAGGTAAAGTTCTTCTCGTAACAGAAGACAATAAAGAAGGAAGTATTATAAGTGAAGTGGCAGCAATTATTGCTGAAAACTGTCTGTTTGATTTAGATGCGCCAATCGCACGTCTTGCAGGTCCAGACGTTCCAGCAATGCCATATGCACCAACAATGGAAAAATTCTTTATGGTAAATCCAGATAAAGTTGAAAAAGCAATGCGTGAACTTGCGGAATTTTAATCGGGGGGACTATACATGGCTGTAGAAAATATCACAATGCCTCAGCTCGGGGAGAGCGTTACAGAGGGTACAATTAGTAAATGGCTCGTTAATGTTGGCGATCACGTAAACAAGTATGATCCGCTTGCAGAAGTAATGACTGATAAAGTAAATGCTGAAGTACCATCTTCTTTCACCGGTATTGTGAAAGAATTAATCGCTGGTGAAGGTGAGACGTTAGCTGTAGGTGAAGTAGTTTGTGTTATTCAAGTAGAAGGCGCAGACGAAGTAGCAGCGACAGCTGTTGAGGAAAAAACAAAAGAAGAACCAAAGGCAGAAGTAGCTACGCCTGAAAAAGCACCGAAAGCAAAACAACCAACTGATGGAAAACCACGTTTTTCACCAGCTGTTTTAAAACTTGCAGGTGAGCATAATGTTGATTTAGATTTAGTAGAAGGTACGGGAGCAAATGGCCGTATCACTCGTAAAGATATTTTAAAGCTAGTGGAATCTGGAAATATTCCGCAAGCAGGTGCGAAGAAAGAGGAAGCGGTAGCAGCAGTAGTAGAAGCGCGTCCAGAAGCACCAAAAGCAGCGCCAGTAGCACAAAAAGTAGAAGCTGCAAAACCAGTTTCTGTACCAACAATGCCTGGCGATATCGAAATTCCAGTAACAGGTGTGCGTAAAGCAATTGCAGCGAACATGTTACGTAGTAAACACGAAGCGCCACATGCTTGGATGATGATTGAAGTAGATGTGACAAACCTTGTGTCATACCGTAATTCAATTAAAGGTGATTTCAAAAAGCGCGAAGGCTTTAATTTAACGTTCTTTGCTTTCTTCGTAAAAGCAGTAGCGCAAGCGTTAAAAGAGTATCCTCAAATCAATTCAATGTGGGCTGGCGATAAGATCGTTCAGAAGAAAGATATTAACCTTTCTATCGCTGTTGCAACAGAGGACGAACTATTTGTACCAGTAATTAAACACGCGGATGAGAAGACGATTAAAGGTATCGCTCGTGAAATTACAGAGCTTGCAGGAAAAGTACGTACGAAATCGTTAAAAGCGGACGAAATGCAAGGTGGAACATTTACAATTAATAACACAGGATCATTTGGTTCTGTTCAATCTATGGGTATTATTAATTATCCACAAGCGGCTATTTTACAAGTTGAATCAATTGTAAAACGCCCAGTAATTATGGATAATGGTATGTTCGGTGCTCGCGACATGGTTAACTTATGTTTATCACTTGATCACCGTGTACTAGATGGCTTAATTTGTGGTAAGTTCTTAGGACGTGTAAAAGAAATTTTAGAAAATACGTCAGAAAATAATACATCTGTATATTAATAAAAAGCTCGCTTACGCGAGCTTTTTATCATCTTATTTCTTCATCTACATCCTACTATATGTATAATATCTTCCCCAGTAATCTTACAATGAAAGAGAATGTATTAGGAATTTATGAAAATACATTGCTGATATATGGTATATGGATATAAAATAAGAAAAGAATAATTTTTTTGGCAAATCTTACTGACGAAACTGTAGTATAATATATTGTATTGTATGAAAAAGAGAGTTATTCTATATAAGTGTTTTATAGATAATGTGTAATCAGTCGTCAAAACATGAAGAATGTTGACTCCTGGTTTTTTATTTTGCTGTAACAATGTTTCAGGAGGATGTCATGAAAAGAAGTACCGAGTTTCTAAAAAGTTTAGATGTAAAATTAATATTAATTTTGTTAGCATTATGTGTTACAAGTATAACTGCTATATATAGCAGTCAGCAAACCGGGCAATATGGGGCTGAGAATTTTGCTCTGAAACAAGGTGTTAACTACATAATTGGGATTGTAATGTTACTTCTTGTTGCAAGTGTTGATTCAGATCAGCTACAAAAACTATCTTGGCCATTGTATATTGCTACATTTGCTTCGATTATTTTGTTGAAGATATTACCAGTTTCAAACTTTACACCTGAAATACTTGGGGCGAAAAGATGGTTTAGGTTTCCGGTAATTGGATCTATTCAACCGTCGGAGTTTTTCAAAATTGCACTGGTTATGTTAGTAGCAAATTTAGCAGTAAAGCATAATGCACAGTATATGGTTCGAACATTTAAAACAGACCTAATATTAATAGGAAAGGTAATGTTAGTAGCTATTCCTCCTACGGCTGTTGTATATAGCCAACCGGATACAGGTATGGTGTTCTTATATGCTGCTGCAATTGCATGTATTTTATTTATGTCAGGTATTCAGAAGAAATTGATAGCGTTATGTACAATTATTCCGGTGACCATAGTATCTGCGTTAATATTTATTTACGTAAGGTATGAGGATTTCTTCTTTAATAATTTAGTTACTTTACTAAAACCTCACCAACAATCACGTATTTTAGGTTGGCTAGATCCATTTGAACATACAGATCAAGGTTATCAAACACAGCAATCGATTTTAGCAGTAGGTAGTGGCGGTATGGAAGGGAAAGGATTTGGCGAAGGGAACGTCTATATCCCTGAGAAGCATACTGACTTTATTTTTGCTACAATTGCCGAAGAAGGTGGATTTATCGTAGCAGCATTAGTTGTATTCTTGTTCCTATTACTACTATATAGAACAATTATTATCGGTTATTCTGCTGATAATTTATTCGGTACATTATTATGTGCTGGATCAATTGGGATATTAACGGTTCAAATATTCCAAAACATCGGTATGATTGTTGGATTAATGCCTGTAAAAGGGATCGCATTACCTTTCTTATCATACGGGGGAAGTTCCTTATTCTCGAATATGATTATGATGGGGCTCATATTATCGGTACGGAAAACGTATAAAAAGTATATGTTTTCTGTTAAGTAAAAAAAGCTGGTTCGTGCAAATACGAACCAGCTTTTTTACATATATACTCATAAACGTTGCAAACTAAAACAGACTAGCAGTTTGGGATGTAAGGAGTGCAAAATGATGCATATGCATATTTTTGAAGGAGCACGGCATCTTTCTAATAGTGAATGGGTTATTAGGGCTATCATAGCATACATATTTTTAATATTAGTTGCGAAAGCGATGGGGCAAAGGTCCATCGCACAACTTCGTTTTTTAGATGTCGTATTAGTGTTATTGCTTGGCGGGAATATTTCTAACGCATTATCTGATGAAAAAGTGGGATTACTCGGCTCGATGATTACAACGTTCATACTCGTTGTACTTCACATTATAAGCTCAGTCTTAATGTTGAAATGGGATAGATGGAGACGCTTTTTAGAGCCAGCACCTATTATTCTTATACATAATGGTTCCATTGATTTTAGCAATTTGAAAAAAGCGAGAATTACGGTGGAATATTTATTTTCGGAACTTCGTATGCGAAATGTGAGTGATATTCAAACGATCAAATTAGCATTGTGGGAAGCGAATGGCGTTGTTTCGATATTTCAGTATCCAGAATATGAAGCTGTTTCGCGGCTTGATCTGAAAGTAGCGGGAAAAAAATCTCCAGTTTCTTTTGTATTAGTAAAGGATGGGAGCATTCAGCAAGATGTTCTAGCTTTAGTAGGAAAAACAGAAGAGTGGGCGAGAGCAGTTCTAGAGAAGAGTGCAGAAGTCGAATCCATTATGTTAGCTACAGTAGATGAAGCTCATAAAATAAATATTTTGTTAAAAAAATGAAAAATATACGCATTTTGTCGTTTCGTACATATGATACAATAGTGTGGACAACGAAAAAGGAGGGATACGATGGGATATGTAGAAGAATTACGGAAAATAGTTGGTCATCGCCCTTTAATTTTAGTTGGTGCTGTTGTACTCGTTATAAATGAACATGGATATGTATTATTACAACAAAGAACAGAGCCTTACGGAAAATGGGGGCTGCCTGGGGGGCTCATGGAGCTTGGTGAATCACCAGAAGAAACAGCTTGCCGTGAAGTATACGAAGAGACGGGAATAGAAGTGAAGAACCTGCGATTAATCAATGTATTTTCTGGAGCGAACTATTTTACAAAATTAGCAAACGGTGATGAATTTCAATCTGTAACGACCGCTTATTATACGGATGAATACGATGGAGATTTTGTTATGAACAAAGAAGAAGCGGTTCAGCTTAAATTTTTTCAAGTAACGGAACTACCTGACTATATTGTAGGATCGCATAAAAAAATGATTGTTGAATATATGAAAATTATGGAAAAAAATATATAATAATAGTGAAAGAAATACAAAAACACAGTTCTGGTTGGTAGTCCAGACGCATGATTTCATGTCAGTAACCTTCCCCTCCGGGATGTCCCGTATTTCTAATTTTTTTAAAGGAGGGGCTGTCAATGGAGTTGACAGTATATCACGATGGCCAATTTTTTGTTGGAATCATTACATGTAAAGAAAAAGGGAAATTGTATGGAGCAAGGTATATTTTTGGAACGGAGCCATCAGACGAAGAGATACTTATATTTGTGAATGGTCCAATGTTAGCTTATTTTCAGCATTTTGCAAAATGTGGCGTGGAAGTGAAAGAAAAAACGCGTCCCAAAAATATAAAGCGTATCATACGACAAGTAGCAAAAGAAGTAAATGTAAACCGTTTTACTAAGGCGCAAGAGGCAATTAGCTTATCTTATGAACTGCATAAACAAGAAAAGAAAGTGCAATCTAAGGAGAAGCGAGAAGCTGAAAAACAAAGAAGACGTTTAATTAAAGTACAAAAAGCGAAGCAAAAACATCGTGGTCATTAAGAAAAGGTGTTAGAGCCCTGCTCTAACACCTTTTCTATGCCTAAATACAAGTAAACTTACTTGTATTTCATAAACATTAACTGGTAAGATACAAATAGGTAGTTTTAGAGGAGGGAAAAGATTGATTAATTTTAACTTTTTTATGAATGATGTTGTCCGCCAAGCGCGTGAAGAGATTGTCTCTGCTGGATATACAGAATTGACGACGCCGGAAGCAGTAGAAGAAGCGTTTAAAAGAAATGGAACAACACTTGTAATGGTAAACTCTGTATGTGGTTGTGCAGGTGGTATTGCTCGTCCTGCTGCTGCGCATTCCGTACATTATGATAAACGTCCTAACCATCTTGTAACGGTGTTTGCAGGTCAAGATAAGGAAGCAACAGCAAGAGCTCGTGAATATTTCGAAGGGTATCCACCTTCTTCTCCATCATTCGCTTTATTAAAAGATGGAAAAATTGTAACGATGGTAGAACGTCATGAAATTGAAGGTCATGAACCAATGCAAGTTATTGCAAAACTACAATCTTATTTCGAAGAGAATTGTGAAGAACTATAAATATAAGCGAAAAGGCGGTACGTCCACGATGAAGTGGATGTACCGCCTTTTTATTTAATATTAAAATTTATGGGACATGCATAGTTATGTTGTTTTATGCATCATTTTATACATGATAAACGGTGTTAATATTGTTATTTTATTTATTTTTATTTTATATATTGCATAAAAATAAAAGTGCTGATACAATACAAACATCGAATAAATATTCTATTAAACTTTTAAATATACATTATTAGGGGGAAGAAAGATGAAGAAGTTATTATCAATATCGTTTGCACTTATTTTAATTGTAAGTATGTTCAGCGCTTGTAGTAATGGGGAAGAAAAGGCTAGTGAAAAAAATAAAAAAGTACTGGTTATGGGGACTTCAGCAGATTATAAACCATATGAATACGTGGAAGCTTCAAAAAGTGATGAAATTATCGGCTTTGATGTTGATGTTGCTAAATATATCGGAAAAGAACTTGGTTATGAAGTGAAAGTGAAAGATATGGATTTTGGTGGTTTATTAGCATCTCTTAGCTCAGGAAAAGTTGATTTCGTAATGGCAGGTATGACGCCGACTGCAGAGCGTAAAAATAATGTTGATTTCACAGATATTTATTTTGTTGCGAAAAACATGGTTGTTTCTAAAAAGGATTCTAACATTCAATCTGTAGAGGATTTAAAAGGGAAAAAAGTAGGGGTACAAACAGGATCTATTCAAGAAGAGAAAGCAGCAGAATTTAAAAAACAAGTAGATTTCAAAGTTGAGGGACGTGACCGTATACCAGAAATCGTACAAGAAATTAAAGCTGGTCGTTTTGACGCTGCAATTATAGAAGACACCGTTGCTAAAAATTATTTAGAAAAAATGAAAGAATTACAAGGAATTGAAATTCAAGAAGCACCAGAAGAAGTAGGAGCAGCGATTGCCCTTCCGAAAAACAGTGATAAAACAGCTGAATTTAATAAAGTAATTAAAAAAATGCAAGAAAATGGAGAAATGGATAAATTAGTGAAGAAATGGTTTGGCAGCGAAAAATAAGCTGCCTTTCACTTTTCTCTGAGGGGAATGAAAAGAATGAACTTAGATTTTTCGGCGATTACGCCTTCGATACCATATATACTAAAAGGTCTAGAAGTTACTTTGAAAATTGTAGCAGTATCAGCGTTAGTTGGGTTTATTTTAGGAACGTTATTAGCGCTTTGCAAAATTGCTAGAATACGAGCATTAAATATAGCGGCAGATTTTTATACATCAATTTTCCGTGGTACACCACTTGTATTGCAATTAATGATTATTTATTTCGGTGTCCCGCAAATAATTGGTTATGAAATACCAGCATTCGTAGCAGCTGTATTAGCATTTAGCTTAAATTCAGGTGCATATATGTCAGAGGTAATTCGTGCCGGCATTCAAGCGGTTGATAAAGGACAAACAGAAGCAGCGATGGCTTTAGGGATTCCTTACGGGAAAATGATGCGAAATATTATTTTCCCTCAAGCATTAAAAAATATATTACCAGCGCTTGTGAACGAGTTTGCGACACTTACGAAAGAATCGGCTGTAGTAACAGTAATAGGAGCGACCGATTTAATGCGCCGTGCTTACATTGTAGGCGGTGAGACGTTTAAATATCTAGAACCATTACTTTTTGTTGGACTCATTTATTATATGCTAGTCATTATTCTTACATTAGTCGGGAAGGCAATTGAAGGGAGAATGAAGAAAAGTGATTAAAATTGAAAACCTTCATAAATCATTTGGAAAAAACGAAGTATTAAAAGGGATTACAACAACGATTGAAAAAGGGGAAGTAGTAGCAATTATTGGACCGTCTGGATCAGGGAAATCAACATTTTTACGTTGTATGAATGTGCTAGAAGCACCGACAAATGGTCACATTTGGATTGGAACGGAAGAAGTAACGAATCCGAAAACGAATATTATGCACGTTCGTGAAAATGTCGGAATGGTATTTCAGCATTTTCACCTATTTCCTCATATGACAGTATTAGAAAATATTACGTATGCTCCTATCAATGTAAAAGGAGTAACGAAACAAGAAGCTGACAAAAAAGCCGAGAAACTTTTAGAAAAGGTCGGTTTATTAGATAAAAAAGATACGTATCCCAATCGTCTTTCGGGAGGACAAAAGCAACGTGTAGCAATTGCGAGAGCGTTAGCGATGGAACCAGAAGTTATGTTATTTGATGAACCAACATCAGCACTAGATCCAGAGATGGTAAAAGAAGTGTTAGAAGTTATGAAATCATTAGTTACGACAGGAATGACAATGGTGATTGTTACACATGAAATGGGATTTGCAAAAGAAGTAGCAGATCGTGTTCTCTTTTTAGATGGTGGAAAGCTTGTAGAAGATAGTGCGCCAGCAGAATTTTTTGTAGCACCGAAAAGTGAACGTGCGCAACAATTTTTACAAAAAATATTGTAATATGTAAAGGTTGCGTGAATAATAAGTAGAAAAGGATGATATTGTGTCATCCTTTTTTTATACTAACTGTAAATACGTTTATACATATAGGAGCAGTGCTATGTTCAAAATTGGATACCGTACAGTAAAAACAGCAATAGGGACAGGCGCAGCAGTTTTTATTGCGCAGTTATTAGGATTAGAATTTTATAGTTCAGCGGGCATTTTAGTTATATTATGTGTACAAAATACGAAACGTAAATCACTTCAAGTGTCGTTACATCGTTTTTTAGCTTGTGTATTATCAATGGTATTCGCGTTTTGTATTTTTGAAACAATGGGATATACACCACTTGCAATTAGTATATTATTACTTACATTTATTCCGACTGCAGTTATGCTTAAAATTCAAGAAGGTATTGTCACGAGTTCAGTTATTGTGATGCATCTATATTCATTGAAACAAATTACATGGCTTATTGTTGGGAATGAAATTGCGATATTAACGATAGGAATTAGCGTGGCTTTATTAGTGAATATGTATATGCCAAGTAGTGAAAATAAGCTAAAAGAGTATCAGGATACAATAGAAAGTAATTTTAAAACAATTTTGTTTGAAATGGTGGTGTATTTACGAAACAGAGAAAGTAGCTGGAGCGGGGCAGAACTTATTGAAACTGAAAATATGCTAAATGAAGCAAGGGATTTATCGTTTAAGAAACTTGAGAATGCATTTATGCGAGAAGATGGCTATTACTATCGTTATTTCAATATGCGCATGCAACAATTCGAAATTTTAGAGCGGATGATACCATTAGCAGCTTCATTATCATGGACATATGAACAAGCTGATATGATTGCGGATGTGGTTGAAAACATTGGGAATGCTATTAGCCCTGAGAGTACTGGGGTTATTTCCTTAAGACAGCTGCAAGAAATGAGAGAATTATTTAGAGATATGCCATTGCCAGTTACACGTGAGGAATTTGAGATACGTGCGAAGCTTGTACAACTTGTGTATGAAATGGAACAATATTTACTCATTAAAAGCCGTTTTAAGGGAAAGGATAATATAAAAGAACTTATATAGAAGGTAGGAATTATTTATGCCGTATCTTCTCTCTTTCATATTATGTCTTTCTTTATCACCTATTTGGCCTCTTGGTGATAATCCACGTGCCGGAGATCCTTTCATTATTGTAAATAAAGCGACGAATAAACTAGCTTATATTGACGATGGAAAGATTCAAAAGGTTTTTCCAGTAGCGACAGGGAAAACAAATGAATTAACTCCAGAGGGAACTTTTGATGTTGTAATGAAAGCGAAGGATCCGTATTATATTGCGAAGGATATTCCAGGTGGATCACCGAAAAATCCACTTGGGTCAAGGTGGATTGGATTTAATGCAAGAGGAACTGATGGGAGTAAATATGGAATACATGGAACAAACCAACCTAGTTCAATTGGAAAGTATATTTCACAAGGATGTATAAGAATGAAGAAAAATGATGTGGAGTATTTATTTGATCGCATTCCAATTGGAACGAAAGTATGGATTGTGAAGTCGAAAAAATCATTTCAGCAATTGGCAAAACAAAAAGGAGCCATTGCATATGAAAAAGCCAACGAAAAGGTTGGCTTTTTCTATTGTAATAAGTTGTCTTGACATGTGTACATAACCATGAGTTAATGAGAGTATAGAAAGATAAAGTGAAACTTTAATCAGTGAGAGGTTTTTTACCCGCTGATTATCAGCCCGCACCAATCGGGGGAAAAATTAGATAAAGGGGTTGCTCATATGTACTTGAATCCAAAAATTTCGTATATGCAATTTTTTATGGGATTTCTATTTGTTATTACATTCATATTGGCAACTTTTAATATATGCTCTTATCTTGTAGCAATTATATGTATGGCATTACTCAATCTTACTTTTGTTATTGGAGCATTTCAGCAGAAACAATATACAAGTTTTATTACAGCACTTGTAATGTCATTTTCCTTTAGTATTGTAGCGATTGTGCTTTATATAAAATAAACCATCTCGATATCGAGATGGTTTATTTTGTTATGTATAAAAAGTAAAAAAAGGACGAAAGCATCGTCCTTTTTACCAAAACATACTTGCGCCAGCAAGTAATGTTGTTACAAGCATAGAAATTAGCATTACATAAACCATAACTTTTTGAGCTTTTTTATGCATCGTTAAACCTCCTTGCAAATCAGTACAATATCATTGTAACGAGAAATGATATTGTGGACAAGGGGAGAGAAGTGACAAAATTCGAGAAGTGTGTGTAAAGTATAACAGGAAATTTGTATGTATGTAGAGAATATATAATAATGATAGAGTATAAGTTTTTTGTTATGCAAGCTGAAGAATGGAGATACGATGATGAAAATATATGAAACAAATCGTTTACATTTAAGGGAAATTGATGAGTCGTATGCTGAAAAAGTTCTTCAATATTACGACAGAAATCGTGAATTTTTAAAAGCTTGGGAAGAGTATAGACCGGATGATTTTTTTACGTTAGATTATCAGAAGAAAAAGTTACAAAAGGATAGAAAAGAGTTTGCAGAGGGTAAAATCATCAGACTTTGGATTTTTAAAAAGGGTGATGATACAAAAATTATTGGGTGTATCTCATTTAATCTAATCGTTCGCGGTATTTATCAATCTTGTGTGCTCAGCTATAAATTAGATAAGGCAGAATTGAATAAAGGTTACACGACAGAAGCGCTTAGGAAAGCTATTCAAGTTACTTTCGAAGAATTTCAGTTACATCGTATAGAAGCACCGATTATGCCACGAAATTTAGCATCTATACAAGTAGTGACGAAGATAGGCTTTCAATATGAGGGCGTGTCTAGGAAGATGTTAATGGTAAATGGAGTATGGGAAGATCATATGCGCTGGGTATTGTTAAATGAGTAATAGAAAGCAGATGGTTATCTAGACATATAAACCGTCTGTTTTTTGTCTTGTATTTCGAAACTTTTGCGAAATTCTGTTATAATTAATAGTGTTACATACATAATGGTAGTGCAGGAGGCGCAGTCTTATGATTAATCAAGAACGTTTAGTAAATGAATTTATGGAATTAGTACAAGTAGATTCTGAAACGAAATTTGAAGCAGAAATTTGCAAAGTATTAACAAAGAAATTTACAGATTTAGGTGTAGAAGTATTTGAAGATGACACAATGGCTGTTACTGGGCATGGTGCAGGTAATTTAATTTGTACATTACCAGCAACAAAAGATGGTGTTGATACAATTTACTTTACTTCTCATATGGATACAGTAGTTCCTGGTAATGGAATTAAGCCTTCTATTAAAGATGGATATATCGTGTCAGATGGTACTACGATTTTAGGTGCGGATGATAAAGCAGGATTAGCATCAATGTTTGAAGCAATTCGTGTTTTAAAAGAGAAAAACATCCCTCATGGTAAAATTGAATTTATTATTACAGTTGGAGAAGAATCTGGTCTTGTTGGTGCAAAAGCATTAGATCGTGAGCGCATTACAGCGAAATACGGTTATGCATTAGATAGCGATGGAAAAGTTGGTGAAATTGTTGTTGCAGCTCCAACACAAGCGAAAGTGAATGCAATTATTCGTGGGAAAACAGCTCACGCTGGTGTAGCACCAGAAAAAGGTGTATCTGCAATTACTATCGCAGCGAAGGCAATTGCGAAGATGCCACTTGGTCGTATTGATTCTGAAACAACTGCAAATATTGGACGTTTTGAAGGTGGTACACAAACAAATATCGTTTGCGATCATGTACAAATCTTTGCAGAAGCGCGTTCTTTAATCAATGAGAAAATGGAAGTACAAGTTGCGAAAATGAAAGAAGCATTTGAAACAACTGCAAAAGAAATGGGCGGTCAAGCAGACGTTGAAGTAAACGTTATGTATCCAGGATTTAAATTTGCTGATGGCGATCACGTTGTAGAAGTTGCAAAACGTGCAGCTGAAAACATTGGTCGTACACCTTCTCTTCACCAAAGTGGTGGCGGAAGTGATGCAAACGTAATTGCAGGACACGGTATTCCGACAGTTAACTTAGCGGTTGGTTATGAAGAAATTCATACAACAAACGAAAAGATTCCTGTTGAAGAATTAGCAAAAACAGCAGAATTAGTTGTTGCAATTATTGAAGAAGTAGCGAAGTAATGTAAAATAAAAAGCGTGTAAATCATAATTGATTTACACGCTTTTTATTTTGATTCGATTGCTTTTACAAGGCGGATTAGCCAATACAAGAAAATCCATGGCAATATATAAGTTGTTGCTACATGTACTAGGCGAGGGAAGAATCCAAACGTATTAATATTGAAAATAGGAAGCAGTAAATAATTAAGGGTTATGATTAATATAATCACAAGGAACGTATAGTTGAGTTTATTAGTTGATTTCATCATAATCACCCCTTTCCACATTTTATGTAAATTATATCAAATATATAAAAGGAAAAGACCAAGTAATTATTATAACTATTATGCAAAATTTGATATAATGAAGGAACAAATGTTCTTTGGAGGGGTGAGTAATATGCGAGAAATGTATCCGAAAAATGGTCGTGTTATTTTGCATGTAGATATGAATTGTTTTTTCGCATCTGTTGAAATTGCTCATGACCCATCATTACAAGGGAAGCCGTTAGCAGTTGCTGGAAATGAAAAAGAAAGAAAAGGAATTATCATAACATGTAGTTATGAGGCGAGAGACTATGGAATACGTACAACGATGCCTCTTTGGGAAGCAAAAAGGTTATGTCCACAATTAGTTGTAATGCGTCCTAATTTTACATTATATCGTGAAGCTTCATTTCAAATGTTTCAAATTCTTTCCCGTTTTACGGAAAAAATACAACCAGTCTCAATAGATGAAGGATATTTAGATATTACAGATTGCTACGCACTCGGTTCGCCTCTTGAAATAGCAAAGATGATTCAGCAGGCGTTATTAACAGAGTTACAGCTTCCGTGTAGCATCGGAATTGCTCCTAACCTTTTCCTAGCAAAAACAGCTTCTGATATGAAAAAGCCTCTCGGTATTACCGTGCTTCGAAAACGAGATATTTCAGAAATGATTTGGCCACTCCCAGTTGAAGCGATGCATGGAATTGGAGAAAAAACAGCTGAAAAATTAAATGATATTCATATACAAACAATTGAACAGTTAGCAAAAGGAAACGAACATATCATTCGCGCTAAAATTGGAAAGCATGGTGTTGATTTACAAAGGCGGGCAAAAGGTATGGATGATAGGGAAGTTGACCCGAGTCAAATGGGACAACATAAAAGTATCGGTAATTCGATGACTTTTTCAAAGGATATGGATGAAGAGAAAGAATTACTTGATATGTTAGAACGGCTATCAAAATCAGTGAGTAAAAGATTACAAAAACGAACTCTTGTCAGCTATAATATTCAAATTATGATTAAATATCATGATAGGCGGACAGTAACGCGGAGTAAGCAATTGAAAAATGCGATTTGGGAAGAACGAGATATTTTTCAGGCAGCATCTCGTTTATGGAAGCAACATTGGGACGGTGATTCCGTTCGTTTACTAGGTGTTACAGCTACTGAAATAGAGTGGAAGACAGAATCGGTGAAACAATTAGATTTGTTTTCATTTGAAGAAGATGCGAAAGAAGAGCCGCTACTTGCTGTCATCGATCAAATTAATGATAAGTATGGAATGCCACTTTTACAACGAGGTAGTCAATTATTACGTAAGCAGGAAAAGTCTTTTCAGCAAAAATTAGAAAATAAGTTTATGTAGAAGGTGTCATGAAGCTGTAAATATCATGACACCTTCCATTTCTAACTGGCTTCTAAATCTAATGAAGTTTTCCACCCAGCTGCAGTAACGCCAGCTTCTAATAGCATTCTACTCACTATTTTTTCAATTAAGACTGCTGCATTTGTACTGCAATGTAATGTAGCTTGTATACACACTTTTTGCTTAGAATCTACGTCTTCACTATACAATTCTTTTAAACCGATGCCTTCAGAACTTACCATGTGCATAAGTAAAAACCGAATATGGGCTTCATGTTCTTCTGAACAAGTAAGAGAAAGGAAGTAGTTCGTTTGTTCAGGTGACTCTTCTTTTGATTTTTGATTCATAAAGAGAGCGATTGGGCGGAGTAGTATATTTGCCAGTAAAACGCCGGTTGCACCTAACATAGCTGCAACGAGGAAACCAGCGCCTGTAAGAGTACCAACAGCAGCTGCGCACCATAGAGTAGCCGCTGTATTAAGCCCTCTAATACTAAAACCATCGCGGATAATAACGCCGCCTCCTAAAAAACCAATCCCACTAACGACTTGAGCGGCAATACGTGAGGGGCTAGCATCGTGATCAAGCATGACGGATAATAAAACAAATATACAGGCACCAAGTGATACGAGAGCATTTGTCCGTAATCCAGCCATCCTGTGTCTCCATTGCCGTTCCATTCCGATGCAAGCACCTACAATAATTGCGATAAATAATCTTAATACAATGTCATACCATACCATCATGGTCACCTCCATACATATAAGTCCATGTTATGTTGTTGAGAATGAGTGGGGGGTACCCGCTCATTCTCATTTTTATCTCGCTATTTGCGGGCAGATGAAAGCTTCACTTTATCCCGCTTTAATGGGCAGTAAGACCCCCACCTCAAAATTCAGCGAAAGCAAAGAGGTTAGGTGGGGGATCAACTGCCCATAAAAGTCCGATTGGTTCAACTAATAATCAGTGGGGGATGAAGAAAACCCCCACTGATTAAAGTTTCACTTTATAACCAGCTATGAAACTTTTTAATATAAACTTTTTTTAGGAACTGTGTTAAGAAAGCATAGCCTAATAGTATTCCTATTAACCAAGGGAAATAGCTAAGTGGTAATGCTTGTAATCCAACAGCTGCTCCAAGTGGCGAGAATGGAATATAAATTCCGATTGCCATAATACAAGCGGTCAATAAAAGAATCGGTATTGATGCAGTACTTTGAATGAACGGAATCTTCTGTGTTCTTATCATGTGAACAATTAAAGTTTGTGTTAGTAATCCAACGACAAACCAACCAGATTGGAATAATGATTGTTCGCTAGCTGTATTTGCACCGAAGACGTTCCACATGACTACATATGTGATGATATCAAATATGGAACTAATGGGACCGATACAAATAATGAAGTTCCGTAAGTTTGCAGTATCCCATTTTCTTGGTTTTTCTAAAAACTCTTTATCCATTTTGTCCCATGGAATAGACAGTTGTGAAATATCATAAAGCAAGTTTTGAATTAAAAGGTGAATGGCAAGCATCGGCAAGAAGGGGATGAAAGCACTTGCTACTAACACACTAAATACATTTCCGAAGTTAGAGCTAGCTGTCATTTTAATATATTTTAAAATGTTTCCGAATGTAGTGCGTCCTTCTAAAATACCTGCTTCTAATATTGTTAAGCTTTTTTCAAGTAAAATAATGTCGGAAGACTCTTTTGCAATATCGGTAGCAGTATCAACAGATATGCCAACATCAGCTTCACGTAACGCTACGGCATCGTTAATACCATCTCCCATATAACCTACAGTGTGTCCGTTTCCTTGTAATACTCGTATAATGCGAGATTTTTGCATTGGATTTAGTTTAGCAAATACAGTTGTTTCTTCGGCTAATTTTGCTAATGCTTTATCAGGTAAAGATTCGATTTCGTAACCAAGGACAGGCTCACCGATATTTAATCCAACTTCTTTGCAAACTTTTCTTGTCACGATTTCGTTATCGCCAGTTAAAATTTTTACTTGTACACCATGTTTCTGTAATGCTTGAATGGCAGTAGCTGCAGATGGTTTCGGTGGATCTAAAAAGCCGATATATCCAGCGAGAATCATATTATTTTCATCTTGTACCGTGTACTCTATATCATTTATTGGTCTATCTTTTTTATAAGCTACAGCAATAACACGCATACCTTCACTATTTAATGTCTCACTTAGTTGTTTTACATTTGAGCGCATGTCATCGGTAAGAGAAACAACTTTTCCAGCTACTTCAGTGTAGTTACAAATAGATAAAATTTCTTCTACTGCCCCTTTACAAACCATTGTATGCTCACCTGAAATATCTTTCACGATGACAGACATACGCCGGCGAGCAAAATCAAATGGAATTTCATCTAGTTTTTGAAAAATGGATGGATTAAACTTCTGGTTTTCTTCTGTATGTTTCATAACGGCTTTATCTATTAAATTTTTCAATCCTGTTTGATAGAAGCTATTTAAATAGGCGAAGTGTAATACACGATTACATGTATTACCGTTTGGATCTAAATGCCGGACAAGTACAACTTTATCTTCTGTTAAAGTACCTGTTTTATCGGTACAAAGAATGTTCATAGCACCTAAGTTTTGAATAGAATTCAGTTGTTTTACAATTACTTTCTGTTTAGACATGTTAACGGCACCTTTTGCTAAATTAGCAGTTACAATCATTGGTAACATTTCAGGTGTGAGACCAACAGCAATTGCGATAGCGAAGAAGAAAGCCTCTTGCCAATCCCCTTTTGTGAATCCGTTAATGAGAAGAACGATAGGCGCCATAATAAGCATGAATGTAATTAAGAGCCAGCTTACTTTGTTTACACCTTTATCAAAGCTTGTTTCTACTCGTTTGCCGATTACCTTTTTTGCTAAAGAGCCGAAATACGTATCAGTACTTGTGGAGATGACAACAGCTTTTGCACTACCACTTACAATATTTGTACCCATAAAACAAAGGTTTTCCATATCGAGTGGATTGTAATTTTTTTTCATGTTTTTCGGTAAGATATGTTTATTCTCTGTATGGTAGCAGTTTTCATACTTTTCCACAGGAAGTGCTTCCCCAGTTAAAGAAGACTGATTCACAAATAAATCTTTAGCTGATAAAATACGCACATCAGCTGGAACGATATCACCGGCTGAAAGTGAAATAATATCGCCAGGTACAAGTTCTTCAATTGGAATTTCCGTTGAATCATTTTGCTTCAAATTCATTACGTTTTTTGTTTCGTGTACAAATCCATCTATTCTAAAGACGCTCGCCGTTGTTCGAACCATAGCTTTTAACTGATCCGCAGCTTTTTGAGAACGAAATTCTTGTAGAAAGCGAATCGTTGCACTTAGCATTACCATTACAGATACGACAATGGTTCCTTGTATGTCATCTGTGAAAAAAGAGAGTGCGCCGAGAGCTAATAAAACAAAAATAAATGGATTTTTAAATGCCAGTAGAAATTGAATGTACCACGGTGATGTTTTATTATGAGCGATTTCATTCGGACCATATAAAGTAAGTCTACGAGTCGCTTCTTGTTTAGAGAGTCCATCTTCTGTTGTTTCTAAAAGTTGTAACGCCTTGTTTGCACCTTGTGTTGCGACTTCCACCAATAATTCGTTATTTGTTTTCATACGATCTTGATCGTAAGAATGTTTTGTTTCTTGTCTTTGTAAATTTAACATCGGTAGTTCCTCCTTTTTCATGAAGGAGGAAACAATCTGTTACTCGACTATTTAAAATTAGGAGGAACAGCTTCTTTCCTACCTACATGATGAAATATTAATGTAAAACATATGGGTATCTGGGCCGAATCATCAATTGCCAACTGTTCCTCACCTCCGTACAATTTAGTAGTTTCTGAATATGCTATGTTTGTTTCATAGTAAGGTGCATATATAAAAAGACCTTTACTCAAAACGAGTAAAGGTCTGAATTCGCAGTTAAAAGAGTCCACAACAAAGACTGTTAGTAAACATAGATAAAAACAGTTTTTGTGTATGACAAAAATACATGCACCTCTCCCTCGTTGAGTTTTAGCACTGTATAGCATAGGTACTGAAACCAGCTACGTTAAGAAAGGCCTTCATTCCGACCTTTCCTGTTGACCCATTGGCGTCTCTCGACATTTTTGGGCAGCAGCGTTTCTCTATACAGGAGCCTCACCTAACAGAGACCATATTCAATTACAATTTGAATGTTAGCACTGTAAATTTATAGTGTCAATATCTTTTTTTGAAAAATCAAATAGGTTTATGATAGCTATATAGTAGGAAATAAGCGGAGTTTTTTTGAAATAACGTTGGAAAATAAATATTGTAATGAACATAAATAAAAAGCACTGATCACAGTGCTTTTTATTATAGATTATGAGATTGTAGCATTTTCAAAAATAACAATTTCTGAACTGTTTGTTGTTGAAACGCGTTGTGCGTAATAGGTTAAAGTTGAAGAAATATATGTTGGTAACGAATCATTTGTATGTGTTGTTGTATATTCATGGATTAATTCTTTCAAAGTCGTCCATTCTAATTGTGCTGGGTGATCAGACACGAAAGAACTTACCCAGCGATCAAATGAAGATGAAAAATCAGTTTGTAAACGAAATGCTTCTTTCATAATAAAACGCTCCCTTAAAATGTAGTATAATCATTTTAACATAAAACACGAACAATTGCTAAGTTTTTCGAGTATAACGTTCGTGTTATATAGTTGTCTAGATGATTGGTTATGTAAATTCGATTTGCCATTTGAAATAACATTCCGTAAGATAAAAGGTAGATTATATAAAGAGCTGGAGGAAAGAAAGTGGAATTTGTATTTTTAGGAACTGGTGCAGGTGTTCCTTCGAAAGGAAGGAACGTTTCGGCAATTGCTTTGCAATTGTTAGAAGAACGAGGACAGACTTGGTTATTTGATTGTGGCGAGGCGACGCAACATCAAATATTACATACATCAGTACGCCCACGCCGCATTGAAAAAATATTTATTACGCATTTACACGGTGATCATATTTTTGGCTTGCCTGGTTTATTGGGAAGCCGTTCATTTCAAGGAGGGACTACACCTCTAACAGTGTATGGACCAAAAGGAATTAAACAATTTATTGAAGTGGCATTATCAGTAAGTACGACACATGTAAAATATCCACTTGAAATTGTTGAGATAACAGAAGAAGGTACTGTATTTGAAGATAATGAATTTCACGTGGAAACGAAAAGATTGTCACATGGCATTGAATGTTTTGGGTATCGCATCGTAGAGAAGGATATACAAGGAGCCCTTTTAGTCGATAAATTGCTGGAGATGGGTGTGAAACCTGGCCCGCTCTTTAAACGTTTAAAAGATGGAGAAGTAGTTGAATTAAAAAATGGTACGATACTAAATGGAAAAGACTTTATTGGTCCGCCTCAAAAGGGAAGAATTATTACCATTTTAGGTGATACAAGATATTGTGAAGCGAGTAGAGAGCTGGCACAAGACGCTGATGTACTTGTTCATGAGGCAACTTTTGCGGCAGAAGATGAACAACAAGCGTATGATTATTTTCATTCTACATCTAAGCAAGCTGCGAGTATTGCACTTCAGGCAAATGCAAAACGATTAATATTGACTCATATTAGTTCTCGTTATCAAGGAGATACATATAAGGAATTATGGAAAGAGGCAAGAGAGCTATTTTCTAATACAGAAATAGCTACGGATTTGAAATCATTTCCAGTAGATAGATAATAATGGTGTGAAAAAATGGTGACGAAAGGTTGCCATTTTTTTATTTCTAAAAAAAATTTAAAATAAATCTGTTATCATTTTATGTTTATATTGGATGAAACAGAAAATTTTTATGATGTGAAGATATAGGACAAAAATACATAGTACCGATTATTTAGAGAAACTGTTATATAAGTCAGACGACATACGAGTGGTACAAATACCAAAAACGGATTGTTATTCAGAACTTTTAAAATTCATTAAAAGTAAGCGTTTTATTAAAAACAAGCTATAATGAGGGCAGATTATAATTTATTGTAGGCTACATGCGTTTTAGCCATTTGTCGTAACAAGTGGAGTTAACTAAATCGTGAGAGGGAAACATGGGAATTATAAATAAGAAGGATATTACTATTATTTGTACTATGTCTTTTTTCACTTTTTATTTTTAAAGCACGAAAAGGTATGAAAGCAATGGGAGTTTCACTTGTTTATGCTATCCTTGTAAGGGGTTCTGTGTTAAACTTTGGATTGCTACCAGACTTTATTCTGGATTAGCCTATATTATTTTTAAATGAAGGTAATGCTAAGTTTCTTATTTATTATGATAGCTGGTATTATTTCAGGATATATTGTTTCACTGTTATTCAAAAACGATCCAATTCGTACAGCGGAACAAATTCGTCGTACAACTGGAAAAGCAACCGATTCGGTAGCTTAATAGAATAGTAAAATTTTTTTCATAGAGGTTTAGGGGGAGTTATGATGAAGTATCGCTCAGTATTTGATATTATTGGTCCAGTTATGATTGGTCCATCAAGTTCACATACAGCAGGCGCAGCAAGAATGGGGCAAGTTGCTCGCCAGCTGTTTCGTCATGAACCAGAAAGAGTAAGCATTTCATTATATGGATCATTTGCAAAGACGTATCGAGGGCATGGTACGGATGTAGCACTGATCGGTGGAATATTAGGCTTTGAAACAGATGACCTACGTATTCCAGAGGCGCTAGACATAGCAAAAGAGCGCAAAATCGAAGTAGAATTCATTGAAGAAGATGCAAATGCACCTCACCCAAATACAGCGAGAATTCGTTTGTATAAAGGTGAAGAAGAAATTGAAGTTGTTGCTTGCTCAATTGGTGGCGGTAAAATTGAAGTTGTAGAATTAAACGGATTCGATCTTCAATTAACAGGCACGAGTCCAGCACTACTTATTGTAAATAACGATCGCTTCGGTGCTATTGCAGCAGTAGCTTCAATCCTTGCGAAACATGAAATTAACATTAGTACAATGAGTGTTTCTCGTAAAGAAAAAGGAAGAAGAGCGCTTATGGTTATCGAAACAGATGAATTATTAGCAGATGAAGTGATTGAAGAAATAAACGCGCAACAAAATATTTGTCAAGTAACTATTATGGAATAATTGCAGGGGGGACACACCATGTTTCGGAACGCAGCGGAACTAGTGGCGCAAGCTAAAGAACAAAATGTAAAAATCGCAGAAATTATGATTCAATGTGAAATGGAAACAAGAAATATTTCACGTGAAGAAGTAATTGCTGGTATGGAAAAGAACTTAGTCGTAATGGAGCAAGCAGTAGAACGTGGTATTCGCGGAGTGAAATCACCAACTGGTTTAACCGGCGGAGATGCTGTAAAAGTTCAGACGTATATGAATAGCGGAAAAGGCTTATCTGGAGATACGATTTTGGACGCAGTGAGTAAAGCTGTTGCAACAAATGAAGTAAACGCAGCGATGGGAATTATTTGTGCAACACCAACAGCAGGGTCTGCTGGAACAGTGCCGGGTGTACTATTTGCACTAAGAGAAAAATTGCAGCCGACACGTGAAGAAATGATTGAATTCTTATTTACAGCAGGAGCTTTCGGTATGGTTGTTGCGAATAACGCTTGCATTTCTGGTGCAGCGGGAGGATGCCAAGCTGAAGTTGGTTCAGCAAGTGGAATGGCAGCTGCAGCTGCAGTTGAAATGGCTGGTGGAACACAAGATCAAGCAGCTACAGCGATGGCAATTTCATTAAAGAACATGCTTGGTTTAGTATGCGATCCTGTTGCAGGACTTGTAGAAGTACCTTGCGTAAAACGTAATGCAGCAGGAGCTGCAAATGCGATGATTTCAGCTGATTTAGCATTAGCTGGCGTAACGAGTACAATTCCATGTGATGAAGTAATTGAGGCAATGTTTAGAATCGGACAAACGATGCCAGTAGCACTTCGTGAAACAGCTGAAGGTGGACTTGCAGCAACACCGACTGGTCGTCGTCTGCAAGAAGAGATTTTTGGGAAGACTAATAACTAAACGATATATGTTTATAAAAAAATGGAGCTCAAGTAAGATTGAGCTCCATTTTTTATTTTTCTTTTGTTAGTTGTTCTAATGTTTTCCCAAGATTATGTGATCGTTTTGTAGCCTGTGTAATACAAGAAATAAGCGCTTGTTGAAATTTATGTTCTTGTAATACTTCAATGCCTGCTTCGGTCGTTCCACCAGGAGAAGTAATTTCCTTTCGCAAAACAGAAGGGTGTTTTTCACTTGCTTTTAGCATTTCAGCAGCACCAATCATCGTCTGGAGAATAAGTGACTTTGCAACATCTTCTTTTAAACCAATTGTTTTTGCGGCTTCTTCCATCGCTTCCACTACGTAATAAATATAAGCAGGTCCACTTCCAGATAATGCAGTGACAGCATGCATATCTTCTTCCTCTACAACAGAGACGAGACCGATTGTTTCAAATAAAGCTATAGCAGTGCGAATATGTTCCGCCGTTGCATCTTTTGAAGGCGAGATAGCAGTAGCTGATTTTAAAATAGCTGCAGATGTATTTGGCATCGCACGAATAATCGGAACATCTTTTTGAAGTAGGTTTCTAATTGAGTGAGTAGAAACACCTGCTAATAGGGAAATAATAAGCAGGTTATTATGTATATCTTCTTTAAAAGGAGTAAGCGCTTCTGTAACATCCTTCGGTTTCATTGCTAGAAAAAGAATAGTTGTATCAGTAAGTAGCTCTTTTTTATTATGCGTACCTTTGACGCCGTATTTTTTATGTAGCTCCTGCAATCTTGTTTCGTTAGAACGATTACTTACGGTAATTTGTTCGCCTTTCACAACATTTGCATGTAACAAGCCACCAATAATAGCTTCAGCAATAGAGCCTGCACCGAGAAAGGAAATGTTTTGAATAGACATGATGTTCCTCCTTTAAATTTGGTTAGAAATTCTTATAAATGTACATACATTCGTTTTTTTATAGAAAACACCTCTTTTTATCTGAAAATAATGACAAATATATGTGGAAGTTGTAAACTGAAGAAGTATTCATTTTTGAACCGGAAAGAGACAGGGGGGCTAAGCATGACGGCGATTCACCGAATGGAGATTCCTGTGCCATTTGCAGTTGAGACTGTGAATGTGTTTTTAGTTGAGGGGGAGACATTAACATTAATTGATACAGGGACGAATACAGAAGAGGCAAGAAATGCGTTAGAAAGTCAATTAGGTGCATTAGGATATACGATAGAAGATATTGAAACAGTAATCATTACGCACCATCATGCGGATCATTGTGGGCTTTTAAATATATTTTCTGAGAAAACGAACATTATTGGACATCCCTGGAATGAGCCTTGGATCACGCAAAACCCAAAATTTTTAAAGTGGTATCATGAGTTTTTTAGAGAGACAGCTTTGCAATTTGGTGTTCCAGCAGCATTTTTGAAAGACGAGGCGTTATTGACGACAAGGACACTGAAATATTCTTGTAATAGATCGTTAACGCATACTGTGAGAGAAGGAGATCGTATTGATTCTCTGCCTGGATTTACAGTACTTGAAACACCAGGTCATGCTTCTACTCATATTTCTTTATATAGAGAATCTGATGGAATATTAATTGGTGGAGATGCTCTCATTAGTCATATTTCTTCGAATCCAATACTAGAACCACCATATGAGGGGCAAACAGAACGGGCACGCCCATTACTACAATATAATCAAACATTACAGCGTTTAAGCGAAATGAATATTTCACGCATTTTATCAGGGCATGGGGAAGATGTTCTAAATGTGAAACAACTTATTGAAACGAGATTACAAAAGCAAGAAACACGTGCGTTTAAAGTACTTGAGTTATTAAAGGAAAAACCAATGACAGCATTTGAAGTATGTGTAAAACTATTTCCGGTATTATATAAAGAACAATTACCACTTACTATTTCAGAAACGGTTGGACAATTGGACTATTTAGCATATAATCAACAAGTGATGATTGATGAGTCATCGCAACAATTGATTTATTATGCAAAGTAGGTGACAGCAATGACAGGACGTTTACAAAATAAAGTAATCGTCATTACAGGTGCTTCTAGTGGGATTGGTGAGCAAGTTGCAATGCAAGTTGCAGCACAGGGAGCGACTCCAGTATTAATGGCTCGAACAGAAGAAAAACTACAAGCGCTAGTAGACAAAATTAAAGAAACTTATAATACGCCTTGCTATTATTATGTATTAGATGTAAGTGAAGAGATGGAAGTACAGTCTGTTTTTTCAAAGGTATTACAAGAAGTGGGACGTATTGATATATTAGTAAACAATGCGGGATTTGGTATTTTTAAAACGTTTGAAGATGCGTCAATGGGTGAAGTAAAAGATATGTTCCAAGTAAATGTATTTGGATTAGTAGCATGTACGAAAGCGGTACTACCTTATATGGTAAACAAGAATGAAGGACATATTATTAATATTGCTTCACTTGCTGGAAAAATTGCAACTCCGAAATCGAGTGCTTATGCAGCAACGAAACATGCCGTATTAGGATTTACGAATAGTTTACGTATGGAATTAGCGAATACAGATATTTATGTTACAGCGATTAATCCAGGTCCAATAGATACAAACTTTTTTGAAATAGCTGATCAATCCGGTACATATGTGAAAAATATGGGACGATACATGTTAAAACCAACATATGTAGCAGAACAAATCGTGCAATCAATGAAAACGAAAAAGCGTGAAGTAAACTTACCGAAGTGGATGGGCATTGGTCCGAAACTTTATGCTCTATTCCCAGGTTTATTTGAGCGTGTTGCAGGCAAATCATTAAGTAAAAAATAGGAGATTTCCATATGGAAATCTCCTATTTTTTATTTTCCAGTCACATAATCGTAAACGATATCCTCAACTGCCTCGTAGACATCAATTTCAGTATTTGAATGAATTATCGTTTGAATATGTTTAATTAGCATTTCCTGATCCTCATTTGACATAGGATTACATTGATATTGCTGAAAACTTTTTATAATCATTTTCTCAATTAATTTCTCATTCATGTTTTCCCCCGCCTGTATGTATACATGTATTGTTTTATTGTACTTGAAGTGAAATGAAAAAACTACCATGCACTATTTATGTATAAAAATCCGGTTGTGTATATTGTTTTTCTAGTAAAATTAAGTTATTTAAGTTTTAAAAATTTATAAATATTTAATTGACTCTATAAATATACAATATTATAATCATACTTAATTTAAAGAATCGATATGAGGAGGAGCCTATGAAAGTCGCGATTATTGGAGCAACTGGGTATGGGGGTATTGAGTTAATTCGGTTATTAGAGCAACATCCATATTTTTCGATAGCATCTCTTCATTCTTTTTCGCAAGTTGGCGAGTGTATAACAAATGTATATCCGCATTTTCAAAATGTTTTTGTTCATACGTTACAAGAAATTGATGCGGAGGAAATAGTGAAGGAAGCAGAAATTGTATTTTTAGCAACCCCAGCAGGAGTATCAGCAGAGTTAACTCCAAAACTATTAGCAGTAGGTCTAAAAGTAATTGACCTATCCGGAGACTTTCGTATGAAAGATCCTTTGATATATGAACAGTGGTATAAAAGGACAGCTGCAAAAGAAGAAGTTCTTAGGGAAGCTGTATATGGGTTAAGTGAATGGAAAAGGTCCGAGATTCAAAATGCAAATTTAATTGCAAACCCAGGATGTTTTGCTACAGCTGCATTATTAGCGATATTGCCGTTAGTATGTAGCGGCATAATTGAAGAAGATTCAATTATTATAGATGCGAAATCAGGAGTATCTGGAGCAGGCAAAACGCCAACAACGATGACTCACTTTCCTGAGTTATACGATAACTTACGTATTTATAAAGTAAATGAGCATCAACACGTTCCTGAGATTGAGCAAATGCTTGCAGAGTGGAATAGGGAAACGAAGCCAATCACGTTTAGTACACATTTAATTCCGATATCACGAGGGATTATGATTACACTGTATGCGAAAGTAAAACGTGAAATGGAAAGAGAACAATTTCAAAAAATATATGAAGAAACGTATGAACAATCGGCTTTCATTCGAATTCGTACGCAAGGAGAGTTTCCAAGTCCGAAAGAAGTGAGGGGCTCAAATTATTGTGATATGGGGGTAGCTTACGATGAAAGAACAGGAAGAGTGACAGTCGTTTCTGTTATAGACAATATGATGAAAGGTGCGGCTGGGCAAGCGATTCAAAATGCAAATATAGTAGCGGGACTAGAAGAAACAACAGGTTTACAACATATGCCGCTTTATCTATAAGGGGGACATGATGATTAAAGTAGAGTCTATTACTAAACTAGAAAATGGTTCCATTGTAACGCCAAAAGGCTTTTCGGCGATCGGTACTGCAAATGGTTTGAAAAAAGAAAAAAAGGATTTAGGTGTAATCATTTGTGAAGTGCCAGCATCATGCGCTGCCGTTTATACAACGAATCAAATACAAGCAGCCCCGCTACTTGTAACGAAAGACAGTATAACTGCTGAGGGGAAATTACAAGCTATTATCGTCAATAGCGGAAATGCAAATGCTTGCACAGGAATGAAAGGATTACAAGATGCTTACGAGATGCGTGCATTAGGGGCGGAACATTTTGGAGTGAAAGAAAATTACGTTGCAGTAGCTTCAACAGGTGTAATTGGTGTTCAGCTGCCGATGGATATAATCCGAAAGGGAGTTACAACTCTTATCCCGGCGAAGGAAGTAAGTGAAGCGCGTTCTTTTTCTGAAGCGATTTTAACGACGGATCTTATAACGAAAGAAACTTGCTATGAGATGATTATTGATGGGAAGAAAGTGACGATTGCTGGTGTTGCGAAAGGTTCAGGGATGATTCATCCGAATATGGCAACGATGCTGAGTTTTATTACGACAGACGCTCATATAGAACATGACGTATTGCAAACAGCATTATCACAAATAACGAATCATACATTTAATCAAATTACGGTAGATGGGGATACTTCTACGAATGATATGGTCATCGTTATGGCAAGTGGATTATCAGAAACGAAACCAATCAATATGGAACATACGGATTGGGAAACTTTCGCATTTGCTTTACAGAAGGTATGTGAAGATTTAGCAAAAAAAATTGCACTAGATGGTGAAGGTGCTACGAAGTTAATAGAAGTAAATGTGCTAGGAGCTCGAACGAATGAAGAGGCAAAGAAAATTGCAAAGCAAATAGTCGGTTCGAGTCTTGTGAAAACAGCAATACATGGTGAAGACTCAAATTGGGGGCGAATTATTAGCAGTATTGGACAAAGTGAAGTTGCGATTAATCCGAATACAATTGATATTACTCTTCAATCTATCGCTGTGTTAAAAAATAGTGAACCTCAAATGTTTTCTGAAGAGGAAATGAAAAAGAAGTTAAAAGAACATGAAATTATGATTGATGTGTATTTACATCTAGGAGAAGAGAAGGGATCAGCTTGGGGCTGTGACTTAAGTTATGAATATGTGAAAATAAACGCTTGTTATCGTACATAAGGAGAGGGAAGATGAGCGATTATATTGTAGTGAAATGCGGCGGTAGTATGTTGGATCAATTAAATGATGTGTTTTTTGATTGTATAAAGAAATTGCAACAGAAGTATAAAGTAGTGATTGTTCATGGTGGCGGCCGAGAAATTGATGCTAAATTAAAAGATTGTAACATCAAAGTAGAAAAAAGAGATGGTTTACGAGTGACAACAAAAGAAGTTATGGATGTTGTTCAAATGGTGCTATGCGGAAGTACAAATAAAAAGTTTGTAATGAATTTACAAAAGCATAATTTACTTGCGGTAGGGCTTTCCGGGTGTGATGGTAATTTACTTCAAGTTCAACCTGTTGGCGCAGAGATAGGATATGTAGGAGAGGTAAGTTATGTAAAAACAGCCTTACTAAAAGGTTTAATAAATATGAATTATATTCCTGTTATTGCTCCGGTTGGGATCAATGATAATGAGATTTATAACATAAATGCGGATACCGCTGCAGCTGGAATTGCGGCCGCATTATCCGCAAAAGAACTCATTTTTATTACAGATGTAGATGGCATATTAAATGAAGGGAAATTAGTAAAGAAAACGGACGAATTTGAGATTGTTACTTTTATAGAAACAGGTGTTATTACAGGTGGGATGATTCCGAAAGTACAGGCGGCACTAGCATCATTAAAAATGGGAGTGCAAAAGATAACTATTGTGAATGGTACAAAAGATTTTACTGAGGTTACAGGAGAGTGTATTGGAACGACGGTAACGAAAGGCGTGAGTATTGCATGACAAGCCATCTTTTTCAAACGTATGGCAGAAGAACTATTGAGTTTGTAAAGGGAACTGGAACGAAAGTTATTGATAATAACGGTAAGCAATATTTAGACTTCACATCAGGAATTGGCGTATGTAATTTAGGACATTGTCACCCTACTGTTCTCAAAGGTGTACAAGAGCAACTTGATGATATATGGCATATATCTAACCTGTTTACAAATAGCTTACAAGAAGAAGTTGCGTCATTATTAACAGAAAATAGAGCATTAGATTATGTGTTTTTCTGTAATAGCGGGGCAGAGGCAAATGAAGCAGCTTTGAAGTTAGCACGTAAGCATACTGGAAAATCTCTCGTCGTAACATGCCAGCAGTCTTTTCACGGTAGAACATTTGGAACGATGAGTGCAACGGGCCAAGATAAGGTAAAAGAAGGATTTGGTCCATTACTTCCATCTTTTTTACATATCCCTTTTAACAATATTAAAGCATTAGAGGAAGTAATGAATGAAGAAGTTGCGGCGGTAATGGTAGAAGTAGTTCAAGGAGAGGGAGGAGTCATACCTGCTGATCTATCTTTTTTGAAAGAGATTGAAACATTATGTAATAAGTTCGGTTCCTTATTTATTATAGACGAAGTACAAACGGGGATAGGAAGAACTGGAACACTATTCGCTTATGAACAAGTGGGAATAGAGCCTGATATCGTTACCGTTGCAAAGGCACTTGGGAATGGCATTCCTGTCGGAGCGATGATTGGCCGGAAAGAGCTCGGAACGTCGTTTACTGCAGGATCACACGGTTCAACTTTTGGCGGGAATTACATCGCGATGGCTGCAGCGAAAGAAGTATTGCAAGTAAGTAAAAGACCATCGTTTTTAAAAGAAGTACAAGAAAAGGGCGAGTACGTATTACAGAAGTTGCAAGAGGAATTACAACATGTCGAATGTATTCAAAATATACGTGGTAAGGGGCTTATGGTTGGGATTGAGTGTAAGCATGAAGTTGCAAGTTTTATAGAACAACTAGAGAAAGAAGGACTTCTCGTATTACAAGCAGGGCCTAATGTTATAAGACTATTACCGCCACTCATTGTCACGAATGAAGAGTTAGAACAGGCAGTATATATAATAAAAAAAGTAGTTTGTACAAAAAACGTATCAATCATATAAGGGGGAAATTTCATGTCAACTGTACAAGTACCAAAATTAAATACGAAAGATCTTTTAACTTTAGAAGAACTGACGCAAGAAGAAATTATTTCATTAATTGAGTTCGCTATATATTTAAAAAAGAATAAGCAGGAGCCTTTATTACAAGGGAAAATATTAGGGCTTATTTTTGATAAACATTCAACTCGTACTCGCGTTTCTTTTGAAGCAGGAATGGTACAACTCGGGGGACATGGTATGTTTTTAAGTGGGAAAGAGATGCAAATGGGGAGAGGGGAAACCGTTTCAGATACTGCGAAAGTATTATCGCATTATATTGACGGGATCATGATACGTACATTCTCACACGCGGATGTAGAAGAGCTTGCAAAAGAATCGAGTATTCCTGTTATTAACGGTTTAACGGATGATCATCATCCTTGTCAAGCATTGGCAGACCTAATGACGATATATGAAGAAACAAATACATTTAAAGGAATAAAATTGGCTTACGTAGGTGACGGAAATAATGTATGTCATTCATTGTTGTTAGCGAGTGCGAAAGTCGGAATGCATATGACTGTTGCAACGCCTGTAGGGTATGAACCGAATGAAGAGATTGTAAAAAAAGCGTTAGCGATTGCCAAGGAAACAGGAGCTGAAATTGAAGTTTTGCATGATCCTGAATTAGCAGTGAGTGAAGCAGATTTCATTTATACTGACGTTTGGATGAGTATGGGGCAAGAGGGAGAAGAAGAGAAATATACTTTATTTCAACCTTACCAAATCAATAAAGAACTTGTTATGCATGCGAAGCAAACATATCGTTTCTTACACTGTTTACCTGCCCATCGTGAAGAAGAAGTAACGGGAGGAATTATAGATGGACCACAGTCTATCGTATTTGAGCAAGCTGGTAATCGATTGCACGCGCAAAAAGCATTATTAGTAAGTTTATTTAAAAATGTAGAAGAACTTTCCTAAATGATGTGCACCTCCAATTGTTAGGTACGAATAACAATTGGAGGTGTGCTTTTTTATATTGAAATGTCGTATGTATATTTGGTTAATCATCTCTATATCATTTATAATAAAAAGAGTAAACTACATTTGTTTTTCATATCATGTAAGGACATACTAGATAGAAAAAATATAGTTAAAGAGATGATGAATTTGAAAACACCTAAGAAAACATATTCGTTTTTCAAGCGGATGTGGAGAATATTAAAGTTTCAATATTATAAGTTGCTTCGATCACCAGAAGGAGCAAAGAAAGTATCGTTAGGTTTTGCAATTGGATTTGGTTTAGAGATGCTGGTCATATATACGGCATCGCTCGTATATGTAATATTTTATCCGATCGTTCGATTAGCCAAGGGATCTTTTCCTGCTGCGGTTATTGGCAATATTATTGGGAAAATATCGTTTTTACCGGTATTTTTATTTCCAGTTGCTTATGCGTTAGGGAAAATGATTTATCCATTTCATGTAGAAAAAATACATCATGAACCATTTACGATATCTGACTTGTTTTCAAGCCATATTTTCACAATGTTAAAGAGCTTATTGCAGAGTGAAGTGTATGTATTGATTGGTATGACGATAATAGGAGTTGTGTTTGGGGTAATTTCATATTTCGTTGTGCATTATTTATATGAAAAGAACCGTAAGTTACGTTTGAAGAACAGAAAGAAACGAGTGAGAGAACCACTTGTACAAATATAAAGAATGGCACATTCATTTTCTCCTTTGAATATGTTTAAGAAAAAGGGGGAGAGAATGAATGTATTATTATTACGTACCTCAAGTATACCCATATGTAAATTATTATCCGGTAAATGATATGAGGCAGCAATTTGGAGTGTATCAGCAGCAACAATTTCAGCAAATACCACAAATACCACCACAACAATCTACGCAAGAACAAAAACCATATTTAACGACATGGCCGTATTCAAATGTATACTATGGTAATTATTACGAATCATAAAGCTGCTTCTATTTAGAAGCAGCTTTATGCGTTTGTTTTCAAAATTAAATTTTGAATGGTTTGAAGAGAGTGAATGAGCTTTTCACGTTCTTCCTCAGATAATGTTTGGAAATTTTCTTTTAATTTGTCTAAAATGAATTGTTGATACTGATTTACTAACAATTTCCCTTCAGATGTTAGGGAAATTAAAATGACCCGTCGATCTTTTTCGCTATAATGACGCTCTATTAGTTCTTCTTGAATTAGTTTGTTTAATAGAGGTGTCATGTTAGGCCGTGAAATCGCTAACCGCTTGCCAATTTCGGAAACTGCTAATGTGCCATTTTCGTGCAGAAGCAGCAATACTTGTGTATGTGATGGCGGCATATGTCTTTGAGAAGAAAATTCTCCAGGAAGCATAAATTTGCGATAAAAAAGAGGCACTAGCGAAAGAAGATGATCAACAATACGTTCCCACTCGCGTGATTCCATATAAAGGCCCCCTTCCACACTATCATTGTAACAAAAAAGACATGTTATAAAAATAGAATTGTTTCATGGGAACTTTAATATTTGTAGGCCAACACTTTTTTTGTAAATGAATCGGCAATAATCGTATAGCCTTTATCATTTGGGTGTACTTGGTCAAAGAGTAATTCTTTTTTATCATTCGATATTAATTTACGAATTGGTAAAACGATAGATGGCTGATTCGCTTTTGAAATGGAATAAACGGATTCATTCCAGCCATCTAAAAACATATCTGCATAACTGGCGATGGAGTCATCGAGTTGTAATGGGTTATAGAGCTCTGAGAGAATGAGTAAAGCGTCCGGGTTTTGATCGCGAACTGTCTTTACAATAGTTTTTATATCCGCTTCAAAATGAGCTTTTTCTTTATTTAACATTTTAATACCGTCTATAACACCGACATCACGATTTAAGCGAAATAAATTATTTCCTCCAATATTAATCGTAATGATATTTGCTGCTCTAATTTTCTGTTGAACATCTTCTGATTGAACTTTTTTAGCGAGACGATCTGTTGTAAGACCGTTTATCCCGAGATTTTCTACGGTAATTGGTTTATGAATTTGTGCTTCTATTTGTCTAGAAGCTAATTCAGCAAATCCCCCTTGTGTCGATCCATATCCTTTGGCGAGTGAATCACCTAGTACGAGATGATAAAAGGAATCACTTGGTTGCTTATCAATCCAACTTGGAGTAGATGTTTTTTCTGTTTTTTCTTCGGGTTCATTTTGTTTTGTCTCATCGTTCTTTTCAAAATAAGAATAAGAAATGATTAGAAGGAGGAGACAAACAATTGTTAAGATGACTTTTTTCATAAATTAATCCTCCTTGTAATTGGTAATTGTATCATATTCAGCAGTATTAACAATGTAAGGGCATAATATATATTTATGAAAAATCCACAATAACTTTACAGAAAATTTGTAGAAGTATGTCAAAAAATATTGACGATATGAAAGTACATTATATATGATAATGTCAGATAAGGTGAAATTTTAATGAGTAGGGCTTTATTTTCTGCTAATTAAAGTTTCAACAATCAAGCGTTTAAGGGGACTACTCATTAGCGCAGGATGAAATGGAAATCTTGTCTCTAATAGAAGAAAAAAAGGTATGTGGTTAGAGACAAATAGAGATTCTTTTCATTATTTTGGGTAATTGTATAAGGGGGATTTTTTGTGAAAAAGTCAAAAAAAATGCTAGCTGGAGCAACTCTTGCTATTGGTGTAATAGCACCACAAGTGTTGCCAACAACAGCTCATGCGGATGAGAACAATGGGGAGAGTACGGTTAACTTACGAATTCTAGAAACATCAGATATTCACGTTAACTTAATGAATTACGATTATTATCAAACGAAAACAGATAATAAAGTAGGTCTCGTGCAAACTGCAACACTTGTTAATAAAGCACGTGAAGAAGCGAAGAACTCTGTCCTATTTGATGATGGGGATGCATTACAAGGGACACCGCTTGGAGATTATGTAGCGAATAAAATAAATGATCCGAAGAAGCCTGTGGATCCTAGTTATACACATCCATTATATCGTTTAATGAATTTAATGAAGTATGACGTCATCTCTCTTGGGAATCATGAATTTAACTATGGTTTAGACTATTTAAACAAAGTAATTAGTAAAACAGAGTTCCCGGTTATTAACTCGAACGTCTATAAAGATGATAAAGATAATAATGAAGAGAACGACCAAAACTACTTTAAACCATATCATGTTTTTGAAAAAGAAGTAGAAGATGAATCAGGTCAAAAACAAAAAGTGAAAATTGGCGTAATGGGATTTGTTCCACCTCAAGTTATGAACTGGGATAAAGCGAATTTAGAAGGAAAAGTGAAAGCAAAAGATATAGTTGAAACAGCGAAGAAAATGGTGCCAAAAATGAAAGCAGAAGGTGCAGATGTCATCGTTGCACTAGCGCACTCCGGTGTTGATAAGAGTGGATACAACGTTGGCATGGAAAACGCGTCGTATTATTTAACAGAGGTTTCTGGTGTAGATGCAGTATTAATGGGGCATTCACATACTGAAGTGAAGGATGTATTTAATGGAGTTCCAGTTGTAATGCCTGGTGTCTTTGGAAGTAACTTAGGTATTATTGATATGCAGTTGAAAAAGGTAAACGGAAAATGGGAAATACAAAAAGAGCAATCGAAGCCGCAACTTCGTCCGATCGCTGATAGTAAAGGGAATCCATTAGTACAATCCGATCAAAAATTAGTTAATGAAATTAAAGATGATCATCAAGCGACAATTGATTATGTGAATACAGCTGTAGGAAAAACGACAGCGCCAATTAATAGTTATTTCTCATTAGTACAAGATGATCCTTCTGTACAACTTGTGACAAATGCACAAAAATGGTATGTAGAAAAGTTGTTTGCTGAAAATGGACAGTATAGCAAAT
The DNA here is from genome assembly GCF_019091205.1 of Bacillus sp. GbtcB14. NCBI lineage: Bacteria > Bacillati > Bacillota > Bacilli > Caryophanales > Bacillaceae > Bacillus > Bacillus sp. GbtcB14. Next base: position 526,981 of record NZ_JAGXJT010000001.1, read on the forward strand.
ATAAAGGAATTCCAGTTTTATCTGCGGGCGCACCATTTAAAGCGGGGGGCCGAAACGGTGCTACATATTATACGGATATTCCAGCTGGAACGTTAGCAATTAAAAACGTGGCAGATTTATATGTATATCCAAATACGTTATATGCTGTAAAAGTAAATGGGGCACAAGTGAAAGAATGGCTTGAAATGTCTGCAGGTCAGTTTAATCAAATCGATCCACAGAAAACGGAAGAACAGCCGTTAGTAAATATAGGCTATCCTACATATAACTTTGATATTTTAGATGGCTTAAAATACGAAATTGATGTAACACAACCGGCGAAATACGATAAAGATGGAAAAGTTGTAAATGCAAATACGAATCGTATTATAAATATGACGTATGAAGGGAAGCAAGTAGCTGATAATCAAGAGTTCATCGTCGCTACAAATAACTATCGTGGAAGTAGCCAAACGTTCCCGGGTGTAAGTAAAGGGGAAGTTGTATATCAATCACAAGATGAAACACGTCAAATCATTGTGAAGTATATGCAAGAAACACCAGTTATTGATCCAGCAGCAGATAAAAATTGGACGTTTAAACCGATTGTTGCAGATAAATTAAATACAACATTCGATTCTTCACCAAATGCACAAAAGTATATAAAGAAAGATGGGAAAATATCATATGTTGGACCATCGGAAAATGAATTTGCTAAATATGCAATTGATATAACGAAGAAGAACGAGGGTGATAAGGAAACGGGTGGAGAGAATCCAACAACACCACCAACAGGTGAAGGAAATAATGGAGGAAATCCAACGACACCACCAACAGGTGAAGGAAACAATGGAGGAAATCCAACGACACCGCCAACAGATGAAGGAAACAATGGAGGAAATCCAACGACACCACCAACAGATGAAGGTAATAATGCAGGATCTGGACAAACTACAACGGATAATCAAAACGCAAAAGAAACGACAACTGTAACTGAAAATAAAGAAGAACGTGATTTACCGAAAACAGGTACAAGTGTTTTTTCTACAATTGGAGCAGGTTTGGCGTTTGTTGGAGCGGGGTTCCTTCTGTTATTTAGAAGAAAGAAAGCAAATAGATAGTCGAGAAATATAAAAAGGATTACCGATTCAGGTAATCCTTTTTAGTATATTATGAAATTGTTACTGCTTTTTCTTTCTTCCATGAAAGGCCAAATCCAGTGAAACCAACAATAATTGTTAAGATTGGGCAAGCTAAACAGAAAATTGCGAATGGAAGGTAATCAAATGTCGGGACGCCAAGGACGTTTGATAAGAATACACCACTTACTCCCCATGGTACGAGCGGGTTAATAACTGTACCTGCATCTTCTAATACGCGTGATAAATTACGACGTTCCAAACCGACTTCATCGTATTTATTAGCAAATGCTTGTCCTGTTAAAACGATGGATAAGTATTGCTCACCAAGTAAGAAGTTTACACCAATTGCCGTTGACGCAGTAGAAATAATTAAGCGTGTGCTATTTTTTACAAAGCTAGAGATGATGTTCATCAGCTGCGTGATAATACCCATTCCTTGTAATAAACCTCCCATACAAAGAGCTAGGAAAATAAGGGCAATCGACATCATCATACTTTGTAGACCACCGCGAGATAGTAAGCTATCAATGTCTTTTATACCAGTTTTAGAAACGTAACCGTCTTGCATAATTTTCATTAAATCAGCTAAAGACGTGCTAGGTTTAAAAATAAAGAGAATAATAATTCCTACCACAATTCCTGCAAGCAATGTTGGAACTGCTGGAACTTTTTTAAATGCAAATAGGAACAGTAATAAAATTGGAATAAGTGTTACGATAGAAATCGTTGTATTTTTTTCTAATGTGCTAATAAAGTTTGTGAAGTCAACGTCTCCACTAGTACCGCCTCCTAAAATGAAAAATGCGATAAAAGCAATAATGAAGGCTGGAACTGTTGTCCAAAGCATGTTACGAATATGCTCAAATAAATCTACACCTGTTACAGCAGGAGCTAAGTTTGTCGTATCAGATAAAGGAGACATTTTATCTCCAAAGAATGCACCAGAAATAATTGCACCAGCGATTAGAGCCGGATCGTATCCGAGAGCACTACCCATGCCCATAAAGGCAAGTCCTACAGTTGCGGCAGTTGTAAAGGCACTACCGATACTTGTTCCAACAATTGCACAAACAACAAAAACAGTTGGAACGAAAATTTTTGGAGATACAAGCTGGAAGCCGTATACCATTAAAGTTGGAATTGTTCCAGCAGCAATCCAAACACTAATTAATACGCCTACAAGCAAGAAAATAAAAATAGATGGAATACCAGCTGAAATACTACTGATCATCCCTTTTTCCATAGTAGACCAAGAGATTTTTTTCATAAATCCAAATGCTAATAAAAGGACGATACCAAATAAAATTGGGATGTGTGGTGAAACTTCTAATTGAATAACACTAAAGCCAATACAGAAAAAGATAAATAATGTTAAAAGAACAGATTCGATTTTTGAAACCATTGTTTTCCCCTCCTAAATAATTTAAAATAGCTCTTTTTTATATAAAATTCGCCAATATTGTTTATTTCCTTCTAAAATTTAGAATTTTGTGACAAATTACCGGTAATTGTTGGTCTTTCAATATGATACGGAAATGATTGGATAAAAAAACGTCCCTGCATATAATTATGCAGGGACGAAGAAATCGCGGTACCACCCTAGCTTGTGAAAGGAATGTATCACAAAATAAAGGGTCGTATGATATGCGCTAATAAAATAAAAACGCCCCTGCAATATATGCAGGGACGAAAAAATCGCGGTACCACCCTAAATTGTGAAACAGTGTCGTTTCACCACTCTTTAGATATAACGGTCTATAACCGTCTTTCACTACTCCTTACGTTTCGCAAAAGAAGCTCCAGGGGGTAATTCATAATTCGCTCTGTACTGGTTCGCACCGACCACCAGCTCTCTGAAATCAGAAATCGAAATACTACTAAATCCTATCAATGCCGATTCATATGATGTTAGTTAAATTTTTATCACATTTTCATCTTATATGTCAATAAAAATATTCAATATTTTTTTAGGGAAATAAAGGTTAAATGTTTTTAATGTTCTAAATTTGTACGTTATAATGAATTTGAAAGGGGAGGAAAGAGTGAAGAAAAAAATAATTCTTTTTACCACCTTACTAGTCATTGGCGGAAGTGCTGGAATTTACACAGCTTTTGCAGCTGAATCCGAGCAGGCGAAACAAAAGCAAATACAGCAGTCAGAAGTGAAGAAAGTGAAAGAAGCTGAAGAGAAGAAGTCGATGGAAAAAGCAGCTGAGAAACTAGGAGTTTCTATTGAAGGGAAAACGAAAGAAGAGGTTACGAAAGAAGTAAATACCGCAAGATTTGAGAAGCGCCATGATCTATTAATTGAACATGCAAAACAACTTGGAATTGATACAGAAGGAAAAAAAGATGAAGAGATTATTTTAGAAATCGGAAAAATACAACATGGAAAGTAGAACAACTTATCGTATGATAAGTTGTTCTTTTTTAAGAACTATTTGATTTAAAAATAATTGACAGTCATTTAGATTTAATGTTAACTATATTTATAAACTAGTTAACATTAGGGGTGACAATTGTGACTTTTAGTAGAAATACGACTGAAAAACCGTCTTATACATATGAAGAGTTATCGGAAAAAAATAAAGCCTATGTATGGCATCCATTTACACAAATGAAGGATTATTTAGAAGAAGATCCTGTCATTATTGAACGCGGAGAGGGAAGAAAGTTATACGATGTAAATGGAAATGAATATTGGGACGGTGTTTCGTCTATTTGGTTAAATGTTCATGGGCATCAAGTACCAGAATTAGATGAGGCAATTGGTGAGCAATTAAATAAAATTGCCCATTCTACTATGCTAGGGCTTGCTAACGTTCCATCTATTTTATTAGCAGAAAAAATAATTGAAGTTGTACCAGAAGGTTTGAAGAAAGTATTCTATTCAGATTCTGGTTCTAGCGCCGTTGAAATTGCAATTAAGATGGCCTTTCAATATTGGCAGCATAAGGGAAAACCGAAGAAACAAAGATTTGTTACATTAAAAGAAGCGTATCATGGTGATACAATTGGAGCTGTTTCAGTAGGAGCAATAGACTTGTTTCACCAAGTGTATAGTTCACTTTTATTTGAAGCAATTAAAATGCCTTATCCATATACATATCGTTCTCCTTATGGAAATAATAAGGAGGAAATTGTAAAAAAACATTTAGAAGAAATGGAAGAGCTGCTGAAAGACAAACATGAAGAAATTGCGGCGATTATTGTAGAACCTTTAATGCAAGGTGCTGGCGGTATGATTACAATGCCAAAAGGATACTTAAGAGGGCTACGTAATTTATGTACAAAATATAACGTTTTATTTATTACAGATGAGGTAGCGACTGGATTTGGGCGTACCGGAAAAATGTTTGCATGTGAACATGAAAATGTAACGCCGGACATTTTAACAGCCGGAAAAGGTTTAACAGGTGGATATTTACCCGTTGCAATCACCGTAACGACAGATGAAATTTATAATGCCTTTTTAGGCGACTATAAAGAACAAAAAACGTTTTTCCACGGTCATAGTTATACAGGGAATCCGTTAGGGTGTGCGGTAGCCATCGCGAATCTAGAGCTATACGAGAAAACAAATTTAATAGAAGAAGTGGCACGTAAAACAGAATATGTGGCGACGCAATTAGAATCGCTCTTTGCATATAAACATGTAGGGGATATTCGTCAGTGCGGGTTAATGGTCGGAATTGAACTTGTGAAGAATAAGGAAACGAAAGAAGCGTTTGAATGGACAGAGAGAGTCGGTGTTCAAGTATGTAAACGCTCAAGAGAGCTAGGCATGATCTTGCGACCGCTCGGTAATACGATTGTATTTATGCCTCCTCTTGCTTCTACAATGGATGAGATTGATGATATGTTACGTATTTTGTATAAAGCAATCTCGGATGTTACGGAGGGAGAATAATGAACGGTTTTTTTGTAACAGCAACGGATACTGAAGTGGGGAAAACTGTAGTTGCCGGTGCATTAGCGGGTGTATTTAGAGAATTGGGATATAACATAGGGGTATATAAACCGTTGCAAAGTGGACATGTTGCATCAAATCCAGAGGGAGATGCAGCAAGGTTAAAAGCATTATCGGGTGTACCGACAAAAGAAGATGAAATTTGTCCTTATTCTATTGAAGAGCCTCTTGCTCCGAGGCTTGCCATGAAAAGAGCTGGAAGAGTAGTACATGTAAAGGACATTATGGGTCACTATAATGAACAATTGAAAGAGTTTAATAGCCTATTTGTAGAAGGAGCAGGTGGACTGGCTGTTCCATATACAGAAGACGCTTTAGTAATTGATTTCGCAAAAGAATTACAGCTTCCTCTTATTATAGTCGCACGCCCTACATTAGGAACTGTAAATCATACAGTTTTAACGATTGCTTATGCGAAGGCACATGGCTTAACAGTAGCAGGTGTAATTTTATCCGGCTGCAAAGAATGTGAAATGGAAAGAGTACAAGAAAATAAAGAAATGATTGAAGAGTTAAGTGGGGTACCGGTTTTAGGTTTATTACCATTCTTTGAAGGTGAGTTTACAAAAGAAGAAGTCTTGGAATCTGCAAAAGAGTATATAATGATTTCAAAATTAGAGGAGTTCATCCGAAATGAATCAAACGTGGCGCACACATCTTCAATCTAAATTGCAACAATTAAATGAACAAGGGCAGTATCGCAATTTGTATGTCACAGAACAAGCTGAAGAGACATGGCTTATTCGAGATGAAAAAAGGATGCTAAATTTAGCTTCAAATAATTATCTAGGGTTAGCTGGAGATGAGAGATTAAAAGAAGCTGCTATAGCATGCACAAGAAAATATGGAACTGGGGCGACAGCATCGAGGCTCGTTGTAGGAAATTATTCACTGTATGAAGAGACTGAGAGAAGTATATGCGATTGGAAAGGCACCGAAAAAGCCTTAGTTGTAAATAGTGGATATACCGCAAATGTTGGAGTGATTTCTTCATTAGCCTGTCGTCACGATATTGTGTTTAGTGACAAATTAAATCATGCAAGCATCGTTGATGGAATTATATTAAGCGGAGCAGAGCATAAAAGATATCGGCATAATGATTTGGAGCATTTAGAGAAGCTGTTGAAAACAGCATCTCCTGAAAAGCGGAAATTAATTGTAACTGATACTGTTTTTAGTATGGATGGTGATACTGCGTATTTGAGGGAGTTAGTGCAACTAAAAGAGAAATACGGGGCAATCATTATAGTTGATGAAGCGCATGCGAGTGGAATATATGGAATCGGCGGAGCTGGATTATCTCATATAGAAAAAAATCTTGCTCAAAAAATTGATATACATATGGGGACGTTTAGCAAGGCTTTAGGGTGTTATGGTGCGTATTTGACAGGTGATGCAATTTATATTGAGTATTTACAAAATATGATGAGAAGCTTTATTTTTACTACTGCTTTACCACCAGGGACTTTAGGAGCGGTACAAAAAGCAATTGAGATTGTGAAAGAAGATAATGAAAGAAGAGAGAGACTTATAGAGAATGGAGCTTATTTCAGAAACCATTTACGAGAAGCTGGTTTTGATATTGGGAATAGCTCAACTCATATTGTACCGATTGTGGTCGGTTCAAATGAAACAGCTTTACGGTTTAGTAAAAGGTTACAAGAGGCAGGTATTGCAGCTATTGCAATTCGTCCGCCAACTGTACCGATCAATAGTTCTCGAATTCGCTTTGCAGTTACATCGCAACATACAATAGCTGATTTGAAATGGGCTATTGACCAAATTATCCACATTGCGAAAGAAGAGGAGCTTTTCGTATGAAAGAGCTGAAGATTATTTTTATCCCTGGATGGGGAATGGAAGAAAATATTTGGGATTTAGTACTTCCGCATTTTAAAGAATATCCTGTTCAATGCATTGATTGGCGTAACGTGAAAGAACAAAGTGAATTTGCGGGGCGAATAATAGATGTAGCAAAGGATGAAAATGTAATTTTAGTTGGATGGTCACTAGGAGCGTTAGCGGCAGTTCAAGCTCATAAAAAGATTAAGGCGAAAGGTATCGTATTAATTGGTGGCACTGCTAAATTTACAAATACGAGCGACTATACGAGTGGATGGAATGTTTTGCATGTAGAACGGCTGAAAAAGAATGTAGCGAGAAAGAAAGAAAATACGCTCAAGCGGTTTTATGAAAATATGTTTACAAAAAATGAGCTGAAAGAGAATAAAAGGTTTGAAGATATGATAAAACGCTTTAAAGGTGATTCTATTCAGTCTTTGCAATTAGGTTTGGAGTATTTAATAGAAGCAGATATGAGAGAAGAACTGAAAGAAATTAAAGTCCCTATCCTACTTATTCATGGAGAGCAGGATGTAATATGTCCATTGTCTGCAGCGCGTAGTATAGCTGAGAATGAGACTGCCACGCTCAAGGTAGTAAGTGAGGCTGGACACGCATTATGCGTAACGAATTTCGAATATTGCGGAAATGAGATAATTCAATTTGTAGAGGGGATACGACATGATCAACAAAACGTTACTACAAAAACGGTTTAACGTGGCAGCTGTATCCTACGATCAATATGCAAATGTACAAAAAAAGATGGCACATTCATTACTTTCTACATTGAATCGGCGATATAGTGCAAATTCATCGATACGTATTTTAGAACTTGGATGTGGGACAGGATATGTTACAGAGCAATTATCAAACCTATTTCCGAAAGCACATATTACAGCCATTGATTTTGCTGAAAGTATGATTGCGGTTGCGAAAACTAGACAAAATGTGAAAAATGTAATGTTTTACTGTGAGGATATCGAAAGATTACGACTAGAAGAAACATATGATGTCATTATTTCGAATGCCACATTTCAATGGCTAAATGATTTAAAACCAGTGATAAGAAATTTATTTCATCATTTGTCTATAGATGGGATATTACTCTTTTCAACGTTTGGACATGAAACATTTCAAGAATTGCATGCTTCGTTCCAGCGGGCGAAAGAAGAAAAAAATATACAAAATGAAACATCGATTGGACAACGTTTTTATTCGAAAAATCAGTTGCGCCATATATGTGAAATAGAAACAGGAGATGTGCATGTTTCTGAAACATGTTACATAGAGAGATTTACAGAAGTTAGGGAGTTTCTACACTCTATTCGAAAAGTAGGAGCGACTAATAGTAATGAAGAATCCTATTGTCAAAGTCCCTCACTCTTTCGTGCGATGCTTCGCATATACGAAAGAGACTTCACGGAAAATGAAGGGATAATGGCGACGTATCACGCTTTATTTATGCATATAACAAAAGAGGGGAAGAGATGAAATGAAACAAGTACAAACAAAAAGGGATTGGAAAAAACTTGCATATGACGTAGTAGAAGAGAAAATGATTACGAAAGAGGATGCAATAGCGATATTAGAAGCTGATGAGACAGAAGTTTTAGAAATTATGAATGCAGCTTACATCATTCGCCATCATCACTTTGGTAAGAAAGTGAAATTAAATATGATTATTAATACGAAATCTGGATTATGTCCTGAAGATTGCGGATATTGTTCGCAGTCTATTATTTCAGAGGCACCGATTGATAAATATGCATGGCTAACGCAGGAAAAGATTGTAGAAGGAGCACATGAAGCAATTCGCCGTAAAGCGGGTACATACTGTATTGTAGCATCTGGTCGTCGCCCAACGGATAAAGAGGTGAATCACGTAATTGGAGCAGTGAAGGAGATTCGTGAAACGACAGATTTGAAGATTTGTTGTTGTTTAGGTTTCTTAAACGAAGATCAAGCAGGACGTTTAGCAGAAGCGGGTGTACATCGTTATAACCACAACTTAAATACACATGCAAATAATTACGAAAGTATTTGCTCCACTCATACGTATGATGATCGTGTTGATACAGTTCAAAAAGCGAAACAAGCGGGTATTTCACCGTGCTCTGGGGCGATTTTTGGAATGGGGGAGACAATAGAAGAGCGTGCTGAAATTGCATTTGAATTACAACGTATAGATGCAGATTCAATTCCATGTAATTTCCTTGTTGCTGTAAAGGGTACACCGCTTGAAGGACAAAAAGAATTAACACCGGTAGAATGTTTAAAAGTGCTGGCGATGATGCGTTTTGTAAACCCAACGAAAGAAATTCGTATTTCAGGGGGACGTGAAATCAATTTACGTTCTGTACAGCCAATCGGTTTATTTGCAGCAAACTCTATCTTTGTCGGGGATTATTTAACAACAGCTGGGCAAGAGCCGACTGCGGACTGGGGTATGATTGAAGATTTAGGGTTTGAGATTGAAGAATGTGCATTATAAGATAGATAAAAAGCAAACTTGTAAAAGAGTTTGCTTTTTTTGTAAATAAAATGTAATAAATAGCTGTGAACGCTTGATACTATTGCTTTTCAAGCGGAAAAAAGAATTTTGGTGGACGAATTTTCCAACCCACAATTGTACATAGTAAATATGTAATTTATATTGGGTTGGAGGATTTTACATGCACAAATATATATTAGCGATTATGACTTGTCTAATTTTACTAAAAGCAATAAGTGCTGATCCAGTTAAGGCCGCCGAAAATCCTGAACAAAAAGAGATGCAACAACGAATTGAACAACATTTTCGAACGAAAGCTGAACATTTTGGATTGAAAACAGAAGGGAAAGATTTAAAGGAAGTACGAAAAGAAATTACTATTATAGAAGAAGCGAAGAAAAGAGAGAATGTATGGAGAACAGCACAAACGCTTCATATACAAACAGAAGGAAAAACAATGAATGAATTAATAAAAGACGTACGGAAAAAAATAAAAAAGTAAAAAAATAAAAAAGAGGCCGTAGCCTCTTTTTTTATGCCCATTGTTTTGATAAGTGAGCCATTTCAATCGCAGCAACAGCTGATTCATAGCCTTTATTACCAGCTTTCGTGCCCGCGCGTTCAATCGCTTGCTCGATCGTTTCAGTCGTTAATACACCGAAAATAACTGGAATGTCTGTTTGTAGTGATAAAGATGCAACACCTTTTGCTACTTCATTACAAACGTAATCGTAATGTGTTGTAGCACCACGAATTACAGTACCTAACGTAATTACAGCATCATACTTTCCGCTACTAGCCATCTTTTTAGCGATTAAAGGAATTTCGAATGCGCCAGGAACCCAAGCAACATCGATATCAGTTTCTTCTACACCGTGGCGCTTTAATCCATCTAAAGCTCCGCCTAGTAACTTACTTGTAATAAATTCATTAAAACGTCCAACAACAACCCCAACTTTTAATCCTGTACCAACTAAATGACCTTCGAATACCATAATAAATCTCTCCTTTAATTATAAGTTTAATAAATGTCCTAATTTGTTTACTTTCGTTTGTAAATACGTTTTATTCTCTTCTTTTGTTGGCATTTGCAACGGTACGCGCTCCGTAACTTTTAAATCGTAACCTTGTAAGCCAGCAATTTTTCTTGGATTATTCGTTAATAATCGTAAATGTTGTAAACCTAAATCTTTTAATATTTGAGCGCCGATACCGTAATCACGCAAATCAGCAGGGAACCCAAGTTTTTCGTTTGCTTCTACAGTATCGAACCCTTCTTCTTGTAACTTATAAGCGCGAAGCTTATTAAGAAGGCCGATGCCTCGTCCTTCTTGTCTCATATAGAGAAGAACGCCTTTTCCTTCACGCTCAATTTGAGCAAGTGCAGCATGGAGTTGTGGTCCGCAATCACAACGGCATGAGCCAAATACATCTCCTGTTAAGCACTCTGAATGAACGCGTACAAGTACAGGCTCTCCTGTTGAAATATCACCTTTTACGAGTGCGATATGTTCTTTCGTATCTAATGAATTAGAATAGCCAATTGCATGGAAAGTACCAAAATCTGTAGGTAATGTAATTTCTACTTCTCTCGTCACTAATGTTTGATGGTGGCGGCGATAAGCAATTAAATCTTCTATTGTAATCATTTTTATATCAAATTGTTTTGCACACTGTAGTAAATCAGGTACGCGTGCCATCGTACCGTCCTCATTGATAATCTCGCAAATAACTCCAGCTGGTTCTGCTCCGCAAAGCTGTGCTAAATCGACAGCAGCTTCTGTATGACCAGCGCGGCGGAGGACACCTCCTTCTTTCGCAATTAATGGAAAGATATGTCCAGGGCGATTGAAATCAGCACCTTTTGATGCAGGATTTAACAATTCTTGTATCGTAGTTGCACGTTCGTGAGCGCTAATTCCTGTTGTTGTAGAAACGTGATCAATGCTCACCGTAAATGCAGTATGATGCGAATCTGTATTATGAGCTACCATTGGTTCTAACTGTAGACGTTCTGCGTATTCTTCCGTAATCGGTACACAAACGAGGCCACGCCCATGTGTAATCATAAAATTAATCGTTTCCGGCGTAATATACTCTGCTAAAGCGATAAAATCGCCTTCATTTTCACGGTTTTCATCATCACATACGATAACGACTTTTCCTTGTTTTAAATCTTCTAGAGCTTCTTCAATACGATGAAACATCATGCTTCCCCCTTATAGAAATCCGTTTTCTTGTAAAAAGCTTTCGCTCATTGAACCTGTTCGTTTTACAGGTTTAGAAATAAAGCGTTCGATATATTTACCGATCATGTCACACTCGATGTTTACGATGTCACCGGCACTCTTTTCTCCGATAACAGATTCACTTACTGTGTGCGGGATGAGTGAGATTGTGATGGAAGTTTCGTCTATATCAAATATTGTTAAACTCGTTCCATCAACAGCAACGGATCCTTTATGCAAACAATAGCGCAGCAATTCATCAGAAATAGCTATTTTGTAATAGACGGCATTATAGTGCTGTTTTTTGTTTAATATCGTTCCGATGCCATCAATATGTCCTGAAACGAAATGCCCACCGAATCGTCCGTTTGCAGGCATTGCTCGTTCTAAATTTACTTTAGAGTGCGGTTTAAGCATGCGAAGTGATGTTGATTGCATCGTTTCAGGCATTGCGTCCACTGTGAAGGAAGTTGTTGTGAAACTCGTTACAGTTAAGCAAATACCGTTAACCGAGATACTATCACCTAAGTGAACATCTGATAAAATTTTGTTTGCATGAATCGTTAACTTCATCGCTTCTCCGCTTTGTTGCATGTTTGAAACAGTTCCTAATTCTTCTACAATTCCTGTAAACATTCCGTCACCTCACTGCGGGCATTTGCAACGATTTTTATATCATCGCCAATTTGTTTCATCTCTTGAATTTTCAAGGAAAGTGCATCTTGTAATGCTGTGAAACCATTTCCCCCAAATAAAGTAGGGGCATCTTTCCCACCAATTAATATCGGGCTTATATAAGTTATAATTTCATTGAAATACTTTGCTTGTAAGAAGCTTGCGTGAACGGTTTGACCACCTTCAACGAATAGAGAAAGAATTTGTTTTTTTCCAAGAAAGAAAAGGAGGTCCTCAATTTCAATTTGCTTCGTTTTCATTTGGAATATAGCTATATTTTCAGATTCATAAGAAGCTATTTTTTCTTTATTTACATCTTTCCCGACAAAAATCCATGTCGGTGCTAAACCATCTGTTATGACATGAGAAGATGGTGGCGTTCGTAAATGGGTATCTAAAATAACGCGAATAGGATGTTTACCCCCATTAGGAATTCTAGTTGTTAAATGCGGATTATCAGCTATAACTGTATTCACTCCAATGAGAATCGCATCATGTGTATGGCGGTATTGGTGAACATCAGCTCGTGCTGCTTCACCTGTAATCCACTTACTTTCACCAGTGACAGTTGCTGTTTTTCCATCTAAGCTCATCGCTGTTTTTATTGTTACAAATGGACGTTTCGTTTTCATGTAGTGAAAAAAGAAACGATTTAATAAGGTAGATTCTGCTTCAAGAACACCGGTAGTTACTTCAATGCCAGCTTCTTCTAATTTCCTTTTTCCATTACCAGAAACGAGAGGATTGCAATCAAGAGTAGCAATTACAACCCGTTTGACCCCTTTTTTGATGAGCAATTCACAGCAAGGTGGTGTCTTTCCAAAATGACTACACGGTTCAAGTGTTACATAAACGGTAGCTCCTTTTGCTTTTTCACCAGCCATATGAAGAGCATGAACTTCTGCGTGTTCTTCACCAGCACGTAAATGAGCTCCCATACCGACGATGTTTCCGTCCTTTACAACAACAGCACCAACCATAGGATTTGGACTTGTTTGTCCGGATGTCCCTTCGGCTAGCTGCAGGGCAATCCTCATATATTCTTGATCTGTCATTCTCTTCACCTCTCCTGAAAAAATCAAAAAACCCCAAGGATTTTATATCCTTGGGGTTTGGGAGACGTGATTTCTAGAAATATAGTTCGAATACGAAAGTATAGGAAAGAAACCTAACGATGATTGATATTTTGGCATAAGGAAAAAACCTAGCAAAATATCGAATTTTTCAAGCGCTAGTCGTATCTTTTTATTCCAGTATAGAAACATAAGTATACAAAATAAAACATATATAAAGATTCGAAATGAAACTTTAAAAATATGCATACTGAAATAAAAGTGTATTCGCTATATAAAATTACTAGAAAACATATCCTTCTCCCATCCAGACTATACTGTCGGCCCTAGAGTTTCACTAGATCCACCGTTTTCGAGTTGAAAACGGGTCACGGACTTAGAAGTTTGCACTTCATCACCGCCGGTTGGGAATTTCACCCGACCCCGAAGGATGTTGTTTGCTCAAATTATAGCACAAAAAAAATAAAAGGCTAGAAAAAAATATTCGAATGTGAAGAATTGTGTGAAAATATATGTAGGCTGGAATGGAGACAAAAGTATTAGAAATGTTGTAAGGAGAAGGGATATAACGGAGTTGCTAAAAAGAAAAAACATGCACAAAAAAATGTGCATGTCACATGTGAAATTATTCTGCCTCTGGTGCTCTAACAACAGACTCGAATTTCCCTTTATGCGAAGCATCGCAATAAGGCATATTTTTTGATAAACCACAACGGCATAAAGAAAATGCCGGTTTTGCTGGGAATACATTCCCTTGTGAATCGACTAATTCCACGTCCCCTGTAACGCGAAAAGAGCCATTATCATTTACTTTAATTTGTACTTTTGCCAACGCTATCCCTCCTTCCCAAACGCTTAATTTCATCATATAATCAAGGGAAGTGCTTGACAATATAAAAAGAGCACTTTGTTTGAGAAAGAAGAGAGTGTTATAATGGTTTTCATAACTGACTAGAGTAAGGTGACGAGAGATGGATAAACAATTACATACATTACGAAACATTGCAAATGAGCGCACGTGGGCATCATTTTTGAATGATAATCATCCATATAGTTTGTTACATTGGTCCATTGCAGGTGTAGGGCAAGAGGCGAAGGATGTTTGGTTACTTCAAGATGAAGTAACATTTCAAACGACAGAATTTCCAACGTTAGATGATGCAATGCAATGGATTTCTGAAAACATGGAACAAGTTACAGACGTTTTAGCGCAATAAAAAAACAGGCTTATGCAAGCCTGTTTTTTGTTTCTTTTACATATGAGTTTAAAAATTGATCAACGGCTGCTTCATACTCTTCTTTATTTTCGTTATAAGAGCAAGCGTGCGCGCCGCGCTCTGCAATATAAAGTTGTTTATTGTTTTCCTTTGCTTCATATAGTGCTTTCGTCATATCAGCTAAAATATAATCATCATCTTTACTATGAATAAAGAGGACGGGATTGTTAATGTTTTTTATACAATCAATTGGTGAAACTTCACGAATCGTATAACCGTCACGCACTTTTAAAAAAGCATTTGCTAAAGGTAATAAAGGCCATTTAGGTAAATGGAATTCAACTTTTAAACGGTGCTGTAATTGCCCGTAAAAATCAGAAAAAGGACAATCTGCAATATAGAAATCAGCACCATCTTCTACAAGTCCTGCGTATTGGAGAAGTGTTGCAGCGCCCATAGATTCACCATGAATACCGAGAGTAATATTTGTTCCAAAACGACTTTTTAGCCAGTCAACTACAGATTTTAAATCATGTTTTTCATAGTATCCATAGCTTGTTGTTTTTCCGCCAGTTTTACCATGACGACGATGATCATAAATAACGACATTATATCCTCTGTTTAAAAATAACCTTGCATATTTTACAGAGTTCATTTTATTTACAGTTACGCCGTGACAAAAAATCATAAACTTATTGGAATGACCAGCAGGAATGTAATATCCGTGAAGATCATATCCGAATTGCGAAGGAATATGAATTTCTTCTTTATGAAGAGCATCAAAATCCTCTATACGAAAATGTTTTTTCGTTTCTCTTTCGAGTACTTCTTCCTCTGTTTTTTTCTTTAAGTACATCACTTTATTTGTAAAGAAAATCCCAAGGGCAGTTATCGCACCTAGTATAGTAAACAATGCTGCAAAAAAACGTTTCATACTTTACCTCATCCTCCAAATACCATTACATGTGATACACTTACATTGTATCACAATGATAGAAAAGGGGAGAAATAGGAAATGGTGTATATACAAAAAATTACGCCAGCGATGAAAGAAACAATCCGAATGTTCATGTGTGAGAACTGGGGGAGTTCATTGATGGTTTCACGTGGTAAGGGGCATCAGTTAGAAGAGTTGCCAGGATTTGTTGCGCTCTTAGATGACAGAATAATTGGAATTATAACATATGAAGTGACCGGAAATATGTGCGAAATTGTATCTTTAGATAGCTTTGAAGAAAGAAAAGGAATAGGGACGAAACTTGTAGATTGTGTATTGCAAGTCGCAGAAGAAGAGCGGTGCAGGCAGGTTTGGCTTATTACAACAAACGATAATATGAATGCGTTACGTTTTTACCAAAAACGTAATTTTATGATGACTCATTTATATGTGAATGCAGTGGAAGAGGCACGAAAAATAAAGAAAGAAATTCCACGTATTGGGTATGATAATGTCCCAATTTTACATGAAATTCAGTTAGAGTATCGTTTAGTGTGATGATGTAACAATTTTCAGAAATGTAAGTTATTAACCTTGACGAATATTGTAATTTAGGTTACCGTAAAATTGTAATCTATTACCATATTAAGGGGTGACGATGTGGCAACTATACGTGATGTTGCAAAATTGGCAGGTGTTTCAGTCGCAACCGTTTCACGAGTTATTAATGAAAAAGGATACGTTCATGAGGACACAGTAAAACAAGTAAAGAAAGCAATTGAGGAATTACGTTATAGACCAAATAGTGCAGCAAAGCCATTGTTTAAAGAGAATTCAACGATAATTGCATTACTTGTAGACAATTTATATAACCCATCAAACATCACTTTGCTACATTGTATTGAGGAAATAGCATATAAAGAAGGGTATCAAATTATTGTTTGTAATATAGAGAATAAAGATGGATACATACATATGTTGAAGGAAAATAACGTTGCAGGTGTTATTTTGACAAGATCAGTTTTTAAAAGTATAGGAGAAATTCCACTTCCTTTTGTTGTGATTGATGAAAAAAAAGCTCATGCAAATTATTATGAAAGTGGACAAAGAGCGGTTTCTGTATTAAAAGAAAAAGACTGTCATTTTCTTGCTTATTTCGATGAGAGAGAAGATAGTGAAGAAATGGAAGAGCACATATCAGGATTTTTAGACGCTGCTTGGGAGGGAGGAATCTCTTATAGAGAAGTATGTGTACAAGGGTATACGAATAAACAGTTTATTACATTATTGCAAACTTATCCGTATATAGATGGAATTGTAACTTCAAGTGATAAGGTTACTTTTGAGTTAATTCGAGCAGCGAAAAATTTAAATATCCGTATACCGGATAAATTGAAAATTATCGGACTGAATGGGAACATAGAAAGTGAATGGATAGGTCCGTCACTCATGAAAATTGAAAGTTGTGTCGAAGAAAATGGGGAAATAGCTTTGCAACAATTAAAAGGAAAAATAAAAAAGTAAAAGGTGCGTATAAAACGCACCTTTTATAATGTAATTGCGGCAATAAAGCCGAATATAAGTAACGGTATATTATAATGCAGAAAAGTCGGTACACATGTATCCCATATATGATGGTGTTGACCATCAGCATTTAAACCGGATGTTGGTCCAAGTGTACTATCTGATGCTGGAGATCCCGCATCGCCTAGCGCTCCAGCTGTACCGATAATTGCAATTGTGGCCATTGGACTAAATCCAAGCTGCATGCAAAGAGGTACAAAAATTGTTGTTAAGATAGGAATGGTTGAAAAGGATGAACCAATTCCCATCGTAACGAGAAGTCCAATAACGAGCATAAGAAATGCAGCGAGTGGTTTGTTATTTCCAATTATATGTGCACTCGTTTGTACAAGGGATTCAACATGTCCTGTTTTTCGAAGGACAGCACCGAACCCGGCAGCAGAGATCATAACAAATCCGATAAAGGACATCATACGCATTCCGCTTGTTAAAATTGCATCTGCTTCTTTAAGAGGCAGACTACCACTAACTGATAAAACAATAATTCCCGCTAGAGCGCCGAAAATCATTGATTCTGTTGCTAATTGAACAGTCAATGTAGCTAAGATAGATACTAGCCCGAAAGTAATGCTTCGTTTTGTATAGGGAACGATTTCATTTTCGGTAGTATGAATTTGTTCTGTTTCGTACGTACGAGGTTTTCGATACGTAATAAATACAGCGACACATAATCCAATAATCATACCGATTGCTGGAATAGTCATCGCTTTTGGAATAAGCGTAACGTCAAATGTAAGACCACTTTGCGCCGCATTTGTTTGTAATACGTCATGATAAATTTTTCCGAATCCTGCAGGAATCCACATGTAAGGAGTAATTAAGCCGAATGTAATAATACATGTAACAAGCCTTCGATCTACTTTCAGCTCATTTAATACTTTTAAAAGTGCTGGAATTAAGATGGGGATGAAAGCGATATGAACAGGGATAACATTTTGTGAGAAACAAGCCATCGTTAAAATGATGAATAAAATAAGTATTTTTGAATAAACTTGTTTTTTTGTGTCTTGTTCATTGCCAATCCATTTTAATGCAGTTTGAATCATGGCATCTGGAAGTCCGGTTTTGGAAAGGGAAATAGCGAAACCGCCAAGCATTGCATAACTTAAAGCGATTGGAGCACTGTTTCCAAGACCAGTTGTAAAAGTGTTAATAGTTTCTGAAATACCGAGTCCGCCGATAATTCCGCCTGTTAAAGCTCCAACAATGATGGCGACAATGACCTGGACACGTAACAAACTAAGCAATAGCATAACTGCTACTGCGACGAGTACAGCATTCATAATAAATGTAATCTCCCTAAATTTTTATTGTGTTAAGGCAAGTAAATATGAAGCACTTTGCTATATTTATACATAGTTGCGACATATTATTATAAAATGTTTTCTATGAAATGTAAAAGAGCCTTTTGTTACTAATGTTGAAAAGCTAGCTCTTGTTTAATTGATTGTAAAGAATTAGCGAATAATTCTGGTTCTTCTAAATCAGGAGAATGTGCTGAATTTGGAAACCAAATCATCTTTTTTATGGGTGCTTCTATGACATCGCAATATTCCTGAACGAGTGCATAAGGAGTTTGATAATCATAGCGACCAGAACAAAAATAAACCGGAATAGATAAACTTGAAATAGAAGAAAAGAAATCGATTGTCAGCATTTCTTCCCATAAAACGCCAGATTTTAAATTTCCTGCGAGAAACTTGAACCAATCTAATAGCGTATATTCAGGAGAAAAGAAGCCTTTTCGTATGAAAGAAAAGGAAGATCCGTTTTGGATTGCTCCGCCGAATGTGCCAAGCCATTTTCTTTGAATAATGAGGCGTCTCGTATCTAAAAATGGTGGCTTGCCTAATTTTAAAAGGGAAGCTAACGCTTTTTTATGATTATGTTTTTTTGCAGAACGAATTAAATGCTGATATAGCAATTCTTCGTTTTGTTTCATATGTACAATCTGCCCAATACCGATGTAAGCCTCGATATACTGTGGATATTGATGTGCTATGTTAAGCCCAATAATGCTTCCCCAAGAATGACCAGCGAGAAATAGTTTCTGTTTATTGAACTTTTTAAGTACATAGTGAATAACTTCTTTTGCATCGGAAACGAATTGTTCGATTGTAAAATTTGCTCCGAAATCTTTCATTGAAAAAGATTTACCTGCCCCACGCTGATCCCAATTAATAACGATGAAATGTTTCTCCAATTCTTTTTGAAAATGGCGAATAAATCCGATTTGTGCCATGCCCGGTCCACCATGACAGCATAATAAAATAGGCTGCTCTATGCTTTGCCCGCGCATAAGGAGAGTTTGTTTTCGATTATGAATCATAACGCTTTCCATCGTAGCGATACTATTAGGAATGAGTTGTTTATTTTCATTATAAAACTGTGGAGTATAGCTACGAAAAAGCATATTGAAAACCTCCTTTTCTGAAATCGTATGAATCGCACAGGCTATTCGTTTTGCATATACTGTTAGAAAATCATTGTAACATACCATACTAGTGTCATTTCAACACGGGAGGAGGGAAATTGTGACGATTGGAGAAATTATAGATAGCTTAAATAGACGTGAATCCATCGCTATCATAGCAAAACGTCTTGAAATAAGCCCGTATACATTATCAAAGAAATTAAGATTAATTGGATACGAATATGATGGAGAACAGAAGAAACGTATTTTTGTAGGAGATGGAGAAGAACCGCGTCACTTACAACTCCAAGAAGCGACAGCCCTTCAATATGCGAAAACGGATTATCAATTATTAATTTATGAGCAATTACAAAGTATTTATGAGTTATTAAGAAAGAGAGAAGAAGTAATCGCGCCAATTATGAGTATAAGTACAGAGAAAAAGAAACGAACCTTTTCTATAAATAAAGAAATATTAGCAAAATTAGACGTTATATCAGAAGCGAAAGGAATTCAAAAATCTAAACTTGTAGAAGAGGCGTTACAGCAATTTTTACAGCAATATGACTTTAACAAAACAGCACATTTTGATGACTAAAGAAAAGGATACTAAGTTCATTGTAAGAACGAGTATCCTTTTTAGGTTTTACTAATATTGTGGATTAAGTAAGTATAAGTGCGTATCCTTTACAATGAAAATCTGGATCGCATATTAGGGAAATACTTAATTTATTTTTTGAATTCTACCATCAATAACTGGCTGAATTGGTTCTTTTAATTGTTTTACATAATCGACTAACGCTTCAAAGTCGTTTGGACCAGTTTCTGAATTCTTCCCATTTTTAAATGATACGAATCCGTCACCGCCAGAAGCTAAGAAAGCATTCGCAACTACGCTATACGTTTTAGATGGAGATAACTCTTCGCCATTTGTTAAGCGTATATTCGTAACTTTTTCACCGTTTGGTTTATTTGCATCCCACGTATATTGAATACCTGAAATTTGAAGCATTCTCGTCGTGCCTTTTTGCCATTGCTGATTTAAAATGTCGCGAATATCTTGGCCTGTTAAATCTACTTTAATCAATTGGTTTCCAAAAGGCTGAATGCCGTATAATTCGCCCCATGTAATATCGCCAGCATCTAAATCATTACGAATGCCTCCCGGATTCATAAGTGCGATTTGAGTTTGCATCGTTTGGCGCTGGGCATCGGCAACTAAATTTCCAAGAGTGGACTCACCAGCATCATTTTGTTTACGGTCAATAGGTGCTGTAGATTTTCCGACAACTTCATTTACAAGTGGTGCGATTTTTTCTTTATATTGATCTAGTTTTTTCTTTACTTGTTTATCAGGTTCTACACCTTCATGGTATGTTGTAATCACTTCAGCTTTTTTCTTTACAATATCTTTTGTTTTACGATCAATTGTTACATCTACGTCTGAGAAAGCTGTTCCGTAAGAGTTCGCTTGGACGATTAGTTTATTATTTACCGTACCATTTACATATGTGTGACTATGCCCACCAAAAATAACATCAACTTCCGGATCTGTTTCATTTGCAATTCGAGTAAGGTCTCCATTTGTCACACCAGACTCATCTGTTGTTCCGCCAACATGAGCAAGGACGACAATGGATTTAACGCCAAGACGCTTTAATTGTTGCGCTGATTTATTAATTGCTTCTACTTCGTCAGTGATTTCTACATTTTTAAGCATAGTAGGCATCACGACATTTGGTGTATCAGTTGTAACAACGCCAATGAATCCTACAGGCACACCATTTACCATTTTTACAGTAAATGGCGGTAAAAATAAGCGGCCGGTGGATTTATTATAGAAGTTAGCAGCGACATAAGGGAAGTTAGCACCTTTGAAATTCCCTGTTTTCTCGTGATATCCACCGTAAATGAGGCGTTTCATTTCATCGATACCTTCATCAAATTCATGGTTTCCGATTGTACCAACATCGAATTTTAAGTCATTTAAAAATTCAATCGTTGGTTCGTCTTGTAACAACGCTGAAACTGGTGGGCTAGCTCCGACAATATCGCCCGCATGTACGAGAAGTGTATTCGGGTTTTGCTTTTTACGTTCTTTTAAATAAGTAGCTAAGTAATCAGCGCCACCAGCTTCTTTGTTATTAATTTTTTTAACAGTATCTAGTTGTCCATGGAAATCATTAATACCAAGTATTTGTACGTCTATGTAGCGGTTTTGTTCAGCTGGAGTCTGAGATGGGGGAGCGGCAAATACAGTTGAAAAAGTAATGGTGCTTAAAACGGCAACAGCAGGAATGATTTTTTTCCACATAATTTAATTCTCCTTTTTTATAATCTGACATCATACGACATAATTTTAATAGATTCATAGGATTATATCTATATAAAAATTTAGTTTTTTTTGAAAAATTAATATATTTACAAAAAGTGAATAATAGAGTAACGAACCTTTTTTATTGTCGAGTTCATTGTGTATCTACTATAATGGAGAAAAAAGTAAAAGGTGAGTAACATGAAGAAAAAGAAGCAAAGACAAATGCAAAGACAATCGCAAGTGAATAAACCAGAGAAAGAGTCGCTTACATTAGGCGATCAATTAAATGATTCACTCATGCAGCAATTAAAGAATAAGAAGAAAGAATTGCAAGTGAGAGAAGAAGAAAAAGAGGCAGCTGAACTGGAAAGAAAGCGCCGAGAACAAAAAGAACGTGAAAAGAATAAATCATTTGAAGAACTGTTAAGTGAAAGTAGCCTTACTTGGAAAGACTTTAAATAATATAAAAAATGATCAGTGCATACCGCTGATCATTTTTTTGACGAGTTTGTAAGAAAAGGGGAGTTTTAATGAGAAAAATTGTAGTCGTTCCGCATGAAAATCATTGGAATGAAAAATTTCAAATAGAGGCCGAACGATTAAAATCGGCGATGCCAGAAATGGTGAAAGTCCATCATATTGGAAGTACATCAGTGCCAGGACTGGCAGCTAAACCAATTATAGATATGATTATGGAAGTAGAGAGTATCGACAGAGTAGATCATTGGAATGAACGTTTTGAAGAACTTGGTTATATCGTAAAAGGGGAAAATGGTATTTCAAGACGTCGTTATTTTATTCATGGAACGGAGGAAAAACGCTCGTATCACTTACATGTTTTTGAAAAAGGAAATCCTGAGATAGTAAGGCATTTAGCGTTTCGTGATTATATGATGGCTCATTGTGAAGAAGCAGAGGCATATGCAACCTTAAAGAAAGAATTAGCCGAAAAATATACATATGAGGGCACCTTATATACGGAAGGAAAAAATGAGTTTGTGCGTCGTGTTGATGAAAAAGCGAAAGAATGGAGAGAAGGAAATATGAATAATTGAGTTTGCGTTTTAGTGTATAAAATTATTATGTAAACTGTACATATGTTTTGACTTTTTGGTTGAATCTTGTTGAAATAAAGTGGTGGCTTATAAAAAATGTAACAATGAAAGGGAGACGACTGTGCACATTCCAACAACTACACTTCATAATGGCGTAAAAATGCCGATGATTGGTTTAGGCGTTTATAAAGCGAAAGAAGGCGACGAAGTAAAACAAGCAGTAAAAACAGCGTTAGAAGTTGGATACCGTTCGATTGATACAGCAACTGTATATGAAAATGAAAGCGGTGTCGGAGAAGCCGTTCGTGAATCAGGGATTCCGAGAGAAGACATATTTATTACAACAAAAGTTTGGAACGATGATCAAGGATATGAGGAAACACTTGAGGCGTTTGAAAAAAGCTTAAAGAAATTACAAATGGACTATGTAGATTTATATTTAATACATTGGCCAATAAGAGGGAAGTATGTCGATACGTACCGAGCGTTAGAAAAACTGTATGAAGAAGGTAAAGTGCGTGCGATTGGTGTTTCTAATTTTCATAAACATCATTTAGAGCTGTTATTACCAAATTGTAAGGTGAAGCCGATGGTCAACCAAGTGGAACTTCATCCGATGTTAGCGCAATTTGAATTGCGTGATTTCTGTCAAGGTGAGCAAATTCAAATGGAGGCATGGAGCCCATTAATGAGAGGTGGGGAAGTATTCGAGCACCCGATTGTTCAGGCCATTGCTACTAAATATGATAAAACACCTGCGCAAGTTATATTAAGATGGGATATTCAGAGCGGGGTAGTGACGATTCCCAAATCTGTTACACCATCTCGCATTAAGGAGAATTTTACTATCTTTGATTTTTCACTAACGGAAGAAGAGATGACTCAAATTAATACGTTAAATCGTAATTTACATGTAGGAACGAATCCTGATAAATATGATACGCTATGAAAAGACGCTACCAGTATGGTAGCGTCTTTTTTAACGATGTAAAGCGTAAGTATCACATTTCGCAATTTGCTGAAGTTGTATATATTCTGCTG
Organism: Bacillus sp. GbtcB14; assembly: GCF_019091205.1. Lineage (NCBI taxonomy): Bacteria > Bacillati > Bacillota > Bacilli > Caryophanales > Bacillaceae > Bacillus > Bacillus sp. GbtcB14. Next base: position 550,945 of record NZ_JAGXJT010000001.1, read on the forward strand.
TTGTTAACTGTGTTTGTTTACTAGCCTGTACATTTTCTTGTAATTGTTGAATAGAGCTTGCACCAGGTATAACAGCTGCAACGGTTTCGTTATGTAAGCAATATTGAATAGCTGTTCCTGTTAAAGAGCTTTCCCCGATTATTTCTTTTACACTCGCGAGTGTCGCATATAATTCATCGTAAGAATAAGAAAGGTAATCTTTTTCTTTTACTCTTTCTATCTTCCTTGCATTATTATCAGTTAAAATTCCTTTTGCAAGTGGTCCGCGAGCAATAATGCTAATTTGATGTTCATTTAGAAGTGGGAACCATTCTTCAGGGCGACGATTTAAAAGGCTATATTCCATTAGCACACTAACGATGTTTGAACGTTTTGCATACTCACGGATGACATTTGGACGTATAGAAGAAATACCGTAATGGCGAATAATACCTTCTTTTTTTAATTCTTCAAAGGCTTCAATTGTTTCATCTATTGGATCTTCAATCGTCCCGCCATGAAGTTGATAAAGATCAATATAATCAGTTTGAAGTCTACGTAAACTTTCTTTCACTTCAGCCTTTATGTAATTCTTAGAAGGATCCCAAGACCAGCCGTTTTTTTCTTCTGTCCATCGATTTCCAACTTTTGTTGTAAGAACAATTTGGTCTCGTTTCCCTTTTAAGGCTTTTCCAACAAATTCTTCGTTTAACCCATAATCATATAAATCCGCTGTATCAAAAAAATTGATTCCTAAATCGATTGCTTCATCGATAATACGCATAGCTTCTGTTTCAGATGTACCGAGAGACATGCAGCCAAGGCCCATTTCTGTAACAAACAAATCTGAGTTTCCTAATTGACGTTTTTTCATAGGTCAACCTCCTTACCCTTATTGTACGAAAGGAAAAAGAGGTTGACAAACGTTTCCTTTTTACCCTGATTGGTGAGGGCAAATAATCAGAGGGGATGCCTCCTCTGATTAAAGTTTCACTTTACTTGCTGTAATCCACTCTTGTACAGTTGTATACTCTTTGCCATATTGTTTTAGCTTATGACGAATTTGCCATGCTTTTCCGACTAAAGTGACGCGATTTGGTAAAATATAAACTTTCATTTCTATCACGCTCCTTTCAATGTGGTAAAATGTATGAGGAAAGAATAGGAAATAGAACAGGGAGATGAAGTAGTATGAGTAATCTTGCAGAGAGAACAGTAAAAACTGAGCCGATTTTTGATGGTAGAGTTATAAAAGTTCGTGTTGATGATGTAGTATTACCAAATGGAGCAATGAGTAAACGTGAAATTGTAAATCACCCTGGTGCAGTTGCTATTATTGCTATTACTGATGAGGGGAAAATTGTGCTTGTTGAGCAGTATCGTAAAGCGCTTGAAAAGGCGATTATAGAAATTCCAGCCGGCAAGTTAGAACCTGGTGAAAAACCTGAAGTGACAGCTGTTCGTGAATTAGAAGAGGAAACAGGATATGTATGTAAAAATATGGAGCTTATTACTTCTTTCTATACATCTCCAGGATTTGCAGATGAAATTTTATATGTATATAAAGCGACAGGTTTGACGAAAAAAGAAAATAAAGCTGAGTTAGATGAAGATGAGTTTGTGGAATTGATGGAAGTATCATTAGAAGAAGCGATTACTCTTATGAAAGATCTTCGTATTCATGATGCGAAAACGATGTTTGCAGTACAATATTTACAACTACAAAAATAAACACTCGCCAAAGGCGAGTGTTTTTTAATTGATTTTTGCGTATACGCGTGCATCACGTAAGCTACCGTCTGGTGCTATGAAATCATTTTCCATTGTACCTTCTAGAATAAATTCTAAACGTTCTGCTAGGTTACATGCATTTGTATTTGTTGCATCAATACGGATTTCAATTCTTCTAGCACTTAGCTTATCAAAGGCAAATTGAATGGCACCTTTAATAGCTTCAGTCATATAGCCTTGTTTTGTATAAGCACTATGCAGCCAAAAGTGAAGTGAAAACTTTGGAATATCCCAGTTTTCAGGCTTGAGCGTTATAGCCCCAATGAATGTACCAGATACTTTATCGTATAAGTGAAAATCAAGTGTTTCACGAAGTAAAAACTGCCCGTGAGCGTTACGAACGATTTCTTCAGCACTTTCTTCTGTCTCAGCGTTAATTGGCATCCACGGTACTAAGTCTTCTAGAGAAGCTTGGATTGCTTCATACACTTCTGCACCATCACCTGGAAATGGCTTACGAACTTGTAAGCGTTCAGTTTGAAATAATGTTGGAAAATCTAATAATAATGGTTTCAAGAGAAATCCCTCCTATTCTCTACTTTTTAGTTTAGCAAAGTAGAGCGGAATTTCAATGTTAATTCGTCATACTTTTTTCTTTCTTTCATACATTTTTAGTAAGAGTGTGAACGGAGGGAAGAAAAATGTGGAGAAAAACTTGGCAAGACCGTGTAATGTCTCACATACAGGAAAACTCTTCATTATATATATTTAACGCAGTTTTATTATTGATGGGAGTAATATTTGGGGCCATTCTCGTAAATAGTCTACAATTAAATCAAAAACAAGATTTATCATTTTATTTACAACGTTTTTTTGGACAAGTTTCTAAAGGAGAATTTGCTATTGCAAGCGAAATGTTTCGAGAAAGTTACTTTTCGCAATTAAAATACATTGGATTTATTTGGATTTTGGGGATTTCAATTATTGGTTTGCCACTTATTTTTATTTTATTGTTTGTAAAAGGAGTAGTTGTCGGATTTACAGTAGGTTTTTTAGTCAGTCAGCATGGATGGAATGGATTATTATTAGCATTCGTTTCTGTATTGCCACAAAACCTCATTATTATTCCAGTATTTCTCGTTATGACAACAATTGCAGCAAGCTTTTCCTTACGCATGATTAGGCATCAATTTATTCGGAAAATAACCGAGCCGCTATTACCGTTATTAATTCGTTATACATGCTTCTTTCTTGTAATTGGAGCGGTGTTAGCTCTTGCTTCTAGTGTAGAAGCTTATGCATCACCAGTTTTAATGAAAGAAGTCGTTGAGGCTATTAATAAACAATAAATACTTTATGAGAATAATTATCAATTTGTTTTTATTGTTTTTCTTTTGACAGAAGCCCTTCTTCTGATATAATGGTGTAAGAGTGGCGAGGAGGGAGTAGTACCGAATGGAAGAAAGAATTGAACGAATTAAGAAGCAATTACATGCAGCGAGCTACAAGTTAACACCGCAACGTGAAGCAACAGTTCGTGTGCTGCTAGAAAATGAAGAAGATCATTTAAGCGCAGAAGATGTTTACCTCCTTGTAAAAGAAAAGTCGCCAGAGATCGGATTAGCAACCGTCTATCGAACTTTAGAACTATTATCTGAGTTAAAAGTTGTCGATAAGATTAACTTCGGAGACGGTGTTTCACGCTATGACTTACGCCAAGAAGGTGCGCAGCGTTTCCACCATCATTTGATTTGTACACAATGTGGTGCTGTACAAGAAATACAAGAAGATTTACTTGGTGAAGTGGAAAGGAAAGTAGAACGTGACTGGAACTTTAAGGTGAAGGATCATCGTTTAACATTCCATGGGATTTGTAAAAATTGTCAAGAAAATGAAACGGATGAAAAATAACCTTTTCCTATTTATCTAGGAAGAGGTTTTTTATTTGAATAAGGTATAAATTGGTGAAAGCTTGGCATATGTTGTAATAACTTATATTTTGGAGGAATTTACAATGCGCCGAGCTTTAAAATTAACTTTTGATGGGATAAAAGTATTTTTATTATTTACAAGTTGTACGATTTTGTTTTATTTCGCTATACTATGGATAAATGAAGAATATGAAAGCTATCATCGTTATGAAAAGCCAAAAGAAGAGACTGTAGAAAAAGTATCAGGGAATGAAGAGCCGGCAAAGGATGCTTTCGTAAATAGAATGATGTTTTTCTATGAAAATGGGGAGTAGTGTAGATTGGAAGATCAATTAAAAGATTTTATTCATTATATGGTTGTCGAAAAAGGACTAGCGAAAAATACAGTAGTATCTTATGAACGGGATTTAAAAAGTTATGTAAAGTATTTGCAAAATGTAGAACAAGCGAAAAGCTTTCATGAAGTGACACGCTTGCACATTGTTAATTTTCTGCAGCACTTAAAAGAAAACGGAAAATCTTCGAAAACATTAGCACGTCATATTGCATCGATTCGTTCGTTTCACCAATTCTTACTTCGTGAACGAGCGGTAGAGCACGACCCATCCGTACATATTGAAACGCCGCAAGGAGAACGGAAATTACCGAAAGTATTATCAATCGATGAAGTAGAAGCGTTACTTCAGACACCAAAAATGACGAGTGCTTTTGGGGTTCGTGATAAAGCGATGCTAGAGTTATTATATGCAACAGGACTTCGTGTTTCGGAATTAATTGCCTTAAATTTAGAAGATGTACATTTAACGATGGGATTTGTTCGTTGCATAGGGAAAGGGAATAAAGAAAGAATTATTCCACTAGGAAGTTTAGCGACGGAAGCGATTCAAAAGTATATTGAAAAGGGAAGAAGAGAATTGATGGGTAAAAAAGTAGTAGATGCACTCTTTTTAAACCATCATGGGAATCGATTATCAAGACAAGGATTTTGGAAAATTTTAAAACGATTAGCGAAAGAAGCAAATATTGCAAAAGAGCTTACACCGCATACGTTGCGCCATTCTTTTGCTACGCATTTATTAGAAAATGGAGCAGACTTGCGTGCGGTGCAAGAAATGCTAGGACATGCAGATATTTCAACGACGCAAATTTATACGCATGTTTCAAAAGCTAGATTAAAAGATGTATATAAACAGTTTCATCCGAGAGCATAGTTACTATGCTCTTTTTTCATAGAATCAGAAGGGAAGACCGCTTCACAGAAACTTCACAAACATTTCGTATATTGTTTTCAGCAGAAGACTAGAATATTACAATGTATTTCCTCTATACTAAATAAGGAATGAAGGAGGAAATGATGATGAAAAAACTTATTATGATTTTATTTATCGCGATGCTAGCGTTGGCTGGCTGTAATACAAACAAAGAAGAACCGAAAAAAGAAAAGAAACTTGAAAGTATAAACGTAGCGATTCAAACGAATCCGAAAGAAATTAAACCTGGTGAAAAAACAGAAGTACAAGCACTTGTTACACAAGGTAAAGAAAGAGTAACGGATGCTGATGACGTAAAGTTTGAAATTTGGAAAGATGGCGACGAGAAACATGAGATGCTAGACGGTAAGCATAAAGGGAAAGGTGTTTATGCAGTAGAGAAAACATTTGAAACTGATGGAGTATATCATATTATTCCTCATACAAATGCACGCGATATGCACGTTATGCCAGCACACAAAGTTGCTGTAGGAAATGCGAAAGTAGAAGATGCGAAAAAAGAAAATAGTGATCACGGTGCAGGACATGGCGATCATAAAAGCGATACAATGATCCACCTTATGGCTGGTGATATAAAAGCAAATGCAGAATCAACAATGAAAGTTCATTTAAAACAAAAAGAAGAAGCGTTAACTGGTGCTGAAGTACAACTTGAGATTTGGAAAGATGGTGTTGAAAAGCACGAATTTATTCCAGCGAAAGAAGGAAATAAAGGAGAGTATGAAACGAAACATACTTTCAAAGAAAACGGTGCTTACAAAGTGAAAGTTCATGTTAAAAAAGGTGAACTACATGAACATAAAGAAGAAACAGTAGAAGTAAAATAAAAAGTAGCTCTTTAGAGCTGCTTTTTATTTTTATCCCGCAAACGCCCGATTGATGAGGGCTAATAATCATTGGAGACGAACGAAACATCTGCTAATCAAAGTTTCGTTTTATATGAAGAAATAAATCATAAAATAATTAGCACTTATTTGCATAATGGATTACAATAGAAGTGTGAAGAAAATGAGAAATTCTACGAAAATGTATTAAAAAGAAAGCGTAAACATGTTATGATATCAGTATCAGATGTCTGACATCTGACTTAGAAAAAACTAGAAATGTTTTTGAGTCGTTTCAAAGGAAACGAAATAGGTTAGAGAATCAATTAAAGAAGTACTGTTTGCCAGTGAGAACGAAAGATAATTCTTATGAATAACAGTTTCACTTTATAGCGTTTTGAACATACTACAAGAAGTAGAACTGAACTTATAGGAGGTCGCAGTTATGAATAAATATAAACGTATATTCCTAGTCGTAATGGACTCTGTAGGAATCGGCGAAGCACCAGATGCTGAGCAATTTGGTGATTTAGGTTCTGACACAATTGGTCACATTGCTGAACATATGAATGGATTACAAATGCCAAATATGGTGAAGTTAGGTCTTGGTAACATTCGTGAAATGAAAGGTATCTCTAAAGTAGAAAAACCGCTTGGATATTATACAAAAATGCAAGAGAAATCTACTGGTAAAGATACAATGACAGGACACTGGGAAATTATGGGTCTTTACATTGATACACCATTCCAAGTGTTCCCTGAAGGATTCCCAAAAGAATTACTTGATGAATTAGAAGAAAAAACAGGTCGTAGAATTATCGGTAATAAACCAGCTTCTGGAACTGAGATTCTTGATGAACTTGGTCAAGAACAAATGGAAACAGGTTCTTTAATCGTTTACACTTCTGCTGATAGCGTATTACAAATCGCAGCACACGAAGAAGTAGTGCCACTTGAAGAGTTATATAAAATTTGTAAAATTGCACGTGAATTAACGTTAGATGAAAAGTACATGGTAGGTCGTGTTATCGCTCGTCCATTCCTTGGAGAACCAGGGAAATTCACACGTACACCGAACCGTCATGATTATGCGTTAAAACCATTTGGCCGCACGGTAATGAATGAATTAAAAGATAGTGACTACGATGTGATTGCTATCGGTAAAATTTCTGACATCTATGATGGTGAAGGGGTAACTGAATCACTTCGTACGAAGTCTAACATGGATGGAATGGATAAGCTTGTAGATACATTAAACATGGACTTTACAGGCCTTAGCTTCTTAAACTTAGTTGACTTTGATGCATTATTCGGTCACCGCCGTGATCCACAAGGATATGGAGAAGCACTGCAAGACTATGATGCACGTCTTCCAGAAGTATTCGAAAAACTAAAAGAAGATGATTTATTATTAATTACAGCAGACCATGGTAATGATCCAGTACATCCTGGTACTGATCATACACGTGAATATGTACCGTTATTAGCATATAGCCCAAGCATGAAAGAAGGCGGACAAGAATTAGCACTTCGTCAAACATTTGCTGATATTGGTGCAACGGTAGCAGAAAACTTCGGTGTGAAAATGCCAGAACACGGAACAAGCTTCTTAAACGAGCTAAAGAAATAGGGGGATAAACAAATGAATCGTGAACTTATTACAAAATCAGCTTCATACTTAAAAGAGAAATTTCAAGAAACGCCACAAGTAGGACTAATCCTTGGATCTGGACTAGGTGTATTAGCAGATGAAATTGAGAACGCAGTAACAGTACCTTATAGTGAAATCCCTGAATTCCCAGTTTCAACTGTAGAAGGCCATGCAGGTCAATTAGTATTCGGTACACTTCAAGGTGTAACAGTAGTAGCAATGCAAGGACGTTTCCACTTCTATGAAGGATACGACATGCAAAAAGTAACATTCCCAGTTCGTGTTATGAAAGAACTAGGTGTAGAAACAGTTGTTGTAACAAATGCAGCTGGTGGTGTAAATACATCATTCGAGCCAGGCGATCTTATGTTAATTTCAGACCACATTAACTTCATGGGTACAAATCCATTAATCGGACCAAATGATTCTGAAATGGGTGTACGTTTCCCTGATATGTCTACATCATATACGACAGAACTTCGTGAAATGGCGAAACAAGTTGCAGCAGACTTAAATATTAAAGTACAAGAAGGTGTATACGTAGGAATGACAGGTCCTGTATATGAAACACCTGCTGAAATTCGTATGCTTCGTACACTTGGCGGAGATGCAGTTGGTATGTCAACAGTACCTGAAGTAATTGTAGCGCGTCATGCTGGTATGAAAGTACTTGGTATTTCTTGTATTTCAAATATGGCAGCTGGTATTTTAGATCAGCCACTTCACCACGATGAAGTAATCGAAACGACAGAACGTGTTAAAGCTAACTTCTTAGCATTAGTAAAAGCAATCGTAAAACAAATGAAGGGGTGACCTCACAATGAGAATGGTGGACCTAATTGCAAAAAAACGTGACGGACATGCATTAACGACAGAAGAAATTAACTTTATTGTTGAAGGATATACGAATGGTGATATTCCTGATTATCAAGTAAGTTCACTTGCAATGGCAATTTTCTTCCAAGATATGAACGATCAAGAACGTGCTGATTTAACAATGGCAATGGTAAATAGTGGTGATACAATCGACTTATCAGCTATTGAAGGAGTAAAAGTAGATAAGCACTCAACAGGTGGCGTTGGTGATACAACAACACTTGTATTAGGTCCATTAGTAGCCGCTTTAGGTGTACCGGTTGCAAAAATGTCTGGACGTGGTTTAGGACATACTGGTGGTACGATTGATAAATTAGAAGCAGTTCCAGGATTCCATGTTGAAATCGAAAATGATGAATTCATGCGTCTTGTAAATGAAAACAAAATCGCAGTTATTGGTCAAAGTGGAAACTTAACACCTGCGGATAAAAAATTGTATGCACTTCGTGATGTAACGGCAACAGTAAACTCAATTCCGCTTATTGCAAGCTCGATTATGAGTAAAAAAATTGCTGCTGGTGCAGATGCAATTGTTCTTGATGTAAAAACTGGAGCAGGTGCATTTATGAAAACAGATGAAGATGCAAAACGTTTAGCAGAAGCGATGGTGCGCATTGGTAATAACGTTGGTCGTAATACGATGGCTGTTATTTCTGATATGAGTCAACCGCTTGGTGAGGCCATTGGTAACGCACTTGAAGTACAAGAAGCAATTGATACATTACAAGGTAAAGGGCCAAAAGATTTAGAAGAGTTATGTTTAACACTTGGAAGTCAAATGGTGTACCTTGCTGGACAAGCTTCATCTTTAGAAGATGCACGTGAGAAATTAATTGAAGTAATGAACAACGGTAAAGCGCTAGAATCATTTAAAACGTTCTTATCAGCGCAAGGCGGCGATGCATCTGTTGTTGATGATCCTTCAAAATTACCACAAGCACAGTTTGAAATTGAAGTAGAAGCGAAAGAAGACGGTTATGTATCAGAAATCGTTGCAGATGAAATCGGAACAGCAGCAATGCTTTTAGGAGCAGGACGTGCGACGAAGGAATCTGAAATTGATTTAGCAGTGGGCTTAATGCTTCGCAAAAAAGTAGGGGACAGCGTGAAAAAAGGTGAATCCCTTGTTACAATTTACGCAAACCGTGAAAATGTGGAAGATGTAAAAGCAAAAATTTATGAGAACATGAAGATCTCTAAAGACCACGTAGATGCACCAACTTTAGTGCATGGTATTGTAACGAAGTAATAAAAAAGGCCAAGGAGTACTTCTCCTTGGCTTTTTTTACTATTTTTTGTTTATAATAATAATGGGTGAAATTATGATTAGAATTTGTGCAATAACAAAAACAGATGAAGTATTATATGATGTTTCGCTAGAAGAAACAACGAAAGACCATATTGTATGGTATTGGCTAGATTTATATAAGCCAACGAAAGAAGAGTATACATACATTTTGCAAGATCATTTTAAGTTCCATCCCCTTGCAATTGAAGACTGTATAGAATATGTACAGAGGCCAAAAGTTGATTTTTATGATGGATATAACTTTTTAGTTCTTCATGCATTTGGTGAGGATGGATTAGAACCGCACGAGATCGATTTATTTATTAGTGATCGTTTTATTGTTTCTTTCCACTTTTCTCATAACAATGCAATTGAAAGAGTATGGAAAACACTTGGAGAAAAGAAGCGTATTAAAAATAGTCCTTTACACGTAGCGCATACAATTATCGACCAGATTGTAGATGACTATTTTGCACCTGTATATTACATTGAGGATCATTTAAATGCCATTGATGATAATTTAACGGGTGAGACAGCCGGGAGTGTGCTAGAAGAAGTATTTGATATACGTGCAGATTTATCGAAACTAAGGCGTACAATCATTCCGATGCGTGATTTATTGTATCGTATTTTAAATTCGACTCGTTTTTACGGTATAAGTGATCATGAAATTTATTTTAAAGATATACATGATCATTTGCTGAAACTGACAGAAATGATTGAGGCAAGCCGGGAGTTAACGGCAGATATTCGAGATAGCTATTTTTCATTAAACTCACATCATATGAATAACATTATGAAAACATTAACGGTCTTCTCAACTATTTTCATGCCCCTAACATTTATCGCAGGAGTATATGGAATGAACTTTTCACATATGCCAGAGCTTGGTGGGAAGTATAGTTATTTTATTTGTTTATTGTTAATGGCGTTAATTGGTGGTGGAATGATGGCCTGGTTTTATAAAAAGGGCTGGTTTAAATAAAAAAACACCGAGGTATTCACCTCGGTGTTTTTTTATTTAACCAATAGCATGTAATACGAACATGGCTAAGAATAAGCATGTAACGATATACATAGACGGTGCGACTTCTTTACGCTTTCCAAGAGCAATTTTTAAGATAGGATAAGCAATAAATCCGAACGCAATGCCATCAGCGATACTATATGTGAGCGGGATCATGACGATAATTAAGAACGCTGGAAATCCTTCTGAAAAATCGTTCAGAGGAATTTGCTGAATGCTTGTAATCATCAGGCCGCCAATAATAATTAAGATTGGTGCAATGGCACTATCAGGAATTAGTTTCACAAACGGAAGTGCAAACAGTGATGCAAAGAATAACAACCCTGTAACGATAGACGTCAGACCTGTCTTTCCGCCTGCAGTAATACCTGCGGCACTCTCTACTGTTGATACGGTAGGGCTTGTGCCAAATAGACCACATGTCATTGCTGAAATTGCATTGGCTTGGTAAGCACGTGGGAATTTACGGTCATCTTCTAATAAACCGTGCAGTAGTCCCATGTTCTCAAAAATAAGCACCATGCTTAAGGAGAATGTTGCAATCCAAAACGGTAAGGAAGAAAGTTTGCCAAATGACATAGCTCCAAACACATCGCCGTAATTAGCGAATGAGAATGAACTATTTCCGATTTGACTTGTATCAACAAGACCAAATAGCCATGCAATACCAGTTCCTATTGCAATCGTCCATAAAAAGCTTCCACGTACGTTACGAATAAATAGTACAAGTGCAACGATAAGAGTAAGCACGGTCGCAAGAACGACAGGGTTACTTAATTTACCCATTGCAACAGCAGTATTTGGATTCGAAACGACTAAACCACCTTTTTGCAATCCGATAAATGCTAAAAATAATCCGATGCCGACAGTAATAGCTTCCTTTAATGACTTTGGAATCGATACTGAAAGCACGCGAGCGATTGGTGTAAACGCAGCAATTGCAAAAATAATACCAGAGATGAAGACAGCTGCTAATGCTTCCTGCCAAGTTAATCCGAGCGTATGCACAGCAGTGTACGTGAAGAATGCATTTACACCCATACCAGGGACAAGAATAGCAGGTGCATTTGCCCAAAATGCCATGAGTAGACATCCGATAAATGAACTGAAAACAGTTGCTAAAATTCCAGCTTCAAGAGGAATGCCAGCATCGGATAAAATTGACGCATTTACAATCATAATATATACGATCGTGAAAAATGACGTAACTCCAGCTAAAACTTCTTGTTTTGGTGATGTTTCGTGTAAACCTAATTTAAATGTTCTTTCAAGTATTCCTTTCATGTTAAACCTTCTTTTTCATATCCCTCTCCCACCCGTGATATCTCTTTCGTAAGAGCTCACCGTCCTTTATTATATCAGAACATCATGTTTTTACAACAAGGAAAATGATAACGTTTACTTATAAATGAAATTATTTATAAATACGTAAAAATGGCTCGTATTGTTGAAATGATTTCTAATTCTCCCGATTGAATGGGTGGAGCTGCTTGTGCATGTAAAGTAGCATAGGACGTTACTTCCCGTGGTAATTGGGCAGATTCTTCAACGAATGAGAGTGGAACAGGATTAATGTTTAAATTGTATGTACTCGCAATAGCACGAGCTTTTTCCACCGCTTGTTGCAGAGCTTGAATGAGAGCTTGCTCATAATATTTATTTGGATGAGATATTCGAAAACGTAATCCTTTTGCTAAGTTTGCTCCATTTGAAACGGCTATATCATATACTTCCCCTGCTTTTTGTACATTTAAAACGGTAATTTCATACAAATGTTCTACACGATATCCTTGTAATAATGCTTTATCATTTACATATTCGTACTGGGGCGTAATCGTATATGAAATGGTTTCTATATTTTTGTCGGCAATACCTAGTTGTTTTAGTGCATCCAATAATTGTTTTGATTGCACTGCATTTTCTTCTTGCGCTTGTTTCACATTTTTACTATCAGTTCTAATGCCAAGTGTTAATATAACAACATTGGGTTTTGCTTTGACAACACCTTCACCTTGTACAGTAATAGTCGCTTCTTTACCAGTATTAGCTGTGCGTACGTTGTGTAAATAAGGATTCATTCCACCTTGCATCTTCCATCACCATCCTTATTTATATGTATATGTGTGAACAAAAAAGAAATTTATATGAAAAAAGTTACATAAATGAGAATGTTGAGGGAAGAAAGCATATACAACATAGGTATTTATAGATTATAATATGTGTAAATATGATAAAAAAGGGACGAGGCTAGTGAACGAAAAAAGAGAAACACTGATTTTAGAGTTATCCGGATCATTCCGAAAGATGATACGTTTATTACAAAATGATATTAATACACGTTTTGCAGAACATATGCCATACAATGAATTTTCTGTATTACGCGCGTTATTTTTAAACAGTCCACAGATGGCTTCGCAAATTGCGAGTGAAGTAAACGTAACCTCCAGTCATATTACAGCTGTTACTGACCGTCTCGTACGAAAAGGGTTTGTAGAAAGAAAGCGTTCAAATTCAGACCGTCGTATCGTGTACCTAGAAATTACAGAACACGGAAGAGAAGTAACTGAAAAACTTGAAGCTGTGCGTAAAGAATATTATAAAGAGAGATTTAAAGGTTGGAGCGACCAAGAAATAGAAATGGTTTTAGATCTATTTGGCCGCGTATTATAATAAATGAGGATAGGAAGCGAAAGCTTTCCTATCCTTTTTCTTTTGAATAAAAACATTTTGAAACTCCAATACTTTAATTAAAAAGAATCGGAGTGAAAAATTATGAAACGTATTTCTATGCTTTTTATTATGATTGGAAGTTTTTTCTGTTTTCATCAATTCGCGGACGCCGCGACGCCTCTTCAAGTCGTTCAGAAAGAATTACAACATATTTCAAATAAGCAACCTGTTTTATATTCAAAACTATGGATTCGCTCTATGCAGAATGCTATTTTATTTCATCATAGTGATAACATTCGGCATGAAGATACGATCAGTAATGTAACAAAGTCTTCTCTTGTAAAAGTAAAACAGCTTCCACTTCAGAAAGCATCACAGTACATCCCGAGATTATCACAATATATTTCTAAGTTTGAGGCTGAGAATGTGCAAGTGTATTATGTGGCAGCTCGATATGAAGTGAAAAAAGAAAATCCGTATCAGTTAAATGGAATGAATTATTTTATGCAAGTGTTTATTCAACAAGGGGGAGAATGGAGAATTGCTGAAAGTATAGTTGCTCCAACAGATCAAATCGTCGCAAATGGTGACGGGTTTGGAACGAAGCAAGAAAAAGAGTATGGGAAAAGAAGAGAGAATGTGAAATAACCTCTTTATTTAGATCGGGATATATATAATAAAAAAGCATTGCTCTTGTGCAATGCCCTTTTTTATTTAGTTCATATAAGAGTTAAATAATCTATAACATCTTTCTTTTGTCATTGTATCACTTTTTTCGGCAGCTTCTATTAATGCCATTGTTCCGTGTTTATAGTTTCACATCTATAATGCTTTTTGAAACATGTATCCACCACCTTAATTCATATTTATTTTCCTCCAAAAGCAAACTTCAATTTTAAAAGACGTGTAAAAATGAAGTAACTCATGATAGCGAATAGGAAAAATCCAACATAATAAGATAGAAGTGCATCTCGTCCGCCTAATATTCTACCGCCAAGCAGTCCGAAGCATAGAACGGTGCAAATCATGAACCATTTTTGCAAGTTAGGAAACAATAGTATTTTTCCGTTTTGTTCGTTCGGTGTACGTGTGTATAGAAAGATTGCCATTGATAAAAAGATAATGATGTAAGCAAATGGTGTTAATAGTGTCCAAGGAGAAGGTACAGAAGTATGCTCCATTGGATTGTCCTGTGGTACACTAGAAAGTTTATTGCCACGGTCATCAAATGTTTCTATCGGGTGGTAATCATAAGTAATAGAAAAAGATTCTAATGGTGAAATGATACCTATATGTTGTAAGTACTCATAAGTATGGTGCTCTATTTCTCCCAATGCCTCTAAAGACCATTGTGTATGGGAATAAATGAATCCGGAAATTAACATTCCAAAACCGTATGGTAAAAATAATAAAATGATAGTTAAACTACTTTGAGAGAATATATGTCCAGTAATGGTTCCGATAAATAAGGTGAATGTATAAATAGCGATAAGTGCAACCGTAGCATATAGAAAGTAACTATGGAACGGAGTAAAGATTTGATACTCATTGTGAAACGACATGTTCTTTATTCCGTACATGCTAATCCAGCAAACAATTTGCACTGTAATAATATTCAAAACGCCAAGCCACCATTTTGTTAAAAAAATATCTTTTCGTTTAAAAGGCATCGAGAATAGAAAATCAGTTGATTGATTGTTACGTTCCCACCCAATTAAAAGACAAGCAAGTGCAATAAGAGTAGCTCCTTGAAAGAGGACGGCACCATCAGATGTCTGAAAATAGTAGGAGTAGTAATATGCATAGTCATCAAACTTCATTTTTGATTGTTTTAGCTGCATTTGCGCTGCTTGATAATATTTATAAGGTAGTTGATATAAACTAGTTAACCAAAATAATAGAATTATATATTTTCCTTGCTTCCATTGCCTCATCCATAAAGCTTTATGAAACATGCGAATCCTCCTCAAACGTTGTGATAAAGATATCTTCGAGCGACATGGTTAATTCCTCAATGAGCAGTGGCTGTTCTTTATGAAACTTTTCTAATGTAGCTGCTACATTGCCTTCAATTAAAATTGTATATACTTTTCCGGTTTGATTTAATATTTTTACATGTTTTAAATTTTCTAGTTTTTGTGGTAGTGACCGTTCGTAAGCAACTTGTATTTTTGCATAGCGAGATTTCGTATCTTCTAATGCTGTAATTGAAGCGATTGTGTGATCTTTTAAAATAATAACCGTGTCAGCAATTTTTTCGACTTCATCTAAATGGTGAGTAGAAATGAGAATAGTGATTTCCCGTTCCGATACTTTTTCAATTAAAAATTGCAAGATTTGTCTTTTTACAATTGGATCAAGTCCATTGGTTGGTTCATCTAAAATAATGTATTCTACGCCTGTACAAAAAGCTAAAATGATTGCAAGAAGTGCTTTCATACCGCGTGAGTAACTACGAATTCGTTTTTCAGGTAGATTGAAGCGCTCTAACAGCTGATAAAAATATTCTTCATTAAAGTTTGTATAAACAGCCTTATAAAACTTCGCAATTTCTTTTACTGTATATCCGCTTAATATATTAGTAGAATCTGGTACATAAGCTACCTTCTGCTTGATTTCTGGATGTTTATGAACATTCACATCATCATATGTAACAGTCCCCTCATCTGGGTCTAAAATGCCAACCATCGTTCGTAATAAAGTTGTTTTCCCCGCACCGTTTCTTCCGAGTAATCCGATGATACTTCCTCTTTGTAATGTGAAAGAAACATCATCTAAAATCGTTTGATTATCAATTGTCTTCTTCAAGTTCGTCACTTTCAGCATCCGCATTTCCTCCAATCTCTTTATAGTATGAATCTATCCAATCATGAATTTTATCTTTCGTAACACCGAGATAAGAGGCTTCTAATAGTAACTGATGAAATTGCTTTTCAACCATAGCGATTTTCCTTTCGTCTAATGTTGGGGTAATCGATTGGGATACAAATGTTCCTTTTCCTCGTAATGTTTCAATAATCCCTTGTCGCTCTAACTCTTGGTACGCTTTACTCACTGTATTTGGATTTATAACGAGTAAAGAAGCGAGTTCGCGTACAGAAGGTAGTTTGTCACTTGGAGCTAACATGTTCTTCAATACGAGTGCTTTTATATTTTGAACAATTTGTTCCCATATCGGAGTGTTGCTTCTTGGATCAAGTTGAATATGCAAGAGCAATGTCTCCTTTCTGACTTGTATTAAGTGTACTACTTCATGTAATACACTTAATACAATATAGGTGATGAATGTATTTGTCAACTGAAAATATTAGAAAAATATGGTATTAAAAAATAAGAAATTGGAAAAAATAGGTCTGATATAGAATGGAGGGTTAGTCATGAAGCGAGTTTTTGGAATACTTGTTTGTTTCATGTTATTGCTTTCTGGTACTTCAGTTAGTTTCGCACAATCTGAGAAGACAAAGCAGGAGAAAACAGAAGAAACAGCGCCGAAGTTAGCGGAACAAGCGTCGTCAGCAATCGTAATTGAACAAGATACAGGTAAAGTTTTATTTGATAAAAATCCAAATGAGAAGTTACCGCCTGCCAGTATGACGAAGATTATGACAATGCTATTAATTATGGAACAAGTTGAAAAAGGAAAACTAAAACTGACCGATAAAGTTAGGGCAAGTGAGCATGCAGCTTCAATGGGTGGATCGCAAATCTTTTTAGAGCCTGGGGAAGAGATGACTGTAAATGAAATGCTAAAGGGTATTGCAATTGCATCTGGAAATGATGCGTCTGTTGCAGTAGCGGAGCATATCGCTGGTTCAGAAGAAGGTTTTGTAAATATGATGAACAAAAAAGCGAAAGATTTAGGATTGAAAAATACTCATTTTCAAAATCCAACAGGTCTTCCAGCTAAAGACCATTATTCTACAGCAAATGATATGGCTATAATGGCGAGAGAATTAATGAAGTACCCACTTATTCGCAAATATACAGGTAAATACGAAGACTATTTACGTGAAGATACCGATAAGAAGTTTTGGCTCGTAAATACGAATAAGTTAGTACGTTTTTATCCTGGAGTAGATGGTGTGAAAACGGGCTTTACGACTGAAGCGAAATATTGTTTAACAGCATCTGCTGAAAAGAATGGGATGCGTGTTATTTCAGTTGTTATGGGAGCACCTACATCGAAAGAACGGAACAATCAAGTAACGAAGCTTCTTGACTACGCATTTGGTCAATATATGACAAAGAAATTGTATACACGAGGCGAAAAAATTAAGACTGTACAAGTAGGAAAAGGTAAAAAAGAAAAAGTAGATTTAGTTGCGTCAGACAACGTGTCTCTTCTTATGAAGAAAGGCGAAAATATGGATAAAGTAAAGCAAGAAGTAATTGCTGAAAAGAAAGTGAAAGCGCCGATTAAAAAGGGCGATGCACTTGGTACACTTGTTATTAAAAAAGATAAAGATGTTTTATTAAAGCAAACAATTGTAGCAAAAGAAGATGTTGCTGCAGCGAGCTGGTGGGAGTTATTTAAAAGAAGTTTTGGGATGTTTTCAACATCAAAATAGCGGCAAATATTTTGCCGCTTTTCTATTCGTATGAAAGTAAATAATTGCTGAATGGTTTCACTTTATGGCGAAATAGTTCTTCTTTTGTCAGTAGGAAGGATTCTTATGTTGAATCACGAAAATCTTTATGTATGTAAATGAGTAAAGTTTGAGCATAAGGAGGAAATCGTGTGAGTCTTTCCATGCAATTAGAAGTAAAACGTGACGTCCTATGTGTGAGACTAGCGGGTGAATTAGATCATCATACTGCTGAAGAGTTGCGAACGAAAGTAACAGATATGATTGAGACACATGGTGTTCATCATATTGTTTTGAGCCTAGAGAACTTATCGTTTATGGATAGTTCTGGTTTAGGTGTTATATTAGGCCGATATAAGCATGTAAAGGGATTAGGTGGAGAAATGGTTGTTTGTGCAATTTCACCGCCTGTTAAACGTTTATTTGAAATGTCGGGCTTATTTAAAATTGTTCGCTTAGAAGAAAGTGAAGCGCATGCGCTCGCGACGTTGGGGGTGGCATAAATGAGAAATGAAATGAACCTTCAATTTTCAGCATTAAGTCAAAATGAATCGTTCGCTCGCGTTACAGTAGCTGCTTTCATTGCGCAACTAGACCCAACGATGGAAGAACTTACGGAGATTAAAACAGTTGTGTCAGAAGCAGTTACAAATGCAATTATTCATGGGTACGAAGGAAATGCAGAAGGTGTTGTTTATATTTCTGTAATTTTGGAAGAAGCAATGGTGAAACTCACGATTCGAGATGAAGGGATTGGCATCTTTGATTTAGATGAAGCAAGACAACCCCTGTTTACAACTAAACCTGAATTAGAGCGTTCCGGAATGGGATTTACTATCATGGAAAATTTTATGGATGAAGTAGAAGTTATTTCAAACGAATCTTTCGGGACAACAATCCATTTGACAAAATACTTATCAAATAGTAACGCTCTATGCAATTAAGGAGAATAGCCTATGGACATCGAGGTCAAAAATGAAAAGAAGAAACCTCAGTTAAAGGACCACGAGCTAAAAGCGTTAATTCAACAAAGTCAAGATGGAGATCAACAAGCGAGAGATACAATCGTTCAAAGTAATATGCGTCTCGTATGGTCGGTTGTGCAGCGTTTTCTTAATCGAGGATACGAACCAGACGATTTATTTCAAATTGGATGTATTGGGCTCTTAAAATCGGTAGATAAATTTGATTTATCTTTCGACGTGAAATTTTCAACATATGCAGTTCCAATGATTATTGGAGAAATACAACGATTTTTACGTGATGATGGATCAGTGAAAGTAAGTAGATCTTTAAAAGAAACAGGAAATAAAATTCGAAAGATGAGAGACGAGCTTTCGAAAGAATTCGGAAGGGCCCCAACGATTAATGAAGTAGCCGAAGCGTTAGAACTAACGCCAGAGGAAGTGGTTCTGGCGCAAGAAGCGAGTCGAGCTCCTTCATCTATACATGAAACGGTGTATGAAAACGACGGGGACCCAATTACTATTTTAGATCAAATTGCAGATCAATCTGAAACGAAATGGTTTGATAAAATTGCTTTAAAAGAAGCAATTAGAGAATTAGATGAGCGAGAACGTTTAATTGTATATTTACGCTACTATAAAGACCAAACTCAATCGGAAGTAGCGGAGCGAATAGGTATTTCGCAAGTACAAGTTTCAAGACTCGAAAAGAAAATATTAAAACAGATGAAAGATCGAATAGATGAATAGCTATCTATTCGATTTTTTTTGGATTTAAATAGGAGCAGATTGTAAACTTCTATAAAAGTTTACAGAATTTATTGATAATTTAGTAAATTTAAAATATAATCCAAGTATGAACTTGTCACAAAGGGGGAAGAAAATATGGAAACGAGGCAACAATGGGGAACGAGGGCTGGATTTATTTTCGCAGCGGTCGGCTCTGCCGTTGGATTAGGAAACATATGGCGTTTTCCTTATACAGCGTATGAAAATGGAGGAGGCGCATTCTTTTTACCGTACTTATTCGCATTATTAACGACTGGTATTTCATTATTGGCGTTTGAATTTGCACTTGGGCATCGTCATCGTGGTTCAGCGCCACTTACGTTCTTCCGTATTCATCGGCGTGCTGAATTCATTGGATGGTGGCAAATGTGTGTAACGTTTATCGTTTCAACATATTATGCAGTAATTATTGCTTGGTCTATTTCATATACGTACTTTGCAATTACTGGAGCATGGGGGAAAGACACGCAATCATTTTTATTTAAAGAGTACTTACATGTTGCAGATAAGCCAGGGCAGTTTGGGGGGCTTGTGCCAGAAGTATTAATTCCATTAGCTCTCGTTTGGATTATTGTGCTTGGTGTTGCATTCAAAGGAGTTAAAAAAGGAATTGAAGTAGTTAACCGTATTTTCATCCCTTTACTAGTTGTTATGTTCCTTATTATCGTAGTTCGTGCAGTGACGATGGAGGGTGCGATGCAAGGATTAGATGCATTCTTCAAACCAGATTGGAGTCGTATTTTTGATGGAAAGGTATGGCTTGCTGCTTATGGTCAAATTTTCTTTAGCTTATCTTTAGCATTTGGAATTATGATTACGTATTCTAGTTATTTACCGAAAAACTCAGATACAACAAATAATGCCTTTATTACTGGTTTTGCAAACTCAGGATTTGAATTATTAGCAGGAATTGGGGTCTTTGCAGCTCTTGGATTTATGGCAAACAATATGGGAGTACCAGTTGATAAAGTAGCAAGTGCTGGTGTAGGACTTGCATTCGTAGTATTCCCGCAAATTATTAATGAATTACCGATGTCACCGTTATTTGGCGTATTATTTTTCTTATCATTAACGGTTGCCGGAATTACATCTCTCATCTCGCTTGCGGAAGTATGTTTTGCTGCCGTATCTGAAAAGTTCAGCTTAAGCCGCCAAAAAACAATTGGAATTATGGGGACGCTTCTCGTACTAGTTTCTCTTGTTTTTGCAACACGTGGCGGGCTTATGTTCCTAGACGTTGTTGATTATTTCGCTAATAACTTCGGATTAATTTCAATTGCATTAGCGGAAGTAGTTACGATAGGACTCATTCTACGCCGTTTACCAGTTTATCAAAATCACGCAAACTTCGTATCTGATATTAAGTTAGGGACATTTTGGAGAGTCAGTTTACTCGTTATTACCCCGCTTATGTTAGGGTACATGTTAATTGATGGGACAATCCAAAATATTAAAAAGAACTACGGAGATTATCCAACGGAGTTTGTCGTAACATATGGTTGGTCAATTGCGGCAGCATTCCTTATCGTTGCGCTAATCATTAGTCTAAAGAAATGGAATGCACAAATACATTCAGATTCTGCTAAGCTTGAAAAAGAATGGAAAGATCGGGGTGTTTCATAATGAGCGGATCAGCGATTATGATGATGGTTATTGGTATAGTAGTCATTTGGGGAGGACTCGCATTAAGTATTGCAAATTTATTTAAGAAAAAGGCATAAACTAAAAAACATCTGTACCGAAACGGTACAGATGTTTTTTTATGAAAAAATTGTATTAGAAAAAAATTCAATAACCATACTACAACTACGAGGAAGAGTGAAGAGGTGAATGGAAATTGGAACAAACAATTTATATTAAAATGCGTAATCGATTAAAAGTTTCGCCTACGTATGAAGTGAAGCTGGGTGATGTTGCTCAACTTGCGGGAGATGCTCTGGTAGTTCAGTCGTTACAGGATGAGGTAATTTACAAAATAACAGCGCATGATAAGACGCATGTCGTAATTGATGTTATGAAAATAATTGAAATCATTAGGAAAAAAGCGGCTCATATACAAATTAATTTACTCGGTTCTGGACAAACTCTTGTTGAAATTATATATGAAAAAAAGAAAGTACATCCAATTTTCTTCGGACTTGTATGGTTGTTACTTTTCATTGGAGCGGCCCTTGCGATCATTTATTTCCATGAAGATGTAAGCATGCAACAAGTGCACCAACGGTTATATTACATGATTACGGGAGAATTTAAGGCACAACCACTTTTATTTCAAATTCCTTATTCATTAGGTCTTGGGTTAGGTATGGTCTTATTTTTTAATCATGTATTTCAAAAGCGAATTAATGAAGAGCCGAGTCCGTTAGAAGTGGAGATGTTCCAATACCAGCAGTCACTTGACCAATATGTAATTGTTCATGAAAACAAGGACAATATGAAACAACTTGCCGATGATTGAGTCTGGGCTTGTTATTTTAATTGGTTTAGCGGGAGGGATTGCAGTAGGTAGCGGGTATGTCGCATTTTTAGCTGTACTTGGTATAATCCCTCGTCTAGCTCAATTAACGAGAAGTGGAAAGCACATTCAATATTTTGAGTGGGCAGTTATTGCAGGTACGTTAACAGGGGCTTGGTGTAGTTTGAAAAACATTACATTTCAAACGTCGCAATATTGGCTTGTTATATTAGGAATATTTTGTGGCACATTCGTTGGAATGCTTGCAGCCGCATTAACAGAAGTGTTAAATGTTTTACCTATTTTAGCGAAACGAATAGGGGTAGAGGGGAAAATTGTTGTTTTACTCGTTGCTCTTGTACTTGGCAAAGTAATAGGCTCGTTGTTTCACTGGATTTATTTCGTAAAGTAGGAGGCAATATATAAATGACAGGGCGAAAACTAAAGGATGATTACATAAATAAAGTGAAGGAGTACCATCCGAAACCAAATTATTTCTTAAATTGTGTTAAGGCATTTCTTGTAGGTGGACTCATTTGTACTGTCGGAGAAGTATTGATGAAATTTTATATACATTATTTTCATTTCAGTGAACAAGAAGCAGGAAATCCGACAGTTGCAACGCTTGTATTATTATCGGTGATTTTAACAGGTTGTGGTGTATATGATAAAATCGGTCAATTTGCTGGAGCGGGATCGGCCGTACCTGTTACGGGATTTGCGAATTCTATGGCGAGCGCTGCGCTAGAACATAAGAGTGAAGGAATTGTACTCGGGGTTGCTACAAATATGTTCAAGCTGGCGGGAAGTGTTATCGTTTTTGGGGTCGTTGGTGCATACATTATTGGGTTAATAAGATATACTTTTAACATTTTTATGTCTTAAAGGAGGGGCTAGTATGAGGTTGACCGGAAAACAAACGTGGGTATTTCAAAATGATATTTATGTGAATGCAACCGGTACTGCTGTCGGTCCAAAAGAAGCTGAAGGCCCTCTTGGAAAGGATTTTGATATTTCATACGATGATTTACATTGCGGAGAGGAAAATTGGGAACTTGCTGAACGAAGATTAATGTCAGATTCAATTCAACAAGTCTTGCAAAAAGGAAATGTAAAAACATCACAAATTGATTTCTTTTTAGCGGGTGATTTATTGAATCAAACAGTGACAGCAAATTATGTTGCGCGTAAGTGGGGGATTCCCTTTTTAGGGATGTTTAGCGCTTGTGCAACCTCGATGGAGACTTTAGCGGTTGGATCAGCCTTTATAGATGGTGGATTCGCAAATCGTGTTTTAGCGACGGTAAGTAGTCATAATGCGACGGCCGAAAGACAGTTCCGTTATCCAACAGAGTATGGGGGACAAAAACCAGGAACAGCAAATTCCACTGTTACAGGTGCGGGATCCATATTAATTAGTAAAGAAAAAAGTGCCATTAAAATTACGGCAGCTACGATTGGAACAGTGCAAGATTTAGGGATAGTAAATCCTTTAGATATGGGGTCGGCGATGGCACCTGCTGCTGCTCACACAATTCAACAACATTTTGAAGATTTGAAGAGAAGTGCAGCAGACTATGATTTGATTGTTACCGGTGATTTATCAGCTATTGGAACACCAATCGCGAAACAACTGTTACTGGAAGAAGGTTATGATCTTGGGCATATATATAATGATTGCGGATTAATGATCTATAATTCTGATCAAGAAGAAGTATTTGCAGGTGGTAGTGGCTGTGCTTGTTCAGCTGTTGTCACATATGGTCATTTATTAAGCGAGATGCAAAAAGGGAATTTACAACGAATTTTTGTCGTTGCTACTGGTGCATTATTAAGCCCGATGATGATGCAGCAGAAAGAAACCATTCCAACAATTGCACATGGTGTCGTATTTGAGAGAGTGAGGGGAGAGTGAATTGTGGATTTTATATATGCATTTCTTGTAGGAGGCGCCATTTGTGTAATTGGACAGGTATTGTTAGATTTCGCAAAGTTAACACCAGCCCATTTAATGGCTACCTTTGTAGTTATAGGAGCAGTTTTAGATGGATTCGGATTGTACGATAAGCTTATAAAGTTTGCTGGTGCTGGGGCGACAGTTCCTATTACAAGTTTTGGACATTCACTATTACATGGGGCAATGCATGCGGCAGAAAAACACGGATATATAGGGATTGGTATGGGTATGTTTAGTTTAACGTCTGCAGGCATTTCTGCAGCGATATTATTTTCATTTTTTGTAGCACTTATATGTAAACCGAAAGGATAAATCAAATGAGACGAAGGGTTGTTTTGGTCACAGATGGAGATGAATATGCAAAGCGAACAATTGAGCTTTTAACGAAGGAATTTGGGGGAAGGTGTATTTCAGCATCACAAAGTAATCCAACCAAATTGACAGGGAAGAAAGTTGTTGAGCTTATTATGCAAACGCCATATGACCCTGTATTTGTCATGTTTGATGACAGTGGATTTATTGGAGAAGGATCTGGTGAAAAAGCTTTAAAATATGTAGCCACACATAAACAAATTGATGTACTGGGGATTTTGGCAGTAGCGTCTAATACACATCATTGGGAATGGGCACGTGTAGATGTAAGTGTAGATCGGAACGGGAATTTAACCGAATACGGTGTTGATAAATTTGGACTTCCAGATGGTGAAATTGGCAGAATTAGCGGCGATACAATTTATTGTTTAGATGGTCTGAATGTTCCTGTCATTGTGGGAGTGGGTGATATTGGTAAGATGTGTGGAAATGACGAATGGGAGAGAGGATCACCTATTACTAGAAAAGCAATTCAATTAATTTTGGAAAGGAGTGGATTTTATGACGAAGCCTAAAAAAGTGGATATCCCTATCTCATCTTTCATAAGTGATAATGAAAATTACTTAAAGCAAACAGCTGGACTGGGTGTTACATACGATGTTGGCATTCGTAAATTTCAAATTTTAAATAAAGAAATTGGTGTGTTATTTGTAAACGGACTTTGTGATACGAATTATATTATCCCTATTTTAGAAGAAGCGGTGGATACAAATGAAATAAGGGATGTAGAAGAAGATACAGTGAAGCTATTAGAGAATCGTTTAATTCATCAACAAGTAAGTAAAGTGAAAACGATGGATGAGGTAATGCTCCAAGTATTATCAGGACTCATCATTATATTTGTGGAAGGTGAAACGGAAGCGTTCGCAATAGATGTTCGTAGTTATCCGGGCCGGACGCCGACAGAACCAGATACAGAAAAGGTAGTACGTGGTGCAAGGGATGGATTTGTTGAAAATATCGTTGTAAATACAGCGTTAATCCGTAGAAGGATACGTGACCCACGTCTTCGAAATGAAATGATTCGAGTAGGAGATAGATCGCAAACGGATATTTGTATTACATATGTACAAGATGTTGCAAATCCGGATTTAGTTAAGATTATAAAACAAGAATTAAATAACATCGATGTCGATGGAATTACGATGGCGGATAAAACAGTGGAAGAATTTGTTGTAAAGCAAAGCTATAATCCATTCCCGCTTATTCGGTATACAGAAAGACCGGATGTGGCGGCGAATCATATATTAGAAGGACATGTGTTAGTACTAGTTGATACATCACCAAGTGCTATGATTACTCCAACAACATATTTCCACCATTTACAGCATGCAGAAGAGTTTAGACAAAATCCGGCTGTCGGTACATTTTTACGCTGGGTACGCTTTTTAGGTGTCTTATTCTCCTTGTTTTTACTACCATTTTGGTTAGTGTTTGTATTTGATCCAACTCTTTTACCAGAAAATCTTGCTTTCATTGGGCCGAATAAGATGACGCATTTACCAATTTTATTACAAGTGTTGATGGCCGAAATCGGACTTGAGTTTTTAAGGATGGCAGCCATTCATACTCCAACGCCGTTATCGTCTGCTGCAGGACTAATTTCCGCCATATTAATTGGTCAAATAGCAATCGATGTAGGTTTGTTTGTACCAGAAGTTATTTTGTATGTAGCAGTTTCTATGATCGGTGCATATGCAACACCGAGTTATGAATTAGGACTCGGAAATAAGATTGGAAAATTATTTGTTATTATTTTAACCGGTCTCTTCCATGAGATGGGATTTGTAATAGGTATGACGATATTGCTTTTATTTTTAACATCGATAAAAAGTTTACAAACACCATACTTATGGCCATTTCTACCATTTGATTGGGGAGCTTTAACAAAGATTTTAATCCGCCCAACAATGTCTAGTTTAAAAGTGCGCCCAAGTATTGTAAGACCTCAAGATGTAAGAAGGCAAAAATAAGCAGGATTAATCTCCTGCTTATTTTTTTATCGAAAAATTTATTGTTTTTTAACAAAAATCAAACATTTTTTGTGTACACTTAGAGTAGATATTGTGTATGGAAGGGGAAGAGGACATGATTAAATTATTTGTAAGTGATTTAGATGATACGCTCGTTTACAATGTGAATCATATGCAAAAAGAAGATGAACGTGCAATTTGTTGGTTAGCTGAAAAAGGGACAAATATTTGTTTTGCCTCTGGCCGCTTTACTCATCGAATTGATGAAGTCGTAAATAGGTTTGCATTCCCGTATTACACAACTAGTTTAAATGGAGCGATGATGTTACTGCCGGATGGAAAAATATTTCATGAATCAAGTTTTGAAGATGGGATTGCCCAGGAAATATATCGATATATCCATAAAAAGGGACTAGCAGATATTGTTTGTGCAAATGAGCAACGGTATACAAAAAGAAAGAATGAACATCATCATAATTTTGAAACGTATATGGGCGTACATATTGCTGAGATAGAAGCATTGGAAGAGGAATTTGGTAAGACTGTACATCCTGCGAAATTGTTTGTTTTTGGAGAAGAAGAGACAATTGCAGCATTAGATCAAGAGTTACGAGATGCATTTCAGAGCGAAGCAGAAGTTTTTATGTCTGGTAAACGCTATGTTGACATTATGCCAAGGGGAGTAAGTAAAGGGAGTGCTTTAAGGCGGCTAATGGAACATTTGCAAATTGAAGCAAATGAAGTTGCATGCATTGGGGATTCTTTCAATGATATTTCTATGTTTGAAGTAACCCCGCATTCATTTACTCTTCATCATGCTCATCCATATGTGAAGGAGAAGGCAAATCATATTGTTCGTTCGGTTGAAGAAGCTGTTATGAAATTGCCGTTACTCGTATAAAAAAAAGAAGCTCGTCACTGACGAGCTTCTTTTTATTTGAATAACGATTTAACAAAATCAATGATACTTGAGAAGAAATCTTTCACTTTATCTAGGAATCCTTGCCCTTCTTCAGATCCTAAAAAGGCAGAAACGTGTTCTTTTGCTTTATTTAACTGACTGCCAACTTGATTCCAATCGATATTAAGATTTTTCATTTTATCAAATAGCGCAACTAAGTTATCTAACTGTTCATCCGTTAATGTAATACCAAGTTGATCCGCAATTTTTTTAATTAATGAACGTAAATCTTCAGTCGTTTTTGGCTGTTCTTTGGCAATTTCTTCTTTAATTTTTGCAACAAGTTGAACTGCTTTTTCTTCACCAATTTTATCGCCGAGTTGGGCTGTTTGCACCATTTCTTCATTGGCTACTTTTTTTACTTCCTCAGGAATTGCTTTGTTCGATGTTGTTTCATAAGCTTTCATTAAACCGGTTAAAGCAGCAGTTCCTGAAACTTTAAATGGTGCAGTAATTTGAATTTCTGCATCTTTCACACCTGCTGTAATAAGTGCGTTTGTGTACATTGCATCTGTTATCGAATTAATGTTTTTTGAACGTACAATGAGGCCAGACCCTGGCTTTGTGTATGTAATCATAGAAGAGGAAATTGCTCTCGTACCAATTTGCGCTTTTGGAACAATTCCTTCTAGAAATTTATGTTCTTCCGCATTAGACACAGTAATGATTGTAGCATCTTTTGGTGCTTTCATTTCTTTTAACAGATCTTGTTTTTGTTGTTCAGACAAGTTTTCTCCTAGTGTAACAATTGATTCTCCTTCGATGATGTCTGCAAACGAAGCTGTTGGCATCATAAATACCGTTACAGCTAATAGCAGAGCTAGTAATTTCGTTTTCACGAAAAATCGCTCCCTTTCTCTTTCTAAAATTTTCGGGCAACACAGTTATTATAGTATATATTTTTTATTTGTCACCTAGCTTTTTCCACATTTCAAAAAAGAAGTATGTAGATTGTCGGATTCTTTTTGTTTCTAGTCATGAATGTGGTAATATAGTGCTGAGATAGTTGAAAGGAGACATATACGTATGAAAACTTTAGGATACATATTAATGGAAAATGGTGAAAAAATCGATTTAGAATTTTTCCCAGAAGAGGCACCAAAAACAGTAGAAAACTTTAAAAAACTAGCAGAGCAAGGATTTTATGATGGTGTGACATTCCACCGCGTTATTCCTGGCTTCGTAAGCCAAGGTGGAGACCCGACAGGAACAGGTGCAGGTGGCCCAGGCTACTCTATCCCATGTGAAACTGATGGAAATCCTCATAGACACCTTGTAGGATCACTTTCTATGGCTCATGCTGGCCGTAACACAGGCGGTAGCCAATTCTTTGTTGTTCATGAGCCACAACCGCATTTAGATGGTGTACATACTGTATTCGGTAAAGCAACAAGCGGTATTGAAACAGTATTAAACATGCGTCAAGGCGATGTAATGAAAGAAGTTAAAGTTTGGGAAGAATAAGTTAATGGGAAAAGAGAGCTATTGCTCTCTTTTTTGTTTTTAGTAGGAATGGGTATTTCGGTTACAGTACATGATACAAGTAGTACTGTTTTTGTAGTGAAAATATGTCGCTTATGAGAACAAAATTTTAACAAATTACATAGAATACATTAGATTACATGTTTCAATAAATATTTTTTATTACATTAATTTTGCTAGAATTCATTTGCTCTCAGGTGATGAATATTGAAGTGATAATGAGCGATGGATGTTTTTTTTCGCTTTCATATAACAACGTTTCTCCTTCTATCTACTTAGAAAAAATAGTACTGAAACATATATTTGACTTTCTTCTTTTCGCTTTGTATGATTATCAAGTTGTTTTAAGCCCTTCTCACTCTGTTGAAAATATTGTAAAATGAATGTGATATGAAAAGAGTGGTTGAGGGGATTAATAGTTTGTAACTTTTGTAAGAAGGGATAAGGGTTATGTTAATTCGTTTTAAAAAAAGTTATGAAAAGATTGCAATGGGGCTTCTTTCATTTATGCCAACGGAAAAAGATGTGAAAACATTACAATTGACTATGAAAGATTATGAAGCAAAGGATGATTGGCAATTGTATTTGTGGAAACAAAACGAAGATTTTGTTGGGATAATGGGGATTGTAAAAAAAGAGAATCAAGTTTTGGAAATTCAGCATTTGAGTGTGAACCCATCTCACCGTCATATGGGTATTGGGACGAAGATGGTACAAGAGTTAAAGAGTAAATTTCTTGAATTTACAATTTGCGGAAATGAGCAAACAGCAAGTTTTTGCAAAAAGTGTAAAGGGCTTGAACAGAATATACATTCATGAAAGCAGAGATAAGTAGTTTTTTATCTCTGCTTTCTTTTTTGTAATTGTTCGTTTCGTTCAGTAATGACTTCTGTTCGATCACGTAATGTGTGCTTATGTATTATATATTCATTAGAAGTAGCATTCACGTCTTTCCAAGGGAGGTTTTGTTTCTGACATAATTCCATGCAGTGCTTTTCTAATGCTGTATCAGATAATGGTAAAAATAACGGTGTAAAACCTTCTTCTTTCTGTATAGATTGTAATCTTTCCTTGAGTAAGAATAGAAGTTGTGTGGCATTTATTCCTAAACGTAGTAAAGGTGTACTGTTTTTTTCTAAAATCGTTATGGCGCTTTTCATCATCTTTTCTGCGCCATTCCAGTTAGAGCGTCTTTGATGGTATAAAGAAACTGCAATTTGAATGAGACCGACTAAATAATGATCACGATCTCCTTTTGGTTTTTCCTTCCAATATTCTTCCAGTATTTCGTGACATTCAAAATAATCGTAATCTCCATGAAAATGAATTAAAAATTGTATGTATTCGGTAGGATACATGTTCTTCACCCCTGTTTAACGGTTATAAATACAAGTGTATCATAGAAATATGAACAATAAACGACTAGGGAATTTTCCCTAGTCGTTATTGTTCATATTAGCAGAAGCAAGCTGCCCCTACAATAATTAGTAAAATAAACAATACAACAAGTAATGCGAACCCACCGCTAAAACCGCAATCAACGTGACCCATAGTTTTTTGACCTCCTACATTGTTCTTACTACACTGTTATCATATGAAGCCGTGGGCATGATGACATAGGCATCGGTCTATTTTTAATTAAATTTCTTAAAAAGGTTGGATAGAACATGAGTATGCTCTATACTTATGTTGTTATAGAAAAAATGTGGTGGGATGCTTTGTGCAGTATAATTTTAAAGTAGAGGCTTTTGAAGGGCCTTTAGATTTATTGTTACATTTAATACATCGTTATGAAATTGACATATATAATATTCCTGTAGCGGAAATTACAGAGCAATATTTATCTTATGTTCATACGATGAAAGAACTACAATTAGATGTTGCAAGTGAGTATTTAGTAATGGCTGCGACTTTATTACAAATTAAAAGTAAAATGTTGTTGCCGAAACATGAAGAAGATGTACTTGATAACGGTGATGACTTTATAGATGACCCTCGTCAAGAATTGATGGAGAGGTTAATTGAATATAAGAAATATAAGCAAGTTGCTACTGAGCTAAAAGAAAGAGAACTAGAAAGAGCACAGCTATATACACGTCCGCCAATTGATTTTACATCATTGCAACAAGAAGAGGAGACAAACTTGCCTCTTGATGTTACGTTATATGATATGCTAGCGGCATTTCAAAAATTAATGCGCCGTAAAAAAGCAAAGAAACCTGTAACAACACGTATTACTCGTCAAGAAATACCAATTTCACAGCGCATGACTGATATTTTAAAGCAGTTAGAAATACAAGGTGGTCGTCAAAGTTTTTATGATTTGTTTGTTGATGATGAACGGGAAATAATGGTTGTAACATTTTTAGCGGTTCTTGAGCTTATGAAAAATCAACAAATTATAATTGAACAAGAACATAATTTTGATGAAATTTTCGTATCAAGCTCTACTAAATCTGCATAGAGTTAGTATGGTAAATGGGATAGAAATAGCTATATCTCATGCTAGGTTTGAATGTATCGTTTGGAACAAGAGAAAAAATATTGAACCGAACGCATGAATTGTGATTCGGTTTTTTGATGTGTATTTTTATGGAGAAAATAGGAGGAAGGAGCTCGTAAAATGGATAGAACAGAACAGAAATCAATCATTGAAGGGCTTTTATTTGTGTCTGGTGATGAAGGGATTTATCCAGAACAAATAGCGAAAGTCCTTGAAATTGAAGGAAATGAAGTAATCGATATTTTAGAAGAAATGCAAAAAGAATGTGAAGGTGCACACCGCGGTTTGCAAATTGTACAGTATGCAAAAGTATATCGTTTTGCTACAAAGAAAGAACATGCTTCGTACTATCAAAAATTAATAGATATCCCAACAGCTGCTTCACTCTCTCAGGCTGCTCTAGAAACGTTAGCGATTGTGGCATATCGTCAACCGATTACAAGGACTGAAATGGAAGAGATTAGAGGGGTAAAAACCGATAAGGCGTTACAGACGTTAGTTTCACACTTACTTATAAAAGAAATGGGAAGAGCAGAAGGGCCAGGGCGTCCTATTTTATATGGAACAACGAAAGAATTTTTGGATACATTTGGACTGAAAACATTAGATGATTTACCGGCACTTTCTGAAGAGAATGAACAAATGAATGAAGCAGATTTATTCTTTGGTTCTTTACAGGAGATATCGAAATAAAAGCTTAGCATTTTGCTAAGCTTTTTTTGTATATCAATTATATACCGTGCCATACTAATTGAAAAAGGAGACGAGTTATGAGAGGTATACGAAGTATTTTATTATTAGTTTCTGTTTTGTTATGCTTTTCTTTAAATAGTGCATCGGCCAAAAGATATATGATGTCTATTCATACCACGTCTCCTTTACATATGCAGCGGCAACATTTTGGTAAAATGAAAGTGAGTTTTTTAAAAGTTGGGCAAGGTGATGCGACACTTATTACATTGCCCAATGGACAAACGATGTTAATTGATGGGGGACCTTACGAAGCCGGAGAGGTTATCATTCAAAAACTAATCGAAAAAGGGATTAACCATTTAGATGCTATCGTCAGTACTCATCCTGATATGGATCATATAGGAGGGCTGATTCCGATTGTAGAACAAATGCCAGTATCACTTATATTAGATAGTGGAAAAACATATAGTTCTTTTACTTATCACACGTATCGGAATCATATTAAAAAAAGAGGAATTCCTTTCGTCTCTGTAAAAGAGGGACAATACATACCGTTAGATCCGCATGTTTCCATACAAGTATTAAATAATGGGAAATCAAAAGATGAAAATAATGAATCTTCAATTGTATTAAAGATTCGGTATGGAAAGGCGGATTTTTTGCTAATGGGTGATGCTGATGTGCGAACGGAAACTGAAATATTAAAGCAATTTGATGTACATGCAGATGTGTTAAAGGTGGGACATCATGGCTCATATACTTCAACAAGTGAAGTGTTTATAAAGAAAGTAGAGCCACAGTTCGCAATTCTTTCATATGGAAGCAAAAATCCGTATGGACATCCGCACCAAAGTGTAATGAGACGATTAAAACAGCATGGTATAATGATATATGGGACAAATAAACGTACAGTAGAAATGGAAACAGACGGCGAGCATATTACAGTAGGCACTAGTGGATTAATGCCATTACTTAAATGAGTGATAGGATACGAAGATATTCTCCCTTTTTGGAAAACTGAATAACATATATTATAATTGCGAGAGACGCAATAAGTGTCCTTTTTGTTAAACAAAAAGGAAATTTTATTCGAATGTCTAGACAACTACTCGTGCATATATTAAGATGGAATTAGGCGAATAAGGTAATAATAACAAGTAGGTATTTCATGGGAAAGGATCGATGAAAATGAAAACGCAAGTTGTCATCAATGCCAAAATTTATACAGGTCAAGAAGTAGTGGAAAACGGATTTATTCGTTACGCAGAAACAATTAAAGAAATTGGTTTGATGGCTCAATATGTATCACAAGAAAATGAAGCGGTTTTAGATGCGGCAGGGAAGATTGTGATTCCAGGTATGATTGATGTTCATATTCATGGTGGATACGATATTGATGCGATGGATGCAAATAGCGATGGATTAGTAACTCTAGGTAAAGAAATGTTAAAAGAAGGAGTTACAACTTACTTCCCAACAACAATGACACAAGCTCCAGAAGCAATCGAAGCAGCACTACATGCTGCGAAGGAAGCGAAAGAAAAAGGAGCACATTTCGAATATATTCACTTAGAAGGACCGTATGTTTCAAAAAAACGTGCAGGTGCACAACCACTTGAACATATTGTTCCTGCGAATATCGAACAATTTAAACAATGGCAGGAAGCAAGCGGGAATCTAATTAAATTAGTAACATATGCACCTGAAGAAGAAGGTGCGTTAGAGTTTGAGCAGTATCTTGCTGAAACTGGTGTTGTCGGCACAATGGGACATACAGATGCAATTGATGCGCAACTAAAAAATAGAAACATTACACATGCAACGCATTTATACAATCAAATGCGAGGATTACATCACCGTGAACCAGGAGTTGTGGGTCATGTGTTATTAAATCCAGATGTAATGGTTGAAGTAATTACAGATGGTATTCACATTCACCCTGATATGGTGAAATTAGCATATAAATTAAAAGGACCGAAAAAAGTAAGTGTTATTACTGACGCAATGCGTGCAAAAGGTCTTGAAGATGGATTATATGAGCTTGGCGGACAGCCAGTACATGTAAGAGACGGTAGTGCTCGATTAGAAGATGGAACGTTAGCTGGTAGTATTCTAAAAATGGATCAAGCTTTCCGAAATGTAATTGAATTTACAGGTTGTTCAATCGAAGATGCAGTACTGATGACATCAGTTAACCAAGCAGAAGAGTTTGGATTAAATCATAAAGGTGCATTAGCGGTAGGAAAAGATGCAGACTTTGTTGTGATGAATGAAGATTTACATGTATATGATACGGTTCGTTTAGGAATTCATATGAAGGAAGGGAAGTAATTAAATGAATATTCTTGTTGTAAAAACTCCAGAAGAACTAGCAGAAGCAGGTTATAAATTAATTGAAGAAGTTGTGAAAACAAAAGAAAATCCAACATTAGGAATGGCTACAGGAAGCTCTCCATTAGGTATTTATGCAGAAATGCGAAAAAATAAACTTGATACAAGCCGTGTAACCACTGTAAACTTAGATGAGTACGTAAATTTACCACATGAAGATAAAAACAGCTATCACTATTTCATGCAAGAACAGTTGTTTGATCATCTTCCATTTAAACAAACTTATGTACCAAACGGGATGGCAAGTGATTTAGAGGAAGAATGCAAACGTTACGAGGGCATTCTAGCTGCTAACCCAGTTGACCTACAGATTCTTGGAATCGGTGAAAACGGTCACATCGGATTTAACGAGCCAGGAACACCGTTTAATTCTCCAACAAACATTGTTGAATTAACAGAATCTACACGCCAAGCAAACCTTCGCTTCTTCGAAAAAGAAGAAGATGTGCCAACCCATGCGATTACAATGGGAATTGGAAGCATTATGAAAGCGAAACAAGTTCTACTTGTTGCTATGGGTTCTAAAAAGGCAGAAGCTCTTAAAGAATTATTGCAAGGTGAGTATAGTGAAGCGTGTCCTGCTACAGTTTTACAACGTCATCCGAATGTAACCGTAATTGCTGATCAAGAAGCTCTATCTTTATGCAGTGAGGCGATTGCTGATGAACATCGACAAGTATTCACCATTTCCGATCTATTATCAGATTCAAGAGTGGGTGAAACAGCTAATTGAGGACGGCGAATGGAAGCCGGGAGATAAAATCCCATCTGAGAATGAACTTTGCGATAAGTTCGAAGTGAGTCGTATGACAATCAGACAGGCGATTAATAATTTAGTGGAACAAGGCTATTTATATCGGAAACGTGGAATCGGTACGTTTGTCCAACTTCCGAAAGTGGAACAAAAATTGCAAGGAATGACGGGATTCACAGAAGATATGATTTCTCGTGGAATGAACCCAAGTAGTCAATTACTTAGTTTCCGCCTAGTTCCAGCTACTGCGAAAATAGCAGACAGGTTGAGAATACAGGAGGGAGAGTCGGTTTATGAAGTTAGGCGTATTCGCTTAGCTGATGATGAACCGATTGCTTTTGAGACGACATATTTGTCGCCAGCTCTTGTAAAAGATATTAACGAAGAAATATTGCAACAATCTTTATATGAACATTTAGAGAAAAAACTGGGCTTTAAACTTGTTAGCGCTACTCAATCAATTGAAGCTTCAATTGCAACGGATAATGAAGCTGAACATCTGCATATTCCTAAAAAGGCGCCAGTGCTTGTAATGCGTCAATGGTCATATTCAGAAGGTGAAGTACCGTTAGAGTATGTGAAATGTATTTATCGCGGGGATCGTTATAAGTTTATTACAAACATCGCACGTAACAAATAATATATTTCAGTTTGTGAAGTACAGTTAATGTCAAATTGTTTAACATGTAAAGAAATAAAAATACGACTCATCCTTACAAGGAGTGAGTCGTATTTTTATTATGAGCAATTACGTGGTTAACAGCATCTTTAACTGTATTTACTACATAGTGAGCGTGTTCTTTTACTGCTTCATCTGCTTGAGACATAGCAAAACTGTGAGGAGTTAAAGAAAACATTGGGATATCATTATAAGAATCCCCTATGCAAGCAACTTCCTCTGGTTGTATTTGAAACTCTTTTAATAAAACAGAAATAGCAGCCCCTTTACTAATATTAGGTGGCATTACATCTAAACATTGTTCTGCTGAAATGAATGTACTAACTTTTCCGTGGAATTGTTCATCAATTTTTTTCTGAAGGAGTTGTAAGCTTTCCTTTGTTCCACCGACAGAGATTTTATTTGGGAAAATTGTATCATCAATTTTCTGTAATAGATGCGGTTCTTCAACAGAAGTCATCGTTACTTCTTGTTCAAGCTCATGAATAAACGGTGTTTTCTCTTCAATGTAATAATTATGCTCATCACTTACATAACGAAAATAAGGATCTTCATTTGTCATTGCTAACAGGTCAGGTAGAATACTCGAATCGAATGTTGCGGATAATAGTTGCTTGTTTTCATGTGTGTACACGAAAACACCATTTACACTAATGCGATGGAAATTTGTATTTACAGCTTTCATTAAGTCTGCAATTTCATTATCAAGTCGGCCAGAAGCGAAACAAAGAATAACATTTTGCTCAGCAAGACTACGAAGTGCAACAATATCCTGTTCGTCAATTAATCCTCCGTGTTGCATCATTGTACCATCGATATCACTTACAAACATTTTAATCATGTTGTTATCCCCTTTCTATGTACAGTTGCTCTTACATTATACGCATCATATATAAACATGTCTAAAAAATGAATTTTTATGAAATGGTAGATGTTTTACATTGACGACAAAGAAGAATATTCTGTAACATAAAAGCAGGCTATTTAAGTACGAGGGTGGTGTTATATGAGTAATTATCTAGAAATTAAAAAAGTTTTAAATAATAATGTCATCATTGCTAGCCATCCTGAACACGAGGAAGTAGTAGTGATTGGTAAAGGAATTGGATTTGGGAAAAAAGCGAAAGACGTATTGGAGCAAGAACAAATTGAAAAAATGTTTGTTTTAAAAAATGAACGTGATCGTGAACAATACAAACTGTTAGTGCCGCATGTGAGTGAAAAATTAATTGAATTAATGAATGATATTATGTTCTACATTCAAGAAAAAGCAAAATCACCATTGAATGAACATATTCATATCGCTTTAACAGATCATATTTCTTTTGCAATTAAGAGATTAAAACAAGGACTTACAATTGATAATCCTTTTTTAGTTGAAACGAAAATGCTCTATCCAGAGGAATATGAAATTGCTGAAGGTGTTGTAGACCTTTTAAACTCTCGTTTGCAAATTACATTGCCAGAAGGAGAAATTGGGTTTATTGCACTCCATATTTACAGTTCACTTACAAATTCAGATTTATCTTCGGTTAATCAAAACTCCCGTCTCATTGCACAGCTTGTGTCTTTAATTGAGACAAACTTACAAATTACATTAGACCAAGAAAGTATCCACTATTTACGCCTAATCCGTCATTTGCAATATGCTATTGAACGGGTGAAAAAAGAGGAAAAAGTAGAGGAATCACAAAGTTTTGCTGATTTATTAAAGGCGGAATATCCTGTCTGTTATAATTTAGCTTGGAAGCTAGTTAAGGTCATGCAAAAAGAATTGCAACTTCCTGTGTATGAAGCAGAGAGCATATATTTAACGATGCACCTGCAGCGCTTAGTGAAAGCAGAGCATGTGTAAAAAGACATATATTTTTGTCTAAAATGAAAACGTTAAAAAAAATGATTGAATCGCTTACAATAGTTATGTATAATAACTATTGCAAAGTTATACAAATTTCGACAAACACATTAAGGTAAGTAAAGAAAACGTTTGCCTTAATTATAGTGAACTTATACGTAAACCTATTTTTGACACGTGTTACTGATTCGATCAGGCATGAGTGGAGAAAAGTAAGGAATGTAAGCTAGAGAAAGGGATATACTACCCTTTGTATAGCTATCGTTCTATCTTTTTTTCCTCATGTCTTTTTGGCGTTTGTCGGAAGGTATCAATATAGATAAGAGAGGAAGGGTTTCCATGTTTAAGAAGATCTTTGGTGTTCTTCAAAAAGTCGGAAAAGCGTTAATGCTTCCAGTAGCGATTTTACCGGCAGCAGGTATTTTACTTGGATTTGGTAATGCATTTCAAAATCCACAGTTAACAAATGTTATTCCTGCTTTAAAAGCAGATTGGTTCGTAATGGTAGCAAAAATTATGGAACAATCTGGTGATATTATTTTCGCTAACCTTGCATTATTATTCGCAGTTGGGGTAGCAATTGGTTTAGCTGGTGGAGATGGAGTAGCTGGTTTAGCAGCATTCGTCGGCTACTTAATTATGAACAAAACGATGAGTGTGTTCTTAGAAGTAGATAAGCTAGTGAAAGTAACAAGTTCTGGAGCAGATCCAGTAAAAATTGGATTTGCTGATCCAGCATATGCAAATGTATTAGGAATTCCAACGCTACAAACGGGAGTGTTTGGTGGTATTATCGTCGGTATAGTAGCCGCGTATTGCTACAATAAATACTTCAACATTGAATTACCATCATACTTAGGTTTCTTCGCAGGTAAGCGTTTCGTACCGATCGCAACTGCAACATTCTCTTTAGTAGTAGGTATAATCATGTGTTTCATTTGGCCATACATTCAAGGTGGCTTAAATACGTTCTCACATCAAATGATTGATGCAAATAGAACATTAGCAGCATTCATATTCGGTTTAATTGAACGTTCATTAATTCCATTTGGATTACATCACATTTTCTATTCACCGTTCTGGTTCGAATTCGGTCAGTATACAAATGCAGCTGGCGAATTAATCCGTGGTGACCAAAAAATCTTTATGGCACAGTTAAAAGACGGTGTAGAATTAACAGCAGGTACATTTACAACTGGTAAGTATCCGTTCATGATGTTCGGTCTTCCAGCAGCAGCATTAGCAATGTACCATGAAGCACGTCCTGAAAATAAAAAATTAGCAGCTGGTATTTTAGGCTCTGCTGCATTAACATCTTTCTTAACAGGTATTACAGAACCACTTGAATTTTCATTCTTATTCGTAGCACCAGTACTATTTGGAATTCACGCAGTATTTGCTGGTCTATCATTTATGACAATGCAAATTTTAGGTGTTAAAATTGGTATGACATTCTCTGGTGGTTTAATCGACTTTATGTTATTCGGTGTACTACCAGGCCGTACAGCATGGTGGTGGGTAATTATTGTTGGTCTTGTACTAGCAGTTATTTACTACTTCGGATTCCGCTTTGCAATCCGTAAATGGGATTTAAAAACACCTGGTCGTGAAGTAGCAAATGCGAATGACGGTGCAGGGAAAGCAGAAGCTGGTGAACTTCCTCGTGAAGTATTAGTGGCACTTGGTGGTAAAGAAAACATTGCTTCTTTAGACGCTTGTATTACTCGTTTACGTGTTCAAGTTAACGAACAAAAGAATGTAAACAAAGATCGCTTAAAAGAGCTTGGAGCGGCTGGTGTACTTGAAGTTGGAAATAACATTCAAGCTATTTTCGGACCGAAATCTGACACATTAAAATCACAAATTCATGATATTATGTCAGGTCGTACACCTCATGTTGAAAAAGAAGAGCCTGTAAAAGTAGAAGAAGCTCCTCAGCAAGTTGATGAAAACGAAACAATCGTATCACCAATTGAAGGGAAAATCTTACCGATTACAGAAGTACCTGATCAAGTATTCTCAGGAAAAATGATGGGAGACGGATTTGCAATCGAGCCAACAGAAGGAACAGTAGTTTCTCCAGTTAACGGTGAAATCGTCAACGTATTCCCTACAAAGCATGCGATTGGTATTCAATCTGAAGGCGGAAAAGAAATTTTAATCCACTTCGGTATTGATACTGTAAAATTAAATGGTGAAGGTTTTGAAGCACTTATAGCACAAGGCGACAAAGTGAAACAAGGACAACCATTATTAAAAGTCGATCTTGCATTTGTAAAAGAAAATGCACCATCTATCATTACACCAATTGTCTTTACGAATTTACAACAAGGACAACAAGTCGAATTGAAAAAAGATGGAAATGTTAAGAAGGGCGAAAACGCTATTATTGACATTCAGTAGGAATTTGACGCAAAATGTTTATAATTATAATAGGCGATGTGGTTGACCGAACATCGCCTATTATATACAATAGATGATGTAGTACTCACGTCTATACAACTAAAAAAATACTGTAATTTAAAGGAGATAAATTATCATGGAAAAAATCTTTAAAGTAACTAGCGACTCAGGAATTCATGCTCGTCCAGCAACTCTACTTGTAAACACTGCAAGCAAATTTGGTTCTGACATTAACTTAGAGTATAACGGAAAGAACGTTAACTTAAAATCAATCATGGGCGTTATGTCTTTAGGCATTCAACAAAACGCAGAAATTAAAATCACTGCAAATGGTGATGATGCAGCTCAAGCACTAGCAGCTATCGAAGAAACTATGAAAAACGAAGGATTAGGAGAATAATGACTCTTAATATTCAAGGGATCGCTGCATCAAGTGGGATTGCTATTGCAAAGGCTTTCAGACTTGAGAATCCTGAATTTAACATCGAAAAGAAATCAATTACAAACGAAGCTGCTGAAATTGCACGCTTAGACGCTGCGCTTGAGAAAGCAAAAACTGAATTAGAAGCAATTAAGGACCACGCTTTTGCTGAGCTTGGTGCTGACAAAGCTGCGATTTTTGAAGCACATTTATTAGTGTTAAATGATCCAGAACTAGTAAACCCAGTAAAAGATAAAGTAAATAGCGAAAAAGTAAATGCTGAATTTGCAATGGATGAAGTTGCATCAATGTTTATTTCTATGTTTGAAAACATGGATAACGAATATATGAAAGAACGTGCTGCGGACATTCGTGACGTAACAAAACGCGTTCTTGCACATTTACTAGGAATTAACTTCTCAAACCCTGGTACAATTTCTGAAGAAGTAATCATTATTGCTGAAGATTTAACACCATCTGATACAGCTCAGTTAAACCGTAAGTATGCAAAAGGTTTTACAACTGATATCGGTGGACGTACATCTCACTCTGCAATTATGGCTCGTTCTATGGAAATTCCTGCAGTTGTTGGTACGAAAGTTGTTATGGAGAAAATCCAAAACGGCGATATCGTAATCATCGACGGTTTAGATGGGGAAGTAATTGTAAATCCATCAGAAGAAACTCTTCGCTCGTTTGAAGAAAAGAAAGCGAAATTTGAAGAGCAAAAAACTGAATGGGCAAAATTAAAAGACCAAGCTACTGTAACAAGTGATGGACATCACGTTGAGCTTGTTGCAAATATCGGAACACCAAATGATGTACAAGGTATTATCGATAATGGCGGAGAAGGCGTTGGTTTATACCGTACAGAATTCTTATACATGGGCCGTGACAATCTTCCAACAGAAGAAGAGCAGTTCGAAGCGTATAAAGCAGTTCTTGAAGGTGTAAAAGAAGGTCAGCCTGTTGTTGTTCGTACACTTGATATCGGTGGAGATAAAGAGCTTCCATACTTACATTTACCAAAAGAAATGAACCCATTCTTAGGATACCGCGCAATTCGCTTATGTCTTGATGAGCAAGATGTGTTCCGTACACAACTTCGTGCATTACTTCGTGCTAGCGTATACGGTAACTTAAAAATTATGTTCCCAATGATTGCAACTCTTGATGAGTTCCGTCAAGCGAAAGCGATCTTATTAGAAGAGAAAGCAAAACTTGTAGAAGCGGGTACAACTGTTTCTGATTCTATTGAAGTGGG
Organism: Bacillus sp. GbtcB14; assembly: GCF_019091205.1. Classification (NCBI taxonomy): domain Bacteria; kingdom Bacillati; phylum Bacillota; class Bacilli; order Caryophanales; family Bacillaceae; genus Bacillus; species Bacillus sp. GbtcB14. Next base: position 592,697 of record NZ_JAGXJT010000001.1, read on the forward strand.
TATGATGGTTGAAATCCCAGCTTCAGCAGTATTAGCAGACCAATTCGCAAAAGAAGTTGATTTCTTCTCTATCGGAACAAATGACTTAATCCAATACACAATGGCTGCAGACCGTATGAATGAACAAGTAGCTTACTTATACCAACCATATAACCCATCTATTTTACGTCTTGTAAAAATGGTTATCGATGCTGCTCATAAAGAAGGAAAATGGGCTGGTATGTGTGGGGAGATGGCGGGAGATTCACTTGCTATCCCATTATTATTAGGATTAGGTTTAGATGAGTTCAGTATGAGTGCAACATCTATTCTTCCTGCAAGAACACAACTAAGTAAGTTGTCAAAAGCAGAAATGGAAACATTAGCAGAAAAAGCATTAATGATGTCAACTGCTGAAGAAGTTGTTGAACTAGTTAAAAGCATATAATCAATAAAAAAACCTGAGTCGATTTGAAATCGGTCTCAGGTTTTTTCTATGAGAAAAGTAAATCTTATTTTTTTACTATAGAGGATAAGGAACAGAATTAGATAGCGATTGCAACGATATCAGTTGGGCATACACGTAAAATACCAGTAAAAGTATTTCGGTTTTGATTGTTCTTATCGTCTTTATTGTTATCTTTGTTATCGTTATTACGAGCTAAAGCAGAGAAAAGAGCAACACCGTTAGCGAAACCTTCAAAAATTACATTGTTGAATGTGCCGTTACCTCTAATGCTTAAAAGAGAAAGCTCTGTTCCAACTGAAATGCTAGCAAGTACGTTACATACAGCTGGTTGTTGTGGTCTTACTTCTCTCTCTTTCTCGCGATGGTCACACTCTCTTTCACGATGATGACAGTCTCTAAAGTTATCACAGCATCCAAATGATCCAAACATAATCCTCATCACCCCCTTCACACTTATAATCTATGTAAGTTCGGTAGTGAGTGACTGGACAGAGAGTGGAATTTTTTCTGGGGGATTTTCTCATTTTAAAAGACTAGCTGGGTGTTTAGTACGGAATGATGTTTAAAATAGGGGAAATATCACAAAAAAGTGTAAAGACCACCGAAATGAATGAAAATAGGTAGGCTTTACACTTTTTTACTTTTATATAAAACGATGATATATACAGGGAGAGCTAAGAGCAGTGGTGCAATGGATCGTGCAGTATGTTTTTCTGATTCTAATTGGAACGTTTCTTCTTTTGGGAATTGTAACACTGATATGTTTGTAGCATCGCCAATAAAATATAACAGCAGTACAGTTACTATGTAACTTAAAAGTGCGATAAAGCTTCCGTATGAACTCAATGAAAATCCCTCTCTTGTTATCTATTTGTTATCATTGTATCATAATTGTAACAAAAATACACGGTTATATTTCGGTGTTTTAACAAATTTCGACATGAAACGCCATTTGTGTTTATGGAAATAGCATAAAATTTACTATTTTTTTATGTATAGATGTCGAATAATACGTTGTAATATTACGGATGTGTGACAGGATAAAAAAGAAACGAAGGCAATGAAATTGCCTTCGTTTCTTTTTTGTCCCGTATTAACGCAGTAAGCCCCTAATATTGATTAAAGGTTCACTTTCTTATTTTGCCCATTCACTTACTTGCTCTACGCTCATTCGTGGTGCAGGGTGGCCTTTTAAAGTCGATTCACCAATTGTAATAAGCATAATTGGTACGTAGCGAGATGAAACATTGAATTCTTCTGTAAGTGCTTGTGGGTTGAAACCACCAATAGCACAAGTATCCCAGCCAGTTGCTTTAGCTGCAAGCATAAGTTGCATTGCTGCTAAAGATGCATTTGAAAAGGCTGCATCTCTTGGGAATTGCTCACGAGCATATGCAGACTCAATATTTTTAGCTAAGCGCTCTTTTGCTTCTTCTTTCATAAATCCTTGTTCTACAATTGGACCGTAAACTGGTTCAACGTTTTTATAAGCTTCTAAATCACCTAAAATAGCGACTACAGCAGATGCATCAAGAATTTGTTGTTGGTTATAAGCAATTGGATGTAATCGTTTCTGTACATCTTCACCTTGGAATACAAGGAATTTCCAATGCTGCAAGTTCCAAGCAGAAGGTGCTTGAGCAGCTCCCTTTAAAATCTCGTGTAACTCTGAAGATGAAATTTCTTTTTCTGGATTGAATGCACGTGTAGAAGTGCGTTCGTATAGAACATTAAAAAAGTTGTCGTTTGTCATTATATATCCTCCAAGTTACATATCAAATTATGAAAAAACACATGTAATATATTCTACTTACATTTTGTAAGTTATCGAATTTAAGAATATAATATCTTTATTTTAATTGTCAAGTTTTAAAGAGGAAGCTAGGGCATTCATACAAACGATACAATTCTGATAATCATACACTAAAAAAGGAATTTATAGAGTGAAACAGCGAAGATAACATTCTCAATTAGCTTGTTAACATGAATTCCTCACGCATTCAAGTGTTTAGAGTACAGTCTTTTATAAAATGTTTGTGAGGGATTCAGTAGAACAAGATATATGAAGTGAGTGAAGACTAGTGATGAACATACTACATTTTTTATTAGAGAATACGGTTTTCCAAAATGTATTACAAGATCTTCAGTTAAATGTCCTTTATATAGAAAATGGGTGCACACATCAACAAACGATAGAAAGTATTCATCCAAAATGTATGTTTATAGCAAATAGTTTTGAAGAAGGAGAAGTATTGTATCAGAGGACTAAACCACATATTGTAATTATGTATGTAACAGATTTTTCTCAAATAAAATATATAAAGAATATGTATAATCCACAGAGTACTTTTATTGTCATTTGGGATCAACAGATAACAAGCGAGTTTACAGAGGTGCTTACGTTAGGGATACGTAATATTGTGATAGCCCCTGTGACTCCGCAAATGGTGTTAGAGGAAGTGAATAAAAGTTTGTATCAACTTTCTTTAGTGCGGCAAGTAAGTTTGCAACAAGAACTACTTCAAACGATGTTTGATTTTCAAAATGACTTATTATTTATAGTAGAAGACGATGAGATTGTTGATTGTAATACAAATTTTTTAGAGTTTTTCGGATATGAAAATTTGTTTGCCTATCGTGAGCAACATTTAGTATTTGCTGAACATTTTATTAGAGTAAATGGATACTACTCAACAACTCATGATATAACATGGCTAGATGATACATTATCATATGATAGAAGAATTAAGATGTCTAATTATGAAGGGGAAGTGTCAACTTTTTTATTGCGTGCGACACCATTGCCAGAAGATTTATCAAGATTTATTGTGAAGTGTACAGAGATTACAGAATTAGATGAAATCTATCAAGAACAAGAAAGGCTTGCTATGATAGATTCGTTAACAGAGATTTATAATCGTTTGAAGTTCCAACAAATACTAGAGGCTGAATGGGATAATGCAATGCGTAACGATGAAAAAATAGCGCTTATTTTATTTGATATAGATAATTTTAAAACAGTAAATGACACGTATGGCCACGATTTTGGTGACTTAGCATTAATTCAGCTTGCAGAGCTTATGAAATCTAAAGTGGAGCAGCAACATGTATTTGCAAGGTGGGGAGGAGAAGAATTTATTATATTAGTAACGAATACAGTAGAAAAAGAAGCATTTCAAGTTGCAGAATCATTACGGTTTTTCATTGAGACAAAGCAATTTTCAGGAATTTCGAAATTAACAGCGAGTTTTGGAGTTGCGTTATATGAACAAGGTATTACAAGAGAAGAATTAATGCAACGAGCGGATATTGCATTATATGAAGCGAAAAAAAATGGGAAAAATCAAGTGTGTGTATATAGAAAAGAAAAAAAGTGATTTTTCGCAACAAATTGTTGCGATTTTTTTTTATTGTTTGATAATAGAATATGAGGGGGATTTTGAACGAAGGAATTATGGAGGAGCAACATGATAAAAAAAATAATGATGATGGCTTCGCTGTCTGCTGTAGTTTGTGGTGGAGTATACTATTTTCTCTATAATCCCAATATAAAGGAAAGCACTGTATTAACAACTAAGGTGAATCCTACTATTGAATCAGAAGTACAAGAGAATATAGAAGAAAAAGAAGAACAACAAATTGATTATGCTAGTATATCTCAAAAGTTAGATCAATATTTAATAGGAAAGCAATTTAATGGAACAGTTTTAGTAACAGATAAAGAGCATGTTATATTGAATAAAGGATATGGATATGCTGATGTTCAATATAAGATAGAAAATACGCCTCAAACAAAATATCGTATCGGTTCTATTACGAAAACAGTCGTGGCCACATCTATTTTACAGCTACAGGAACAAGGGAAGCTAAATATTCAAGACAATGTAAATAAATATATTCCCTCTTTTCCGGTAGATAAAAATATCACCTTATATCATTTGTTAACACATACATCAGGTTTACCAGAAAGCGGAAAAGGGAAAGTGAATGCTGCTTCTCGTATAAATTTAGTAAATTGGATTGGAAGTCAAAAATTAGAATTTCCACCAGGAGCAGGTTGGAGATATACAGATTATAATTATATGGTGCTTGCCTATATTATAGAAAGCATATCAAAAAAAACTTTAGGAGATTACATAAAAGAAAATATATTTACTAAAGCAGAAATGCATGAATCTGGTATGGGAAATATGGCTCAGGGAGATCAGCATTTTACTAAAGGATATGTAAAGAAAGAGAATGTACTTGAACCTGCACAAAAATTGTTAATGGAGTGGTTATACGGATGCGGTGAGATGTATACGACAGTTGGCGATATGAAGAAATTAGACGAAGCGATTATAAATGGGAAACTTCTTTCTGAACAAAGTATACAAGCGATGTTTTCACCTTCAACAGAACGAAAATATGCATTTAGTTTTTATATATATCCGGATTATTTTCATAATCATGGTGTACTATCTGGTTGGAACACATTCAATAATTTTAATAAAGAAAAAGGCACTTTTGTTATTTTATTTTCAAATGTGAAAAATAGTATAGATGATGATTTTAATAATGAGTTTCGAAAGATGGTAAGTGATTTATTAGAACAAAGGGGATGAGAAAATGGAACGTAAAAATGTATCAATAGGTTTCATCGGTATTGGTGTAATGGGAAAAAGTATGGTGCGTCATTTAATGCAAGACGGCTATAAAGTATATGTATATAATAGAACAAAAGCGAAGACAGACTCTTTAGTGCAAGATGGTGCAAATTGGTGTGATACACCGAAAGAGTTAGTAAAGCAAGTAGATGTTGTAATGACTATGGTTGGATATCCACATGATGTTGAAGAAGTGTACTTTGGAAGTGAAGGCATTATAGAGAATGCAAATGAAGGCACGATAGCCATTGATTTTACGACATCTACACCCACATTGGCAAAACGTATAAATGAAGTTGGTAAAAGAAAGAATGTATTTACGTTAGATGCCCCTGTATCTGGAGGAGATGTTGGTGCGAAAGAAGCAAGACTTGCAATTATGGTCGGTGGAGAGAAAGACATATATGATAGATGTTTACCGTTGTTTGAAAAACTAGGAACAAATATTCAGTTACAAGGACCAGCTGGGAGTGGACAGCATACGAAAATGTGCAATCAAATTGCAATTGCATCCAACATGATTGGAGTATGTGAAGCTGTTGCTTACGCGAAAAAGGCTGGACTGAATCCAGATAAAGTATTAGAGAGTATTTCAACGGGAGCAGCAGGTAGCTGGTCATTGAGTAATTTAGCTCCTCGAATGTTAAAGGGAGATTTTGAACCAGGGTTTTATGTAAAGCATTTTATGAAAGATATGAAGATTGCTTTAGATGAGGCTGAAAAATTGCAATTACCAGTACCAGGTTTAAGTTTGGCGAAGGAATTGTATGAAGAGTTAATAAAAGATGGGGAAGAGAATAGCGGAACACAAGTGTTATACAAAAAATACATAAGGGGGTAAATGAGATGGAGCTTCAAAAATTTGATGAGATGATTGATACTGTACAACGAGCAACTTGTATACAAATTAATGAAAAACAAAAAGAAGCTTTTAAACAAAAATATGATTTTGAGCCGAAATTCGAATATGGAAGAGATGAAAAGGGGCATTACGTTATTCGAACTTCAAAAAAAATGCTAGAAGAAATGGAGTTTTATTTGGCATTGAAGTATGATCGAGATGGAGTTGATCTATATATGCAAGCAGAGATTGATGGTATATGTCACGTATCTGTTAGCTATAGTGAAGATGCCCTACATTTACAAGAATTGTTTCAATTTCTAGAAGAAAATAAATAAAAGTCCTCATTTGAGGACTTTTATTTATTTAGGTATATTAAATTTTTATAATTATAAGCTAGAAGCCCGGCGGCATCGTTCGATTGGGAATGGAATAACTTGCGCGATGTGATTAGGACCAAATTGTTTTGCACGAGCATGGCGTACTATATAAAATGCACACAGAATGGAAACAGGAATAGCACCGAATAAGCCGAAAAATAAAGCGCTTACACAAGATGCGACAAAACCTAAAACACCAACTTCCAACTCTTCCATAATAGCTCCTAGAATAACAGGAAGTGCTCCACACGTAACCCCTAGTATAAGTGCGATAAGTAAACTCATGATTATCCCCCTCTGTTTGCGATATTCTTTTCCTTCTTATTTAATTGTAGTATATCATATACAAAACAGAATTTTCAGAAAAAATTCAAAAAAAGTTCAATAAATGTTCAAAAAGTGTTAAAAAATTCATTGGAAAAATAGAAGGGGAGATTGTTTTGGAATAGAAGGACTCATATGTTTGAGAAAATAAAAAATCAGGCTTATTTCATTTTTTGAAATAAGCCTGTTCCATAGGAGGATGTATATATGTAGAGTGAATAAAAGGTTGGAAAAGGGGATCCAATTCCTTTTATTCAACTAACTACCTCAATAAATTGGAACCCAGCCTTCAGTTGTAACAAAAATACGAATAGCGACAACTTGACGATCATCTTGTAAGGTAAAATAATGTCTTGCATTTTCTGGAACAGATATGAGATCGCCTGGCTCAAGTTCAACGTCAAAGAATTTGCCATCTTTTCCTTCAATGGCAAATATGCCATGTCCACTAACAATAAAGCGAACTTCATCATCGGTATGATGGTGTTCTTTTTGGAAATTAATTAATAATTCGTCAAGGTTAGGTGTGCTATTTGAAAGTGAAATTACATCATGTGCTTTATAACCTCGGCGCGCTGAAACATCAGCGATTTCTTTTGAAAACACAGCTAATATTTCAGCCTTGTTTTCATCTGTTAACGAATAATTTTCATTTAAATAAGTAGGAAGTTTAGAGATGTTCCATTTCTCATATAAAACGCCTTCCTCTTGTAGAAATTTAGATACTTCTACTTCATTTTCTATGCGAGTATTTACTTCATGAATACGAATTTGCGCCATTAGAAACGCCTCCTTGAATTGATAATAGTTTTATATGAAATTGGAATAAAAACTCATAAGCTTCTAATCTTTTCTTTGCATCAAAGCTATCTCGGCCCCATACGGTAATACCGTGGTTACGAATTAATACTGCTCCAGAATCTCCTTGTATATGCTTTCGGAAGTTTTCTCCGAGCGTTGGGATATGGGCATGGTTTTCGATAATAGGAATGTGAATTGTTGCACCTTCTTCCCAAATATCGAGAGCTTTAATAATTTCTTGATTTTGAAGGGTGACTGCATCACTATATAAATTTGTGATGACATTATTATCAGTTGTATGAACATGAAGTACGCACCCGGCATTCGTATTGTTATAAATATGTGTATGCAATATTGTTTCTGCTGAAGGACGTAATTCAGTCTCTAATACGGGAACCCCTAGATAATCTACTAATAGAAAATCATCTGGAGTAGTTTTTGTTTTATCTTTACCACTTGCTGTAATAAGAAAAGTAAGTGGCTCATGACTAACCTTTATAGAAATATTACCACTCGTTGCTGGAAACCAATTTCGTGTTGTTAATTCTTTTTTTACCTCGCTTAAGTCATACCATTGACGAAAAAGTTGTTTCATGATTTCACCTCCAACAAACGTTTTAATTGGGTTTGAACATCGTGAAATGTTTCAAACGGTGTATAAGCAATATAATTCTCTTCACACTTTGTAATAAGGAAGTCGCGGGCAAATACTTTATCTGCTTGTTTCGCAGCTTGTAAATCAGTAATTGAATCTCCAATCACAATATGGAAGTCATTCGTATCACTTAATTTACGGATTAAAGATGATTTGCATAATCCGCAATGATTTTGACAATGATGATCACAAGGATGAGGCCACTTAACGGTAATGAATTCACTTGAAAAGTCTGTTTCATTACAGTAAATTTGCTCTTTTGAAATGATTCCTTGTAAGAGTGGATAGACGAAGAAATCCATTCCGCCTGATATAACGTAAAAAGAAATGTTATTTTCATTTACAAATTGTATAAATTCATGAAAACCATTACGTATTTCAGCAGTTTTTATTAAAAATTGAATCATATCATCGTGTAGACTAGTAGGTATTAATTGAAATAATTGAGAAACACCTTCTTGAATAGACAGCTCTTGTGATAAAATTCTGTTCTTTACTTCTTCGGCTTCTGGTGGTGCAAATTTTTCCATAATGGACATAATGTTATCATTATTTGTAATCGTGCCATCGAAATCACAAAATACTTGAATACTCATAATTTCACCCCATGAGAGGGATTTCCCCATATTTGTAGTGCACTGTGCAAATTTATGTCATCTACTTCATGAAGTGGTGTATTTTGCAAAGTAGCATCAATTGCAGTACGGAAAGCTTTACCGCCGCCTTGCGCCCCGCTCGGATGTCCATGTATCCCGCCGCCAGCATTAATAACAACCTCTTTACCGAAATCTCGTAAAATAAAGGGAACGAAACCAGGGTGAATACCAGCAGACGGAACAGAAAAACTCTTCTTGAAAAATGGATCGTCTTCAGTTAAATATTTCGAGATAGCAAGAGCGTCCTCTTTTTCTAGTGCAACACTTCCATATGGAGATGGGAATAATGAAAAGTCAGCGCCAGCATAACGTAATAGTTTTCCGAGTAATAATGGAGAGGAAACTCCATATAACTTGGATGCTGAGTAAGCACCACTTACAGCAGGGTGTGCCATAATAGGAACTGTGATTTCATTATCTTCTGCCAGTGATTGTAGTACATCTAGTCCGTAAGCAAATACGTTAAATAATAGAATATCAGCCCCGGCTTGCACTGCGCGTTTCGCATTTTCTTTTAAATCGAAAGTTCGACCTGTTAAATTTACGGCATATAACGTTTTATGTCCGTATGTTTCATATACGGATTGTAAAACTTCTTTTCCAGATACAATGCGTTTCGTAAGTGGTGTTAATGTATTCTCAAATAATATTTCATCATCTTTTACTATATCTACACCACCAATTGCTTGATCGCGTAATTGCGTTTTTAAATACCCAATATTTCGTCCAATCATTCCTTTAAAAATACTCATTAAAAGAGGACGCTCATGCACTTGTAGTAGGTTTCGAATACCATCTATCCCGAACTTTGGACCAGGAAAATGCTTTTTTAACTCGTCTGAAAAAGTTAAGTCGATTAATTTCACTTCGCCATCAAGAGATAGCTTTCCGAATGTAGTTGTTAAAATTGCTGGTAAGTCTGGACTGAAGTTTAATAACGGATATTCAATTTTAATAATCCCGCGTTTTACTTTTTTTCGTAAATACGAATTGGTATGTTCTTGTTCAGCTAATTCCTCAACATGAATGACGTTGCCTTTATGCTGTTTTAATTGTTCTTGCAATAAGTGTGGCAAATGAGTCCAAGATCCAATTGTTAAACCGAGTGCAATTTGCTCAGCTTTTTTTTCTAAGTTATGTGAATCATCATGGATTAAATATGTCGCTATAATTCCGCTCATTGTTAAAACCTCCTAGTTAAATAAAAAAACCTCTCAGCTAAGGAGAGGTTTTTTTACAACCAGCTCCTTATCTGTCAGCATAATGCTGCGAGAATTAGCACCGTGTCTACAATTGTAGATCGGTTGCCGGGTTTCGTCGGGCTCGTCCCTCCACCTGCTCTTGATAAGAAGTATTTAGAAATGTTTAAATTTTTAAGATAACTGAATTTTGTCAGATATTTTTCATGTTGTCAATGACTTTTTGAAAAAATTTAATTTATCAATTCGATTAATGGCTTCTTGCAATCTATCTTCTGTATGTAAGAGGCCAACGCGGACATACCCTTCGCCATGTTCACCAAATCCAACACCAGGGGCAACTGCAACATGTGCTTTTTCTAGTAAAATATCAGAAAATTGCTCAGATGTATAACCTTCTGGTACAGGAAGCCATGCAAAGAATGATCCTGTTGGAATGTCTACATCCCAGCCAATTGAGTGACAGGCTGAAATAAGAGCGTTTCTGCGAGATTCGTAACTATTTACAAGGTCTACGACGCAAGACTGTGAACTTAATAGTGCTTCACGGGCAGCATTTTGAACTGCACCAAAAATACTAACATACATATGATCTTGTAATAAGTTAATTGTTTCAATGACACTTGCATTTCCCACAGCAAAAGCAATACGCCATCCAGCCATATTGAAAGTTTTCGATAAAGTGTAAATTTCAATACCTGTATCTTTAGCGCCGTCTGCTTGCAAGAAACTAACAGGTTTTTGACCATCGAATCCAATCGCACCGTAAGCGAAATCATGAACGACTAATATATTATGTTCATTAGCAAAATGAATAGTTTCATCAAAGAAATCTTTTGATGCAGTAGCACCAGTAGGATTGTTTGGGTAATTTAAAAACATTAACTTTGCCCGCTCAGCGATAGTGTCATCAATTTTCGTATAATCCGGTAAAAAATTATTTTCTGCAAGTAGCGGCATTGTTTCAAATTGTGCTTTTGCTAAAGCAACTCCCGATAAATAATCTGGATATCCTGGATCTGGAACGAGAATGGTATCACCAGGGTTTGTAAAACAAATTGGTAATTCTACTAATCCAGCCTTTCCGCCAAACAAAATAGCAACTTCTGTTTTTGGATTTAATTCGACGCCGTATTCACGTTTATAGAATGTTGCCACAGCTTCTTTTAAACTTTCATGTCCACGAAATGGCGGGTATTTATGATGAATGGCCTTTTCAGCAGCGTCTTGTAAAGCTTTTACGATATGCTGTGGTGTTGGTTGATCTGGATTACCTTGTCCTAGATTAATAACATCGTGACCTGCTGCAACGACTTTGTTAACTTTTGCAACAAGTGAAGCAAAAAATTGTGTTGGCAATGATGTTACTATCTCAGAAGGTTGAAATAATTTCATACTTTCCACCTCTTTTGAAAGTTGTTACAATTCTAGTGACAAATGATATAATCTTTCCAGTATTTTGTAAAGAAAAAAATTAAGAATGGGGCTGACAAAATGAAAGTCGCATGTATTCAAATGGATATTGTCTTTGGAGATGTAGAAAAAAATATTGAGAATGCTAAAAATAAAATAAGTGAAGCAATGAAAGAAAGACCCGATGTTATTGTCTTACCAGAACTGTGGACAACAGGATATGATTTAACTAGGCTTTCTGAAATTGCAGATAGGGATGGATTAGAAACGAAAGAAAAGCTGAAAGAGTGGTCGAAACAATATGGTGTACATATTGTCGGTGGTTCTATAGCGAAGCAAATGGAGCAAGGCGTTACAAATACGATGTATGTTGTAAATAATGAAGGACAGCTAGTCAACGAATATAGTAAAGTACATTTATTTCAGCTTATGGATGAACATAAATATTTAATAGCTGGTAATAGTACGGGCGAATTTAAGCTAGATGATGTTGAATGTGCTGGAACAATTTGTTATGATATTCGTTTTCCAGAGTGGATGCGTGTCCATACTGCTAAAGGGGCAAAAGTATTATTTGTTGTAGCAGAATGGCCATTAGCTCGTTTAGCACATTGGCGTTTGCTATTGCAAGCAAGAGCAGTTGAAAATCAGTGTTATGTTGTTGCGTGTAATAGAGCAGGAAAGGATCCAAATAATGTATTTGCGGGTCATTCTTTAATTGTGGACCCTTGGGGTGAAGTTGTAGTAGAGGCGAATGAAGAGGAATCAATTTTATTTGGAGAGCTTGAATTCGAGAAAATTAAAGAAGTACGTAAAGGAATTCCAGTTTTTGCGGATCGCCGTCCAGAATTATACAAATAAAATGTTGACAAGTGATTTTTATTCTTGGTATAGTCTTCAACATAAAGTTAAAAATTCAAAAAATTATACAACTCTTATCAAGAGCAGGTGGAGGGATTTGGCCCGATGAAGCCCAGCAACCGACCGTAATACCATTGTGAAATGGGGCGTTTATTACGCCAAAAGGCACGGTGCTAATTCCAGCAGAAAGTAAAACTTTCTGGCAGATAAGAGGGGAGAAGATAAACTTCAAACCTCTTTCTTAGTGGAAAGAGGTTTTTCTATGTTAGAAAAACCTCTGAATTTAAAAAGGGGGAGAAGACGATGGGATATTATTCATTAACAGAAATAACAGCTGTACAATATGCGAAAGATCATGGCTATTTTGAAGCGAAGGCAAATGTCGTTTGTCATGAAATTGGAGACGGAAACTTAAATTACGTGTTCAAATTAGAGGATGGAGAGAAATCAATTATAATAAAACAAGCACTGCCTTATGCGAAAGTAGTTGGTGAAAGCTGGCCATTGTCTATAAAAAGAGCAACGATTGAAAGCAAGGCCTTACAAATTTTTGCGCAGTATGTACCGGATTATGTTCCAGTAGTGTACAGTCATGATGAAGAGTTAGCGATAACGGTAATAGAAGACTTATCAAGACTAACAATTACAAGAAAAGGATTAATAGACGGAGAAGAATATCCGCTTTTATCCCAGCATATCGGCCGTTTTCTAGCACATGTTTTATTTTACACTTCAGATTTTGGTTTACAGTCAGAAGAGAAGAGGGTACTAGAAGGTACCTTTGTAAATCCGGACCTTTGTAAAATTACAGAGGATTTAGTGTTTACAGATCCGTTTGGACATTATGATACAAATGATTATGAGCCAGATTTACAACTCGTGGTTGATGAACTTTGGAGTGATAAAACTTTAAAACTAAAAGTAGCACAATATAAATATAAGTTCTTAACAAGAAAAGAAACTCTTATTCATGGTGATTTACATACTGGTAGTATTTTTTCGTCACCTTCTGAAACGAAAGTGATTGATCCAGAATTTGCGACATATGGCCCATTTGGATTTGACATAGGTCAATTTATTGCAAATCTATTATTAAATGCTTTATCTAGAGAAGAAGAAAAAAGAAGTGTACTATTTTTCCATATAGAAAAGACGTGGAGTTATTTTGTAGAGACTTTTACAAAGTTATGGATTGGAGAAGGTGTAGAAGCATATACGAAAGAAAAACAATGGTTACCAATTATTTTGCAAAATATCTTTACTGATGCAGTTGGATTTGCCGGATGTGAACTGATTCGTAGAACAATTGGTTTAGCTCATGTAGCAGATTTAGATGAAATAGAAAATAAAGAAACAAGAATTCAAGCTAAGAAACAAGCGCTATCCTTAGGTAAAGAACTAATAAAATATGAATCTAAAAGTGCTGATATTCAACTGTTTCGAACATTATTTCAACAGACAGTTTCAGGGGGCGTAAAAGCGTGAGTACAATTGTTACTGTTCCGAGATCTGTAAGCTGGAAAGGTGATGCAATTGCTGTATTAAATCAAACAAAATTGCCGCATAGCACAGAATACAAAACATTGACGACTATTGAAGAGGTTTGGAAAAGCATCGTAATGTTAGAAGTACGAGGAGCGCCTGCAATTGGAATTGTAGCTGCATTTGGTTTGGCGCTTGCATCAAAAAAATATAACACTGTACATATTGAAGAATTTCAAAAGAAGTTTAATAGAGATTGTAATTATTTAGGAACGTCACGCCCGACAGCAGTAAATTTATTTTGGGCAATTGATCGTATGAGAGAATCTATTCGAGAGATTACTACAATAAAAGAAGCACAAAAAACATTAGAAGAAGAAGCGCTTCGCATTCAGCAGGAAGATGAAGAGGTGTGCCGAAATATTGGGGAATATGCGTTAACATGTTTTAAAGATGGCGATAATATTTTAACAATCTGTAACGCTGGAAGTATCGCAACTGCCAGATATGGAACTGCATTAGCTCCCTTTTATATTGGAAAAGAGAAAGGTGTGCGTTTACATGCATATGCGTGTGAAACGAGACCAGTTTTACAAGGTGGTCGCTTAACGACCTGGGAATTGAAGCAAGCAAATATTGATGTGACCCTTATTACAGATAATACTGCAGCTCATGCTATTCAAACGAAAGAAATAAATGCAATTATTGTAGGGGCGGATCGAATTGTCGCAAATGGAGATACGGCAAATAAAATAGGGACAATGAATTTAGCTATTTTAGCAAAGCACTTTGATATCCCATTTTATGTTGCTGCGCCACTGTCAACATTTGATGTTAGGAAAGAAACTGGAGCCGAAATAATTATTGAAGAAAGAGATGAAACAGAAGTTACGAAAATCTTTGGAAAACAAGTAGCACCAATCGGAACGAATGTTTATAACCCTGCATTTGACGTAACACCGAACGAATTAATTACAGGAATTATTACTGAGAAAGGTATTATAAGCGGGGATTATAAACGAGAAATTGCATCATTATTTGAAAAACAGGCTAATACATAATAGCTTGTTTTTTTATGCCTAAATGCATTGTTTTCTCTTACTTATATAATGAAAGGAGGAGAAGAGGATGGAAGAGTGGATCAAGATGATAGGTAATGTAGGGTTTCCAATTGTTGTAACATTATATTTACTCCACCGTATTGAAAGTAAATTAGAGGGGGTAATTGTTGCAATTGAGAAGTTCCCGCGGCAATTACTAAAGTACGAAGATCCTCGCGATAAAAAATAAAGTTTGCTCTTCTTGAGCAAACTTTATTTTTTATTGAGCAGTATAGCCACCATCGATAACGACAGCTTGACCAGTTATACCTTTAGCTTTTTCACTCGCTAAAAACATAGCATAATCAGCGATTTCTTGTACTTGTAATAAGCGCTTTTGTGGGACGAGTGGATAAATAACATCTTCTAAAACATTTTCAAGTGGTACATTTCGTGTAGTAGCTAAGTCTTGTAGTTGATTACGTACAAGAGGGGTATCGACATAACCAGGGCAAAGGGCATTAACAGTAATACCATGCGTAGCACCTTCTAAAGCGGCAACTTTTGTTAATCCAATTACGCCATGTTTTGCACTATTGTAGGCAGCTTTTCCAGCAAACCCGACAAGGCCGTTAATAGAAGCGACATTAATAATACGACCATATTTTTGTTGTTTCATAATCGGAAAGGCATGCTTAATTGCGATAAACGGAGCAATTTGCATAATTTGAATTAGTAGCTCAAACTTTTCAGTTGGAAAGTCTTCAATGGGTGAAACGTGTTGCATTCCTGCGTTGTTAATTAATATATGTAATGAACCGAAATGACTAACTGTTTGAGAAATTGATGCTGTAATTTCCTCTTCAGATGTAACGTCACATTTTAAACCGATAGCTTGAAAACCTTCATTTTGTAATTGTTCAGCAGCTTCTTTCGCACGTTCTTCAAGACGATCAGTAATCACAACTTTTGCACCTTCTTTTGCAAAAGCACTTCCCATTTCATATCCAATACCACTCGCAGCACCTGTTAAAAAGACAACTCGATTTGTAACCATGATGAAAAACATCCCTTCATAATAAAGTTTTCATAGTGCTCTATTTAGAGAGGTTATAATGAAATTCCTGCAAACATTTGGAAAAAATATCGTTAGGAGGATTTGAATTATGTCGACAAGTCAAATGTTGAAAGGGATTTTAGAAGGATGCTTACTTGCTATTATTTCTGAGGGTGAAATATACGGTTATGAAATGAGTGAAAGGCTAGCGAAGTATGGCTTTACAATGGCAAGTGAGGGAAGTATTTATCCGTTATTAATACGAATGCAAAAGGAAGGATTAATAACGAGTATAATGAAGGAATCTCCATCTGGTCCAAAGCGAAAATATTATACATTAACAGAAAAAGGCGAGGAAGCACTTAATGAGTTTATGGATCGCTGGGAAGCGATGCAAAGTAGTGTAGAGCGTCTACTTGAGGGGAAAGGGAGAAAAAAATAATGCTATCCAGTGAAGCACGAAAGTTTTTATTAGATATGAGATTATTTTTAGTGGCAAAGAGTGTGAAAGAAAGCGACATTGAAAGCTTTATCGAAGACGCAGAACTTCATTTAATAGAAGGTGAGACTGATGGGAAAAGTGTAGAAGAAATTTTCGGAGGCTCACCGAAAGAATATGCAAATGAACTTGTAAAAGTGATGGAAAGAGATAGGAAGGAAACGTGGAAGCAAATTGGTTTTACAGTAATGAATATCGTTTCGTTTTGGATTATTGCTTCTATCCTAATAGTGAATAACGGATTATTACAGATGTCACTTATTCAGTGCGTTGGGTATAGTTTTTCATTGATTTTAGTTGTTATGGGTCCTAATTTTTTACTTCGTAAAATGACCTTCGTAACAAGTTTTACAAAAACATGGTTTGCTATGTGGTCTTTAGTCATGATTGTACCAATGTTTCTAATAGGGGCTGTAACGATATTAGATGTGATATATCCTACAAAAATGTTTATATTCACTCAAACGCAAAGCTATATATTAGCTGGAGGTATATTTATCATCACAGTAGCGATAAATATATATTTTGAAGGATGGTTTAAAAACTTATATTTAATCATTCCGCTTTCAATTATGTTAGTATTTAAAACATTTACTTCGGAAGATCTCATGCCAATGTTATTTCAAATTATATGTTTATACGGAAGTTTGTTTATTTTAATTTTCCTTGAAATTATGATGAAGATGAATAGAAGAGAAGCTGTTTAATAAGGGAGGGGCTATAATGAAGGTTTCTAAAGAAGGAGAAAAGTTTTTAATTGATACGAAAGTGTATTTAATAACGAAGGGAATTAAAGAAGAAGATGTGGACGCTTTTTTAGAAGATGCAGAACTTCATTTAATAGAAGGCGAGAAAGAGGGAAAGACGGTAAAGGATATATTTGGTAACTCGCCAAAAGAGTATGCGGAAGAATTAGCGAAAGAGATGGAAAAGGATAAAGGCGGGAGTATAAAGAGTATTCTTGCGATGATAATTGGTATTGGCGGATATTGGCTACTAACTAATATATTATTTGAAAATCCTAATCATGAATTTACATTAACGAATGTACAATTGATTGGATACCCAATTGTTTTAATGATTACTATTGTAGGAATTGTATTTGCTTTTAGAATGTCATCATTTAAGAGCAAAATAAAAGAATTTGGCATTATTTATGTAGCATCTTTGCTACCAATTCTATTACTAGTATTGTTAATGTTTATGAATAAATGGTATGGGACACCTGTATTGCAATTAACGACTATGCAAAGTTATATACTAGCTGGAATTGTTTTATTAGTGCTGTTAATTAGTGAAGCGTACATACTTGGATGGATTGGAATATTAGCTGTTATCGTACCGTTATTCATTATGTTTGTATTTAAAGGATTAGGAGAGAAAAATCCATACTGGGGAATGTTAGAATCTTTACTTCTGTACGGAAGTTTATATGTATTAATGAGATGGTCTTTGAGAAATGAGGAGAAAAAAACTGTAAGCTAGATTTATATTAATAGCGAACGAACTGAATTTTTTATTAAGGGAGAACAAATATGCAAAGTATATTTCTAGGTATATTGTCTATTGTATTTTTAGGTTTAACGATTTTCGGGCTATATACTACCTTTTCGAAAAAGGTACACGATGACTATTTCGATACTTTATTAGATGACACATCGGGTTATGTTTTGTTCTTCGGTTTAATAGGAAAAGGGCTGCTCTGGATATGCAAAAAATTATTTCCAAAGAAATATTATATAGGGATTTTTAGAGGTATTACGTTTATGTTTAGTTGCCTATTTGTATTTCTAGCAGCCGGGATTTGGTTTGTGGATTGGAATAAGTTGTTTTAAACAGTAACAGGACAGTTACTGTTTTTTTCTTTGCAATAAAGAGCTTTGTAAAGAGAGCTCTTTTTGTTCGTTTGTTAATAAGGAATGAATATGGACATTTTCAGGACGAGGTACGATAGGGTACATAAGATTTGTTGGAGAAGGATGGTGCTCCGAGCCAGTTGGGGAATGAGGATCTGCGTGAGTAAGTTTCCCATGAATACGTCTTGTAAATAAAATATGACCGACTTCGTGAGCGAGCGTATATATATTTTTCATAGGAGCAGCTGAATTTGTTAAAACGATATAACCAGTAAGTTGCTGTTGTTTTGCTAAAGAGTAAGCGCAGGCAATGACGGCTGTTTCTTTAAAATAATCACTGCCAATATAACAAATGTAAAGGTCGCATTCAGGAGCTTCATTTACACAGGTTTGGAAAAAGGATGCTAATTTTTCCTGACTTTGAATAGAATTTTTATAACTAATTTCACGGTCAGAAAAACGGAAAAGTTCATTTAAAATAATTACGTCTTGAATTTGAAATGTAATGGGGTGCCAAATTGATTCTGCAACTGCTAAATCTTTTGCGATACGGTCATCAGAAATATTGGCGCCTGGAGTAATGCAAATACATATATTGACGTATGGATCCATAAGGAACACCTCAACTGAAAAAATTCTTTCTATAATATATGTTGGGAAAAGACCCTATGTATGGATAAACGCCTTGTTTATTACAAGTCGAAAAAATTTCATAGTTCTATAACGTAGTGTGATCGTCTTTTTGATATAGTAAAGGAAAGGGGGAGAATATATGTATACATTAAAAATCGTTTCAGACAGAGAAGCTCTTTATCAATTTGCAAGTTATGTAAGAGTTGTGCAAGGGGTGGAAGATGTATATGTAGAGGTGGGAGAACCTTTATATGAACATCCATTAATGAAGTTTTATGTACATATTAAGCTGAAGGAAACATATGAGCAACATAAAGCGTTACAAGAAATAGCAAGATTGGTAGAATTAGGGCGTTTTACATACGTTCATTATCGTAATGATGAAATTGAAGAAGCTTTTGAAGCTGTAAAATATGAAAGTTTTAAGAAATAAAGGTGAAAAAAGGAGGCGAAAGCTTCCTTTTTTTTCTTTAAAATTACATCAACAAAAGGAGAAGAATTTTGTTATGATAAGGAAGGGTGAGGAAAGGAGAGTTTACATATTGGGGTATATTGAAGAGTTACGCAAAGTCGTTGGTACAAGGCCGCTTATTCTAGTAGGATCAGCAATTATTATCTTAAATGATAACCAAGAAGTATTGCTTCAATATCGATCAGATACATATGATTGGGGTGTACCTGGCGGCGCGATGGAACTAGGAGAAACGACGGAAGAAACTGCTCGCAGAGAACTGTTTGAAGAGACAGGACTAAATGCGAAAATTATGCAATTTATCGGGGTTCTTTCGGGAAAAGAAGTGTACTTCCAATATCCGAATGGAGATGAAATTTTTAATGTCATTCATCTGTATCAGGGGCATCATGTGAGTGGAGAATTAAGGCTTGACCATGAAGGATTACAGCTTCAATATTTTCCAGTAGATAAGTTACCGAATTTGAATAAAACAACTGAGAAGATTTTACAAAAATTCCTATACGCATTAACAGAATAGAAGGTTAATTCCTTCTATTTTTATTATATTAAATATTTTGATTTTTTAGTATGTTTATAGTATGATAGATGTAGACATACATCTTATGGAATTTCACCTAAAAACTGACTAGGGTACATAAGAGAGGGGCAAGTACAAAATGCATAATGTTGTTATTACAGCTGCAGTTCGTTCGCCAATTGGAACTTTTGGAGGAGCGCTAAAAAATGTAACGCCAGTAGAATTAGCGGTTCCTGTACTTCAGGAAGCTGTAAAACGAGGCGGGGTAGAACCACATGAAGTTGATGAAGTAATTTTAGGTCATTGTATTCAAAGAACTGATGAAGCAAATACTGCAAGAACAGCTGCATTAGCGGCAGGATTTCCTGACACAGTTACGGGTTATACAATCCAACGCCAATGTTCTTCAGGTATGCAAGCAATTATGTCAGCTGCAATGCAAATTCAATTAGGTGTAAGTGATGTTGTTATTGCAGGTGGAGTAGAAGCAATGAGTTCAAGCCCTTATGCATTGAAACAACACCGCTGGGGACAACGTCTACAGCACGGAGAAATTCGTGATACGGTGTGGGAAGTGTTAGAAGATCCAATCCATCATATTATGATGGGGGAAACTGCGGAAAACTTAGTTGACCAATATGAAATTACAAGAGAGGAACAAGATGAAGTTGCGCTTCGTAGTCATACATTGGCACTGCAAGCAATCGAGTCTGGATACTTTGACGAGCAAATTGTTCCTATTACGATAAAAGAACGTAGAAAAGAAGTAGTATTTTCGAAGGATGAACATCCACGTGCAGATATTACAGCGGAAAAATTAGCAGGATTAAAACCAGCTTTCCGTAAAGATGGATCTGTAACGGCAGGGAATGCATCTGGCCTTAATGACGGAAGTGCGGTTCTAGTATTAATGAGCGAAGAAAAAGCGAAAGAAAAAGGCTTACAACCGTTAGCTAGAATTGTTGGATATTCAGTAGCTGGAGTAGATCCGAAAATTATGGGTATTGGACCAGCACCAGCAATTCGTAAAGGATTAGAAAAAGTAGATTGGTCATTAGAAGATGCAGATTTACTTGAAATTAATGAAGCTTTCGCTGCACAATACCTAGCTGTAGAGAAAGAATTAGGTTTAGATCGTGAAAAAGTGAACGTAAACGGTAGTGGTGTAGGACTTGGACATCCAATCGGTTGTACAGGAGCTCGTATTACGGTAAGTTTAATTCATGAATTGAAAAGACGCGGGCTAGAAAAAGGAATTGCCTCTCTATGCGTCGGTGGCGGTATTGGGGTAGCATTATTTATAGAAGCACTATAAAAAAGAAGCAGCAATCGCTGCTTCTTTTTTTTAAGAATCAAATAAATGATGAAATAATCGGTCACGATTTTCAAAGAAAAGTTTCGTCGTTTGGTAATGCTCGGTGTCTTCTAATGTGGATTCGTGAATCCCTTCTTGTGTTAATGAGTATATAGTAGATTCAGGATAAGCCATTAAAATAGGAGAATGCGTCGCGATAACAAATTGTGAACCTTGTTCCGCTAGTTCATGCATTCGAATGAGCATGGAAAGTTGTCTCATTGGTGATAGAGCGGCCTCAGGCTCATCTAAAATGTATAAACCTTGTCCTGAAAAACGATTCATAAATAATGAGAAAAATGATTCACCATGTGATTGTTTGTGGAGTGAGGTACCACCATATGAGTCAATAATTGGATTTCCGCGTGCTTCTAAATCAGCATCCATTTCATCAATATAAGAAGCAACGTTATAAAATGATTCAGCGCGAAGAAAGAAACCGTCATTTGGTGTATTGAAACTTTTGGAAATGCGAAGGTATTCATGTAAAGATGAATGTGAATCGTTTGTGCTAAAGCGGAAATTCTTCGTTCCACCTTCTGCATTAAATCCTAAAGCAATAGCAATTGCTTCGAGTAATGTTGATTTTCCCGTTCCGTTTTCTCCAATAATGAATGTTACATTTGGGTGGAATGCTAGCGATTGTAAAGTTCGGATAGCGGGTAAACAGTAAGGATATGCGGAAAAACTAGGGATATTTTCTTTTTTTAATGTGACATTTTTTAAAAAGGGTACGTCAATCAATATATAAACCTCAATTCATAACGGATTTTGATTCTAAAAAAGAAGCAAATACAAGGGTAAGACAACTTGCGAATAAAATTGTATATTGAAGTGCGCCAAAACCGAGACCTTCCCAGCCCCAAGACATTCTCTTCCATATAAATATGAAAAGAACACTCATAAAGCCAACGAGAGCAGGAAGGTATTTTATAATTTTTAAGTGCTTCCACAGAAAAAAGCCGATGTATGTAAATACAAAGAAGATAAGCAGAATGAGAAAAAAGGCAAGTGTTAATGACACGTGAACTCCTCCTTATTTTCTGAATATTTCATGTGGATTATAACATGTAAACTATCATATTCCAATGTGAAAATAAATATTGCATGAAGATCAATTCTCTCGTTATGATAGATGGTATTCTATTGAAAATATGAAAAGGAGTCAACGTATGCCGTTTACATTTGCACATCCAGCAGCAATTCTTCCTTTTGCGAAAAAGCATTTTCGATATATTTCAGTAACGGCTCTTATATTAGGGAGTATGGCGCCTGATTTTGAATATTTTTTACACTTTAGACCGTATGGTGTTATTGGCCATACATGGCTTGGGTTTTTATATTTAAATTTACCGCTCGTATTTCTGTTAGCATACATATATCATTACATTTTAAAAAAGCCGTTTATAACACATTTACCTAAACCATTTGCTGGCTATTATACATATGCAGTAGATGAGAGGTGGGGGCTTCATACATGGAAGGATTTCTTTGTATTTTGCTATTCCGCTTTATTTGGTATGCTCACGCATGTCGTGTGGGATGCTTTTACTCATCATACAGGCTACTTCGTTATGCAAATACCATCGTTACAAAGAGCATTATATAGTATTCCAGTGTATAAATATATGCAGCACGGGAGTACATGCGTTGGTTTATTATTACTAGTACATGTACTATGGAAGTATAAAGATGAAACAGGGGAAGATATTATGATAGCTTCAGAAAAAAGGAAGTATTGGGTTTCGGCAATCATTGTGGCAGCTATTATATTTATCGTCCACGCGTTCGTAAATCCCTATTTTCATATTTTCCAAATAGGGGGTATAATAGTATCTGGACTGACAAGTTCATTTTGTGGGCTTCTCATTGTTTCTATAGTTTACAAAGCAAGGGACTAATTAATATTAATGAATGATAGTGTTAGGAGAAATTATATGATGAAAGCATGGAAAAATATTTTTGTTTTATGTAGTTTTCTTCTTATGTTAAGTGGTTGCTTCCATCAAGAAGAAAAGAAAGTTGAACCGAAGAAGAAAGAATCTATTCCTGAAACAAAAGAATATGGTGGACGTGAGCTGAAAAAAGTAGGACAAAAAGTGAAAGAAACAGGGTGGGGTACTTTTAAGTTAGAACAGATTCAATCTGTGAATCAAACATTTGAAGTAGCACCAATGAAAATTCACATACAAGATGTGAAAGTAATCTCTTTATCGCAGATGAGTAAAGATGCAAAAAATACATTAAAAGTATATACGGCATTAACTCCTGAAGAAGTAAAGCGTAGATTAGGAGATAAAGTAAGTCAAGAAGATGCAGAGTTATATGCATCGATAAGTGGTACAGAGATTAGTGATACGATTCGTTACGTTGAAATTACATATAAGGTGGAAAATAGCGGGAATAAAAATATACAATTTTTCTCTATGAATGATGTTACGATTAATGATAAGCAACATTTTAAAGTAGCAACTCAAAACTTTTTATATGATGAAGATACGCTCGTTGGTACAAAAAATGTATCAAGGGAAGACTATAAGCCTGGTGAAACAAGAGATGGTATTATCGGCTTAATACTTGATGATGGAAAAGAAAAGGTAAAGGATATTAAGTTTACAACAGATAATGTAGTCGTAGCAGATACAGAAACGCAAGATGTTGCAAAAGAGGCACAAACTTTTAATATCTCACTTTCTGAGTAAGATGTTTTAAAAACATGTAAGAAAAAACAGTCAGCGCTTAAACTATTATGCTGACTGTTTTTTCTGTTCTTTTATGTATGAATCTACACTTTGAAAAGGTACCTTAATTTTAAACGCATCTTTTTGTTCATTAAATTGCTTTTCATTATAAGGACCAAAACGTTTATTATGCTTTACGTCAATAATCCAATAATGCTCACTTTTTTTATTTGCAATAGCTGCGTCAGGGTTATTCGGATCTGACTTTTCCTCAATTTGTTTTGCAATAATGTATTTATCATCCCAAGCAATGTCTGTAATTTTTGCAGGAATGTATTGTGTGGCGTATACAGCATCTTGCGACGGGAAAAGTTCAAATGCATTTCCAGAAGTACGTATGAGTTCATATTCATCGTTAATCGTATAAGTTATATGATTTGTATTTCCAGCACAACCGGCTAATAGGAATGCGACGAATAGGATTATCCATTTTTTCAATATGGGAACCTCCTTTACAATGCTGTTGTAACACATTGTACAAGAAAAGTAAGAGAAACGCTAGTTTACAATGTTTTTTAGAAGTGGTACGATGAGACGGGTAAAGAAGGATATGAAGGAGTCGACATAAAATGAAGTTAAAGATGCATCGTCCAGCGCTTGTAATGAATCGCATAGGTGCTTCCCTAATTGATATGTTTCTAATCTCGGTTATGTATGGTGCAGTAGTAGCTGTTATGACCGGAAATTATAGTGCTATTTTTAATCGCTTTAATATTAGTTTTGGCGATTATAGATATGATCTTGCAGTAGTTTTTATATTAATGGCGATATATTTTATTTTGGTACCCTTTATTTGGAACGGTGTTACACTTGGTAAAAAGGTAACGAGAATAAAATTAATTTCATTGAAGAGTGAAAAGATAACGTTACAAACATTAATTATACGATTTTTTGTATTGTTATTACCGAACATATTACTACTTGGAATTCCGATATTATGTAACGTATATATGATGTTATTCCGCAAAGATAATTGTGGTTTTCAGGATTTAATTACAAAAACGAAAGTGATAAGTCTTGTATAATAAAAACAGAGACCTTTTTATACATAAAATAAGAAGGTCTTTTTTTATTATACAAATATATTTTAAAGGATATATAA
Organism: Bacillus sp. GbtcB14; assembly: GCF_019091205.1. Taxonomy (NCBI): domain Bacteria; kingdom Bacillati; phylum Bacillota; class Bacilli; order Caryophanales; family Bacillaceae; genus Bacillus; species Bacillus sp. GbtcB14. Next base: position 617,677 of record NZ_JAGXJT010000001.1, read on the forward strand.
TAGGAAAAAAGTTATTCCATATCATTATTAATTTCAATAGATTGAAAATTAAGAAAATGTTATAATAATTTAAATAATATCTATATATAATAAGGGGGAAATTGAAATGACTGGAGGTAGCGTAATCTTTTGGGGGATTTTAATTTTCATCGGTTTAGTTTTCGATCAGCGTAATAGTAAGAAAAAAGAAGAAGTAAAAAAGTAATCGCTTACAAATAAATAAGCAACTTTTCTTGCTTGCAGACTAATCTCATAAAGGAGTATACTGAATGACGGTAAGACTTATAGAAGGGGTAATGAAAATGAAGCTTGCAGGGAAAGTTGCTATCGTAACTGGCGGTGGCATCGGTATGGGACGTAATACAGCTCTTTTGTTGGCTAAACAAGGTGCAAAAGTAATTGTGACGGACATTGATCAAGAAAGTGGACAAGCAACAGTGGAGGAAATTACGAATCTAGGCGGAGAAGCACTTTTTGTATCCTATGATATGGGAAAGCAAGGAGATTGGCAACGCGTTATCAGTATTACTTTGAATGCATTTAGTCGTATTGATATGCTTTTTCAAAATGCTGGTTTATATAAAATAGATTCTATTTTTTCTCGCCAACAAGAGAACGATTCCAATGTACTTTGTATTAATGACGTTTGGATAGAGATAAAACAATTAACGTCATCTTTTATGAAACAGCAAGAAGAAGTGGTGCTGAGTGACTTACCGATTTTCGGTATTATTGGCACGAAAGGACAATCATTTCATACAGTAGAAGCCCTCGTATAATAATGAAAACCGCCCTCAAAATATGTGGACGGTTTTTTTGTATGTTATATAGGGAAAAATTATTTTTTAACGAATACGTTGTTCAGTTTGACTATCAAAGAAATGTGCTTTATTCAGATCAAATGCTAGTTTAATTTGATCTCCAGGTGAAAATGTATGTCTTGCATCAACACGTGCTGCAAAATCTTGATCTCCAAGTTTCATATATAAAATAGATTCAGCACCTAGTAACTCAGCAACTTCGATTTTTGTTGTGAAGGCAGTAGATTGTGAAGCTTCTAAAAATAAGAGTTCATCATGAATGTCTTCAGGACGAATACCTAAAACAATTTCCTTATTTACATATCCTTGTTCACGTAACATCTTCATTTTTCCTTCAGTTACTTTGACCTTTAATGAATTATCTATAACGAAATCGGTTTCAGTTAATTTACCACGGAAGAAATTCATTGCTGGTGAGCCAATAAATCCACCAACGAAAATATTTTCAGGTGTTTCATATACTTCTTTTGGAGTTCCGATTTGTTGAATCTTTCCGTCTTTCATAACAACGAGACGTGAAGCCATTGTCATTGCTTCTGTTTGATCATGTGTTACGTAAATTGTTGTCGTTCCAAGACGGTGATGTAATTTAGAAATTTCTGAGCGCATTGCAACACGTAATTTAGCGTCTAAGTTGGATAAAGGCTCATCCATTAAGAACACTTTCGCGTCTCGAACAATTGCTCTACCTAACGCAACACGTTGACGTTGTCCACCAGATAACGCTTTCGGTTTTCTATCTAAATATTGTTCCAGTCCTAAAATTTTTGCTGCATCTTTCACGCGACGATCGATTTCATCTTTTGGTATTTTTCTAAGTTTTAATCCAAATGCCATATTATCATACACACTCATATGTGGATATAAAGCATAGTTTTGGAAGACCATTGCGATATCGCGATCTTTTGGAGGGACATCATTCATTAGCTTACCATCAATTGAAAACTCTCCTTTTGAAATATCTTCAAGTCCAGCTACCATTCGTAATGTTGTAGATTTTCCGCATCCAGAAGGACCGACAAATACGATAAACTCTTTATCTTGAATGTGTAAATTAAAATCTGTTACAGCGGTTACATTATTATCATATATTTTATAAATGTTTTCTAATTTCAATTCTGCCATGGTATTGCCCCCTAGAAAAAATTATGCAAACGTTTTCTTTGAATTTATTATAAACTAATAGATTCAAAAAATAAACAAAAAAATAAAACGTTTTCATTTATTAGAGGAATATTAGTAATTTGCGTATATTTTCTTAGAAAAATAAGAATAAAAGTTGTAAGCGCTATTTTAAATTAAGATAGAATCTGTTATCATTCATTAATGAAAACGTTTGCGCCTTAAAAAGAGAAAATCGAATTATTAATGAAATGGGGTAGCATAATGGAAAAACAGTGGTGGAAAGAAAGTGTAGTATATCAAATTTATCCTCGTAGCTTTATGGATAGTAACGGTGATGGTATTGGGGATCTTCGTGGGATTATTTCAAAGTTAGACTACTTAAAAGAATTAGGGATTGATGTCATTTGGTTATCACCGGTCTATGAATCTCCAAATGATGATAATGGTTATGATATAAGTGATTATTGTAAAATTATGAATGAGTTCGGAACGATGGAAGATTGGGATGAGCTACTACATGAAATGCATGAACGCAATATGAAACTTATGATGGACTTAGTTGTTAACCATACTTCTGATGAACATAATTGGTTTATTGAATCACGTAAATCAAAAGATAATAAATATAGAGATTACTATATATGGCGTCCTGGAAAAGAAGGAAAAGAGCCGAACAACTGGGGAGCAGCTTTTAGTGGATCAGCATGGAAGTATGATGAAATGACAGATGAATATTATTTACATCTGTTTTCTAAAAAACAGCCGGATTTAAATTGGGATAATGAAAAGGTAAGACAAGATGTTTATGAAATGATGAAGTTTTGGTTAGAAAAAGGAATTGATGGCTTCCGTATGGATGTTATTAATTTTATTTCTAAAGAAGAGGGATTACCAGCTGTTGAAACGGAAGAAGAGGGGTATGTTTCAGGTCATAAGCATTTTATGAACGGTCCAAACATTCATAAATATTTACATGAAATGAATGAAGAAGTATTGTCTCATTATGATATTATGACGGTTGGTGAAATGCCTGGTGTAACGACAGAAGAAGCGAAAATGTATACTGGAGAAGAACGAAAAGAACTGCAGATGGTATTCCAATTTGAACATATGGATTTAGATTCGGGAGAAGGCGGGAAATGGGATGTAAAACCATGCTCACTCCTTACTTTAAAAGAGAATTTAACGAAGTGGCAAAAAGCATTAGAGCATACTGGATGGAATAGCCTGTATTGGAATAACCATGATCAGCCTCGCGTTGTATCTCGTTTTGGTAATGATGAAATGTATCGCATTGAATCTGCGAAAATGTTAGCGACGGTGCTTCATATGATGAAAGGAACACCGTATATTTATCAAGGAGAAGAAATCGGAATGACAAACGTTCGATTTGAATCGATTGATGAATATCGAGATATTGAAACATTAAATATGTATAAGGAAAAAGTGATAGAGCGCGGTGAAGATATAGATAAAGTGATGCAGTCTATTTATATAAAAGGCCGAGATAATGCTAGAACACCGATGCAGTGGGACGATCAGAATCATGCTGGATTCACAACAGGTGAGCCTTGGATTACGGTAAACCCTAACTATAAAGAAATCAATGTGAAACAAGCGATCCAAAATAAAGATTCAATTTTTTATTACTATAAAAAATTAATTGAGTTACGTAAAAATAATGAGATTATTGTGTATGGATCATATGATTTAATATTAGAGAATAACCCTTCTATTTTTGCATACGTAAGAACATATGGAGAAGAAAAACTTCTTGTCATTGCAAACTTTACGGCGGAAGAATGTGTATTTGAAATGCCTGAGGACATTAATTATAGTGAAGCAGAGTTATTCATACACAATTACGACGTAGAGAATGGATCGATAGATAACATGACATTACGTCCGTATGAAGCGATGGTATTTAAATTAAAATAAAAAAAATCCTTATACCACTTGGTATAAGGATTTTTTATTACCATTTTAAGATTGAGAATCCATATGGAGGAAGTGTAACTTGTAATACATTTGCTTCCGCTGAAAATTCTTCGTTTGTATAAATGTTAATGATTTTCTTTCCAGTAACATGGAGAGGGAGGGAAGCAGTAATTTCACTATCAGTCGGATTTAAAACGAAAAAGATAGTTTCGTCTTCATATGTTTTCGTATAAGAAATATAATTATATTCATCATTTGCTTCGATGAATTGGAAAGTACCATGCCCTCCAAATGCTTTATATTGCTTTCGTAATGAAATTAATGTTTGTACATGTGTAAATAATAGATGATCTTGTTCTTTCGTATCCCAAATCATACATTTACGGCAAGCTGGGTCCATACCGCCGTCCATACCAATTTCGTCTCCATAATAAATACAAGGAGAGCCGATGAAAGAAAGGTGGAATACATAAAGTAATTTTAATTTATTTTTATCTCCGTTACATGTTGTCAATATTCTTGGTGTATCATGGCTGTCTAATAAATGAAACGCTGCTTCATTTACGTTCATAGAGTAGGAATGGAGAGATTCTGTAATTTGTTTCATAAATTCATTTGCTTTAATGGAATCGTTAGCAAAGTAAGACAGTAGAGCGTTTGTAACAGGATAGCTCATTACAGCATCAAATTGATCTCCTTGTAGCCATGGAAGTGCATCGTGCCAAATTTCTCCTAAAATATATACTTCAGGATTTAATGTCTTTATCTCACTTCGGAATTCTCTCCAAAAGCTGTGGTCGACTTCATTTGCTACATCAAGGCGCCAACCGTCTATATTAAATTCTTTTACCCAATAACGCCCTACTTCAAGTAAATACTCTTTTACATCAGGGTGTGCTGTATTTAATTTAGGCATAAATGGTGTAAATGCGAAAGTATCATAATTTGGAAGTGGCTCAGTTCTAATTGGAAACTCATGAATATGGAACCACTCTTTATATGCTGACTGCTCACCATTTTCTAGTACGTCTTGAAATTTATCGAAAAGGTATCCACTATGATTAAACACGGCATCGAGCATTACTTTTATACCGTGTGTATGACATGCCTGAACGAGTTCTTTGAACGTTTCTTTTGTGCCAAATTGCGGATCGATTTCCATGTAGTCAATTGTGTCATATTTATGGTTTGAATGTGCTTTGAAAATAGGGGTGAAATATATTCCTGAAATTCCAAGCTTCACAAGGTAATCAAGGTTTTGAATAATACCAGCAAAATCTCCGCCGAAAAAATTAGTTGGAGTTGGCTCAGCGCTGCCCCAAGGAAGAGTATTTTCTGGATTTAGTGCACGATCTCCATTAGCGAACCGTTCTGGGAAAATTTGATACCAAACGGTGTCTTTAATCCAAGAAGGTGCTTTGAATACATCATTTGCATGAATAAATGGAAAACAGAAAAAGTTACCAACGTCATCATTTGGAATGGTAGAGAAAAATCCTCGCTCTGCATAAATAAGCGTTTCTGTATCATTTTTTAATTCGAATCCATAACGTAAGCGCTTAAATTGTGGTTCGATGGAAATAGACCAATAATCAAACAATGTAGTAGAACCAGTTTTTTTCATCGGTGTACTTGATGAAATCCATTTCCCATCTTTCCATTCATAAGGATCACCGTAAATAAGAGTGGCGCTTTGAGCATCCTCTCTTTTCGTACGTATTCGGATGTGAATCGTTTTTTCATCATAAGCGTATGCATAGTTATCTTTTGGCCTATGATAAATGGCTTCTTTAAGCATATAGAAAATCCCCCTTTAATATCTCCATACATATTGTTCCCTTAAGTGTAATAATAAAGCATATGTTGCAAACGATTGCTTTTTGCATAGCTTTAATATTGTTTATAAGAGTAGTATTCATTTCATATAAAGTCAATGTATAAAGAGTGTAGTAATAATATTTTTAAATTAATATTTGCAAAATGAATAAAAGAATGTATAATGATAGACAAATAGCGCAAACGTTTTCATAGATTGAGATATTGTTTGCGCTTCTATTAAACAATTCAATGCAAACGTTTTCAATTAGTAAGGTACATATACAATTTAGGGAGGTTTTTGGGATGAAGAAAGCATTATCATTATTAACGGTTTCAGCATTATCAATTGGTATGTTATCTGCATGTGGGCCGAAAGATTCAGGGAAGAAAGAAGAAAGTAAAGCAAAGAAAGATTACGATCTTCTTGTTTGGGAAGATGATAAAAAAGGTGTTGCTTTAGAACCAGCGGTGAAAAGCTTTGAGGAAAAATATAAAGTAAAAGTAAAAGTTGTTGAAATGCAAATGACAGACCAAGTGAAGAAGTTACGCCTTGATGGACCAGCGGGGACGGGACCAGATGTCGTAACATTGCCACATGATCAAATCGGAAACGCAGTAACAGAAGGTTTACTTTCTGAAGTGAAAGCTGATGATGCCGTAAAGAGTAAATTTACTGACTCATCAATACAAGCACAGACATATAACGGAAAATTATATGGTTTACCAAAAGCAATTGAGACACCAATCTTTATTTACAATAAAAAATTAATGCCAAAAGCACCAGAAACGATGGACGAGCTGTTTAACTTCTCAAAAGAATTTACGAAGGATGGCAAGTACGGATTTTTAACATTAGGAGATAACTTCTACTTTGCTAATGCATTCATGGCAGGTATGGGTGGTTATGTGTTTGGTGAAAAAGATGGAAAGCCAAATGCAAGTGATGTTGGATTAAATAATAGCGGAGCAGTACAAGGTGCTGAATACCTTCAAAAATGGTACAAAGAAAAGCTATTCCCAAAAGGTATTATCGGTGAATCTGGCGGACCTGCTGCTGATGGACTATTTAACGAAGGAAAAGCAGCATCTATCATGAACGGCCCATGGGCGTTCCAAGCGATGGAAAAGAACGGAATTGATTATGGTGTTGCTCCAATGCCGAAATTACCAAATGGTCAACCAATGAAAACATTTGTTGGGGTTAAAGGATGGCATGTAACAAGTTTCTCTAAACAAAATGATTTAGCTACAAAGTTCACTGAATGGGTAACGAATGAAGAAAATGCAAAAATTCGATTTGAGAAAACAAAAGAAATTCCTCCAGTAAAATCAGTAATGGAAGATCCAATTATTAAAGATAATGAAGCTGCAAAAGCAGTTGCGACGCAATCTGAAAATGGAATTCCAATGCCGAACATTCCAGAAATGCAAGAAGTATGGAAACCAGCTGGAGATGCACTTCAATTAGTTGTTACGGAGAAAGAGGCACCAAAAGCAGCACTTGATAATGCAGTGAAGCAAATTAAAGGTAATATTGAGGCAAATCATAGTAAGAAAAAATAAGGTGAAATTCGTGCCTCTAATATGAGGGGCACGAATTCTCTCCCAGAAAAAAGGGGGAAGGAACATGCAAACATCTATGGAACCAGCAAACGGCTTAAACGGTTCAAAACATAGGAAAATGGCAACCATGTTATCAATCATTCCAGGCATGGGCCAAATGTATAACAAACAATTTGTAAAAGGTCTTATTTTTCTAGTATTAACAGGTTCATTTATTGTAGCCTTTGCTGATTTATTAAATATGGGATTATGGGGAATTGTAACGCTTGGTACAGAAGTTCCACGCGACCATTCTGTCTTTCTATTAGTAGAAGGAATCTTGGCACTCATTGTCATCGTGTTTGGACTCGGAATATATGCATTTAATTTATATGATGCATACCAAAACGGGAAAAAACGTGATATAGGTACACCATTAAACTCTGTAAAAGAGCAATACCGTAATTTACTAGATCAAGGTTTTCCATATTTAATGGTTTCACCAGGTTTTCTATTACTTATCTTTGTAGTTGTATTTCCAATCATTTTCGTAATTTTAATTGGATTTACGAATTATGATTTATACCACTCGCCTCCAGCTAAATTAGTAGATTGGGTGGGCTTCAAAAACTTTATTGATATCTTTACATTACCGATGTGGAGAGAGACATTTTTAAGCGTATTTTCTTGGACTGTCATTTGGACATTCGTTGCAACGACATTACAAGTTGCGCTTGGTATTTTCTTAGCGATTATCGTAAATCAGCCTGGTATTAAAGGGAAGGCAATTATTCGGACAATCTTCATTTTACCGTGGGCGGTCCCAGCGTTCGTATCTATTCTTGTTTTCTCTGGTATGTTTAACGAAACATTTGGAGCAATTAACAATCAAGTATTAGCTTTATTTGGAATCGAAAAGATTGCTTGGATGACAGATCCATTTTGGGCAAAAATCGCTTTAATTATGATTCAAACGTGGCTTGGATTCCCGTTCGTCTTTGCAATGACAACAGGTATACTGCAATCGATTCCAGGAGAGTTATATGAAGCTGCTACAGTAGATGGAGCTACATCTTGGCAACAGTTTCGTAAAATTACATTGCCACTTGTCTTATATGCAACAGCACCAATATTAATTACGCAATATACGTTTAACTTTAATAACTTTAGTATCATCTATCTATTTAACGGCGGAGGTCCTGCTGTAGCTGGACAAGACGCGGGTGGAACGGATATTTTAATTTCATGGATTTATAAGTTAACGATGACTTCGGCGCAGTACGGGAAAGCAGCAGCTCTTACAATGATATTATCGTTAATCGTTATTACAGTTGCGTTATGGCAATTTAAGAGAACAAAATCATTCCAAGAAGAGGATATGATGTAAATGAATATTAAAAGACAAAAGATGTTACGTCTCTCATTAAGTTATTTCGTTATTTTCGTAATGTGTGCCATCATTTTCTATCCGTTATTATGGATTATTGGCTCATCATTTAATCCAGGTGATAGTTTATCTGGATCAAGTATTATTCCGCAAAATGCAACGTTAGATCATTATCGTAAGTTATTAGATTTAGAGAATAGTAATTATTTACTATGGTATAAAAACACATTAAAAGTAAGTGTTATAACGATGATTTTCTCAGTGTTAGCAATTAGTTTTACTGCTTATGCATTTTCAAGATACCGTTTTGTTGGAAGAAAAAATGGCTTATTAACGTTTTTAATTCTGCAAATGATTCCGAACTTTGCGGCGCTAATCGCTCTATATGTATTAGCACAGTTAACAGGGTTAATCGATACGCACCTTGCATTAATTTTAATTTATGTAGGCGGGGCAATTCCAATGAATACATGGCTTATGAAGGGATATTTTGATACGATTCCAAAAGAATTGGATGAGTCAGCTCGTATGGATGGGGCAGGACATTTCCGTATTTTTTGGCAAATCATTATGCCACTTGCAAAGCCAATCGTAGCGGTTGTGGCGTTATTCACTTTCATCGGTCCATTTACAGATTTCATTTTAGCGAGTGTTATTTTGCGCACACCAGAAAATTATACGTTAGCAGTTGGGTTATATGAAATGGTAGCGAAGAAATTTGGTAATGAATTTACAACGTTTGCAGCGGGTTCAGTATTGATTGCAATCCCAATTTCAATTTTATTCCTATCACTACAAAAATATTTTATTTCTGGTTTAACTGCTGGAGGTACGAAAGGATGAAAAATGGGACATTACGTCCCATTTTTCTTTTCATCTCCCTATAAAAAGCTTTATAGGGAGATGAAAAGAGATTTGACATCACATATGAAAAGAAGTGAAATAAATAGTATATTATAGTATAGGAAAAATGAGCTATATCCCTTACAATACATGGAGAGGGAGAATATGATAGGATTTACAAGATAGAATCAATGAAAGTTTATGATTTCTCCTATTACTTGCAACGGGTGCAAGATAAAAGTATATAAAAAATGGCAGAGAAGTGAGAGGAGGGGGATTTTTATGACAGTTACAATTAAAGATGTGGCGAAGAAGGCAAATGTAGCACCATCTACCGTTTCTCGTGTAATTGCTGATAACCCAAGTATAAGTGAAAAAACAAAGCGTCGTGTTCGGAAAGTAATGAGTGAACTGGGATATCATCCTAATTTAAACGCAAGAAATCTAGCTAACCAAACAACGAAAACACTTGGCCTTGTTATGCCAAGTTCTGCAAGTAAAGCTTTTCAAAATCCGTTTTTCCCAGAAGTTATAAGAGGGATTAGTTCATTTGCACATGTGGAAGGGTATGCGCTTTATATGTCGACAGGTGAAACGGAAGATGAAATTTATAATGGTGTTGTAAAGATGGTGCAGGGGCGCCAAATTGGTGGCATTATTCTTTTATATTCAAGAGAGAATGATCGGATTATTCAATATTTGCATAAACAAAATTTCCCGTTTGTTTTAATTGGGAAACCGTATGATCGAAAAGATGAAATTACATATGTAGATAATGATAATTATACAGCTGCAAGAGAAGTAGCAGAATATTTGATTTCATTAGGTCATAAACAAATCGCGTTCATCGGCGGTGGATCAGATTTACTTGTAACGAGAGATCGTTTGGCTGGTATGAGTGATGCTTTAAAATTAGCGGACATTGTATTACCAAAAGAGTATATTTTACATTTTGATTTTTCGAGGGAAAGTGGTCAACAAGCCGTTGAGGAGTTAATGGGACTACAGCAACCACCGACAGCAATTGTGGCAACGGATGATTTAATTGGACTTGGTGTGTTAAGTGCTCTTTCTAAAAAAGGATTCGTTGTACCAAAGGATGTTTCCATTATAAGCTTTAACAATGCTTTATTATCAGAAATTGCGAGTCCGCCACTTTCGACAGTTGATGTGAATATTTATCAACTAGGATATGAGGCAGCAAAAGCTTTAGTGGATAAAGTAGAGAATGCGGAGTCTACTGCAAAGTGTATTATTATTCCTCATAAATTACTAAAGCGCCAAACTTGCGATCATTATGCATAAAAAAAGCTAAGAGTTTAACTCTTAGCTTTTTGTTGTAGAAAGGCCTCTAATCGATCACAGCCTTCTTTTAAAGTTTCAATACTATACGCATAGGATAAGCGAAGATAACCTTCACCATATTCAGAAAATGCTGTTCCAGGAACGACAGCTAGTCCAGCTTCTTTGACAAGGTCAAGTGCAAAATCAAATGATGAAGATGTTAAATGACCAACATATGGGAATAAGTAAAATGCACCTGTTGGTTTTTCAACTGTTAAGCCCATTTGAATGAGTCTATTATACACGTAATCACGGCGTTTTTTGTATTGATGACGCATCATTTTTGGTGCATCTTTAGCAGCTGTTAATGCTTCAATTGCAGCATATTGAGCGATTGAAGTAGCACACGTTACGTTGTATTGATGAACTTTTAGTATATGTGCTGCTAAATAGCTTGGTGCGAATAATAGACCGATACGCCAGCCAGTCATAGAATGTGATTTAGATAAACCGTTAATGACAATCGCCTTTTCACGCATTTCTGGGAAATGAGCGATAGATGTGTGTTTTTCTTCGTATACAAGTTCGCTATAAATTTCATCAGAAAGAACGAAAATATTTTTATCTTTTAAAACAGTTACAATATCCTGTAATTCTTCTTTTGATAAAGTTACACCAGTCGGGTTAGAAGGATACGGTAGTACAACACATCTTGTTTTTTCTGTAATAGCATTTTCTAGCGCTTCGGCTGTTAAACGAAATCCAGTTTCACGAACATCGATAAAAATAGGTGTAGCACCGCATAATCGAATAATTGGCTCGTATCCTGGGTAAATAGGGGCAGGTAAAATAACTTCTGTTCCTGGCTCTAAAATCGTTCGGAATGCAATATCAATTGCTTCACTGGCACCGATTGTAACGATGGTTTCGTTTTCAGGTGAATACTGTAAATCGTAGTTATCTTTTACAAAGTTACAAGCTGCCTTGCGTAATTCTAGTAAACCGGCGTTATGTGTATAGCTTGTATAATTTTCTGTAATAGCCCGTTTTGCCGCTTCTTTTACGAGAGAAGGCGTAGGGAAATCGGGTTGTCCAATTGTTAAAGAGATAAGATTATCATAGTTTTGAATCATGTTAGAGAATTGACGGATTCCAGAAATTTGGATGTCTTTTACTCTAGGATTAATGAATTGTTCCATTGTATCTCCCTTTCTTCCGTTTGAAAATTAAGTTCATTTTAACATATTTTCTATGGTTTCGCTTGCGTATATGTTATGTAGAAAGAGCAAGGAAATAGAAAAAAAGCCGCTGTAAGCGACTTTTTAATATCCGTACTCCCAATCTATTTCATCTTCATTCCAAAGTACAGAGGATACTTTGCCAAGGTGAACAACTGATTCATTCACAGCACATGTGCAATTTTCTTCTCCGGTTTTATGCTGTAACTCTTCATATACTGATTTTTCAACATTTTCTAGAACGACCAAATTTTCTTCTTTTAAAACAAGCGTAGTACCCGCCATATTTATCTTCCTCCTACTAAAATAATGATCACTTATTTGTAAACATAGATAGTATGGATTATATGCTGTATTTTGCTATAGTTGTCCGTCTCATGAAGTATTTTTTATTTTCTTTGTAATCCGTATTCATTGTATACTGTCCGACGGAAATTTGGTACAGGGTTTACATTCATTTCGAAAATCTGTAACAATTATTATGTGCTGTTAACAAAGAATTAACAAATATGTTAAGAAAAATCAAAATTTTGAAACAAATAAACCCGTAAAATGATATAATCATATCAAAATACATATAGGGGATGAGAGGTTATGGAGCTGATCCGTGATTTAATGATCCAAATTGCCATCATTATTTTGCCACTATTTTTATATGAAGCGATTCGTTTAAATCGTTATCAAGAAATGCCTCCGAAGCCGAACCGCTACTTTATTATGTTTTTATCCAGCATTACACTCGTTCTCTCCATGACATACTCTATTTGTTTTGGTGACATTTGTGGGTATAATTTTCACCCAATCCCGATTGTTAGTGGTTTTTTATATGGTGGGATTGTTGGTTTAATCCCGGCCGTTATTTTTGTTGCATATGAATGGGCGCTAAAGGGAATGAGCCTTCTTCCAGTCATAGAAGTAATATTTCTATTGATAGTGCCATTATTTTTATCAAAGAAATGGTCTCTATTTTCAAGAGATAAGAAGCTAATTTTAGCATTTATGATTTCATCATTATACGTACTTGTTTATTTAGTGATTGGAATGATTAACGTTCTGTTAGAAACGGGGTTTACACCACATATCTCACACTTATATAGCGGATATATATTTGCTTCGCTTATTATGGTTATGACTATGGTATTTCAAGTGTACTTAACAGAATATTTAAATGAAAATGCAATATTACGTACAGAGATGCAAAAGTCAGAAAAGCTTAATATTGTAAGTGAGTTGGCAGCAAGTGTTGCACATGAGGTTCGAAATCCGCTCACTGTTGTTCGTGGTTTTATTCAATTGTTACAAAGTACGGAAGATGTGAAAAATAAGGATTATATGCGTCTCGTATTAGCCGAATTGGATCGGGCAGAACAAATTATTTCAGATTATTTGAATTTAGCAAGGCCACAAATTGAGAAAAAAGAACACATTTGCTTATCCGCTCAATTAATAGAAATGACAACTCTTATGTCATCATTTGCAGCGATGCAAGGTGTATATTTGCAAGTTGAGATTTCTGAAAGTCTTTATACGATCGGAGATAAGACGAAATTGAAGCAAGCTATTATGAATGTTGTTAAAAATGGTATTGAAGCAATTCAAGGAAATAAAGGATATTTAAAAGTAACGGCTATGCAAAAAGATGAAACGATTGTAATAAGAGTTAAAGATAGTGGTGTTGGAATGACGACAGAACAGTTAGCAAGGCTGGGACAACCATATTATTCTTTAAAAGAAAAAGGGACAGGATTAGGGCTTATGGTAACATTTAGTATTTTACAAGCGCATAATGGTACACTGGAATATAAAAGCGAAAGTGGGAAAGGAACTGAAGCGATTATTATATTGCCAGCTGTAAGAAATAAGGAATAAAAGTTACCGATGGAAGGTAACTTTTTATTTTATATAGGAAAAAATATAGTATTTTATTCAGATGTTTTTTCTTGTTTTGTTCGGCTAAATAAACTTCTAAATGATTGAAAAAAGCTTTGTTCTTTCGAAGCTGCGACTAATCTTTTTGTTTCTTGAATTTCGCGAATCACTTGCATAAGTTGTGCATCACGGTTGCTGTCTTTATTATAAATTTGATTTACGAGTTTATTCATTTTTTCTTCTTGCTTAGATTCTCGTTTATACATATGATTCATTAATAAGTCCATCTTTTCTTTTTGCAGGGCATCTGTTTGAGCCGCATGATCCACTAACTCTTGTAGCATTTTTTCTTGAGAGCCTTCTTTTACATAAACTTGTTGCATCAATTCATCTAGCTTTTCATCTTTTAAACGATTTTGGGTAATAAGGGTAGAATTTTGATGAATAATTGCTTCATTTAATTGAGCGAGCATTTCAAGTTTTAACATGAACTCCTCAAAGTTACGCCCATCTTCTTTTTCTTTCGGCTGTATTTCTTGCTTATCTTGTATAACGGGTACAGGTGGGGCCTCTTTTTCTTTTAAAATAATAGGTATCGTTTCTGAAATGTCTTCTTGCAATGTAGCAGCTCTTTCATGTATAGATTTCAATAGTTTTAAATCATCCAGTTTATAAATGCGAGCATCAGCTGTTTTGGAAATGATATAACCATGATCCTCTAACAGTTGACTATATTTGCGAACTATATGTTTTGGGATGCCTGTTTTATTCGTGACATCTTTCGTTTTATAGGTAGCTTCCATAATATTTCCTCCCCAAAAAGTATCGTATATATCATTTCAATCTTTTATGAGGACTTCCTTTGAAAAAGAATGTCGGAAGGTTATTAGTTTTCTACAGCATTAGTGAAAAGATGAAGGAAAATGAGAGTTTTTTGGCGGAATGGCGAAGAAGAGCTAAAATAATGTCTGAAAACATATACAGGAGAAGTTTGTTATAATAACTGAGGAAAAGAAACTGGTAGAATCATGGAGGTATACATGAAGCAATTAAAAGGTATTATCATTTCAATTATTGCAATTCTTTCTATTGTAGTAGCGGTGTATGAAGTACTTGTTCCAGAGGAAACAAGTATCAAAAAAACGAATGCGTATGATCAAGTTCTAGAATTTCCGAAAGAGCGATATCCAGAGACAGGGAAACATATTACGGATGCTATAAAAGAAGGACATTCAGAAGTTTGTACAATCGATCGTGGTGGCGCTGCGGATAGAAGGAAATTATCGTTAGCTCCATATCCATCAAAAAAAGGGTATGATCGTGATGAATGGCCAATGGCGATGTGTAAAGAAGGCGGAAAAGGAGCACATATTGAATATATAAGTCCAGCAGATAACCGCGGAGCAGGGTCTTGGGTAGGAAATAAGTTAGATAAATACCCAGATGGTACGCGTGTGAAATTTGACGTAAAGTAGTAGTTGCATATTTCATAATGAAGGAGAATGGGAACGATGGAGTTAACAATTTCTTATTCGCAATTAATGTTGATGAACTATGACGGTGATCAGCCTTACGTGGACTGGACGGATGAAGATTTTGAAAGAGGTTATGCGAAGGCGGATGGAACTGTTATTTTTGAAGCACTTTCTGATTATACTTGTGAAGTAAAAGTGACTTGCGGAAAGCATATTGAGAAAGAAGAAGCGATTAGAACGGTTACAGTTCCTTTTACAGTTGAAAATGGGTGTATCGTTGTAACAAGTATTCTTTCAAATAAATTTCAAATCCCTATTCCAAATGGTGAGTATACAGTTGTATTACAGGCAATTCCTCTTGAAGAACCAACGGATGATGAATTATATAAAATACAATACGAATTCTTTTTTGAAAGTAAAGAATAAAAAAAGGGTTATCCTCAAAAAGGATAACCCTTTTTTGTTATGCGTTTGTTTTTAGCAGGGAACGAGCATCTTTTGCTGCTTGCACCATGTGTTCTAAAGCTGGGATAACTTCTTCCGTTCTTCTCGTTTTTAAACCACAATCAGGATTAATCCAGAAATATTTAGGGTCGCATACTTCTAAAGATTGTTCTACGATTTTATACATTTCATCTTTACTCGGTACACGTGGACTATGAATATCATATACACCTAGACCGATGCCTTTTTCATATGTTGTATGTTTTAATGTATCAATAAATTCTCCGTGACTTCTTGATGTTTCGATAGAAATCACATCTGCATCTAATGCGCGAATCGCGTCAACAATATCTTCGAAATTACTGTAACACATATGCGTATGAATTTGTGTTTCATTTGCTACAGAAGAAGTTGCTAAAAGGAAGGATTGTACTGCCCATGTAATATAAGCGTCCCAATCTTTTTCTTTTAGTGGCATTCCTTCACGAAGTGCTGGCTCATCGACTTGGATTACTCGAATTCCGGAAGATTCAAGTAGTTCAATTTCGTGACGAAGAGCTAATGCAATTTGATACGAAACTTCTTTTCTTGGAATGTCATTTCGAACGAAGGACCAATTTAAAATCGTAACAGGTCCAGTTAACATTCCTTTTACAACTTTCTCTGTTAAGCTTTGTGCATAAACCGTTTCCTTAATAGTCATTCCGTTAATAAAGGCTACATCACCATAAATAACAGGTGGTTTTACGCAGCGGGAACCGTATGATTGTACCCAACCGTTTTTAGTGAATGAGAAACCAGCAAGGCGCTCACCAAAATATTCGACCATGTCAGTTCTTTCAAACTCGCCATGAACAAGAACATCAAGACCAATTTCTTCTTGGTAACGAATCCATTTTTCTGTCTCTTTTTCAATAAATTGTTCATATTGTTCATTTGAAATAACACCGTTACGCCATTCTTTTCGCGTTTGACGAACTTCAGTTGTTTGCGGGAAGCTACCGATAGTTGTTGTTGGTAACAATGGTAACTCCAGAGCAACTTGTTGTAATTCGTATCGTTTTTCAAATGGAAGAGGACGTGAAAAATCTTCTTCTTTTAGTGCTGTTCGTGCTGCTTTGACATCTTCACGGTTACGTGCAGCAGATGAGCGAATTGTATGATGTACATTTCGATATGTTTCTAGCTCATTACTAATGCTTTCTGTACCTTGAGTCAGAGCAGAATGAATAAGAACTAACTCTTCTAATTTTTGATTTGCAAATGCTAGCGCATCAAATAGCTCAGTCGATAAGTGGGTTTCTTCTGTTTTATCGATTGGTGTATGCAATAAGCTACAAGAAGGCTGAACGATGAAATCTTTCGTTTGGACTTGTTTTTGTAACGTTGTAAATAACGTAAGAACTTCATCAAGGTCAGCTCTCCAAATGTTACGGCCATCTATACAACCGACAGCTAAAGTTTTATCAGCTGGGAATCCATATTTTGAAATAGCATTTAGATTTCCTTCTTTACCATGAACGAAATCTAATCCAATACTAGATACAGGGAATGTAATGATTTCTTCATAGTTTTCTTCTACACTATCAAAATATGTTTGTAAAAGAAGAGTCGCATTTGGAACTTCTTTACGAATAGCTTCGTAAATTTCTTTTGCATGTTGAATTTCTTCTTTCGTTAAAGAAGCGAAAATCGGTTCATCAACTTGAATGATTTGTGCACCAGCTGCATGTAGTTCTGAAATTAGTTGTACGTAAGGTGCAACTAATTGGTTTAAAATCGTAGCAAATTGCTCTTGTGTATAGCCTTTCGCTAATTTTAAGAAAGTATATGGTCCTAAAATAACAGGCTTTCCATCTACTCCTAATTCTTGTTTTGCCTCTTCATATAAGCGAAGTGGACGATTATCTTTTAAGGAGATTTGTAATCCCTCTTCATATTCTGGAACGATATAATGATAGTTTGTATTAAACCATTTTGTCATTTCGGAAGCTACGTGATCTTTAGAGCCGCGCGCCATTGCGAAATATACATCAAGGTAAGATGTAAACTCAGAAAAACGTGATGGAATAAATCCTAGCATATAAGCAGTATCCAAAACGTGATCATAATATGTAAAATCGCCAACTGGAATAAGTTCAATCCCTTTTTCTTGCTGTGCTTTAACGTGTTGTAGGCGAATTTCTTTCATTGTTGTTAAAAATTGTTCTTCATCGATTTTATTGGACCAAAAAGCTTCCAATGTTTTTTTCCACTCTCGTTGTAGTCCGATACGTGGATAACCTAAATTACTTGTTTGAATTGCCATTTCAAATTCCTCCCTAATTGAAAGTAAGCATTTCCGTTTACTAGGAAATACCTATAACAAAAAGTACAAAGGCATAGAAAATAAGCCTTCCTTTTTGTTTTAACACCTCATCATCATCCGTGAATCTATCAGTGTTGTTAAAACAGGCAGGTCTCCTGACTTATGCTTCATATAATTACTTTCACCTTCCCGTTTTCACAGTGGCACTAAAAAGAAATCTCAGCATTTACAGTGGCGGGACCGTGTTGGAGTTTCACCAATCTTCCCTTTTAAACACGAAACAAAATGTTCGTGTACCCATTTTCCTTTTGAAAGGAATTTAACAAGCGATATGATATTGAAACAAATTCTAACACAATTTTTGGAATTTTGTCTACTGTTTTAAAATAAGAAAATTCTAAAGTTTTTTATTTTTATTATTCGGATTCTTCTGTTTTTTAAAGAGTTGGAGAGAGGTAGCGGTAATTGAAATAAAGTGCGATTAAACTTATAAAGAAGTGTGTACCTGTACAGAGATAAGATGCCAGTTATAGTATTTAACAATCGATCCATCTTATATCGAAAATAAAATAAGCATAACCTCGACCTAAATTAGAACGGGGTATGCTTATTTTAGGTTTTAAAATGAAATAACTGTATCGTCTTTTTACAGTTTCTTCTTTATAACTTCAACCTTCATTTTTATCAATTTCTGAAAGGCGTCCTGCAACTGCATCTGTAAGGAGGGTATTTAACCATTGTAATTCAACTGTAATATGTTCAATAACGCTTTGTAAAATATATAGTTGTGCACGTGGAATTTGTCCTTTGCTACAATCGTAAATAGTTTGCATCTTATGTAAATATTGAACGGTATCATTTTTCTTTTTTTCTAAAATCGGAACTAACTCTTGGTCATCACCGAAATGAGCGAAAGAGAGTGCCGAATAAATTGGTTTATATATTTGATTTTTTGCTTCGAATTGTTTTAATAGTAACTTGTGAAATAATTGTTTACCTTCTTCTGTTATATGAAAGATTGTTTTATCTGGTCTATTCGTATCTCGAACAATAGTTGTAATACTAATTGCACCTTGCTTTTCTAATTGCTCGAAGGCGTAGTAAAGTGATCCTTTTGCATATTTAATATAACAATCCATTTGTCTTTCTTTCATGATGTGTTGCACTTCATATGGATGTTTATCCCCTTCGAGTAGCAAGCCGAGAATGACTAATTTCATGCTCATTCTGTCTCAACTCCTGTATATAGAAACTTTATCCCGATTGGTGAGGGATAATAACCAGTGGGAATGGTTCCTTACTGATCAAAGATTTACTTTATATATTATAAACGGCATACCCTTTTTCATAAAGGGTATGCCGTTTATTTTTTCTATACTAACTTACTTGCTTTTGTTTTTGTTTCGTTTTTGGACCTGTAAAGAGGCGTTCATTTCCCATAAGTAAAATACAAATAATACTTAGTACAGCGGGGATAAGTGCCCAGAAGAATGTGCTGGCAATAGATGTTGCTAGAGCCTCTTTAATACCAGTTAATATTTCAGCTGGAATTTTCTCGGTAGCACCTTGTGATAATAAGAAACTTGTGTCGCCACCTTTTGGAGCTAATTTTGCTAGTTCAGGAGGGAACACAGTGTTTAGTTTATCTGTAAAAATATGATTTTGAATGGTACCAAAAATTGTTACACCAAGAGTCATACCGAGTGAACGGAAGAATGAGTTTGTTGATGTAGCAGAACCACGGTCTCGCATTTCTAACTTGTGTATAGAAGACATACTTAAAACTGAGAACGAGAAACCAACTCCAAGTCCAGTGAGAACCATAAATAGCGTTACAAGTAGACGAGGTGTATCCATTGTTAACGTGCTTAGTAAATAAATACCAATTACGAAGAAAATACCAGATACCACCATGATGTTACGATAACTTGTTCGAGAAGCTAACTGTCCACCTGTTTGACTTCCAATTACAGAGCCAACCATCATAGGTGTTAAAATTAATCCAGCATTGGAGGCTGAACCGCCGAGAACACCTTGAACGAAGATTGGGATATAAACTGTACAGATAATAAATGCGGCACCATAGAAAAAGGCAACGCCTTGGCTAGCTGCGAATAAAGGCTTTTTAAATAGATGGAAAGAAATGATAGGTTCAGTTGCTTTTCGTTCTACGAAGAAGAAAATAATAAGCATAATCACAACTGTTGTAAATAAACCGATAATTACAGTAGAATTCCATGCATATTCTTTACCACCAAGTTCTAAGGCGAACATTAAGCAAACGATACTAATAACAAGTGTAATAGCGCCAGCCCAATCAATTTTTTGTTTTCTAAATTCTAGAGATTCACTGTAGTATTTCGTAATGAAGAAGAAGGAAATAAGTCCTAATGGAATATTAATATAGAAGACCCAATGCCAACTTATATAGTCTGTAATATAAGCACCTAATAAAGGGCCGAATACACTAGATGTCCCGAAAACCGCACCGAATAGCCCTGTCATTTTTCCGCGCTTTTCTGGCGGGAATATGTCGTACATAATTGTGAAGGCGATAGGCATAAGAGCGCCGCCACCGATCCCTTGAATTGCTCTATAAATACTTAGCTGTTCAATACTAGATGCTGTTCCACAAAGTGCAGAACCGAATAAGAAAAGAATGAGGCCACCAATATAAAAGCGTTTCCGTCCGTACATATCAGAAAGTTTTCCGAAGATAGGCATCCCTGCCATTGTTGCTACCATATATGCAGATGTGACCCAAACGAACTTGTCAAATCCTCCTAGGTCTCCAACAATCGTTGCCATTGCTGTTGCAACGATCGTATTATCCATTGCTGCCATTAAAATACCAAGTAATAAACCTGCAACAACAAATTTTGTATTGTTGGAGTCTTTTTTTGATAATTGAGATTCCAAATATAACCCTCCTTTAATAATAAGTAAACTATATGAAGTTTTGAGTGCAGCACATAAAAATTTGAAATATAGTTTTTTAAATCAATACAAGTGCACTGACAAAGCCATAAAGAATATTATAGTCAAATTTGACTAAAAGGCAAACTTTTTCTTCCGCCAAAATATTCTGTTGTATGGACAGAGAAAGAGTGAGCAATACTTAGTATTGGTGTAAAGTCAATGAAGGAAATTGTAAAAAAATATTTCAGTAAGAATACCTTCTGTTAACAGAGGAAAAATGGTTTTTTCTTTATATTGTCGAATAGGATAAAAGGAAGAGTAATAACTATATATCGTTTGTAACAAGTTTTATTAATATTGTGTAGAGAGGCAGAATAAGGTCGTATGGATATGATGCATCTGAAATGGGGTGAATATTATTATGAAAATATGGAAACGAATTTCGGATCAAGGAAGGCATTCAATACCGCTACAACCGGTGTTATGGATTGATGGCTCAAAAAAGGAAAACGAATGTCCTAATGTAGCAGTTATATTGCAAATCCGTAGTATGTATAAAGAAAAATTTTCATATGAACTGACCTATGATGTAAATGACATACTTATTATGCGAATTGAAGTTGAAAATAAAGGAATGGAAATGATTTCACGAGTTGTAGTAAGTCATATGATTCGAGATTATTTTGCCTATATTCCAAACTCATTAAAGGCTGATAAGGGGATGAGTGAGTTCCTGTTCCAGCTTGTAAGGTGGCGAATCGATAATTTATTACCGAATGAGAAGGTAGAGCTAATTTGTAAAATAAAAGCAAATAAAGATAAAGCACTTAAAAACGCATTATTTCAGGCTACATATACATTTCAATATAAAGGAGTATCATATGGTCCACTGCAAACAAATGAAGTTGTAGTGAGGCAATGATAAAAAGGAACCTGTACGAAAGGTTCCTTTTTTTAATGAAGGTTGTGTTTTTTGAGTACTTTTTTTTGCTCGATTCCTTTTTTTCCTACATAATTATTTTTATAACCAAAATATAAAATGAAAAGAAAGGAAGCAACATTTACAATAGCATCAATTTGATCGTTTGTAATAAAGTTCACTCCGAAAGAATTAAACAGTAATTTTAATGATAATAGAAAACCTGCTAGTAAACGTATAATATCTGATAGATTCTCTTTTTGTAGCATATAAGTCACCTCTTTCTAAAACGATATATAGTATATATATGAAATAGAATAGAAATGGTAGACAAGCTTAAGCGGAAATGTACACTCAATATGTACATTTTTTATTTTGTAGAAAAACATAATTGTTATAGAAACATATATTGGTATAGAAGGGAGGGGAAGTATGAAACATAAAGGGAAAATTAGTGGATTATTACTTGGGAATACAGTGGCAGTTACAGAATGGATTGCGCTTCAGGATGTAATTACAAAACTGGATTCGCGATCATTTTATACTGTCTTTATTATTTATATATTGCAAATGATACTCAGCTATTATTTTGGACATTGGTATGATAAAAGGGCGAGCAGGAGTATGGATACGGAAGTAGGAGGAATGGCAAGTAATAATTTTGTAGTTGATTTCTTTGAGAAAGTAGCTGCTTTATCAGAACGGGATTCTCATAATATTACAGTGTACATTCTTTCTATGAAAGAATGGAAAGAACTAAAAGAAACAGTGCAAGAAAAAAAATTGGAGGTGCTAGTACAAAAATTGGAGAGTACGATTGTACAGACAATTCGTAAAGGAGACGTCGTTACTAGGTGGGATGAAAATAAGTATGTGATTGTGGCGATTGATAACGGACATGAAAAGTCGACAATAACAAACCGATTAATGAAAAGTATTGAAAGCGAAATAGAAAATGGCTTGTTAAGTATAACTCTATTATTTGGAGCTGCTAGTTATCCAATAGAAGGAAAAACTTTTGAAGAATTGTTAAGAAAGGCACAAAATCAATTGTACCAGCATAGGGATTTGTAAGAAAATGAGTGAAACTTCGATTTAAAGAAATATGATATGAAGAAGTTTTTAATGTAACATTTTTTTGACTTTTATTACAAAAAGAACTTTTATTGTAATAAAAGTCTTTAAAAATATATGGAATAAGCATATAATTATGATGGATGTGTCAATGCATTTTGCACAATGTGTTTCATTTTAAAAGTGTAGAGGAAAGCATGCTCTACACTTTTCCTTTTTAGGGAATGACAAGAATAATTGTAAGTTGTTACAAGTTAGTATTTGAACTGTGTAAAATGAACAAAGAAATTATTTGATAGAAAGCGGAAAGGGAATGATAGAATGATAGACGTGAGAGAACAACGAACATCTTTTACTAGGTGAATGATTACTGTTGTTCTTCAAATTATTATGGCTGTGATGAATTCCGTTGTACTTTTATGTAATACATAGTATGAACAGGTTTTAAAAAGTGCCAAGTAAAAGATGGATATGAAACTGCTATTTAGTTCAAAAACGTAAAATGCAATTTCAAGTAATACAATTTGTACAAGCATTATAAACAATAATAATGATTTTCGTAAAAAAGGTGCGAGTGTGGAGTTTATAGAAGGGTATATAACTGTCATAGCTTTTTACACGATGATCGTATATAAGTAGGAGGAAAAAGATGTTGAAGTATAGTAAATTAGCAATTGTAACTGCATTATCAATGACTTTACTAGCGGGTTGTTTCGGGCCGAAACCAGAAGAGGAATTATATGTTGCGTTTGAAAATGCTGCAAAGCAAGAGAAAACAATGTTTGAAGATGCAAAGAAACTTGAAACTTTAGAGAAAGAGGGACAAGAATTATATAACCAGATTGTTCAAGAAGGAAAAGATAATAATCAAACTGTTAAGGAAAAACTGAACCAAGCAGTGAAAAATACAGATGAACGAGAAAAAGTGCTTACAAAAGAAAAAGAATCTTTAAATAAAGCACAAGAAGAAGTAAAATCAGCAGATAAATATGTGAAGAAAATTGAAGATAAGAAATTGAAAGATCAAGCGGATAAAGTGAAAAGCACATATGAGAAACGACAAGATTCATTTAACAAAATGTATGATAGCTATAATAAATCGTTAAAACAAGAAAAAGAATTATATACAATGTTACAAGATAAAGGTACAAAATTAAAAGATATTAGTGAAAAGGTAAAGGTAGTAAATCAATCGTATAAGGATATTGAATCCGAAAAAGACAAGTTTAATGAATTTACGAAATCTTATAATACAGAAAAAATAGCTTTTTATAAACAAGCAAATATTAAAATTAAAGAAGAGAAAAAATAAAACAGTTTGGCCTACAATTGGCCAAACTGTTTTATTTTTTTGTATAAGTACGACTATACCATGGGACAGGTTCACTTAATTTTTTTTCTTGTTTCAGTGCTTCAGGACCAATATAATCTTGAAGTGTTTTTTTTGCTACTGTTAAAGATAAGGTTGTTTTCGGATTTCGATAGGAGGATTCAAGATGACCAAGATGTGGTAGGATTCGAAAATCTTCTTTTGTAGGAGGAATATGGAAAAAATAATCACCTAAACGTATAAGAACATCAGATTGTTGTTGGCTAAAACGTGGATTTCTAGAAAAATGTAATCCTTCTTTAATAGCTTTTTTTTCAGCAATTAAGCGTTCTAAAGCCGTCTTTTTTAACCAGTATAAATACTTCGGATTAGTTGCAGCTTTAGCATGACGATTCACAACGAAAATAGATTGAGCTAGTCGATTAATAGAATGTTGGTTTTGTAATTGAGATTGTGGTTGTGAAGGTTTCATATGGAATCTCCTTTCAATTTTTTATTATTATAACATAAATAAAAGAGGTTTTTATTATATGCAAAAAGTGATTGTATATATTTTCAATATTAAAGCAATATTGTTACAAAAAACAACTATTTTGTATAATAGTAATAGAATGTGCTTTAGAAATTTGATAATGAAAGAGTGAGAAGTTTGAAAGAAATATTAAAACAGCAATATGCCATTATAGATATTGGATCTAATACAATGCGTTTAGTTATTTATGAAAAGCAAAATGGAGGTTTTTATAAGGAGATTGAAAATACGAAAGTGGTTGCTCGGTTAAGGAATTACTTAATTGATGGTGTGTTGATTGAAGAAGGAATAGAGGTATTGTTACAAACGTTATTTCAATTTCAGGAAAGTACACGATTCCACCAGTTGCATCATGTACTTTGTGTTGCAACAGCAACAATTAGACAGGCTGAGAATCAAGTGGCAATTAAAAAACTTGTTGAAGGACAAACAGACTTTACTCTTAGAGTATTATCAGAATATGAGGAGGCATGTTACGGCTATTTAGCAGTTATGAATTCAACTTCGTTCTCTGAAGGAATTACAGTAGATATTGGTGGAGGAAGTACGGAAGTAACATACTTTCGAAATAGAGAGATATTAGAGTATCGTAGCTTTCCTTTTGGAGCACTTTCTTTAAAGCAACAATTTATTAAAGAGGATATACCTACTGAAGACGAGTTGGAAAAGATTCAAACGTACTTAGAATATCAATTTCGAACATTACCATGGTTAATTGATAAGAAATTACCTCTTATTGCAATTGGTGGTAGTGCGAGGAACTTAGTGAAAATCCATCAAAATTTAATTTGTTATCCTATAGCAGGGGTACATCTATATAAAATGAAAGAAGAAGATATTAAAAATGTGAAAGAAGAATTGGAAGTATTGTCGTTCATAGAACTTCAAAAAATGGAAGGGTTGGCAAAAGATCGAGCAGATACAATTATTCCAGCAGTCGAAGTTTTTCATACGCTTGTTAATGTTATAGAGGCACCAGCATTTGTATTAAGTAGAAAAGGGTTACGAGAAGGTGTTTTCTATGAAGAGTTGACAAAAGACTTGGGGATTTCATATTATCCGAACGTAGTCGAAGAAAGTTTACATTTATTATCACATGAATATGAAATGGATATGGAATTTGTAATTCAGCTTATTAAACATGGAAGATTGATTTGTCAACAGCTTGAGGAAACAGGGCTAATTTCTATGTCAGCAAAAGACTGGGAAGTATTCCATCAAGCGGCGAAAGTATTTAATATAGGTAAGTATATAGATGAAGAAGCGAGCCGCTTACATACGTTTTATTTATTAGCGAATAAAACAATTGATGGGATGATGCATAAAGAGCGAGTTAGATTAGCGCTTATTGCGTCTTATAAATCAAAAATGTTATTCAAACAACACTTGTCCCCATTTGAAGGATGGTTCGATAAAAATGAACAAAAAAAAATCCGTCTATTAGGAGCTGTTTTACAATTTTCAGCAGCTCTAAATATAAGACAAAGATCGCTTGTTGAATCGATATCTATAACAGAAAGTAAAGAAGGGTTAACATTTAAAATTGTATGTGAGCAATCGGCATTAGCGGAAAAAGTGCAAGCTGAAAAACAAAAAAAACAGTTAGAAAGAGTATTGAAAACGACTATTCATTTATCCTTTGAATCAAAATGTTAAGTTGTACGGATGTCTTTACAAAAAATTAACACTTTGGAATATTGTAATTTGCTAAAATAAAAGTAACTAAATTATAGTAAAAAAGTTTCAAGGGAAGTGTGAAGAGGATGGAAATGTTGAAGGGGAATATAGTAAATTTAAATGATACAGCTTATTACAATAATCGAGAATTAAGTTGGTTAGCATTTAATGAACGTGTACTACAAGAAGCACAGGATGAAACGAATCCGCTCTTGGAAAGATTAAAGTTTATTAGCATTTTCAGTTCAAATTTAGATGAATTCTTTATGGTACGCGTGGCAGGATTGAAGGATCAAGTGAGTGCTGGGTTTAACCAACCAGAAAATAAGGCTGGCTTAACACCAAAAAAGCAATTAAATAAAATTGCGATAAAGGCCCATGAATTAATGACTGTACAATATAATACGTTTAAAAATTATGTGTTGCCAGCGCTGGAGCTAGAGGGAATTGAGCGTTTAACATTCCACGATTTGACGAAAGAACAGAGAGAATTTATAGAAGAGTATTTTGATGAGCAAATTTTCCCAGTCTTAACACCTGTAGCTATCGATGCATACCGTCCATTTCCAATGTTATTAAATAAAAGTTTGAATTTAGCTACTCTTTTATATGATGAGAAACAAGTGGAGGAAGAAAACCGTACGAAGTTAGGAATTGTACAAGTTCCTTCATTACTCGAACGTTTCATATTTTTACCGAGTGAAGGGCAAAAACATAAATTTATTTTATTAGAAGATGTAATTAGTGGTTTTACTCATAAATTATTTACAGGATATAATGTATCATCTGTTACTCGTTTCCGTATTACACGTAATGCGGATTTAACAATTCATGAAGAAGGTGCGAGGGATTTATTAAAGGTAATTGAAAAAGAATTAAAGAAGCGTAAGTGGGGAGCTGCTGTACGTTTAGAAGTTGGCAAAGAGCATATTGATGAAAGAGTATTAGCATTATTATATGAGGTGTTGGAAGTAAAAGATGAAGATGTGTATATAATGGATGGACCGCTAGATTTAACATGTTTATTTTCTTTATATAAAAAACTAGCTCCTTTATATGAACATCTAGTATATCCGGCTCTTATTCCGCAACGGCCTCAAGACTTAGGGGATGCGGAAGATGTATTTGAAAAAGCAATTGAGCATGATATTTTATTACATCATCCCTTTGAATCATTTCAGCCGGTAGTTGATTTTGTCCGTGATGCGGCAGACGATCCGAATGTACTTGCGATCAAGCAAACATTATATCGAGTAAGTGGGGATTCGCCGATTATTCAGGCGCTAAAAGTAGCGGCTGAAAAAGGAAAGCAAGTGACGGTATTAGTTGAGTTAAAGGCAAGATTTGATGAAGAAAATAATGTGCATTGGGCTAAAGAATTAGAAAAGGCAGGCTGTCACGTTATTTACGGTGTAAGTCATTTGAAGACACATAGTAAAATTACGCTAGTTGTAAGAAGAAAAAACGGAAAAATTGAAAGGTTCGTACATCTTGGGACTGGAAATTATAATGACGCAACAGCAAAGTTATATACTGATTTTGGGTATATTACATCACGAAAAGACTTCGGGGTCGATGCAACAAATTTCTTTAATTATTTGAGTGGTTATACAACAAAGCCACATTTTCATCATTTATCGGTTGCGCCATTTGATATAAGAGAGCAATTTATGGATTTAATAGATGAAGAAATCCGTTATCATAGGCAATATGGAAATGGATATATTATTGCTAAGATGAATTCATTAACAGATAAACCATTAATAAAAAAAATGTATGAAGCATCACAAGCTGGAGTAAAGGTAGAGCTCATCGTTCGAGGAACATGTTGCCTACGGCCTGGTATTCCAAGTGTAAGTGAAAATATTCGGGTAGTTAGTGTTGTCGGGAGATATTTAGAACATAGCCGAATTTATTATTTCCATCATAATGGAGAGGAAAAGATATATTTATCTTCGGCTGATTGGATGACGCGAAATATGGAAAAGCGAGTAGAAATATCTTTCCCGATATTAGATATTGAAATGAAGGCGAGAATTAAGGCGATTTTACAGCTAACATTAGCTGATAATGTGAAAACGCGTGAACAAAATAAAACCGGTGACTATTATTACGTTATTAATAGTAGTACAGAAGAAATTGATAGCCAAGTGAAGTTGTTTAAGATGGCGTATCAAAACACGGATGCTGAATAATGAGAACAAAGTAAAAAACCTCTTTTTTAAGAGGTTTTTTACTTTGTTCTCTACTTATTATACGTTCTTTAATTAAAAGAATGCGTAGAGAGAATAGTTTTTATTGTAAGCATGTTAATGGATCATGAAACGGTTAAGAGAGGGAATAACATTGATAGAATTGTACGGTACATTAATAATAGTATGGTTGTTGACAAGGTCCACCATAACAAGGATAAGGTGTTGGCGGTGGGAAAGGTGGTGGATATGGTGGGTAATACGGTCTAGGACCGAAAGCTAATGCTCCACCGAGCAGTCCACCAGCAATGCCAGCTAGAAATGGAACGCCAAAAAACGGAAAGAAGCGTGAGTCGCCTACTGGACCAATAGGTGCTGAGCGGACTGGGATTGGTTGATAATATGGGTACATGAACAAACCTCCTTTATTGGACTCACTTTTATCATATGGTAAATGAAACATGGATGAGCGCGTACAAGAAAGGATATGTAAGAAAATAGGCGAATTATTACGAATGTTGGAGCGTGAAAATCGTAATTTCAGGTTTTGACATAAATCGGAATGGGACACGTGTTCTTCCAAGGCCCCGATTGACATAGAGAGCTAAGTCTTGAATCGTATAGAAGCCTTCAACATAGTTTTTAGCAAGTGATGGGGTAATAATAGCGCCTACAAAAGGAATTTGTACTTGTCCGCCATGGCTGTGACCAGAAAGTTGTAAGTTAACAGGATATTTAGCAATTTTGGGTGCAATATCTGGCTCGTGAACAAGAACAATATTATAAGTGTTTTGCCTCGCGTACTGTAGTGTCTCGTCTATTTTGGGCTTGCCTAGTAGTATATCATCAAGACCGAAAATTGAAATTTCACTATTATCCAGTAGACGAATTCTCTTTTCGCTATTTAATAATAGTTCAAATCCGGATTCGCGCATGATGTGTTCGTAGTATTCCGTTCCGTATCCGCCGTGATCATGGTTACCATAAATAGAAAATTTACCGAAGGGTGCTTGTATATTTTTTAAAATGGATGCAACGAAAGGAGTGTCAGTATATGTTTGATAATTATCAATGAGATCACCAGTAAAAAGAACAATGTCGGGTTTTACAGCATTAATTTTAGAAACGATTTGAGATAAATGTTGGAGAGAGAAATAGTATCCGAGATGTAAATCACTAAATTGAAGAATCTTCATACCATGAAAACTTTTTGGTATGAGTTGTGATGTAAGTGTATGCTCTGTAAAAGAGAGTAAATGAGGCTCAATATATTTAGCGTAATAGTATCCGATGCTAGTGGTTATAAATGAATATAGACAAGTGCGCATGCCAACTTTTAAAAAATCTCTTCTAGTAATTTTCTTCATAAAAATATGAGTATACCTATATGACTTATATCACATGTGTTCGTTACAATTATAGGTTACTCAAATCTCCTTTCAGTTTATTTAAAATATATTTTAAATAATAAAAAGTAGTATAGATTACGAAAAAAACGAATAAAAAGAAACCTCTTTACGTTAAAATATCAGAAAAGTTTAAAAATATAAAGATTTCTATTAAATAAAATGATAAAATGAATGTGTATTCATTTTTTTGGAGGGGATGTATGTGAAAGAGAAGGTAGTTATTATAACAGGTGGATCAAGTGGAATGGGAAAAGGAATGGCGACTCGTTTTGCAAAAGAAGGGGCACGAGTTGTTATTACAGGACGTACAAAGGAAAAACTAGAGGAAACAAAGTTGGAAATTGAACAATTTCCAGGGCAAGTATTACCTGTACAAATGGATGTAAGGAATACGGATGATATTCAGAAAATGATTGAACAGATTGATGAGAAGTTTGGTCGAATTGATGTTTTAATAAATAATGCAGCTGGAAACTTTATTTGTCCGGCAGAAGATTTATCCGTGAATGGCTGGAATTCAGTCATTAATATTGTGTTAAACGGTACATTTTACTGTAGCCATGCTGTCGGAAAATATTGGATTGAAAAAGGTATAAAAGGGAATATCATTAACATGGTAGCAACATATGCATGGGATGCAGGCCCGGGAGTTATCCATTCGGCAGCAGCTAAAGCCGGTGTATTAGCGATGACAAAAACTCTTGCTGTTGAGTGGGGACGTAAATATGGAATACGAGTTAACGCTATCGCACCAGGACCAATTGAACGTACGGGCGGTGCTGATAAATTATGGATTTCAGAAGAAATGGCTAAGCGTACGATACAAAGTGTTCCGCTTGGAAGGCTGGGGACGCCAGAAGAAATCGCAGGTCTAGCTTATTATTTATGTTCAGATGAAGCTGCGTACATAAATGGGACTTGCATGACAATGGATGGAGGACAACATTTACATCAATATCCATTTTAAAAGGGATGAGAAAATGAATGTTTAATTCGTTTTTCTACGGTTAAATGTGACGGAATTGTGACATATGAAAGAAAGGTATTTACAAGAGGTCATATATACGTTATATTTAAGACCTCTTTTTTCTTCATAGTAGAATTGCTAATTCCCCTTAGCATTTTACCCCTCTAATCCCTTCAGGAAAACTGAAGGGATTTTTTATTATTTTTCCGTAAATATCGTGTTATAATTTTTGAAAAGTAAAGGGAGGGAAGCACGTTGATAGACGCATTAGATGTAATGAGTAACTTGGATAAAGTCCTTCCTTATTATCAAGCTATTTTTAGTGCTGATGAGCATACAGTAATTGGATATGAAGTTGTAGGACGTATTCAAACAGAAGAGGGTATACAAAGTTTAGCATCTTTCTTCCATGATGATTCTATTCCAAGTGAGTTTCAACTGGAAGCGGATAACATTATAGTAGAAAAAGCTTTAAATCGTTATTTAGAAAGTGATCAAAAACTATTATTATTTATCCATCGGAATGCTAACGTATTAATGAACGATGATGATGAAAGTTTACTTCAACTTTTATTGATGTATGAAGAGCAAGGTTTAAATTTGAAACACATTGTTTTAGAAATTACAGAGCATGAATGTAAAGAAGATATAGAGCAATTTAATCATTTGCTTATGTATTATCGTACATATGGTATTCAAATTTCGATTAATAAAGTCGGAACGGGTACAAGTAATTTAGAACGTATTAGCGTGTTAGCACCAGATATTTTAAAAGTAGATTTAACAAACTTAAGACAAACTGCACTTTTACAATCTTATCAAGATATTTTATATTCTTTATCATTACTTGCTAGAAGAATTGGTGCGACATTGTTATATGAAGAAATAGATGCTTTTTATCAACTACAATATGCTTGGAAAAACGGTGGTAGATATTATCAAGGGAATTATTTGAAAGAGTGCTTACCTGATTTTATTGAAACGAACGTTTTGAAAGAACGACTTGGTAATGAGTGTCATCAATTTATTCAACATGAAAAGAAGAAATTACAAAAAATTTATAATTTAACCGAAATGTTACGTGATCGAATTGGTGATGTTCTAGCCAAACAGAAGAAGAATGAAGATATAAATGATTGGTTATTACAATTTAGCCAAAGTGTATCACAGTATAGTTTCCGCATATTTATTTGTAACGAAGATGGTTTCCAACAATCAGGAAACGTTATGAAAAAAGATGGGGAATGGATTGTGATGCCTGAGTATTATATGAAGAACTGGAGTTGGCGTCCGTATTTTCTAGAAAATATTATGAAAATGCGTTTTGAGAATAAGGCAAGACTTTCAGATTTATATGCTGATATTGAAACCGGTGAGATGGTACGAACATTTTCTTTCCCAATTGATGATGAAAACTTTTTATTTATAGATTTATCGTATGAATATTTATATGAAGAAGATGTTTTATTTTAATGCACGAAGAGATTCGTGCATTTTTTGTTTGTTTTTATCATAAATTGGTAATAGTGAAAATGGTGATGAAAATGCTGTCTATCGTTGTAAAGATTTTACGAACGAAACCAGCCCTTTCTTTGCATAATCATTGTTACAATGAATACTACAAAGACAAGTTCTCTTAAAGGGAAGGTGAAAAAATGAGGAAATATGGAATATGGTTAGTTCTATTTGTATGCGTTGCCTTTCTAGTTGGTTATAGTGTCACAACTGTTTTAGGAAAAGAGGAAGTGAAAGTCGATCGGAAAGAAGTGTTTACAACGATACAAAAGGGCTATGAAACCCAATTTTCAATTCGTGGGAAGCAT
This sequence comes from Bacillus sp. GbtcB14, assembly GCF_019091205.1. Lineage (NCBI taxonomy): Bacteria > Bacillati > Bacillota > Bacilli > Caryophanales > Bacillaceae > Bacillus > Bacillus sp. GbtcB14. The sequence goes on from NZ_JAGXJT010000001.1 coordinate 650,611, forward strand.
TTGCCGATGAATAAGATGATAGAAACGTTATCACCATATTTTACAGAGAATTTCCTTCAAGTATTTACAGATGAAAATAGTAGAAGTGATAAACAAAGTGGTGAATATTTACTTCCAGCAAAAGAAGCGCCGTTTTCTTTTCATTCAGAAACGAAAATGTCATATGATGAAGAGCATAAAATTTTATATGTATATGAGCGGGCAAAAAGTGGACAATATCAAATTGTAACATTGCAAAGAGATCAAGGGAAATGGAAATTGGCCGGATATCATGAAAGTCAAGAACTTTTAACTGAAATAAAAAGATTACAACAATTATAAAGTGACACTTTACTCGGTGAGGGGTGTTCATCTCCCACTGAGTAATAGCCCACAAATAGCGGGATAAAAATAAGAATAGGTCTTTACCTATTCTTATTCAATATTGAGTAGCTGTTGTAATTTTTCAATTTGAAAACCAGCAACAACTTCTCCATCAATTACAACTGTTGGAGTAGAATACGAATCATAGTCATATAAAAGACGATTGCGTGCAGCAGCGTCTTTTTTTACGTCAAATTCTTCATATACAATGTTATTATGCTTTAAAAATTCTTTCACAATGACACATGGCGGACAATCAGGTTGTGTGTAAACCTCAATTTTTTTCATTGTAATTCCTCCTTTTTTCTGTTTTTTATTATATTCTTCCAGTATAAAAATCGCAATAAAGAAGGGAAAAGATGTTCTTTCTGTTTTTTTCCTTCGCATTTCGACAAATTTTTAGTTGAGTTTCTGGCCAATAACCTTTATCCTAGACTGTGGAACATTTTTTCTGTTATGACGGATAGAATGAGTATAGCTGTAAAACCTATTGGTAGGAAGATCAGAGAAAGGAGAGATTTCATGTCTCTACTCCAAGGAATTTTAACTCGACTTGTTAGTCTACAAGAACAAGCTGAAAGCGGTGAAGTAGCACAACGCTATTTTGAAGTGAACGGTGAGCGCAAATGTAGCGTGAAATTTTTCGATAAAAGTGAAATGTATGAGTTAGAAGTGTATCAACAAGGTGAAAAACCTCAAGTGTATCAATTCGATAATATCGACATGGTTGCAATTGAGATTTACGATATCATTTCTTGATACATATAAAAAAGGTGTTGCCATATGGCAACACCTTTTTTAGTTCTATTACTTTTTAGCATATATGTATAGGGAATTTTTATTTTTCCCACAATGGTAATAAAGTGAAATTGTAATCAGTGGGGCTTATTCGTCCTATACTGAATAGTAGTCATCATCAATTGGCTGTTTGCAGATAGCAAAAGCGGGATAAAAATAACGAGGAGGTGTATTGTATGGAACGTTTACCAGTTGTGATTTGTCCTAAATGTCACAATTCTGCTGAGATTCTTCATGTATTAACGGCTCAATCGAATCAAAATGTAATTTATACGTGCCAAGTTTGCCATTATGTAATTCGAAATATTGAAACGAATAAAGGATAGGAAGTTATAATTTTTATTTTTGTCCCATACAATGAGAATACGAAAAGTCTGTCTAATTGAAAGGACGTGACTATGTGGCCGGTGAACATACATTTTATAATGTTTCAGAGAGACATTTAAATTTTGATATGGTCTTTAGCCGTATTTGTAGTTTCATTGAAAAGGATCCACGAAATTTATATCGCTTATCCATTGGGACAGACTCACAAGCACATCAAAAGGATACGAGGTTTATTACGGCAATTCATATTCATCGCGTTGGAAAAGGTGCCTGGGGGTGTTTACACCATAAATCAGTGAAAGATAAGCCAGCAACTTTACGTGAGAAAATATATTTAGAAACGCAGTTTAGCCAAGAGATCGCATGCCTATTTACTCCAAAACATATACAAACAATATGGGATTTATTGCATCCATATGCTCAAGATGGGGCTGGATTTATAATGGAAATTCACTTGGATATCGGAAATGATGGTTTAACAAAAGAATTTATTCTAGATATGACAGCGAAAATTCAAGCGATGGGATTAACTGCAAAAATTAAGCCAGATGCTTATGCAGCGTTTAGTTATGCAAATCGATATACGAAATAAAGAACAATTTTTATATATCCTTCACTAAAAACTGAATATTACATCTATTAAATAGGCTGGAAATTTTATATAATAAGAGTAACGATGCGAGTATAAGGAGAGGGGTATATGAAAAGGGAAGTTGTTTTAACAGAAGAAGAAGAGAGTTTGTTACTAGATATTTTATTTCAGCAAAATTATGCGAGTGAAATTTTAGCTGTGGAACTTACAGATATTGAGAATGGTTTAAAACGGACAGATGTGACGCAATATAAAAAAATCACAAGATTATTTTACAGATTAAAAAATAAGGGGTATTAAGCGCTACCGGAATGGTAGTCTTTTTTTTGTGTTGTATGCTAAAATAGCTGTGTAATTTTGTTTTTATTGAAATAAAGTAAGGACAAAATAATAATATGAAAACGCTATCATAAAATGTGAATAGAGTCGGTGATTAAAAGTAGGAAAAAGGGAAGATGGGGGATGTAACATGATTAGTATTCCAAAAGACGAGTTTCAACAAATTTTTGTGAAAGATTTAATGATTTCATCAGAAAAAGTAGCACATGTCCAAATGGGGAATGGTTTAGAGCATGCTTTACTCGTTCTTGTGAAATCTGGATATTCGGCGATACCTGTTTTGGACCCGATGTATAAATTGCATGGGTTAATTAGTACTGCTATGATTTTAGACGGTATGTTAGGGCTAGAACGCATTGAGTTTGAAAGACTTGACGAAATGAAAGTAGAACAGGTGATGAAGGAAGACATTCCGGTTCTTAAGTTAGAAGATTCGTTTGCGAAAGCTTTAGAAATGACAATTGATCATCCTTTTATTTGCGCTGTTAATGAAGAGGGATATTTTGAGGGGATTTTAACACGCCGAGCTATTTTAAAATTGTTGAATAAAAAAGTAAGGCAACATAATCGATAATGTGAGAAAAGTGACTTCATAGAAGCGGAGAAGTCACTTTTTTTCGTGCATATCAGTTGTGTATGTATTATATTTAAAAAGATAAAAAATATAAGAGTATGAAGTTAAATTAAGGATGAAAAGCTTATTGAGATAAGGTGTATGGAAGCTAAGGAAAGAGGGAGAAAGTTGCAAATTGATGATTTTCAAATGATGGTTGTGTTAGCTCAGGAATCAAATATGAGAAAAGCGGCGGAACGTTTATTTGTTTCACAACCTGCGCTTAGTCAACGATTACAATCTATGGAGAAACAATGGGGAATGAAGTTTTTTATTCGCTCACAAAAAGGATTGACAATTACACCTGAAGGGGAAAAAGTCGCAAATTATGCAAAAGAAATGCTACAAAAGGAAGAGGATATTAAAAGTGAGCTAGCTGTTTTTAGAACAGAAACTCACGGAACGTTAAAAATAGCTGTTGCATCAGTTATTGGTCAATATTGGCTTCCTCCTGTTTTGAAGAAGTTTGTACATAAATACCCTTCTGTGAAAATATCGCTGTTTACTGGCTGGAGCAGTGAAGTGCAAAAGCAATTTTATGAAGGAGACGTTCATGTCGCTATATTGAGAGGAACACAAGAATATAAAGGTCAGAAGCAACAATTATTTGAAGATGAACTTTATTTAGTGGATAAAGAAATAAAAGATATTTCGATGTTAAAAGAAACAAATAGACCGTTTATTCAATTTAAAAGTGATTCGACTTATTATGGACAAATACAAAATTGGTGGTATGGTTTATTTTCTAATCCGCCTAAGAGAACAATTGTCGTTGATCAAATTGAGACTTGTAAACAACTCGTTTTAAATGGTATAGGTTATGCTCTTTTACCTTCTACTGTTTTAAAAGAAGTACAGGAAAATATGTATAAAACACCTGTTCAATTAACGAGAGAAACATGGTTATTGACGAGTGAATCCGCCAGACAATTAAAGCAAGTACGGGCATTTTTAGAAATTATAGAAGAAATTCAAATGGAAAAATAGGATTATTATCTTGCTACTCGCTCTATCGTTTGGTAGAGTAACATTATAAATGGATTTAGGAGGCAACAAGAATGAAAATGATGGACGCTAACGAAATTATTTCGTTTATTCAAAAAAGTGAAAAGAAAACTCCTGTAAAGGTATACATAAAAGGGGATTTAAAAGAAGTAACATTCCCTGAAACAGTACAAGCATTTGTAAATAAAAAGTCTGGTGTATTATTTGGAGAATGGTCTGATATTAAGACAATTCTTGATGAAAATAGCAAGCACATTGTTGATTACGTTGTTGAAAATGACCGTCGTAATTCTGCGATTCCAATGCTTGATTTAAAAGGTATTAAAGCTCGTATTGAGCCAGGCGCGATTATTCGTGACCACGTTGAAATCGGCGACAACGCTGTTATTATGATGAATGCAACAATTAATATCGGTGCTGTAATTGGTGAAGGTACTATGATTGACATGAACGCGGTACTTGGTGGACGTGCAACAGTTGGTAAGAACTGTCACGTAGGTGCGGGTGCAGTACTTGCAGGTGTTATTGAGCCGCCTTCAGCAAAACCAGTTATCGTTGAAGATGATGTTGTAATTGGTGCTAACGTAGTTGTGTTAGAGGGCGTTACAGTAGGTAAAGGTGCAGTTGTAGCAGCAGGCGCTGTTGTAACAGAAGATGTGCCTCCATATACAGTTGTTGCGGGTACTCCAGCACGTGTAATTAAAGAGATTGATGAGAAGACAAAAGCAAAAACTGAAATTAAACAAGAGCTTCGTCAATTAAACCCAGAGAAATAAAAACAAAAAAGCGTAAGAGCATAATTGGCTCTTACGCTTTTTATAGATAGAGGTGCAAAAATGGCAGTAAGCAAATTCGTTCAAATTCGTAGAGACTTACACAAAATACCGGAAATTGGATTTAAAGAGTGGAAAACACAACAGTATATTTTAGATTACATAGGAACGCTTTCGAATGAATATGTGGAAGTGAAAGTATGGAAAACGGGTGTCATTGTTAAAGTAAATGGAAAAAATCCAGAAAAAATTATCGGTTATCGCGCAGATATAGACGGTTTACCAATTACCGAAGAAACTGGATATGAGTTTGCTTCTATTCATGAAGGAATGATGCATGCATGTGGGCACGATTTGCATACAACAATCGGTTTAGGCCTTCTAACAGCAGCTGTAACAGAAAGAATAGATGATGACCTTGTGTTTCTATTCCAACCAGCTGAAGAAGGTCCAGGAGGGGCTCTTCCTATGTTAGAGAGTGAAGAGTTAAAAGAATGGAAGCCGAATATAATTCTTGGGCTTCATATTGCACCTGAATACGCTGTAGGAACAATTGCAACAAAAGAGGGGCTATTATTTGCGAATACATCAGAGTTATATGTTGATTTAAAAGGGAAAGGTGGACATGCAGCCTACCCGCATACTGCAAATGATATGATTGTTGCAGCAAGTCACCTTGTTACACAACTTCAATCCGTTATTAGTCGTAATGTGAATCCTCTTGATAGTGCAGTAATTACAATCGGAAAAATAACAGGTGGTACAGTTCAAAATATCATAGCAGAAAAGTCTCGGTTAGAAGGAACAATCCGAACGTTATCAGTGGAATCAATGAGTCGTGTTAAAAGTAGAATTGAGGCAATTGTTGCAGGTATAGAAGCTTCCTTTCAATGTGAAGCAGCCATTGACTACGGGGCGATGTACCATCAAGTACATAACCATGAAGCATTAACGAGAGAGTTTATGCAGTTTGTAAGTGAACAAACTGATATGAATGTAATTACATGTACTGAGGCAATGACAGGGGAAGATTTTGGTTATATGCTTCAAGAGATTCCTGGATTTATGTTTTGGCTTGGGGTAAATTCAGAATATGGTTTACACCACGCAAAATTAAAACCAGATGAAGAGGCTATTGAGAAAGCTATCGCATTTTTAGATCAATATGTGAAGTGGAAAGGAACTAGAAAGTAAACTTGCTCGTCAAATTTGCAAAAAATTTAAAGTGGGTACTTGTTAGTTCCAAGACGAAAACATCTTTCATATTTGTTTTGGATAGACATCGGTATACAAATGGATAAAGTAATGAGCAGTGGTTTTGAGCCGCTGCTCATTATTCATTATCGCTTATTGGGAAGATGATTAGTAACTAGCTTATATATGTTTACATTTCGTGTAGAAAGTGTGTAAAATCAATGTGAAACATAGAAAAAAGGGTGGGGAATTACGTGCAAATTAGCAGTGCAATGTTGTGTTTCGTCTTATATGCGTATGTTATTATTGCGGCGGTGTATTTTGGGATAAGTTTTTATGCCTACCGTTTAGTGGAGAATCATGAATATGATGAAACATATAAATGGGTGAAGAGATATTTATCACCTGTATTAGAAATTATGAATGGGTTTGTGCTCTTTTTATTTATTGGATTAATTGCTTTCTCAACGAGTTTAGTAGGGAATAAAACGACATTATTTGTACTAGGTATCATTATTTTTATGTTGTTAGGAATACGGATTGGTAACACGGTGTTTTGGAATGAAAGAAAAGTAGATGGTTGGACTGGAATGCTAATCCCGTGTATGTTAGCGGCTATCGTGACAAACATAGAGCATGAGTATTATCAATTACATTTTTGGCTTATTATCGTTTTAACAATTCTTTCAGTTTTGTATATAAGTACGGTAGTACTAACATACATTGCACATGAAAAAGGTGATGTTAAAGGAACTCTCTTCTTTAGAGGACGAGCATTATTTTGGAGTGTGCCAACGATGGCAGTTATAGGAATTATTGCGATATTAGTAAATGGATATCAATTTACTAATTGGCAACTGTTTTTAGAAAATTGGTGGATTTTCATCATTTCGTTTATCGCTTTTTTAGGTGCAACACATTATTTATTCCATCAACATCATTATATGTTGGCATTGCTATTCGCATTTACACAACTATTATTTGCTTTCTTCGGACAAGAAACGTTATTATTCGTTTTTGAAACATTTAGTTCATTTGGAAATATATTTGTATTTGGTATGTTAATTTTCAGTATCGCATTTTATTTACAACAGTATTTTTATATGCAAAAACAAAAATAAGAATGATATACAGGTTTTTGTAGCAAATCTAAAGTATGTTACAATAAAAATACATAGTATTCGATGTTATTGGAGGAATTCCTGTGGGTGAAAAAGAGAAAGAATTTGCTGTCATTGGGCTTGGACGTTTTGGTGGAAGTATTTGCCGGGAACTCGCTCAATTAGGTATGGAAGTAATGGCAATTGATTCAGATGAGGATAAAATTAATGAGTTTGCAAATATCGCTTCGCATGCTGTAATTGCAGATTCGACAGATGAGATGGTATTAAAAAGTCTTGGTATTCGTAATTTTGATCATGTAGTCGTTGCGATTGGAGACAATTTAAATTCAAGTATTTTAACAACATTAATTCTGAAAGAGTTAGGTGTAAAAAATATTACTGTAAAAGCTCAAAATGATTACCATGAAAAAGTGTTAAGTAAAATAGGGGCAGATCACATTGTGCACCCTGAGCGTGATATGGGAAAAAGGATTGCTAATAATATTGCATCAAGTAATGTATTAGACTACCTTGAGCTTTCAGATGAGCATAGTATTGTAGAGATTATTGCGAATAAAAAAATTGATGGTCATTCTTTAATCGAATTAGATATTCGTGCGAAGTTTGGATTGAATATTGTAGCGATTAAACGTGGTAAAGAAGTTATTGTATCTCCTCGAGCTACGGAAAATATTCAAGCGGGAGATATATTAATTGTAATTGGTCATGACGATGAAGTAGATCGTTTCAAACACTTTTTAAGATAAGAGAAAAGGACAATACCATGAAGGTATTGTCCTTTTTCTTATATTTCCATAATGATTGGTAAAATCATTGGGCGACGTTTCGTTTTCTCATAAAGGAATGGTGCTAATGTGTCTGTAATTTCATTTTTAATTTCAGACCATTGTGTTGTTTTACGCTCCATTACTTTTTCTAAATGAGTTGTAATTAATGTTTGAGCATCATTAATTAAATCACTACTTTCGCGCATATACACGAAACCACGTGAGATAATATCAGGTCCTGCTGCAACTTTAAACTCTTTCATATCGATGCTTACAACTACAATAACAAGACCTTCTTCAGAAAGAATACGACGATCGCGTAATACGATATTACCGATATCTCCAATACCATTTCCGTCAATATAGACAGATCCAGATGGTATTTTACCAGCTACGCTTGCTTCATCAGAACGAAGAGCAAGAACATCTCCATTATCCATGATGAAACAGTTTTCTTCTGGAATACCACAATCGTTTGCTAACTTCATATGCATACGTTGCATGCGATATTCACCATGAATTGGCATGAAATACTTCGGTTTAATTAGACGAAGCATTAGTTTTTGTTCTTCTTGTCCACCATGTCCACTTGTATGAATGTTTGACAGTTTTCCGTGGATTACATCAGCACCAGCACGATACAACATGTTAATTGTACGGCTTACACTAATTGTATTACCAGGGATTGGAGAAGAAGAGAAAACAACTGTGTCGCCAGGAATGATTTGAATTTGACGATGAGTACCATTAGCAATACGTGAAAGTGCTGCCATTGGTTCCCCTTGACTACCTGTACATAAAATAACAACTTTATTAGCCGGTAGGCGGTTTAGTTGAGATGTATCTATGAATGTATCTTTCGGACAGCGAATATAACCGAGGTTTTGTCCGATTTCAATTGCTGCTTCCATACTGCGACCGAACACAGCAACTTTACGATTGTTTTCAACAGCCGCTTCAACAACTTGTTGTAGACGATGGATATTTGATGCAAAGGTTGCGAAGATAATACGACCTTCTACTTTGCGGAAAATATCTTGAATACTATCGCCAACACGGCGCTCAGACATTGTAAAGTTTGGAACTTCACTATTTGTACTGTCAGATAAGAGACAAAGTACACCGTCTTTTCCGATTTCAGCCATTTTTGTTAAGTCCGCTGGTTCACCGACTGGTGTGAAATCAAATTTGAAATCTCCAGTATGAACAACTTGTCCTTGAGGTGTTTTCACAACAACTCCGTATGAATCTGGGATACTGTGAGTTGTACGGAAGAAGGAAACAGATGTCTTTTTAAATTTAATAACATCATCTTCTTGAATTTCATAAAGTTTTGCTTTACGAAGTAATCCGTGCTCTTCTAATTTGTTTTTGATTAGCGCAATTGCTAATTTCCCACCATAAATCGGGATGTTTACTTGACGTAATAAGTAAGGAATTCCACCGATATGATCTTCGTGACCATGTGTAATGAATAATCCTTTAATTTTATCTTCGTTTCGCACAAAATAAGTGTAATCTGGTATTACATAATCGATTCCGAGGAGTTCGTCTTCTGGAAATTTAATTCCAGCATCAATAATAATAATTTCATCTTGAAATTGAACAGCATATGTATTTTTACCGATTTCACCAAGTCCACCTAAAGCAAAAACGGCAGCCTGATCATTCTTTAGAAATTTCATATGACTATACGATTTCCGCTAATGTTAAATCAGCGTTTTCTTTTTCATATTCAAGATGAGCACCAGTAACAGACTGAACGAACTCGATATTATATGCGAACTTATTTAATTTCTTACGAACATCCTTTTCAGACGTAGCCTCTAAATATAAAACTTTTGTATTTTCACGTACTGGAACCTCAGTCATTTTGTCTTGATAAAATACTTTAAAAATCATTTGGAAAACCTCTCCTTGTCTATGTTTTGCATTATCTGTTACTTATTATAAAGCAAACAGTCACGATTTTCATGTTTTTTCGAATGAGAATGAAGAAAAAGCCCGAAATGGGCACAATTTAAGCGATTGTCTTTTTACGGACTAGATCTTTTAAATAACGCTTGAGCTTTTTCTTCAGCTTCTTCAGCATGATTACTCCTTCCTTTCCTTATTTTAAACATGCATATTACTAGTGAAAACTCCGTCTCTGATATAAGAAAGAAGACAAAAGTGAATGTTGAATCTTGTCCTTTCTCATACAGGGAAAGTTATTCTATAGTAACGATTAGTAGCCGTTAGTTATAGGTATAGTATGAGAAAGAATAGAAAAGAAAATTCATACGAACAAGTATCCACATTTTTTACTAATATATATATGCAGGTTTCATAAATAAGGTCAGAAAGTGAACGCTTTCTTCACAGATGTTTAATATGTTATACTTTTTTTTAGAATTTGAAAAGCGATAATCAAAATAGGAATATAGAGTAACAGAAAGGATTTTGACAAATGAATGATAAAATTGTCTTTTTTGATATTGATGGAACATTATTAGATCATGATAAGAAGATTCCGCAATCTACACGAGATGCAGTAAGACATTTACAAGAAAAAGGTGTGCATGTAGCAATTGCGACAGGACGTGCGCCATTTATGTTTGAAGATATTCGTGAGGAACTCAATATACACAATTATGTTAGCTTTAATGGACAGTACGTTGTATTTGAAGATGAGGTAATATTTAATAACCCGTTACATCCAGCTGCCTTACATAAGTTTACTCAGTTTGCAAAACAAGAAGGATATCCGCTTGTATACCTTGATCATCAAGAAATGAGAGCATCAGTGGAATATCATGATTATGTGAAAGAAGGTTTTGGAAGCTTAAATTTTGAGCATCCGGCATATGAACCTGATTTCTATGAGAAACGTAATATTTATCAAACACTTCTTTTCTGTGAAGTGAATGAAGAGGAAAAGTTTATTAATCAGTATCCAGACTTTCATTTTATTCGCTGGCATGCATATTCAATGGATATTATTCCAAATGGTGGTTCGAAGGCAAAAGGAATTGAGAAATTCATTGAAAAATTAGGATTTAACCGTGAACAAGTGTATGCATTTGGAGATGGCTTAAATGATTTAGAAATGATTGAAGCAGTTGGGACAGGTATTGTGATGGGGAACGGTCATGAAGACTTGAAAAAGCTTGCAAATCATGTGACAAAGGATGTTAGTGAAGACGGCATATATCATGGCTTAAAATGGGCTGGATTGCTATAAGTGAATATGGAACCCATTTCATAAAAAAAGGCGGAAGATTCACTCCCGCCTTTTTTATTATCGCTCTAGAGGTTTTGAATCGTCAGGAGCAGCAAATGGATTTTCTTTATTAATGTGGTCATAGAACATAACACCATTTAAATGGTCAATCTCATGCTGAAATACGATTGCTGGTAAACCTTTTAAACGTAATTTTACTTCTTCACCGCTAATAGATGTTGCTTTCACTGTAATTCTTGTGTAACGAGGGACATAACCAGGTACTTCACGGTCTACTGATAGACAGCCTTCCCCGCTTTGTAAAAATGTACGTTCAACAGAATGACTAATGAGTTTTGGGTTGAATAATGCATGACTATATAACGTACCGTCCGTATCTGTTACGTGAACTGCAATCATTTTCTTTGAAATACCGATTTGCGGAGCAGCTAATCCGATTCCAGGGCGTAAACTATATTTTTCAGCCATTTCAGGATCTTGGCTATTGATTACAAATTCAATCATTTCTTTAAGGGCAGTTGTATCTTCTTCGCTCGCCGGCATTGATACCTCTTCTGCAACGTTTCGCAAAATAGGATCTCCTTCGCGAATGACATCTTTCATTGTAAGCATATGTAATCTCTCCTTTCTTCTTTAGTCTACCAAAGGAGATGAAAAAAGTCATCGACAAGTAGGGAAGCACTTTGGAAAGCGTTTTACTATAGAATATTTATGTATGTAATAAAAAAACAGACGGCAAAGCCGTCTGTTTTTTTCCATAGTTGTTTCATTTTACATTAGCGAATGCAAGCAGCACCAACGATAATTAAAAGAATAAACAACACAACGATTAAGGCGAAGCCGCGTCCAGACCCACCACAAGAATCGCCATAACCGTAGGAAGGATATGAACAAGTTGGATAGCAATATGAGTATCCGTACATGAGATGACCTCCTTTATCATTTCCCGCTAATATTGCGGTTACTATAATGTATGGAGGGAAGAGTAGAAATGTATGGGTAATTACCTATAAAAGGAAGAAGAGTTTGTATATTTTTGTTAAGAAGAGAGAAAAACTAAAAAGAATTAAATCGTTTACATATTATTCTAAGAGAAAAAACAAGTTAAAAAGGGAATAATATAACAGCAGGTTAATGCTTACTAATACAGATGTGAAAAATAAAAACACGTTTGTGTAGAAGAAACCTGCAGATTATTTATAAAAAAACGTATTCAAAGTAATTGACATCGTAATTAGAATAGTTGTAAACTAAAAAACGTGATCAAGATTGTATTAATATGTTTCTGAAAAAACATTAGTACAGATTGTTAGGTACACAAAATTATTCTCAACCGACAGATAAATTTGTTGGTTTACATTGTTGCGTTTTCAGTCTAGCTAATAGATAGTGAAAGCGTTTCAGAATATGGTTCAAGAGAGGAAGAGGTGAACGGAATGGGTACTAAAACAAAAAAGACCCTATTTAATGTTGATGAGCAAATGAAAGCTATCGCGGCTCAATTTGAAACATTACAAATTTTAAATGAAAAAGGCGAAGTTGTGAATGAAGCAGCTATGCCTGAATTATCAGATGATCAATTAAAAGAATTAATGCGCCGTATGGTGTATACTCGCGTACTAGATCAACGTTCTATTTCTTTAAACCGTCAAGGACGTTTAGGTTTCTACGCACCAACAGCTGGACAAGAGGCTTCTCAATTAGCAAGTCATTTCGCACTTGAAGCAGAAGATTTCATCTTACCAGGATATCGTGATGTGCCACAATTAGTATGGCACGGTTTACCATTATACCAAGCATTCTTATTCTCTCGTGGACATTTCATGGGTAACCAAATGCCTGAGAATGTAAATGCACTTGCTCCACAAATCATTATCGGTGCGCAAATCATCCAAACTGCTGGTGTTGCGTTAGGTATGAAACTACGTGGTAAAAAATCTGTTGCAATTACTTACACTGGTGACGGTGGTGCTTCACAAGGTGACTTCTACGAAGGTATGAACTTTGCAGGTGCTTTCAAAGCTCCAGCAATCTTCGTTGTACAAAACAACCGTTATGCAATCTCTACTCCAGTAGAAAAGCAATCTGCAGCTAAAACTGTAGCACAAAAAGCAGTAGCAGCAGGTATTTACGGAATTCAAGTAGACGGTATGGATCCATTAGCTGTATACGCAGCAACTGCTTTCGCTCGTGAGCGTGCAGTAAATGGCGAAGGCCCTACTTTAATCGAGACTTTAACATTCCGTTACGGTCCACATACAATGGCTGGTGATGACCCAACTCGTTACCGTACAAAAGATATCGAGAACGAATGGGAACAAAAAGATCCAATCGTACGCTTCCGTGCATTCTTAGAAAACAAAGGCCTATGGTCTCAAGAAGTTGAAGAGAAAGTAATCGAAGAAGCAAAAGAAGATATCAAACAAGCAATTGCTAAGGCTGACCAAGCTCCAAAACAAAAAGTTACTGATTTAATGGAAATCATGTACGAAAAAATGCCTTACAACTTAGCTGAACAATATGAAATTTACAAAGAAAAGGAGTCGAAGTAAGCCATGGCTCAAATGACAATGATTCAAGCAATCACTGATGCTTTACGCGTTGAAATGAAAAATGACCCTAACGTACTTGTGTTTGGTGAAGACGTTGGTGTAAACGGCGGTGTATTCCGTGCTACTGAAGGTTTACAAGCTGAATTCGGTGAAGATCGTGTAATGGATACTCCACTTGCAGAGTCTGGTATTGGTGGACTTGCAGTTGGACTTGCACTTGAAGGATTCCGTCCAGTTCCAGAAATCCAATTCTTCGGTTTCATTTATGAAGTAATGGATTCAGTTTCTGGTCAATTAGCTCGTATGCGTTACCGTTCTGGTGGACGTTGGACTGCTCCAGTAACAATTCGTTCTCCATTCGGTGGTGGCGTTCATACTCCTGAACTACATGCTGATAGCTTAGAAGGATTAGTGGCTCAACAACCTGGTCTAAAAGTTGTTATTCCATCTACTCCATACGATGCAAAAGGTCTTTTAATCTCTGCGATTCGTGACAACGATCCAGTTATCTACTTAGAGCATATGAAATTGTACCGTTCATTCCGTCAAGATGTACCAGAAGGCGAATACACAATTGATTTAGGCAAAGCTGATATCAAACGTGAAGGTACAGATGTATCTGTTATCGCTTACGGTGCTATGGTTCACGCTGCATTAAAAGCTGCTGAAGAACTTGAAAAAGAAGGTATCTCTTTAGAGGTTGTTGACTTACGTACAGTTCAACCATTAGATATCGAAACAATCATTGCTTCTGTTGAAAAAACAGGCCGCGTAGTTGTAGTTCAAGAAGCGCAAAAACAAGCTGGTATTGCAGCTAACGTTGTAGCGGAAATTAACGACCGTGCAATCTTAAACTTAGAAGCTCCAGTTGTACGTGTTGCAGCTGCTGATACAGTATTCCCATTCTCTCAAGCTGAGAGCGTATGGTTACCAAACCATAAAGATATTGTTGAAGCTGTTAACAAAGTAATGAACTTCTAATTTTTAGCTTTTCATGTGCAAAAGAAATCAGCACATGCTGGTTTCTTTTGTACATATTCCATAATAATGAAATGAATCAGGGGGCTGAATTCCGTGGCATTTGAATTTAAACTACCAGATATCGGTGAAGGTATCCACGAAGGTGAAATCGTAAAATGGTTTATTAAACCAGGCGATGAAGTAAACGAAGACGATGTACTTCTTGAAGTACAAAATGATAAAGCAGTAGTAGAAATCCCTTCTCCTGTTAAAGGTAAAGTACTTGAAGTACTTGTAGAAGAAGGAACAGTTGCAATTGTAGGAGATACATTAATTAAATTTGATGCTCCTGGATACGAAAACCTTAAATTTAAAGGTGACGATCATGACGAAGCTCCAAAAGCTGAAGAAGCAGCAGTAGAAGCTCCAGCAGCGGAAGCTACTCCAGCAGCAACTGCAGAAGTAGTAAATGAGCGCGTAATCGCTATGCCATCTGTTCGTAAATATGCTCGTGAAAACGGCGTAGACATTCATAAAGTAGCTGGTTCTGGTAAGAACGGCCGTATCGTTAAAGCTGACATCGATGCATTTGCAAATGGTGGACAAGCAGTAGCAGCAACTGAGGCTCCAGCAGCAGTAGAAGCTACTCCAGCAGCAGCGAAAGAAGAAGCAGCACCAAAAGCACAACCAATCCCAGCTGGTGAATATCCAGAAACTCGTGAGAAAATGAGTGGTATCCGTAAAGCGATTGCAAAAGCAATGGTTAACTCTAAGCACACAGCTCCTCACGTAACATTAATGGATGAAGTTGATGTAACTGAGCTTGTTGCTCACCGTAAGAAGTTCAAAGCTGTTGCAGCTGACAAAGGTATTAAATTAACTTACCTTCCATACGTTGTTAAAGCTTTAACATCTGCATTACGTGAATTCCCAATGTTGAATACTGCTTTAGACGATGCTTCTCAAGAAATCGTTCATAAACATTACTTCAACATCGGTATCGCAGCTGATACAGACAAAGGTCTATTAGTACCAGTTGTTAAAGATACAGATCGTAAATCAATCTTCACTATTTCTAACGAGATCAATGATCTTGCTGGTAAAGCACGTGAAGGTCGTTTAGCTCCGGCTGAAATGAAAGGTGCTTCTTGCACAATTACAAACATTGGTTCTGCAGGTGGACAATGGTTCACTCCAGTTATCAACCACCCAGAAGTAGCAATCCTTGGTATCGGCCGTATCGCTGAGAAGCCAGTTGTGAAAAACGGTGAAATCGTTGCAGCTCCAGTATTAGCTTTATCTCTAAGCTTTGACCATCGTTTAATTGACGGCGCAACTGCTCAAAAAGCATTAAACCAAATTAAACGTCTATTGAATGACCCACAATTATTAGTAATGGAGGCGTAATAACAATGGTAGTAGGAGATTTCCCAATTGAATTAGATACAGTCGTTGTTGGTGCAGGTCCTGGTGGATACGTTGCGGCAATTCGTGCAGCACAATTAGGTCAAAAGGTAGCAATCATTGAAAAAGCTAACCTTGGTGGCGTATGCTTAAACGTTGGATGTATTCCTTCAAAAGCGTTAATCAATGCAGGTCATCGTTATGAGAATGCAATGCATTCTGATGACATGGGTATCACTGCAGAGAACGTAAAAGTTGACTTTACAAAAGTTCAAGAATGGAAAAACGGCGTAGTTAAGAAATTAACTGGCGGTGTTGAAGGCCTTCTTAAAGGTAACAAAGTTGAAATCATTCGTGGTGAAGCTTACTTCGTAGATGCTAACACATTACGCGTAATGACTGAAGATGCAGCTCAAACGTATACGTTTAAAAATGCTGTTCTTGCAACTGGTTCTACACCAATCGAAATTCCAGGATTCAAATACTCTAAACGTGTTATCAACTCTACAGGCGCTTTAAGCTTACCTGAAATTCCTAAAAAACTTGTTGTAATCGGCGGCGGTTACATCGGTATGGAATTAGGAACTGCATATGCTAACTTCGGTACAGAAGTTACTGTAGTAGAAGCTGGCGACGAAATCTTAGCTGGTTTCGAAAAAGCTATGAGCTCTGTTGTTAAACGTGCTCTTCAAAAGAAAGGTAACGTTAATATCCATACAAAAGCTATGGCTAAAGGCGTTGAAGAAACAGAAACTGGCGTAAAAGTTAGCTTTGAAGTTAAAGGTGAAATCCAAACTGTAGAAGCAGATTACGTATTAGTAACTGTAGGTCGTCGTCCAAACACTCAAGAAATCGGTCTTGAGCAAGTTGGAGTTAAAATGACTGACCGCGGCATCATCGAAATCGATGAGCAATGTCGTACAAACGTATCAAACATCTATGCAATCGGTGATATCGTTCCTGGACCACCATTAGCTCACAAAGCTTCTTACGAAGGTAAAGTAGCTGTTGAAGCAATTAGTGGCCATGCATCAGCAATCGATTACATCGGAATTCCTGCAGTATGCTTCACTGATCCAGAATTAGCATCTGTTGGTTACACTAAGAAACAAGCAGAAGAAGCAGGAATGACAGTAGCTGTATCTAAGTTCCCATTCGCTGCTAACGGTCGTGCGTTATCATTAAACAGCACTGACGGTTTCCTACAACTTGTAACACGTAAAGAAGACGGTCTTCTTGTAGGTGCTCAAGTTGCAGGTGCAGGCGCTTCTGATATTATCTCTGAGATTGGTTTAGCTATCGAAGCAGGAATGACTGCAGAAGATATCGCTCAAACAATCCACGCTCACCCAACATTAGGTGAGATCACAATGGAAGCAGCTGAAGTTGCTCTTGGAATGCCAATTCACATTGTAAAATAATTATAAAAAAACGTCTTCTAAATTTAGAAGACGTTTTTTTTTATGCGTTATATGCATAGAAAAACAAGAGGTGAATTTTGTTGATTCACCTCTTGTTTTTATTCTTTATTTTCAAATTGATACATTTCTTTATTTGTACTAGTGTCATTATAAAGGAATAACACGATATCAGCATTTAGTTTTTCGAGTTCTTGTTTTACATTTTTGCTTGCCGCAAATCGTGGATCAATAAATGTTGTTTGTTCAAACTCTTGTGCAAATAAAGGATAAGTTGCATCTGCATAAGAATCTTTAATAATGGCAGCATGTAGTTTGGTTTTTGCATCTGGATTTATGATATTTATCTGTGCATAGTCTGTTTGATAAACGGAACTATAGTCTGGTGAAAGCTTATTTTTGTCCACTGCAAAGAATTCCTTCATCGGCATTTTCATCGATTCTTCTGATTTTGGACCGAGATATACAGTGTAATTATCCCACATATTTGGGTTTTGCTTTAATTGTACATATGGGATTGTTTCAGGTGTTTCTATTAAATTATACAGTTGTTTATTCCAACTACCGATAAATTGTCCATTCGGTTTTTCTATAGTTATTTTATAATCATCTCGATTAACAGCATTACCTTTAAATGTTTTAGATTCATTAGCAATGTGCTTCATTGTTTGCTCGTATGCATAAAATGCACCTTTCATATTCCAATGGTGATCAGTTTTAAAGTATAGCTCTTCTAATTGTTCATGAGTAAATTCTTTTTGAAAAGCAGGAAGAACATCAATAACAGGGAAATTTATTTTCTGTAACTCTTGTACAAAATAATCTCGATGCTTTTGATCGTACCCACGATCTACATATGGCGGGTATTTATACGAAAATGCCGTTAGTTTACTTGGAGCTAACAAGAAATAAAATTCTGTTTTTGGAAATTGAGTTTGTAAGTTTTCTAATTCGTTAACAGATTGTTTAATTTGATTACGCATATCTATTTTGGTAGGTGCAGATAAAATAAACCCGTCATCTGCAACATAATTGTTATTTACGAAAGTTCGATTGAATTTCATTTGTAACTTTGTGTATGTTTCAATAAATCTGTCTCGTGCTGCAATGTGATCTGTAAAGTGTAATTCAGTATCTTTGAAATATTTTCCGGATTTTATAGTATCAATAGTTAGGACTGGATTCAAAGCTAATTCTCTATTTTCAAAATCAGAAAAACTTTTTTTGTCCCAATATATTATTTTTCCGGTCCATATACACATGCCAAAAATAATCGTGAGAAATCCTGTAATTAATATACGATTAGTGAAATTTTTCATAGTTAGCCCTCCTTTAGAAGCGGAAGTAAATAAATGGATTGTAAGTTGCATTCGTTAAATACATCATAGTTATGATTAAGACACTCAAGTAATAAAGTGGAGATAAAATGACTACCTTTTTATTTGCTAATTGATTCTTGATCCAAGAGAAAATTGGAGCTGATGTAATAATAGCAAGTATAAAGATTCCCCAATAATTCATCACATAGAAATAACTCGTAATGTCAGTCAACGATCCATTTAATCCGAACATTGCTTGTAAAAATTTAGAACAGTAGCTAAAATTATCAGCGCGGAAGAACACCCAACCAATAATCACTAAAAACATAACGTATACGTGTTGAATCGGCCACCATAATTTTTGTAATAATTTCTCGAAACCAGCCTTTTCTAAAGCAATTAAACATCCGTAATAAATACCCCAAATCATAAATGTCCAACTAGCTCCATGCCAAAATCCGGTTAATGCCCATACAATGAAGAGATTACGATAGATTTTCCAAGTGGATACGCGATTCCCACCTAATGGAATATACACATAATCACGGAACCAAGAACCAAGTGAAATGTGCCAACGACGCCAAAATTCAGAGATGGACTTGGAGATATATGGGTAATTGAAATTTTCTAAGAAATCAAATCCAAACATTTTTCCTAATCCAATTGCCATATCACTGTAACCTGAAAAATCGAAATAAATTTGTAATGTGTAAGCGATCGCACCAATCCAAGCGGTAGATACGCTCATTGTTGCTGGATCCATCGCAAATATTTCATCGGCAATAGCTCCTAATTGATTCGCAATTAAAACCTTCTTTCCTAATCCAATGATAAAACGACGAATTCCTTCTGAAAACTTATCAGCAGTAACTGTTCTAACATGTAATTGATAAGCGATTGTATTATATCGAACAATTGGTCCTGCTACTAATTGTGGGAAAATAGTAAAGTATAGTGCGAGATCAAATAGATTTCGCTGAGCTTCTACTTTTTTCTTATAAATGTCAATAATATAACTCATTGCATGGAAAGTGAAAAATGAAATCCCAATTGGTAATGGGATTTTTTCTAGTACAATGTTTGTATGGAAAATTCCATTTATATTATCTACTAAGAAATTAGCGTATTTAAAATATCCGAGTATAGCAGTATTGACAACGATTGCTATAGTTAGAATAACTTTTCTATTTGCACTAGACAGTCGGTCTTTATTAAGCCATATTCCAAACCAATAGTTTATGAAAATAGAAAAAAGCATTAGGAAGACATATATTGGTTCTCCCCAAGCATAAAATAATAAACTAAATAATAGAAGAACTATGTTTTGCAATTCTTTCCGTACTGAGTAGTACACGAAAAGAATTGCAGGTAAAAAAAGGCATAAGAAAAACAAATTGCTAAATACCATGTATCATTAATTCCTTTCTATCTTTTCTCTTTAAGGAGTATACCATGCGATAAATGAATAATCTATCTTATAGGAGATAGAAGAGAATTTATTGTTAAAAATGAGTGAGATTCGTATTTGAATAGTTGGAGAATTTATAAAAGAAAAAATCCAACGATTAATTAGGTAGATTTTAGGAAAGTCTACTTTCAAAATGTTAAGAGGGAAGAGCTGAAGCATATAATAGGAAGAAGAAGGAGGTAACGCTATGAAAATTACGCTAGCTTCATTTTTTCATCTAGTTTTATGGAGTGGATTTTCAGCAGTGTTATTACTGTCAAGTCGTGATAAACTTCATTATAAAATTTTTCTTTTTCTTATATTTTTGTACTTAGCGTACGTAATAGCGTATGTCATACTAAGTGCAAGGAGAAAAGCGATGCTTCTTACTTGCACAAATAGTATGATCTTTCTAATCATTTATTTTTGTTTTTAAATTAACGTTTATAGAAATACATTGTTCTTCCATTAAATAGTTGTAATTCTCCTTCTAATTTCTTCGCTAGAAAACGGCAAAATTCATTTGCTTTTCCTTTATCACCGAATGTTGCATTAGGTGGTAAAGAAATCTGAATAAAAGATTGTTCCTTTTCTATACCAACACCAACATAAATGGAGTCATATCGATCGTGAGTAGATTGTAGTTTTAATGTTGTTGCTGATGTATCTAAAATTTCGTAAGGGAAAGCGGTATTCGTATAAGCGTAATTAATTTGAACACCAGTTTTGGAAGTAACTGTTTTATAGTACTGAAAAAGTTGTTTTATATCATCTGTTGAAACAGCTTGTTGATTGGATTTAGGTACAAGCGTAATAAAGGCATGTTGCATATAAGTTCCTCCTAACTTAGTAGAATACTATTATCTTACATCCTACTGAATTTTTTGACAATTAAAAGGAGTATTCCTTTTTTTGTTTAATATACTTAATGAAAGGTGATGTAGAAAGGTGGAAAACGATGTTTGAAAAATTGTATGATGAGCATGAAAGTGTGAAGGTACGATTTTTGGGGTTTATGACACATGATACTCGTTATGATTTTGGTGTTATTTATACAAATATGTTTTTTGGAAAGCCGCTCATTGTTTGCATGCAAACAGGAAGGTCTACTTTACTTGGAAGAGATGATGTAGAGAATGTGCAACATATACAGGAAGTTTTTAAATTAGGATCAGAAGAAGAAGCAGTAGAGCTAGCTCAGTTTTTTAAATTTTTAGTCCCATCTACTTCTTTGCATGCGGAGTATGAAGAATAATTAATGTAAAACAGTCGTACGTATAAATATGGCTGTTTTTTTGTTTTAATATCGCATACTAATTTAAATTAAAAATATTTAATGTGTTATACTAAAAACCTATTGACGTAAAAAGTATAACATATTAAAATAAAGACAGAAAGTTAAGCGGTTACAAAAGTTTTTGGGATTATAAACTTAGGGGGAAATGAAAAATGGGAACGATCGTATGTCAAGATTGTGAAGGTACAATTGCACACTTCGAGGATGAAAAAGTAACGGTACTTTACGGGAAATGTGGATCTTGCGGATGTGATCACACAGAGCATACAAAAGCCCAATAATTGATAGGAAATGGACAGCTAAAAGTTTTTAGGACCATAAACTTAGGGGGAAATGAAAAATGGGAACAATCGTATGCCAAGTATGTGAAGGAACAATCGGACATTTTGAAGATGAAAAAACGACAGTGCTTTACGGAAAATGTGGTACAAATTGTGACTGTGCTAATAGAGACAAGGCGAAAGCTTAATTATAAATAAGTAGATTAGTATTAAAACTCAGGGGGAAATGAAAAATGGGAACAATCGTATGCCAAGTATGTGAAGGAACAATTGGACATTTTGAAGATGAAAAATCAACAGTACTATACGGAAAATGTGGATCTCATTGCGAATGTGACCATAAAGAACATACAAAAGCTTAAATAAGAAGAAGCGCCTACATATATATGTAGGCGCTTTTTTAATAAATTGTAGTCGTATGGCCAACTGTTGCAACGATTGCATCATCTCTAATCGGAATAAATCCTATCGATGTCTGTGGAGTGCTAGGAGAGGCGTAGTGGCTCATCAGACGGCTATCAATACGGGTAATCGTATCGGTCAAGAAAGCTGAAATAAAAGCGTAAGGGACTCGTCGTTCATTTAATGAGTATATAATTTCCTCTTTTGTTTTTACACCTACGCCATGTCCGTAAAAAAAGAAATTTCCTAGATAGATTGTATTTTCTCCTTGCCACTCGATCGTAGCTGGATTCACTTGTGGATTTTTAAAATAAACGAGATCACCTGGAACAAGATCGCCACCCGTTTTTGTTATGAGCTTTAAATCTTGATCGTAGTCCCATGTATAAAGTAAAAGGTTTGCAAAGAGACGGTTGAAAGTTTCTTCCTCATATAATGTTAGTAAAGCTTTGTAAAAAATAATGATCATTGCGGTGGCGCATTCAGTTCCATATAGTTTTCCGTTTTTGAAAATATCTTGAATGGCAATGGAAGGGGGTATGTTTGGTAGGAGCTCAAATCCTCCAAGTGACGTTCTTTTCCAATACTGGGGGTTGCAAAAGGATTGTTGAAATGTGCGAAACTGAAATCCACTTTGAAAAAGTTCTAATGCAGAAGTAATAATGTTCACTCGCAAATTTAGATCAAAGCTGAGTTCATCAGATGTTCGGAAGGAATAAATTTCTTGATTTCCTGCCATTATCGATAAAATTTGTTGTTTCTCAGCTGCAAATGGCTCATATTCATTTGTGATATAAGGATGTACAATAGAACGGCCTATTACAATCATAATCGTATCCCCACCTATACGTTACATTACTTAATATCGTATGAGAAAAGGGAAAAAGGGTGAAAGAAAAGCCTATCAACTGATAGGCTTGTACTCTTTAATTACACGTAATGTCTGTAATGTCATATCTTCAGGACCTTGTACAGGTAAACCCGCTTCTAAGTTTTTACGAATATACTCTAAGTTATCTTGTGTAATAATTTCCCCCGGAGTAAAGATTGGAATCCCTGGCGGATAAACCATAACGAAATCAGCTATAATACGACCTGCTGCATTTTCAAACGGGATGACTTCTGTTTCCGAATAAAAAGCATCTCGAGGAGAAAGTGCTAGCACTGGTATTTCTGGAATTTCTACTTGTATTTGAACACCTTTATCGGCTTTATTTCTAAATGTCGCTGCTAAATCTTGTAATGCTGCAATAAGTGTATTTGTTTCACTTTCTGTATCCCCAAAAGTGACAAGACATAGTATATTGTATAAATCTGAGAGTTCTACTTCAATGTTATATTGCTCTCTAAGCCATACTTCAGCCTGATGGCCTGTAATACCTAAATCTTTTACAGATACAATTATCTTTGTAGGATCATAGTTAAAAGTAGCATCTGTACCTAGCATTTCTTTCCCAGGACAGTAAAGATCCTCAATAGCGTTAATAGCATCACGAACTTGTTCCGCTAATTGTATTGTTTGTTCTATGAGTGCCGTTCCTTCTGTAGCAAGACGTTTTCTAGCAACATCTAGGGACGCTAACAAGATGTAAGAAGTTGATGTAGTCGTAAGCATGCTAATGATAGATTGAACATGTTTTACATTCACAAGGCCTTCCTTCACATTAAGAATAGAACTTTGCGTTAAAGATCCACCTAGTTTGTGAACGCTTGTTGCTGCCATATCTGCACCGGCTTGCATCGCTGACATCGGCAATTCATCGTGAAAATGAATATGAACACCATGAGCCTCATCAACTAATACAGGGATATCATAAGAATGTGCTAATTGTACAATCTGTTCTAAGTCCGCAGCAAAGCCAAAGTATGTTGGGTTAATAACAAGTAAGCCTTTCGCATCTGAATGCTCTTCAAGTGCCCTTTTGACAGATTGAATTGTGATTCCGTGTGAAATACCAAGTTTTGGATCGATTTCAGGATGCATGAAAATCGGTTTTGCACCTGAGAAAATAATAGCTGACATTACTGATTTATGCACGTTTCGTGGCACTAGGATTTTGTCACCAGGACCGCAAACGCTCATCACCATTGTCATTATTGCACCACTTGTACCTTGAATAGAAAAGAAAGTATGATCTGCACCAAATGCAGCGGCTGCTAAATCTTGTGCTTCTTTAATCATACCTTTTGGATGATGTAAATCATCGAGCGGCGCAATATTAATTAAATCAATTGCTAATGCATTATGCCCAATAAATTCGCGAAATGTAGGATCCATGCCTTGTCCTTTTTTGTGACCAGGAATATGGAATTGAATTGGATTTCGCTTACTGTGCTCAACTAAAGCGGTAAACAATGGTGTTTCGTATTGGGACAATCTATACACCCCTTCTTTTTCATAATATTTATTAGAGTTTGTTTTATATAATCTGTTCTAAAAAAGTTAAGTGCTTTTTTAGAATGAGACTTGTTTTTCTGCCAATCACAAAAGCGTTTTTGAGATGGTAGGTTCACTTTATTTTCTATAAAACAAAAGGATTATATCACCAATAATTATAGATGTATAGAAAAAAATGTTTTTACAGTGAATATGTTAAATAGTTATTTCCAATTGCCTTATAGAGGAAGACAATTCCATCACAATGAATAAATAGTGTATAATGCAAAGTGGCTATAGTGAAGAAGAAAAAATCCCTTTAAGATAGCATATTGAAATAAGAAGAAATGATAAATGAGGTGCAAAATGGAATATCAATATCCGTTAGATTATGATTGGTCAAATGAGGAAATGGTTGCAATTGTGAAGTTTTATGAAGCAATTGAGAAAGCATACGAAAAAGGAATTATAAGAGAAGAGTTAATGGGATTATATCGTCGTTTTAAAGAGATTGTTCCATCCAAAGCAGAAGAGAAGAAAATTGATAAAGAGTTTCAAGAAGTAAGTGGATATTCTATATACCGTGCGATTCAAAGGGCGAAAGAAACTGAAGAACAAAAGCTTGTGAAATTGTAAAAAATATTTTGAAAAATGAAAACTGAAGTGATATAATGTGATAACAACTAAAAACGGACAATATAAATTGTCCGTTTTCTACTATCGATTACAAAGTGCATATAAAGGAAGGAGTGATTGCATCGTAGATTCAATCTTAGCAAGGAATTGTTCGTTGGTCATTGCTGAAAACTCCTCTGGTGATATATGAATACCAACTAATAATTCCGCTTTTTTCACAGTAGCTAGACGTTCAATCATCTTTTGTAAGTCTGCTGTTTCAAGTGTTTTATGTAATTTTACACTTGGTTTAGTATGGTCAATGGACCAAACGAAGTCATTTGGAATATTTGTTTTTAAATCATTTAAATGTTCTAAGAAGGCGTGAGCCGTCTCCACTTTTTGTGGACACTCATAGATTAAACCAAAGTATATGAAGGCATGAGTACCCCATAATCCAATTTGGAAATGTGGTAGCATTTTATATCCGCGTTTATTTGTTGAAAAAGCAACCCAAGTATCGTTTGGTGGATTGACTTTGCGACGTGCATGTTTTGCTACATGATAAAAAAAGTTCTCATCAGTTTGTTTGGATAAATACGTTGCAAACTGTTCCCCTAAAGCTTCCAGTTTAGGATGAATGTTCGTTTTAATTGCACTCATTCGTTCTTCGAGACCATCAACTGTAAAGACCTCAAAATCAGTTGACTTGAATGTTTGTAGTGTCATGATTGTTCCTCCAACTCCTATTTTGCTTTTATTTTAGCATAGCTTGTACTATTCATAAAAAAAACAGCACAAAAAAATTTAAATAAAAAAATATAATTTTGTTGCATAGATGATTTATCCAACATAGTATAGTATAAAACAAAAAATCAGAAAATTAAATCAATTCTAGTCCGAGGGCAGACGAATATTGGGAGGAGGCAAATAATATGAGACAGGTGATTAATGCGTTAAAGAGAACAGATGCTGAAAAGAGAATACCGGTGCTACGTTTGGAGCTAGATTATGAATTAGCAACTTTATATGATGCGATGATGGAAAATGATAAACTGAAAAAAGAAGAGTGTGTACAAAAGTTAGAAGTGTTAAGACTTGAAATGATTCGTTTAGAAGCGTAATAATAGTATATGTATAAAAAATTAGTTGGTGCGAACCTTATAAAGGGTTCGTTTTTTCTGTGAACAGTATAGATCGGAGTGTTTAAACATGCAAGAAGTATGGAAAGACATCGATGCACACGCCAAGCAGTGGATTCGAGATGCAGGAGAGTTTTTAATGGCATCAATGGAAAACGCACTTATTATAGAAACGAAATCCAATGCAGCTGATTTAGTAACAAATATGGACCGAGAAATAGAACAGTTTTTAATTGGGAAAATTAAAGAAACATTCCCGAACCATAATATTTTAGGAGAAGAAGGTTATGGAGATGAGGTAACTTCTTCGGATGGGGTTGTTTGGTTAATTGATCCAATTGATGGCACGATGAACTTTGTTCATCAAAAAAGAAATTTCGCAATTTCAATTGGAATTTATGAGAACGGTATCGGAAAGGTTGGACTCATTTATGATCCAGTTCATGATGAATTATACCATGCGGTAAAGGGAGCTGGAGCATTTTGTAATGAAGTACCAATACCTTTATTGGAAAAAGGAGCTGTAGAGCAAGGTATTGTAGCTTTAAATGCGATATGGCTTACCGACAATCCATTGCTTAATAAGGAAAGTATGATGGCACTGGTTAAGAAAGCAAGAGGCACGAGATCATATGGCTGTGCAGCGTTAGAGATGGTATACGTTGCAACAGGAAGAATAGATGCATATGTAACGCCGAGATTATCACCATGGGATTTTGGTGGGGGGCAGATAATTGTAGAGGAAGTTGGAGGCAAGGTGACCACATTTTCTGGATTCCCGCTTTCTATGGTAGAGAAGAGCAGCGTATTAGTTGCAAAACCAGGGGTGTATGAAGAGGTGTTACGATTTATAGCGGAGTAACAAAAAAAGTAAGAGGCTGTATAAGCGCTTCTTACTTTTTGACGTTATTGCGATTTACGCATTTTTCTTTTTGTTACAAAACCGTATCCAACTGTAACAAATGTGCCGATAATGCAAATAATAATACCGATGGGACTATTTTCAGCAACCATAATGCCGATACCGATTAAGAAAATAACACCGATAATTGCAGTTAATAAAAAGCGATATTGAATGTGTTCCATTTCTTCACCCTCCAATTTTATTTTACTTTCACAAAAGTAAGAATACAACTATATTTTCATTCTTGATTTTATTTTGATTGCCATTGTATCCCCTTCGCTCTTATAATAGAGAAGGATTAAAAAGACATTAGGAGTTGGACATGTTGAAAAAACGACAAGATTTACGAAATATAGCAATTATTGCCCACGTTGACCATGGTAAAACAACACTTGTTGACCAGTTATTACGTCAAGCGGGGACGTTCCGTGCGAATGAACATATTGAAGAACGCGCAATGGACTCAAACGATCTAGAAAGAGAACGTGGTATTACAATTTTAGCGAAGAATACTGCGATTCACTATGAAGATAAAAGAATTAACATTTTAGATACACCTGGTCACGCTGACTTCGGTGGAGAAGTAGAACGTATCATGAAAATGGTTGATGGTGTTCTACTTGTTGTTGATGCATATGAAGGTTGTATGCCACAAACACGATTTGTTTTAAAGAAAGCTCTTGAGCAAAACTTAACTCCAATCGTTGTTGTAAACAAAATTGACCGTGACTTCGCTCGCCCTGATGAAGTAGTTGATGAAGTAGTTGACTTATTCATCGAACTTGGTGCAAATGAAGATCAATTAGAGTTCCCAGTTGTATTTGCATCAGCAATGAACGGAACAGCAAGCTTAGATTCAAATCCAGCAAATCAAGAAGAGAATATGAAATCATTGTTTGACACAATTATTGAACATATTCCAGCACCAGTTGATAACAGCGAAGAGCCACTTCAATTCCAAGTAGCACTTCTTGATTACAATGACTATGTTGGTCGTATCGGGGTTGGACGCGTATTCCGTGGTACAATGAAAGTAGGACAACAAGTTGCATTAATGAAAGTTGACGGAACTGTAAAACAATTCCGTGTAACGAAATTATTTGGTTACATTGGATTAAAACGTCAAGAAATTGAAGAAGCAAAAGCTGGAGATTTAGTAGCGGTTTCAGGTATGGAAGACATTAACGTAGGTGAAACAGTATGTCCGGTTGAGCATGAAGAGGCTTTACCATTATTACGTATTGATGAGCCAACACTACAAATGACATTCCTTGTAAATAACAGCCCATTTGCAGGTCGTGAAGGTAAATTCATTACATCTCGTAAAATTGAAGAGCGTCTTCGTTCACAATTAGAAACAGATGTAAGTTTACGTGTAGATAATACAGATTCTCCTGATGCGTGGATCGTATCTGGACGTGGAGAATTACATTTATCTATCCTAATTGAAAACATGCGTCGTGAAGGTTATGAACTACAAGTATCTAAGCCTGAAGTAATTATTAAAGAAGTTGATGGCGTAAGATGTGAGCCTGTAGAGCGCGTGCAAATCGATGTACCTGAAGAATACACTGGTTCTATTATGGAATCTATGGGTGCACGTAAAGGTGAAATGTTAGATATGGTGAATAACGGAAACGGTCAAGTTCGCCTTACTTTCATGGTTCCAGCACGTGGTTTAATTGGTTACACAACAGAATTCTTAACATTAACTCGTGGTTACGGTATTTTAAACCATACATTCGATTGCTACCAACCAGTACACGCTGGACAAGTTGGTGGACGTCGCCAAGGTGTTCTAGTTTCACTTGAAACAGGAAAAGCATCACAATATGGTATCATGCAAGTTGAAGACCGTGGTGTAATCTTCGTTGAACCAGGTACAGAAGTATATGCTGGTATGATTGTCGGAGAACACACTCGTGAGAACGACTTAACAGTTAACGTTGTGAAAATGAAACAACAAACTAACATTCGTTCTGCGACGAAAGATCAAACTTCAACAATGAAAAAACCACGCTTAATGACTTTAGAAGAGTCATTAGAGTACTTAAACGATGACGAGTTCTGTGAAGTAACTCCAGAATCAATTCGTTTACGTAAAAAGATTCTTGATAAGAGCGAACGTGAAAGAGCTGCTAAGAAAAAGAAATCTGTAGAAGCGTAAAATAATAGAACAGCTACCTTTGAGGGGTAGCTGTTTTTTTTATTATATTTATTTTTGGAATATTTACTCTTTTTTGTGGACAGTATTTTTTTTGCAGGTTACTCTTGTATTAAGTACATAAATAAAATTTGTTTTTTGTGAGAAAGGGGGATGAATGATGTTAGAAAGAATGTCGTTTTTTGCGAAATTATGTAAAGTTGATGAAAATCCAGAACTAGGGATGTGGTTACTGTATGGCATCATTATTATATTAAGTGCACTTGTGTATAATTTAGGTTTTGCAAGAAAACTATCAATAATAAAAAATATAGTGATATATATATCGTTAGCGATTGGGTGTACAGTTTTAACTTTCTTTGCAGTTTTTTTACCTGTTGGAGAGGGCCTTGTTGTAGCGGCAATTGTACTGGGGATTTATAGGTTGCGTTTACGTCAAGCAAGACAACAAAAAGCTGGGTGAGGGGGCGAATTTTTATGCGTTCAGTACAAGATGCATTATATAATTGGTTAACGATTAAAACAGTTGCTGAAGCACGTCCAGATGATCGTGCTGCAAAAGAAACGTATTTGTTATTTCAAAATATGATATATGAAGAACATAAATTAAAAAATGTGGAAGTTCAAAAGAACGAAGAAATGTATTTGATTACATATGAAATGAATGGAGAAAAAAAATCTGCCAGGTTTCCATTAGAAGCTATTGATTGCTTTTTGGATCAAATGAATCGTGAACCTGAAAAATATAAATAAGTCCTTATCTATATGATTAAGGACTTATTTATATTTTACCAATCGTCTTCGACTTTTTTATCACGATATAATCGGAAATTACCACTTGCATGACGTTCCACCGTACGTTCTGCAATTCGTTCCGAACATTCCATGCACATATATGTATGAATAGGGCGGTTACGCAGTTTTTTTGCCATAGGATTTTCATCATCTAACATATCTTTTTTATCACAAATCATACATTTGACTCTCATTTCGTCACCTCAATACGGATTCTATCAGTACAAGTATATCATGGAAGTATAATGTTTTTGAATAATAGCGGGAAAAAATAATATTTTCGCAATTCGAAAAATAGGTTATGATAAGGATATATTAAGTATATTTGGAGGTGGAAATATGGCGAATGTAGTAGAGCCTACATTAACAGATGATTTAGTACAAACGTTACGTAAAGAATGTATTGTTATGGTAGCAACAACAGACTTCGAAAAACAAGTTCCTAACGTAAGTGCTATTTCTTGGGTGTATGCAGTGAGTAAAACTAGCATTCGATTTGCAGTAGATCAACGTTCACGTATTGTGGAAAATATACGGCATAGTGCTGGGGTGGTATTGACTATAATGGCGAATGAATCCGTATTTTCCATAAGTGGTGCAGGTGAAATTTTGACTGATAGAATGGAAGGCATTCCTCTAAAATTAACTGTAATAGAAGTAAATGTACAAGAAGTACGTGATGTTATGTTTTATGGAGCGAAACTTGCAATTGAGCCAACGTATGAAAAAACATATGACATTCGCGCAGCGAAAAAGCTGGATAACCAAGTGTTAGTAGGAATAAAAGAATTATAAATGTGATAAATAAGAAAATCAGTTATTGTGATTTTATGTTAATAATTATAATTAAAAGTAATATATTGAATAGAAATGAATAAAAAATAAATAAAAGGTTTAATGGCTATGAATTTCGATTCTACCTCGTTTATACGGTACATATAATTATAACAATGGTTCGTCCATATTTTATGGATGAAACCCTTGTTCTACAAATTTAAAAGTGGAGTCAGGGGGTAACAGGTTGGATAAAATTTATGTGTTAGATACGAATGTACTTTTGCAGGATCCTTTATCTATTTTTTCATTTGAAACCAATGAAGTAGTGATTCCGGCAGTTGTATTAGAAGAGGTTGATTCGAAAAAACGTTATATGG
Source organism: Bacillus sp. GbtcB14 (assembly GCF_019091205.1). NCBI lineage: Bacteria > Bacillati > Bacillota > Bacilli > Caryophanales > Bacillaceae > Bacillus > Bacillus sp. GbtcB14. The sequence continues at coordinate 681,960 of NZ_JAGXJT010000001.1, forward strand.
ATGAAGTAGGACGAAATGCTCGTTATGTATCTAAGTTAATAGACAAATTTCGTGAAATAGGAAAGCTGCATGAAAGTATTCCGCTAGAAAACGGCGGTACATTTCGTATTGAATTAAATCATCGTTCATTTGTTCAACTACAAGATATTTTTGTAGAAAAAACAAATGATAATCGAATTTTAGCTGTAGCAAAAAATTTATCTTTAGAAGAACAAGAAAAAGAGGACGGGAAGTCTGTTATTTTAGTAAGTAAAGACGTGCTCGTAAGGGTAAAAGCTGATGCAATTGGTTTGAAGGCGGAAGATTATTTAAGTGATCGTGTAATTGAAGTAGATAATATATATTCAGGATTTTTAGAAGGGTATATATCAAAAGAGCAATTGGATTATTTTTATGAAAAAGGTGAATTGCCTTTATCCGAAATTGCAAATCACCCTTTTTATCCAAATCAGTTTGTAGTGATGAAAGATGCATTAGGGGGATCTAGTTCAGCACTTGGCATTGTGGATCACTTAGGTAAGAAGGTAAAGAAGCTTATTTTTCACAATGAACAAGTATGGGGGATACGACCACGAAATGTGCAGCAAATTATGGGATTAGAATTGTTGCTTCGTGAAGATATTCCGCTAGTAACGTTAACAGGGAAAGCTGGTACAGGAAAAACATTACTAGCTTTAGCTTCGGGGCTTATGCAAACTGAAGATTTAGGGCTATATAAAAAACTACTAGTTGCAAGGCCAATTGTTCCAGTCGGAAAAGATATCGGCTATTTACCAGGAGAAAAAGAAGAAAAGTTAAGACCGTGGATGCAACCGATTTTTGATAATCTAGAGTATTTATTTAATACGAAAAAGCCAGGAGAGTTAGATGCTATTTTAGCTGGAATGGGTTCGATTGAAGTGGAAGCTCTTACCTATATACGTGGGAGAAGTATTCCGGATCAGTTCATTATAATTGACGAAGCACAAAATTTAACGAAGCATGAAGTGAAAACGATACTAACAAGAGTAGGAGAAAAAAGTAAAATCGTATTAATGGGAGATCCCCAGCAAATTGATCATCCGTATTTGGATGAGTATAATAACGGTTTAACATATGTTGTAGAGAAGTTTAAAGAGCAACGTATTAGTGGTCATGTGAAGTTTGTTAAAGGGGAGCGATCTAATTTAGCTCAACTAGCAGCAGATTTATTGTAAAAAGGAGTGAGCTTAAGCTCACTCCTTTTCTTTAAATAATTGTAAATTTACGGATGTTGCGGATTGGATTTTGTTGATTAGATCCATCATTGAAATAGAGATGAACAGGCCCATCCTCTTTTAATGGCTTTCCTTCTTTTGAAAAACCAAGAATAGCATTTTCTACAGTTTCTAATGGAAGTAGTATTGTTTGATCTACTGTTTCAATTTCGACTTGCGTAGCGTCATCTGAAATTTCGGCGTTAGCAAGAAATGGATGAAATGGTATACCAAACGTTCCAGTAATTAGCTGTTCTTTTTTATATTTCTTTACACTTTGTTGTATCGGTGGAAACGCAGCACCATCACGGATTTCGCGATCCCAATGTTCTGAAGTGTTTTTTAAATAAGCTTCTAGTTCTGATGTGTTTTCTCTTGTTTCATCAAAGTAAGTTGTCAAATCTACTTTTCGATCATCAAAGATCCAAACCGTTGGATCGATAGTGATTGGAAAACGAACTTTTCCATTAATAAATAAAATTTCGCTCATTGTTGTTCCCCCATTTGTGTTATACTCCCACTTTTCAGTATAATAGCATTAGACACGGTTGTCACAAAAAATGTTTCTATTGCAATTTACTAAAACTATCGCTAATATTAATAGATAGGAGAGAGTAGGACGGAAACGGAGGGAATCAATTTGGCGTCTGAGACAGTATCAAATCATCAGGAAAAGGCACTAGCCCTTCTACAAGCGGATGCGGAGAAGATTTTAAGACTTATTAAGGTACAAATGGACAATCTGACAATGCCGCAATGTCCATTATATGAAGAAGTGTTAGACACACAAATGTTTGGACTATCCCGCGAGGTCGATTTTGCAGTTCGCCTTGGTCTTATTGCAGAAGAACAAGGGAAAGCAATGTTAGGAGAGCTTGAACGTGAGTTATCTGCACTTCATGAAGCATTTACAAACAAACAACAATAACGGGTTCAAATAAGGGGGCTCAAACTGAAAAAGTTTGGGCTTTTTATTTGTATAATAAAGCAGGAAGAATCAATGTACATATGGAATACAACAATAATTAAATTGAAACAGAAAGAGGAAATGAAATGAAAAGAGTATGGAAATCAATGGATTATTCATTATTACTTCCTCTTGTTATCTTATGTGTTTTGGGAGTTATAATGGTATATAGTTCTAGTTCCATTGTCGCGATTTCGTCGAAATATAACTGGCCAGCAGATCACTTTTTTAAAAAACAATTAGTTGCTCTTGCTATTGGAACGGTAATACTAGTGATTGTCGTTATAATCCCTTATAAATTTTGGAGAGAACAAATGGTTCTAGCAGCAATCGGGTTAGGGAGTCTTGCCTTACTAACAGCAGCCTTAGTTTTCGGGCAGGTCATAAATGGTGCAAAAGGATGGATACTAGGTATACAACCAGCTGAGTTTGTAAAAATAGCAGTTATTATTACGCTAGCAAGTTTTTTTGCTAAGAAACAAGAGAGGCAAACCCCTTTTTTTCAAGGGATAATACCTCCTATATTTGTTGTCGGTGGATCGATGGTGTTAATTTTATTACAAAATGACTTAGGGACCGACATATTAATAGGTGGAACAGTGTTAATTATGTTCTTCTGTTCAGGAGTTAATGTTAATTTGTGGATTAAAAGATTTTTATTAACATCTGTCGTGTGGATTCCGGCGTTGTATTTTATCGGAAACTATAAATTAAGTCCATACCAAAAAGCTCGATTTTCAGTTTTTCTTGATCCATTTAGTGATCCGCAAAAAGATGGATTTCAACTAATAAATTCATTTATTGGAATTGCCTCAGGTGGATTAGGTGGTAGAGGATTAGGGAATAGTATACAAAAGTATGGCTACTTACCAGAGCCGCAAACGGATTTTATTATGGCAATTATATCTGAAGAACTAGGTTTTATAGGTGTAGCTATCATTTTAATCTGTTTATTACTTATTATCATTCGTTCGTTTAGAGTAGCACAAAAATGTAAAGATCCATTTGGAAGTTTAATTGCAATCGGAATTGCAAGTTTAATTGGAATACAAACATTTGTTAATGTGGGTGGTATGTCTGGATTAATACCGCTTACAGGGGTACCTTTACCGTTTATTAGTTATGGCGGTAGTTCTTTGTTGGCTAATCTAATCTCGATGGGTATATTATTAAATATTGCTAGTCATGTAAAACGACAAGAGAAACAGCAAAATGAGGTAATGAAAGAAAGAGAACAAGACGGACCACGTCTTGTAGTTGTGAAATAAAAAAACACATTGTGCTTTAAAGCACGATGTGTTTTTTTATTTTTTAGAAATATTAAATATGATATATTAATTAGTATTTACAATAAAAAATATATCACATTTAATCTAATGTGATATACAATTGAGTTGTTAGAAAAGGAAGAGGTATGCTATACTATTTTTGTGAAACAAATTGCACAGAAAACTTATCATTTGTTAAAAAATAAGGTATGATGGATAAAAATAAAGTGAAGCTTTCTAAGTATAATATAATGTGGAAAGTGAAGAACTTCACGCTTTTTAAGGTGTGTATATATTTTATCTCTAGAGTGGTAGGAAAGTAGAGGGGGAAAATCATGACAAAGCTGCAACGTATTCAAAAAGTATTGGTAGCTAACCGTGGAGAGATTGCAATTCGTGTATTTCGAGCTTGTTCGGAACTTGGATTAAAAACAGTTGCAATCTATTCTAAAGAGGATAGTGGTTCTTATCATCGTTATAAAGCCGATGAGTCCTATTTAGTTGGGGAAGGAAAAAAGCCAATTGATGCTTATCTAGATATTGAGGGCATTATTGAGATTGCGAAAAGTAATCATGTAGATGCAATCCACCCTGGATATGGTTTCTTGTCAGAAAATATTCAATTCGCGAAACGTTGTGAAGAAGAAGGGATTATCTTTATTGGTCCAAAGAGTAAGCATTTAGATATGTTTGGAGATAAAGTGAAAGCAAGAACACAAGCGCAGCTAGCACAAATTCCAGTTATACCTGGTAGTGACGGTCCAGTAAATTCATTAGAAGAAGTCGAAAAATTTGCTGAAAAGTATGATTACCCGATTATTATTAAAGCATCTCTTGGTGGTGGCGGTCGTGGTATGCGTATTGTGCGTACTAGTGAGGAATTAGGAGAATCATATAATCGAGCGAAATCAGAAGCAAAAGCAGCCTTTGGTAATGATGAAGTATACGTAGAAAAATTCGTTGAAAAACCTAAACATATAGAAGTACAAATTTTAGCAGATGAAGAAGGCAATGTTGTTCATTTATACGAGCGTGACTGTTCTGTACAACGTCGTCATCAAAAAGTTGTAGAAATAGCACCGAGTGTATCACTTTCAGATGATCTGCGTCAGCGTATTTGTGATGCTGCTGTGAAGTTAACGAAAAATGTAAACTATTTAAATGCAGGAACAGTAGAATTCCTTGTAAAAGGTGATGAGTTTTACTTCATAGAAGTAAACCCACGTGTTCAAGTTGAACATACGATTACAGAAATGATCACAGGAGTCGATATCGTTCAATCACAAATTTTAATAGCTGATGGACATGCATTACATAGTAAAATAGTAGGTGTTCCGAAGCAAGAGGAAGTGGTTGTACACGGATTTGCAATCCAATCTCGTGTAACAACTGAAGACCCACTAAATAATTTTATGCCGGATACAGGAAAAATTATGGCGTATCGATCAGGCGGTGGTTTTGGTGTGCGTCTTGATACAGGAAATAGCTTCCAAGGTGCAGTTATTACACCATACTACGATTCTTTACTTGTAAAAGTTACAACTTGGGCACTTACTTTTGAGCAAGCTGCTGCAAAAATGGAACGTAACTTAAAAGAATTCCGTATTCGTGGTATTAAAACAAATATTCCATTCCTAGAGAATGTAGTAAAACATAAAAACTTCTTATCAGGAGAATATGATACTTCGTTTATTGATGTGTCACCTGAACTATTCTTGTTCCCGAAACGTAAAGACCGCGGAACGAAAATGTTAAATTATATTGGTTCAGTAACAGTAAATGGCTTCCCAGGAGTAGGGAAAAAAGAAAAGCCAATATTCCCAGATGCTCGTATTCCATGTTTAAAACATTCAGAGCCAATCCAAAATGGAACGAAACAAATTTTGGACGAGCGTGGAGCAGATGGATTAGTAAAATGGGTACAGGATCAAAACCGTGTACTTTTAACGGATACAACATTCCGTGATGCACATCAGTCATTACTTGCAACTCGTATTCGTACAAAAGATTTACATCAAATTGCAGAGCCAACAGCGAGAATGTTACCAAACCTATTCTCAGCTGAAATGTGGGGCGGTGCAACGTTTGATGTCGCGTATCGTTTCTTAAAAGAAGATCCATGGGAACGATTACTAGATCTTCGTGAAAAAATGCCAAACGTTTTATTCCAAATGTTACTTCGTTCTTCAAACGCAGTTGGTTACAAAAACTATCCAGATAATTTAATTCAAAAATTTGTGGAATGTTCTGCTCAAGCTGGAATTGACGTGTTCCGTATTTTTGATAGTTTAAACTGGGTGGAAGGTATGAGAGTTGCAATTGATGCTGTACGAGATACTGGTAAAATTGCAGAAGCAACAATGTGCTACACAGGAGATATTCATGATCCGTTACGTAGTAAATATGATTTAAATTACTATAAAAACTTAGCAAAAGAGTTAGAAGCATCAGGAGCACATATATTAGGAATTAAAGATATGGCAGGCTTATTAAAACCTAATGCGGCATATGATTTAGTTTCTGCATTAAAAGAGACGGTATCGATTCCGATTCACTTGCATACACACGATACGAGTGGAAATGGTATATTAACGTATACAAAGGCAATTGAAGCAGGTGTTGACATTGTCGATGTAGCAGTAAGTTCTATGGCTGGTCAAACGTCACAACCAAGTGCGAACACGCTATACTATGCATTAGGTGGAAACGAAAGACAGCCAGACGTTAATATAGATTCATTAGAAAAGCTATCTCATTATTGGGAAGATGTACGCAAATACTATGCACCGTTTGAAAGTGGTATGAATGCACCTCACACAGAGGTATATATGCATGAAATGCCAGGTGGACAGTATAGTAATCTTCAGCAACAAGCGAAGGCGGTTGGTTTAGGAGATCGCTTTGATGAAGTGAAAGTAATGTACCGTCGTGTGAATGACATGTTTGGAGATATTGTAAAAGTAACACCGTCATCAAAAGTTGTTGGCGATATGGCATTATTTATGGTTCAAAACCACCTGACAGAACAAGATGTTTTAGAGCGTGGACATGCTTTGGACTTCCCTGGATCTGTTGTTGAAATGTTCTCTGGTGATTTAGGTCAACCGTACGGTGGTTTCCCGAAAGAATTGCAAAAGATTATTTTAAAAGGGAAAGAGCCGTTAACAGTAAGACCAGGTGAACTACTAGAGCCAGTAGATTTCGACGCGTTAAAAGAAGAATTATTCCATAAACTTGGACGCGAAGTAACAATTTTTGATGTAGTTGCATATGCATTATATCCGAAAGTATTTATGGATTACGAAAAAGTTGCTGAGCTTTATGGAAGTGTATCTGTACTTGATACACCGACATTCTTCTATGGTATGAGACTTGGTGAAGAAATCAATGTGGAAATCGAACAAGGTAAAACATTGATGGTTAAACTAGTATCAATTGGAGAGCCACAGCCGGATGGAAATCGAATTCTTTACTTGGAGTTTAACGGACAACCACGTGAGATTGTTGTGAAAGATGAAAGTGTGAAAGCAACAGTGGCACAACGTGTGAAAGGAAACCGTGAAAATCCAAACCATATTAGTGCAACAATGCCAGGAACGGTTATTAAAGTAGTTGTAAAAGAAGGCGATGAAGTGAAAAAAGGCGATTCTATGGCAATTACAGAAGCGATGAAAATGGAAACGACAGTTCAAGCGCCGTTCAATGGTAAAGTGAAAAAAGTATATGTTAATGATGGAGATGCAATTCAAACGGGTGACTTACTGATTGAATTAGATCACTAAAATAGAAAAAGAGCTGTGTAAATACAGCTCTTTTTTTATCGCAAAAAATACCTTGCCAATTCGGCAAGGTATTTTAATTTGAATTTAAATTTATTTTGTTTGTTTAGAAGTTGATTCAGCTTCTTTTGCATTCGCTTTACTTCTTGTACCTAACATAACTAAATAGCATAGTACAGCAAACAAGCAAGAAATGAATAGTGAATGTAATAATGCCATTACTAAATTAGCATTTGTAAATACGACTAAAATTCCTACGATCGCTTGAAGTGTAACAAGGATAAATGAAATGATCCATCCCCAGTATACGACAGGCTGCTGTTTGTAATGGCGAATAGCGAGAATCATCGCGTATAGTATCCAAGCGAAAATTAACATCGCTGCAACCCTATGTCCCATTTGAACCCATTCATGTAGTTGAGTTGGCATAGGTCTATTTTTGCTACATAAAGGAAAGTCTGGACAGGCTAAGCTAGCTCGTTCGTGACGGACTAAAGCCCCTGTGTAGACGACAATATAACTGTAAATTGTTACACCATAAATATGAAATTTCATTTTTTTGTCCATAATAAGTGAACGTGCATCAAATTTCTGGTCGATTTCAAAGATAAGACACGTTAATAAAATGACAGATGCAAATGAAATTAAGGAAATACCGAAATGGATAGCAAGTACAGCTGGCATTTGTCCCCAAACAACTGCTGCAGCTCCCATTAATGCTTGTGCAACTAAAAATACGAAGGATAAAATTGCTAACGTTTTTGTTTCGCGCACATGTTTATAATATTTCCAGGACAAAATACAAAGGAGAGTGACAAGAATTCCTGCTGATCCTGATGTAAGGCGGTGACTTAGTTCAATAATAGTTTCCATTGATAAATTAGATGGAACAAATTCACCGTTACAAAGTGGCCATGATTTACCGCACCCTTGGCCAGAACCTGTTTTTGTAACTAAGGCGCCTCCTAGTAAAACTATTAATAAATCAAGACTCGTAATGACTGCTAACCATTTAATAAAGCGTTGCAATCTATTTCACCATCTTTCTGCTATGAAGTTATTGCGAAATATTTTCATTCCATTATGTATAGAATAAAAAGCGCTAGTTCCTATGATATATAAAAAATAATAAAATAGCAAAGAAATGGCGGGGGCAGACAGGGGAGAGAAAATGGGTGTGGAAATAGGATGTATAAGGGAATTTTTAGGTGAAAAACAGGCTATTTTGAAAAGATATGGGGAGAATACGTGTTAAATATGACAAAAAAGTTTATTATAGAAGGTAACATCATGTTATGATAAGGACAAGTAAGAATTAAGTTTTTATATTCGACACAAAAAGTTCATGTTTTCTTCACAAAATGTTCGGGAAATATGATTTAATATATTGGAGTATGGGCGTAGATTAGTAGTAGAATGGATTAACAATATTTCTACTGTAATAATATTGCTATATAGAAGCGAAATATTTCATTCGAAATAGGCGCAAAAAGAAAGATGAAAGTTTTAAGAGGGGGTTAAAGTGATGAACCATGCAACAAGTGAGCTGCATGATGAGTCAGCTGTTACAAGTGTACCGGAAACAACTCGGTTACAAGATTTATCAGCGCTCGTTAAAATGGGGATTGTAAACTCAAATACACTTACTGTATTTACAGGATTTTGGTTGGCATTACATTTCAATGGATTAAGTGTGATGGACAATCTGGATAAGTTATTCTTTACAATCGTTGGTTCTGGATTAATTATGGCAGGGGTATGTTGTTTAAATAACTACATTGATCGAGACATCGACCCGTTAATGGAAAGAACAAAAACCCGTCCAACGGTTACTGGGAAGTATAAACCGGGATTTGCACTTACATTTGGACTAGTTATATTACTTCTTGGATTTGTATTTTTATTATTAACAACACCAATGGCAGTATTAATGGGATTTATTGGTGCTTTCACATATGTTGTCTTATATACATTATGGACAAAGAGAAAGTATACACTAAATACTGTTGTAGGTAGTATATCTGGAGCAGTTCCACCTTTAATTGGATGGGCAGCAATCGATCCATCTTTAGGTCATCCAATTGCTTGGATGTTATTTTTAATTATGTTTATTTGGCAAATCCCACATTTTCTCGCATTAGCGATGAAGCGTGTTGATGAATATCGAAATGCAGGAATTCCAATGCTTCCTGTAGTTCATGGATTTGAAATTACGAAACGCCAAATTATGATTTGGACAGTATGTTTATTACCACTACCATTTTATATGAGTGGACTAGGGATAACATTTATGGTAATTGCAACATTGTTAAACATCGGATGGATCGTTTTAGGATTTTATGGCTTCCGTAAGCAAGATGACATCAAATGGTCCGTACAAATGTTTGTTTATTCCCTAAATTATTTAACAATCTTATTTGTATCAATGATTGTAGTTACATTCTTCTAAGACAACGACATAATTGGATTTCTTTACGTTGAGATTTACTTTACTTAACTATAAAGTACAATCTAATTCACAAGGAAAGTGGGGGTTGTTTGTATGAAGAAACAGTGGCGACTGCTTTCGTTCGTTTCACTGCTGGCTTTACTGTTAGGGGGATGCGGTAAAGCCTTTCAATCTACTTTAATTCCGCAAGGAGAAGTAGCAAAAATGCAATATGATTTGCTCTTACTAGCAACTGCGATTATGGTAGGAGTAGTACTAGTAGTTACTATTATTTTCTTATATGTAATTGTGCGTTTCCGACAAAAGAAAGGTCAGGAAGATTATATTCCGGAGCAAGTTGAAGGGAATCACAAACTAGAAATTATTTGGACAGTTATTCCGATTATTCTTTTGCTAATCTTAGCTGTTCCGACGGTTACATATACATTCAAACTTGCTGATGTAAGTGCGATGGAGAAAAAGAATATTGATAAAGATACTATCGTTGTTGATGTAACAGCGAATCTTTATTGGTGGGAATTTTCTTATAAATCAGAAAAAATAGTAACTTCTCAAGATTTAGTCATCCCCACAGGTAAGAAAGTGTATTTGAATTTGAAGGGTGCCGATATTAAACATTCGTTTTGGGTTCCATCTTTAGCTGGGAAAATGGATACAAATACAGACAATGTGAACAAAATGTGGTTAAAGGCAGATAAATCGGGCACTTATAATGGTTTTTGTACAGAATTTTGCGGCCCATCACATTCTTTAATGCAATTCAAAGTGAAAGCTTTAGATGAAAGCGAGTACAAAAAGTGGCTTGCTGATATGAAGAAGATTGATGGGAAGAAAGAAGTAGCTTCAACAAAGGCGCAAGAGGGCCAAGAAATATTTAATAAAAGCTGTATTGGTTGTCACGCAGTTGGATCTAATGATAGTAGACCACCTTCCGCTCGTATCGCACCAAACTTAGCAAACTTTGCGGATCGCGATATGGTTGCCGGTATTGCCGAAAATAATGAAGAAAACTTAAAAAAATGGCTGAAAGATCCTGAAAATATGAAACCAGGAAATAAAATGACTGGTAAATATGGCAACTTAACGGATGATCAAATTGATGCATTAAATGCATACTTACAAACGTTAAAAGTTGAAAAGTAAAGAGGGATTATTCGCGAAGGGGAGGTTGAAAACGTGAGTTCTGTAGCAAAAAAACAGGGGATGGGTGCTGTCATATGGGATTATTTAACGACAGTAGACCATAAAAAGATTGCCATTCTCTATTTAATTGCAGGTGGATTGTTTTTTATAATAGGCGGAATAGAGGCTCTATTTATTCGCCTTCAATTAGCGATTCCTAACAACGCTTTTCTTGTTGGGGATGCTTATAATCAAGTATTAACGATGCACGGTACAACAATGATTTTCCTCGCAGCTATGCCACTCGTGTTTGCATTTATGAACGCCGCTGTACCACTTCAAATTGGTGCACGTGATGTAGCGTTCCCGTTTTTGAATTCACTCGGATTTTGGTTATTTTTCTTTGGTGGAGTATTTTTAAATTTAAGTTGGTTTTTAGGTGGAGCACCTGATGCAGGATGGACATCTTATGCATCTTTAGCTTTAGCCTCAAAAGGCCATGGTGTTGATTTTTATGTACTCGGCTTGCAAATCTCCGGTATTGGTACATTAATTGGAGGTATTAACTTCCTTGTAACCATTATTAATATGCGTGCGCCAGGAATGACGTATATGCGTATGCCGATGTTTACATGGACGACATTTGTAACATCTTCGCTAATATTATTCGCTTTTCCGCCGTTAACTGTAGGATTGGGACTTTTAATGTTAGATCGTTTATTTGGAACAAGTTTCTTTAATCCAGCATTGGGCGGGAATACAATTATATGGGAGCATTTATTCTGGATTTTCGGTCATCCAGAAGTATACATTCTTATACTCCCAGCTTTCGGAATATTCTCAGAAATCTTCGCGACATTTTCGAAAAAGCGATTATTTGGTTATTCATCGATGGTGTTTGCGACAGTATTAATTGGATTCTTAGGATTTATGGTATGGGCGCATCATATGTTTACTGTTGGGCTTGGTCCAGTTGCAAATGCTATTTTCTCAGTTGCAACAATGGCGATTGCGGTTCCGACCGGTATTAAAATATTCAATTGGCTCTTTACGATGTGGGGCGGAAGTATTCGTTTTACGACACCGATGATGTGGGCAGTAGCTTTCATTCCATCATTCGTAATGGGAGGAGTTACAGGTGTTATGCTAGCATCTGCGCCTGCTGATTATCAATTTCATGACAACTATTTCGTAGTAGCGCACTTTCATTATGTAATTGTCGGCGGTGTGGTATTTGGTTTACTTGCAGGAGCTCATTATTATTGGCCACTGATGTTTAATAAAGTATTGAATGAAACGTTAGGAAAGATAACATTTTGGCTATTCTTTATCGGTTTCCATTTAACGTTCTTCATTCAGCATTTCCTTGGATTGATTGGTATGCCGCGTCGTTACTACACATATCTTGAAGGTCAAGGGTTGGAAATGGGGAATATGATTAGTTCTATTGGAGCGGTATTTATGGCTCTTGGAACGATTGTTCTTCTATTCAATGTAATCAAAACAACAGTATCAAAAGAAAAGGCTGGTCGTGATCCATGGGATGCACGTACATTAGAATGGACAATGCCAGCACCTACACCGGAATATAACTTTAAACAATTGCCATTTGTTCGCGGATTAGATCCGTTTTGGATTGAAAAACGTGAAGGGAATAAAGAGATGACCGCGGCGGAACCAGTTGGTGATATTCATATGCCAAATCCATCGTTTTCACCATTTATCATTTCTTTAGGATTGTTTATAGCGGCATTCGGTGCAATGTATATGCAGGGTGGAAAAGATAAGTTTTGGTTATTAGTAGCAATTATTGGTTTAATCATTACATTTGGCACAATGTTCTTACGTTCAGTAATCGATGATCATGGATATCATATTCATAAGGAAGATTTAGAAGATAAGGGGGGCAAGGCATAATGCATGTAGATGAAAAATTAACGAATGAAACATTTCCAGCAGAGCCTGAAAAAGCAACCCTTGAGGGGAAAAATAAGTTTGTCGGTTTTTGGTTATTTCTTGGAGGCGAAACAGTATTGTTCGCTTCCTTGTTTGGCACATATTTAGCGTTAAAGAATTCTACAAATGGTGGACCAACATCTCAAGAGATGTTCCAAATGCCCCTCGTTTTCATTATGACGATGCTTTTATTAACGAGTAGCTTAACGAGCGTATATGCGATGTATCATATGAAAAACTTTAACTTTAAGAAAATGCAACTTTGGTTATTAGTAACAGTGTTGCTAGGTTTAGGATTTTTAGGGTTTGAGATATATGAGTTTTATCATTATACGCATGAATTTAAGCATACTATGAGAAGTAGTGCGTTTGGTTCCGCGTTTTATGCTCTTGTTGGTACGCATGGACTCCACGTATTGTTTGGATTGTGTTGGATTTTAACATTAATCTTTAGAAATGCGAAGAGAGGTCTAAATTTATACAATGCACCGAAGTTTTATGTTGCATCGATTTATTGGCACTTTATTGACGTAGTTTGGGTGTTTATTTTCACTGTAGTATATTTAATGGGAATGGTGGGATAAACAATGGCGATAAAGCAAATGAATAATCCTAAAGTTGATCTTGTTTATCGAAAGAGAAAAAGTGCGGAGGAAATGAAGCATCAAGTTATTACGTTTGCATTAATGATTTTTTTAACATTAGTTGCATTTGTAGCAGTAGCATATCCGAAAACTTTTAGTCCGACTTTCTCAGTACCATTTATTTTACTATTAGCGGTGGTACAAGTAATTTTTCAATTGTATTATTTTATGCATATGAGTCATAAAGGGCATGAAGCGGCAAGTTTCTTTCTTTATTCCGGTCTGTTAATCGGGTTAATTACAATTTTAGCTTTTATGACAATTGTGTGGATTTGAAAAGTGAAAAATAAGGGAGCTTGTGTTGTCACAGCTCCCTCTTCATATTATGTGAAAGGGTAACCTTCAGAAGGTGGGTGTGACAATGAGTAACTTGTGGATATTTGGTTTTCAAGCTCTATGGAGTCCAATTTTTTTATTATTTATGCTTTCGATTCTTATTGGGTACTTTTTAATTATTGGGCCATATAGAATGCGATTTGAACATGCGACGAAGGTAAGTAAGAAGCAAATTTTTTATTTTACGACCGGGATTGTTCTTTTGTACTTTGTAAAGGGAGGGCCTATTGATTTAATTGGTCATATTATATTTAGTGCACATATGTTTGAAATGGCAGTCATGTATATTGCAGTTCCACCGTTATTGTTGCTTGGTATACCAACTTGGTTATATCGTTATATTACTTCTTTTAAGTTCGTTCAAATTATATTAAAGATATTTGCTAAGCCACTTATTGCATTGTTTGTATTTAATGGCCTGTTTTCTTTTTATCATTTACCAGTTGTTTTTGATACAGTAAAACAAAGTCAAATTGCTCATCCTATTTGTCTCGCTATATTGTTCTTTACGGCAATCATGATGTGGTGGCCGATGCTAAATCCATTACCAGAATATCAAACGTTAAGTGATATAAAGAAACTTGGTTATATGTTTGCTAACGGAATATTATTAACGCCAGCTTGTGCGTTAATCATTTTTGCGACTGCACCGTTATTCGCAACGTATACGGATCCGGCTGCTTGGATGAAGGCGATGGAACTTTGTGTACCAGCGGGAACTTTATCAGATTTAAATATAACGGGACCAGAATTTTTACACTGGATGCCAGTCGTACAAGACCAACAAACAGGCGGCATTATTATGAAAATTGTCCAGGAAATAGTGTATGGCACAATTATAGGCTATGTATTCTTTCGATGGGCGCGTCGAGAGCGTGAAAAGGATAAAGAGCAGTTGCAACAATTGCCGCCGTATTTACAAACGAAATAAAAGTGAGTGCATCATATTGATGCACTCACTTTTATTTTATTCAATGATTTGGAATTCTTTTAACTCTTTTTCGATATTTTGTAGGAGTTGCTCGCTTTTTTGAAGTACATTCGTTGGGAACGTTTCACCATCACCATATTCAACGCCGTGAGGATAATAATGTTTTCCTAATAAGGGAGGAAGTAGCTTTATTTCAGCGTGTCTGCTACCAACATCACCTTCAACAGCCAAACCTTGTACGCGCAAATAATAAATATCATTTAATATTTCAAATTTATAATCGTATGTAACTCGTTCATAATCCCACTGTCCAGCAAGTACGAAATGGTTCTTTTCCATAATCTCTGTTAATAGTGTTAAATCAACGACTGCCCCATTAAATTTCGTATTTGTAAATTGCATATAATACCTCCTCTTTTCATGTTACATCATTATTTTTATAATAGTATGAATAATGAGAAAGTGCAATTCATATTGAGAGAAAAGGGATAATCCAGACTTTTTTTGTGAAAATATGATATAGTGAAAAGAGTACGGTACACACAAAAAAGGGAAGAAAAGGATTTGTGTATATCTCAATTTTATGTTTTGTGCAGGAGGTATATCGATTGAAGAAATTATTGCGTATCGTAATGATTACATTTTTAATTTTAGCTGTTGATTTATACGGGAAATTACTCGTTTCACAATATATATTAACCCCATCTCAATCAAAGCAAGAAAATAAAATTGTGAAAAAGAAAAAACAAGTAAATGAAGACTCTTCCGATACTGTTTTAAATATGATTGGTGGGGACTCTGAAAATTTATTAGCAAAATGGGGCGAACCATCTCGAATAGAGCCATCTGCTTACGGATATGAATGGTGGGTATACAATCAAGATTTAACTCAGTATGTGCAATTTGGGGTTGCGGAACGAAAAGTTGTAACGGCGTATGTTGCTGGAGAACAAGTTAAGGTGCCGCCTTATTATATAAATGAAAAGTATGAAGAAGTGTATAAAAAGAATCCACTCTCGCATGAGATTTCGTTGAAAAGAGGGAAAAATAGTTATCAATTTGAGTTATCTGACACGGAAGTGATGGAACAACCATTAATACCTGTAGAAGATGGCTGGGCACAATTATATTTTGATCATTTTACACATGAGCTTGTTGGTGTTCGTTATATGGATGATGAAACCTTATTACGCCAAAGACCGTATCAGCTTGTTTATTCAGGTGAATTACTAGCTGAACAACCATTGACTCCAGATAAAATGAAACAAATAGAGAATGGGAATATGCAACAAATTTTTGACTTAACAAATATTATTCGAAGTCGCCATAAGTTACCGCTGTTAGCTTGGGATCAACAAACAGCAGATGTGGCTATAGGGCATAGTAAAGATATGAAGGATAATAATTACTTTTCACACGATTCACCTACACTAGGTACGTTAGGAGATCGTTTACAGCGCGGGAAAGTAGGGTTTCAACTTGCTGGTGAGAACATAGCGGCGCAACATAGTGATGGAATTGCGGCGGTGCAAGGTTGGTTAAATAGTGAAGGGCATAGAAAGAATGTATTAAATGAACAATTTACAGGATTAGGTGTTGGGGTATACGATAAGTTTTATACACAAAACTTTATTCGAAAATAAAGTGAAATTTTAAGTCGTGTAGGGACACCTCAAGTTTAAGTACTTCGTATTCACTGAAGTGTAGGTCGGAATCTTACCGTATGCAAATAGCAGGATAAAAAGGTGCATGAATCGTCTAAAAATAGGCGAACCATGTGCCTTTTTTTTCTTACTATATAGTAGATATACATGAAGAGGTGAGGATTATGCCAACAACAAAAGGGCCGTTACATCCATCGGTTCAACAGTTTAAAGAGTTTGTAAACCATCACCCTAAAATGGTTCATGAGGTTAGAAGTGGTCACAAAACTTGGCAACAGTTTTATGAAGAATGGTACTTACTTGGTGAAGAAGATCCAATATGGGCAACTTTTAGACCTGATGGAGCGCCAGCTTTTTCTTCGGTAAAAGAAAATAAACAAGAAAAAGAAAAAGATATTCGAACTGAAGAGGAAAAAACTGCTGATGTGATGGGACAAATGCTTTCTTTCTTTAAAAAGCTAGATGTGGAACAGATGCAACACCATTTAGCTAATGTGACGAGTGCTATTGGTAGTGTGCAACAAGTTTTTCAACAATTTCAAGGGAAGCCCGCGCGGCAAGAAGAAAGTACTTCCGAAAATAATCCATTTTTCTTTCAGAAGGATTAGGGGGAAAGCGGATGAGAGCAGAAATTATGGAGTTTATAAAGGCTGATGAGGATTTATCTCGCTATATTAGGGAGCAACCGTACTGGTATAGAAAACTAACGCGAAACCCTGAAGAAAAAGAGGCATTTGAGTTAGCGGCTATGCAACATTTCAAAAAAACGATACCAGATAAAGTTGAGAAATTTCAAAACCAATTGGCAGTTGCTTCCATTATGATCGATATGTTTCAGTATATGAAGCAGCAAAATACAACATAATTGGAAGGGAAAACTATGTCCGTCATGCAGAACTTTTGATACAATAGAAGCGGATTATTTAAAAAGGAGTTGCAGCATGAGCATGACGGAAATTTGTTTAGTACGACATGGACAAACTGATTGGAATTTTCAAGAGATTATTCAGGGACGTGAAGATATTCCCCTTAATGAAGTGGGAAAGAAGCAAGCAAGTCAAAGTGCAGTTGCTTTGCAAGCGGAAGCATGGGATGTAATTATAAGTAGCCCATTAATTAGAGCGCACGAAACAGCTAAGGAAATTGCAGGGGCTACAGGATTGCAATCGATTTTATTAGATGAGCGATTTGTTGAACGTAATTTTGGTGAAGCTTCTGGGAAACCGGTTGCGACTGTTAGGGAGCTAATTGCAGAAGGTAAAGTAGAAGGTATGGAGCAAGATGAAGAGATTGTAACTCGTTGTTTTGCTGCTGTAAAAGATGTTGCAGAAACTCATTCTGGCAAACGTATTATCATTGTAGCTCATTCACATGCGATAAAAGCAATTTTACATGCAATTGCACCGGAAGATATTTCGTTTAAGACACCATTAAAAAATGCATGTATTAGTTATGTGAAAGAAAATGGTGGGAAATGGGATGTTCTGAAATATAATATTGCGGAACATATTAATGTATAAGTACACGCTGGAATTATACGGAAAATAGTTAGAGTGATATCTTTCTGTTTAGTGAGACACTTCAATTAGTAGTTCTATTCTAAATGTGGTATGATGAATACTCGGAGGTGTCTCTCATGATTGTAGCGACGCTGGAAAGCGTATTGATATTAGATAAGGCAGAGCAGCTTGCAAAAGCGATCATCTGTTCAGATATAGCAGAAGATTATCGTAAGTGTTATAAAGAATTGCATGAAGATATGGAAGTTCAGACGTTAATTCAGCAATTTACAGCGATGAAAGAACGATATGAAGAAGTGCAACGTTTCGGTAAATACCATCCTGATTATACTTTCGTTTCGACGAAAATGAGGGAGTTAAAGCGTGCTATAGACTTACATGATAAGATTGCAGCTTTTAAACGAGTAGAAACAGCTTTGCAAAAGTTGTTAGATGAAGTTAGTGTCGCAATCGGTTCTGAGGTGTCTTCTTCCATCAAAGTCCCAACAGGAAATCCATTTTTTGATGCTGGTGGCTGTGGTGGCGGTTGTGGTACCGGCGGAGGTTGTGGCTGTAAAACGGGGTAAAACACCCCGTTTTTTAGAAGGTAGAAGAAAACGTATACAGAGTTTGTCCTGTAATGTCATAAATTTCTGATTGGTTTTCATAAAATATAAAATATATGTTTTTAAAAGGAGAAGATGGAGAAGAATATGTTCGGGCAACGACAAAGTATGATTGTTTATTTACATTCATTGAAACATGCCAAGATTTTAAGGAAATATGGTAACATACATTACATATCAAAACGCTTAAAATACGCAGTAGTATATTGTGATATGGAACAAATTGAGCATATGATGCAAAAGTTGAACAAACTTCCTTTTGTGAAAAAGATAGAACAGTCGTACCGCCCGTATTTAAAAACGGAATTTGAAAATTCACGTCCTGATCGGGCAAAAGAATACGATTATAGCTAATAAAAAAATCCCTTGCTAATTTTAGCGGGGGATTTTTTTATTTGAAATAAAGTGTTATTTCATTGGAGGAATGAAATTATTCATTCGTAAAATACCAATTAAATGATTGAAGAACAGTTCTTTTTCTGGGAAAGTTGTGGATGGTTTTACCGTAAAGCTAGTCACTTTTTTTCCTAGTTGTTCTGCCGCTTCTTCAAATAAAATGACACGTTTACTTTTTTTATTTTCAAGTACAGGAATGCCTTCACGACATATGTATAATGGTTGGAAATCACCAGTAGTAGTTGGTTTTAATATTACAACAAGTGAGCACACTTTTTTTTCATTTTTAATCGTTTCAAACTGTAACATATGTGTTATACGTTCTTGATTTGATTTGGCAATTTCAAGTAATTCATATAAATCAGAGTAGCCTTCTCCGAGTTCTATAAAGCGTTGAATCATATTTTTTCCTCCTCTTTCTTTTACTTACTGTACCATCTCACTTTTTAAATGAAAAGTAGACAAAGAAAAAAAACCCTGCAAAGCAGGGCCCTTCTTATACTAGCTTGTACTAGTAAGAAGGCAAAGGGAGAGGAGAAACCGGAGGAAGAACTTATGGGGAAACGTAAGTCTTCTCCGCGGTTGGCAACAACATCGAAGGTGATGTTGTTATAATTATTTATGTCCAATCTAAATGAAGATATACATCATGAAATTAAATTTTATGTTTGGCTTTTTATTTTTCTTTTTTTTATTTTATGATAGGATAAAAAAGATAAAGTGAAACAAATATACATAATGGGTTCGTGTTAGCGAATGGTGAGATGAATACATAAAAATGCAGAGCGGTTATTTTCAGCCGAATTCTCCTATTGTTCGTTGAGAGATGAATGGAATATTTCATGGAATAGTATAGTTTGGTAGCGGTTACTGAATGGAGAAAGGCTTTCTATAATTGCTCGATAGATTGAAATAAAGGTAGTGACAACAGATGAGAGTAGTTTCAGGAAAATGTAAAGGGCATCCACTTAAAGCGGTGCCAGGTAATACAACACGTCCAACGACAGATAAAGTAAAAGAATCGATTTTTAATATGATAGGCCCTTATTTTGATGGCGGTACAGCCCTTGATTTATTTGGCGGTAGTGGTGGTCTTGGAATCGAGGCTATAAGTAGAGGGATTGATAAAGCAATCTTTGTTGATCGAGATAATAAAGCGATAAAGGTAATCCATCAAAATTTAGAAAGTTGTCGAATACAGGAACAAGCTGAAGTATATCGAAATGATGCAGAACGTGCGGTAAAGGCTCTTATAAAACGTGAAATATCATTCGATCTTATATTAATTGATCCTCCATATAAAGATCAAAAAATTGTATCTTTAATTAGTGTGATGGATCAACACGGATTGTTACATAGAGATGGATTAATTATGTCAGAGCATGGTAATGATGTGGTTTTACCTGATTCTATAGGGAGACTTGTAAAAGTAAGAGCTGAAAATTATGGGATTACAGCAATATCGATTTATAAGTATGAAGGTGAGGGGACGGAATGACTAGTATAGCTATTTCTTCGGGAAGTTTTGATCCAATTACCCTTGGGCATCTGGATATTATTAAAAGGGGAGCAAAAGTATTTGATGAGGTATATGTAGTAGTTTTAAACAACTCGTCAAAAAAACCGTTCTTTTCAGTTGAAGAGCGCTTAGATTTAATTCGAGAAGCAACAAAGCATATCCCGAATGTAAAGGTAGATTCACATAGTGGACTATTAGTGGAGTATGCGAAAATGCGTAATGCAAACGCGATTTTACGTGGGCTACGAGCAGTTTCTGATTTTGAATATGAGATGCAAATTACTTCTATGAATCGAAAATTAGATGAAAATATTGAAACCTTTTTTATTATGACAAACAATCAATATTCATTTTTAAGCTCGAGCATTGTGAAAGAAGTTGCGAGATATGGAGGAAGCGTGGTAGATCTTGTACCTCCTGTTGTAGAACGTGCTTTAAAAGAAAAGTTTCAAACCCCGTTAAAGTGAACGGGGTTTTTCTTTGTTGCTACGAAAAAATAATAAGATAACATATACATATAAACAAAATAATGTAAATATCGGTCCGTAGTGCACAAAAGATGTCCAAATTTCATGCAGTATAGAATGATTCGATAAAAATACGGGGATATCTTTTTGCATAGGTGAAAAAGAGGTTACTTTTTCATAAAATGGTTTCCAAAATATAAAAGTAAAAATAGGGGCAAGAATACTTTGAATAATTCGTGCGAAAAAATAGGGCTTAAATCGGATATCTGTTTCAGCTAATATGCTAGCAACTTGTGCCTGAATAGAAAGGCCGCTAAATGCTAAAATAAAGCTTGTTACCATAGCTTGCTGCAGGAGGGGTGTTTCATTTACTTGACTAATCATTTGGCTTCCGAGTGTCATTTCAAAAATGCCTGATAATATCGGAATGCTAAATTCTGTAGTTAGTTGGAAGAATGATAAAATATGTTGCATAATAAAAGAAAGTGCTGTTGTAATATGGAATACAGTAATCATTTTATTTAAAACAGAGAATAAAATAATAAATCCACCAATCATAAGTAACGTTTGAATAGAAGAAACGATAGCGTCCCCAAGTAATTTTCCTATCGGTCTTTTTTCTTGCATGCGTGTCTCGTGTAGGATTGAAAAAGGATTTTGAAAAGGACGTTTTTTAGTAGTATGTTTATCATTCGTGGAAATGTTGTTATTACCGTAAAAACGCATCAATAACCCGACGAAAAAGTTACTTAAATAATGTGCAGCAGCTAATACGATTCCTAATTTCGGATTATTGAAAAAACCGATAGAAACAGCTCCAAAAATAAAAAGTGGATTAGATGAGTTTGTAAAAGATACGAGGCGCTCTGCTTCAATTTGTGTTAGCTGATTACTTTTACGCAGTCTAGCGCTTAATTTGGCGCCAGCAGGGAATCCTGAAGCCATTCCCATTGCCCAAACAAATCCGCCTATTCCTGGAACGCGAAAAAGTGGTCGCATGAGTGGTTCTAATATAACGCCTATAAATTTTACAACACCAATACTAATTAGAAGTTCCGCAATGATGAAAAACGGTAAAAGTGAAGGGAATACAACTTCCCACCATATATTTAACCCTCGAATGGAAGCTTGCAGAGCAGCTTGGGGGTGGAGTACAAGAGAAAAGGTTAAAAACAGTGTTGATATGGTAAGGAAAGCCGTTTTCCATTTTTCATACATGTAAGTAAATCCCCCTTTGTCCCAAAAAACGTTCATTTCAGTATACGTGGATACGTGGTGAATTTAGACCATAAGTATGAAAAAAGGAATGAAAAAAAATAAAGGGTGAGAAAAATGAAAGAACCGAAAATTGGTTTAGCTCTTGGATCTGGGGGCGCAAAAGGATTTGCTCATATTGGTGTTATAAAAGTTTTAAGGGAAAATGGTATACCGATTCATATGATTGCAGGAAGTAGTATGGGGGCTTTAGTAGGTACATTTTATGCAGCTAGCTCAAACGTTGAAAGGCTGTATAAACTGGCAAATGTTTTTAAGAGGAAATATTATTTAGATTTTACGGTTCCGAAAATGGGATTTATTGCTGGAAAACGTGTCAAAGATATGATTAAAATGTTTACATATAATAAAAATTTAGAAGAGTTAGATATCCCGACGGCTGTTGTGGCTACTGACATCTTGAAGGGGGAAAAAGTAGTTTTTACAAGTGGTCCTGTTGCAGAGGCGGTGAGGGCTAGCATATCTGTACCTGGAGTGTTTGTACCAGAAAAAATAGATGGACGATTATTGGTGGATGGCGGAGTGATTGATCGCATTCCAGTATCGGTTGTGAAAGAGCTAGGTGCCGATATTGTTATCGCTGTTGATGTATCCCCGATTAAAGTGAATGGAGAGGTTACATCTATTTATGATGTAATTATGCAGAGTATTGAAATTATGCAACATGAGCTTGTGATGAATCGACAAATTGCATCGGATTTAATGATGCGACCAGCTGTAGAACAATTTAGCTCACGTGCTTTTACAAACATTGAAGACATTATACGAGTTGGAGAAGTAGAAGCGGAAAAACATGTTGCAAATATTTTTTTATTAATTGAGAAGTGGAAGGAGAAACATAATGTTTAAGCGTTTTCGGTTTATATATGCAATTTTAATAGGGGTTATATTGGCGATGTTACTTGTTTACGTACGTTTACCGTATTATGTAACAAAACCAGGAATGGCGGCCAAATTAGAGCCTTACGTTCAAGTTGAAGGTGGAACGAAAGAGTCTGGTGATTTTATGCTTGTTACGGTTTCAATGGGGCCAGCAAATGTGGTGAATTTAATAGCGGCACAGTTTAATAAATATACACATATTTCGAAAGCGGAAGAAATATTACAAAAAGGTGAAAGTGATGAAGAATATCAATTTCGCCAAAATTATGCGATGAAAGATTCGCAAAATGCAGCAATCTATAATGCTTATAAACGTGCAAATCGTACTGTTTCTTTTGAAAATAAAGGTGTATTGGTTGCTGGTGTAGCGAAAGGGATGCCGTCAGAAGGAAAGCTTAAACTTGGAGATGTCATCGTAGCTGTCGACGGAAAAACATTTGAAAAGACGGAGCAATTTATTGAATATATGACGGGAAAAAAAGAAGGGGACGCAGTAAATGTTGAGTACAAGAGGAATGGAAAACAGTTAAAAGAAAATTTAAATGTAAAGACCATTCCGAATGGAAATGGGCGTGTTGGTATAGGGGTTTCTATCGTTACGGAAAGAGAACTAGTGGTAGATCCGAAAGTGAAAATTGATTCTCATGAAATAGGCGGACCATCGGCAGGCCTAATGTTTACATTAGAAATATATAATCAACTTGTGGAAGATGATTTAACAAGAGGGCATGAAATAGCTGGAACAGGGACGATTAATGAAAAGGGAGAAATTGGTCCGATTGGTGGTATTCAGCAAAAAGTGGTCGCTGCAAGTGATGCTGGTGCTGAAGTGTTCTTTGCGCCAAATGAAAAAGGTGCGGAGAAATCGAATTATAAAGATGCACTTGAGGCTGCGAAAGATATTAAAACAAAAATGAAAGTTGTGCCAGTTGATACGCTGGATGATGCATTATTGTATTTGGAAAAAATGGGCGAGAAAAAATAAACCTCTCTGAAAAAGAGAGGTTTTTTTATAGAAATTTTGCAGTTGATTCATCATAACGAATTGGATGGTGTGTTGCATCTTGTTTTAGTAGTTCTGTTCGGAATGGTTCTTGCATGATGGAGAAATATACAGAATTGGCTTTTCGCTCTATACGTAAAGTAGGATGGTCAAATGTTTTTGTATGGGTAAGGATGGGAAGATCTATTTTTTTCTTGTTTTTTGAAAGGTAAGTTTGTCCTTTTTGTGACATGCCTAGTAGACGAATGTACGGTGCATGCTGCTCTATATTTGCGCTATGTATTTCTTCTTTTGTTGTATTTGTTAAAATGTGTGTACAAGCTCTTTGTAATCTAGTCCATGTATAACGCTTCGTTTTTAATGCTTCCATGAATGAATGGAAGGAGGAACTGGTTTGTATTTTTGATAAAATACGATGCTCTAAACCTTCTTCTATTTCATATATATGTCGTAAGTCTTCTGGGGACATCGTCATGAGTTTGTATTTAAAAAATGAAAAGTATTGTTCCCAATTATGTAATATCCCGTAGTTTTGTTTGTAATTTGCTATAAGAGAAGCAGTCGCTTTTGGGATAAAAGGCTCAATTTCTGTAAAAGAACTATTTTCGCTAAAAAGTTGCTTGCGAATACTAGTTGCGCTTGCAATATGTTGGTCGCGAAATGTTTCATCATGATAATGAGATGCGAATCTTTTTATCGTTTGTGCGTGCATAGAACTATTTTGCGTCAGGATTGCTTTCATGTATTGGAAACCTAAAATATTATTTGGTTGTGACATGTCTATGTTTTTTTCAGAAGGTAAAATGTGTAGGAAAGCTTCAGATGTAGCTTTTGCGTAACTATTACCTGCGTTCATAAATTGCTTTACAAGACGATTAAAAGTCTCGTCTTCATTTTTTTGCACAGAAATGGTGTTATAAAAATTTTCGATTTGTCCATCTTCACTACCGAAACAAATTTCAGACACGTGCAGGGCGTTTAAAATGGAAATAGCGCCATTTGCAAAGGTTTCAGCCTTTTGTGTTGAGAAGGCGTATGGAAGCTCTACAACAAGGTCTACACCGCATGATAAGGCCATTTTGGTACGATACCATTTGGATAGGAGTGCTGGCTCACCACGCTGTAAAAAAGGACCACTCATAACGGCGATTGTAATATCAGCGTGTGTTAACTTTTTTGTTTGTTGCACATGATAATCATGACCGTTATGAAAAGGGTTATATTCAACAACAATACCACTGGCTTTTATGGTAATCTCTCCTTTCGATGTAGCATCTTTTTGAAAAACATGATACTCTATATATTATTTACTATGATGACTTCATTATAGTGTAAAGAAAAAACATTGACAAATATAAAATGGCTAGCTATAATTTTGTTTGTTGCCTTGAGGTGATATGATATGAAATGGTCCATCCATCAATTGAATAAATTGAGAAATAAAGGATTGACATTGGATGAGATGGTAGATGTAAGTGAGCTACAAGAGGTCGAGAAAGATATTCGTGAAATTAATCCTGCTCATGTAACAGGAAGAGTTGATTTTGGATCCGGTAAGTTTACGTTCCATCTACATATAACTGGAAGCATGGTTTTACCATGTTCTCGCTCTTTAGTAGATGTGACATTACCATTTGACATTAAAACAACTGAGGTGTTCCAAACTTCACAAGAAGAATTTGAAACTGAAGCTGAAATTCATTGTTTAGAAGGAGAAGTACTTGACTTACTGCCCGTAATCAAGGAAAATATACTTTTGGAGATTCCAATGCAAATTTTCAGTGATGATGTTTCTGGTGGAGCACCGATGCAAGGTCAAGACTGGCAAGTGATTTCGGAAGAAAACAAAGAAAAGACTGTTGATCCACGATTAGCAGGACTTGCAAAGTTTTTTGACAAATAATCGGAAGACTGGTTTAGGCCTTCATATGAAAATAACTATTTCTTTTAAGGAGGTGGGAAGAATGGCTGTACCTTTTAGAAGAACTTCTAAAACAGTAAAAAGAAAGCGTCGTACGCATTTCAAATTATCAGTACCTGGTATGGTAGAGTGCCCAAGCTGTGGTGAAGCGAAATTAGCTCACCGTGTATGTAAAGCATGCGGTACTTACAAAGGTAAAGAAGTAATCAGCAAGTAATTGCGGGAAAATAAACGTAGAAGATATCTTCTACGTTTATTTTTTTTGTCTTATTCTTTATTTGTTGTATTCTATCTTTTCTAGTAACTGCATATGCTTAATAAAAAATGCATAGGGAGGACTAGAGAGATGGCGACAACAAGACAAGATGCTTGGACTGATGATGAAGATTTGCTTCTGGCAGAAGTAGTACTCCGGCATATTCAAGAAGGTGGAACGCAATTATCTGCCTTTAAAGAAGTGGGAAGACATTTATCTCGTACACCAGCAGCATGTGGCTTTAGATGGAATTCTTACGTTAGAAAACAATACAAAGAACGTATTGAAGAAGCGAAGCAACTACGTAAAGTAGAAACTTATGAAGTAAAAGAGACAAGGGTAGTAGAGCCTACGTCAATTACATTAAATGATGTTATTGATTTTTTGCAAAATTATAAAGATGAAAACTCTTTAATGGTGTTGCAACAGCAAATTGAATCGTTACAAACAGAGAGAGAGAATCTTTTGGAGCGATTATCAGTATATGAGGAAGAGTATAGAACATTGCTTGATTATATCGATCAAAAAAGAAGTGTAATGGTAGCGGAAAGAAATAGCGCTCGTTCGAATGGGAAATTAGAAAAGTTAAAGAAATAAAAAAACAGCTGCTATGTAGCTGTTTTTTTTATTTCTTATGCGGACTCTTCGTTTGTAACCGCATTCAAATTTGTTTCGGGGTTCCAAACATAAAAATCACCATCAGGTACTGATACGGGCTGGAAATTTAATTTATCCCAAAAACCAGCTGAATGGATACGTGCGATCGTTTTAATTGGGAACTGTAGCCCCTTCGCATAATTTACAAGCATTTCTCCGAATCCTTGTTTTTGGAAAGTTGGTAACACTTCAAGTTTATAGAGTTCTAGGTAAGTACCTGTAATTTCGAATGGTTCCCCGCCGTGCCTTTTCATATATAGACTCATACGTGCAATTAGTGATCCACCATAATAAATACCGTAAAATGGAGATTCACTATCGTTTTCAATAATGTTTGCCTGTAATTCTTCTAACATGGATAATTCTTGAGCTCCGCAACCTTTAAATTTTTTAAATTCGTCTAATGTTTTATAATTGATGAGCAAGCGCTCAACTTTTGGGAATCCCATAACATCACATCCTTTTCTTGTCTCGTTGAATGCAGAAAAGTAAAAATATTTATAATAATATTATAACTCATTTTTTTATTTTTATGAAGAAGATAGTATATTTCTTTTATTATTTTTTTGAGGATTTGCTAAACTAAGAGTAGAAGCATATTAATAGGTAGTATATACATATTGAAAGTAGAGGTTGCATTTGTTTGTTAAAGAGCAATGAAATTGTAAACTGTGTTCATGGAATTGAGAAAGATAAAGTGAAACTGTAATCGGTGGGATTTGTTCACCTTTAGTTAATTATAATTTCGCACCAATCAGGCGTTTGCGGGATAAAAAGGGGGAGGGAAAAGGGACTTATGTATCGTATTTATATGAGTTCCTTGTGTGAAAATGAAAATTGGAGTTGTGGGACCAGGAGCTATCGGTCTGTTATATGCATTTTATTTACAAAAAAGTAAGCAAGATGTTACGTTGTTTGCAAGGACAGCTAAACAGGCTGAGGAATTGAATATAACGGGTGTAACTTGTATGAGGGAGGAAAAATGTGAAACCGTATTCCCGCCTGTTTTGCCAATAGCGAGTATGCTAGACCAGAAGCTAGACTATATATTTATTGCTGTTAAGCAATATCATATAACTGACATACTGCCTTTTGTGCGAGGGGAATCCTCATTAATCTTTTTGCAAAACGGAATGTCGCACCTTCATGCTATGCAGCAAATAAAGAATGAAAATATTGCGGTTGGGATTGTAGAGCATGGTGCAAAAAAAGAAGAAAGACATACCGTTTATCATACGGGGATAGGTGTAACGAAGTTTGGAATCGTGCACGGCCAGTTTATACATTTTGAAAAAATATTTAATTGCTTTCCATTTCCTCATTTTCCGATTCAAATAGAAGATGATTGGAAGGATGTCATGCACAAAAAATTAGTAGTTAATGTATGTATCAATCCATTGACAGCATTATTACAAGTCCAGAACGGAGAGTTGATTACGAACCCGTTTTTTTATCGATTGATGGAGCAAGTATTTCAGGAAGTCGTTTTTCTTGTTAAAGAAGAAAAAGAAATGGTATGGAAAATGGTACGTCACGTATGTGAAAGAACGTCTCATAATACATCATCTATGCTGGCAGATGTAAGGGCGAATAGACAAACGGAAATTGGTGCGATTGTTGGATATGTATTAGAGGAAGCTAAGAAACAGCAACGATCCGTTCCGACACTTCAATTTTTGTTCGATGCAATAAAAGGATTAGAAGTAAAAGAATAAGTGTAATTCTTTGCTTTTACGTGCAACATTGACTACAATGTGGATTGGTGATAGAACAGGATACGAAAGGAAGAATTATATGGAGATAAAAGAAATCTCTGTTCCGCAACAAGGTGTTGTAGCGGACTATATGAACGGTAAAAAAGAGATACAGTCGTGTTTTGACTATATGTTAACAGAAGATGCTTTTAAACAGCGTGTACATGATTTGCGTGAGAGGGAGTTTTTCCGCCAAGATTTAGTAGCGCATTTATTAGAATATAATACAAAATTACAAGCGGGAGAAGCTACGATTCAAAATGTAAAAGCGCTTGGAGATGAAAATACATATGTTGTTATAGCTGGACAACAAGCTGGTTTATTAACTGGACCACTTTATACAATTCATAAAATCATTTCAGTTTTACAGCTTGCGAGGGAAAAGGAAGAAAGTTTAGGTGTTAAAGTTGTTCCTGTTTTCTGGATTGCTGGTGAAGACCATGATATGGATGAAATTAATCATACTTTTGTAACGAAGAATAAAAAAATAAAAAAGACTATTTTTCATGATCGTAATCCGAAAAAGGCGAGTGCTTCAGAGTCCGATCTTTCTTTGGAAGACTGTAGAAAGTGGATTGAAGAAATTTTTAAAACATACCCTGAAACGAATTTTACAAAGGATGTACTGCAATTTATTGATGATTCTTTGGGGAAATCGAAAACGTATGTAGATTTCTTTGGCCATCTTATTATGAAAATGTTCGTGAATTCTGGTTTAATTCTTGTCGATTCGCATCATCCTGAATTAAGAAAATTAGAAGTGCCGTTTTTCAAGCGAATTATAGGTAAGTATAAAGAAGTGCAAGAGGGGCTTCATAACCAACAGGAAATAATTAAAGAATTAGGATATAAACCGATTATTGAAACGAAGTATAATGCAGTGCATATATTCATGGAAATTGATAACGAGCGAGTGTTACTTGAAGACAATCAAGGGAAGTTTGTTGGGAAGGATGGAGCGTATTCCTTTTCGTATGAGGAATTGATGGAAGAGCTAGAGAGAAGCCCGGAACGCTTTAGTAATAATGTTGTAACGCGCCCTCTTATGCAAGAGTATGTATTTCCTACACTGGCGTTTATTGGAGGGCCAGGGGAATTAGCTTACTGGAGTGAATTACAACAAGTCTTCCATACTATCGGTTTCCGAATGCCACCTGTCGTTCCACGTATTACAATCACTTATATAGAGAGGGATGTAGCGACAGATTTACACGATTTACAATTGCGAGACAGTGATCCGTTTTTAAATAACGTAGATAAGTTGCGTGAAAACTGGTTATCTAATCAAATAGAGGAACCGATAGATGATCGATTTGTAGAGGCGAAAAAAGAAATAATGGATATCCATACGTCATTACAACAGTTTGTGAAGAAAATAGATCCTGGATTAAGTGCGTTTGCAGGGAAAAATGAATTCAAAATTAATGAACAAATTGAACTGTTGGAAAGAATGTTGAAAAGAAATGTTGAGAAAAAACATGAAGTACAGCTAAATAAATTCCGTCGCATACAATTTGCACTTCGTCCATTAGGGGCGCCGCAAGAGCGTGTGTGGAATATATGTTACTACTTAAATCAGTTCGGTTTGGATTTCGTTGAGCGTGTAATGGAAAAATCGTTTTCTTGGGATGGAAAACATCATGTTATAAAACTATAGAATCTTGCTCTTAGGAGCAGGATTTTATTTTTGTTCCGTTGAATTTACTGTGAAGTGAAATTTTTCTGAATTATTAATCTGGCAAACGGTGAATATCGTAATTATGCAGGATACTTAAATATATGACAAAATAGCACAAAATGTAAACGTATTATTATCTTTTTCGACAGTTTTTTATTTAAATTCCCGCAAAAGATGATAAAATTTAGTATATAATAAAAGAAAATAGCGATTTGTATAGTATGCTGCCTTTGTAGGCAAGTTAAATGAGTCGTTCTTTCATAGTATTTCGTTCTCTAATCGTGAAATATACGTTTGGAGGAGGAGATGCATTCAACATAATTAATTGGAAAAAGAGTAGGTGCAACAATGTTTAAACACGTAACAGTGCTTTTAAAGGAAACAGTAGACGGCTTAGATATAAAGCCAGGTGGTACATATGTAGATTGTACACTGGGGGGAGGAGGACATAGTTCTTATTTATTATCCCAATTAACTGAAGGCGGAAAGTTAATCGCGTTTGATCAAGATGAGATAGCGATTCAAAATGCGAAAGAAAAATTCTCTTCATACGGTGAACAGTTCATAACAGTAAAAAGTAATTTCCGTCATTTATCTGAAAAACTACAGGAATTAGGTATAACAGAAGTAGACGGTATTTTATTTGATCTAGGTGTCTCATCCCCACAATTAGATACACCAGAGCGTGGCTTTAGTTATCATCATGATGCACCGTTAGATATGCGAATGGATCAAGATGCCCCATTAACAGCATATGATGTTGTAAATAGCTGGTCATATGAACAACTTGTAAGAATTTTCTTCCAGTATGGTGAAGAGAAATTTTCAAAACAAATAGTAAGGAAAATTGAAGCGTATCGTGAGAATAAAGCTATTGAAACGACAGGAGAATTAGTAGAACTAATTAAAGAGGGTATTCCAGCTCCTGCTCGTAGAACGGGTGGACATCCTGCGAAGCGAGTGTTCCAAGCAATCCGTATAGCTGTAAATGATGAATTGAAAGTATTTGAAGAAGCGTTGGAATCTGCGATTGAGATGGTCAAGCCAGGTGGAAGGGTTAGTGTTATAACATTCCATTCTTTAGAAGACCGTATTTGTAAAACGACGTTTAAGCGAAATAGTACAACGCCACAATTGCCACCAGGATTACCAATTATTCCTGATGAATTTAAGCCGAAATTAAAGCTTATTACAAGAAAACCGATTTTACCTTCTGATATAGAGTTAGAAGAAAATAATCGAGCGCGTTCTGCGAAATTGAGAATCGCTGAAAAACGATAAAAAGGGGAGAGAGGTATGAGTAACTTAGCTGTAAAGTACAAACAACAAGCGCAAGAAGAGGTACAGATTCAAACGCCCCCACAGCAGATGGTTCAGCCAAAAGCTAAAGCGAAGATTACAAGAATCGAAAAACTGTTGTATGTAGCATTTATTGGCTTTTTATTGTATGCCTGTGTAGCGTTTATTGGAAATAAAGCAGGCCTTTATCAAGTTAATGTAGAAGCAGCGACGATAGAACAAAAAATTGTACAGCAGCAAAAAGAAAATCAAGAGTTACAGGCTGAAGTAGAGAAATTAAGTCGCTATGAACGAATCGCTGAAGTTGCAAAAAAACACGGGCTAGAAATTAATGCGAATAATGTGAAGGGCCTCAAATAAGGCAATAGGTGTGAAGGGAAAATGAAGAGAAATATGACTAAATTTCATACCAATAAGGGAGCAGGGTATTTTATGATTTTATTCCTCCTGCTCTTTTTGCTATTATTAGCCCGATTTTTTTACATACAAGCAACAGGAACTGTTCATGATCATGATTTGGATGCACTCGCTAAGCAAAAACATAGTAAAACAGGAGTTCTGGAAGCGAATCGCGGGACGATTTATGACCAAAATGGTCATGTGTTAGCGCAAGATGCAAACTCTTATAAACTTGTAGCAGAATTAAAAGGTGCGAATCATGTTGAAAATAAAGAGGATACTGCAAAGAAAATTGCGGGAGTACTCGGAAAAGATGAAGAGAAAATTTTAGCCACGTTAAATAAAAAAGATAAAAATCAAGTCGAATTTGGAACACTAGGTAAAGATTTGACGAAAGAACAGAAGGAACAAATAGAAGCATTGAAATTGCCAGGCATATCTTTTATTACTGAAAATGCAAGAGTGTATCCGAACGGTGATTTTGCATCTTACGTTATAGGTCATGCTAAACCGAATGAAGAGGGAACTTCGGTAGGACAATTTGGTTTAGAAAAAAGTTTAGATAAGTATTTAAGTGCTTCTAACGGAAAAGTAGCTTATACAGGCGATCGTAAAGGTGTGTCTCTTGACGGCGGGAAAGTGAACGTAGAGGCACCTAAAAATGGAGATAACACGTATTTAACGATAGATCAACGTATTCAAAGTTATTTAGAAGATGCGATGAAATCTGCAAGTAAACATTACGACCCAGAAAGTTTAATAGGGATTGTTGCGGATCCAAAAACAGGGAAAATATTAGCGATGTCTAGTAAGCCTAGTTATGATCCAAATGATCGTCAAATTAAATATTTCTTCAATGATGCAATTGCAAATGCATTTGAACCTGGATCAACAATGAAAATTTTCACGCTAGCAGCAGCTATTAATGAAGGCGTGTATAAAGGACAAGATTATTATCAGTCTGGTACATACCAAGTCGGAAACCGAAAAATAAAAGATCATAACGGAGGCGCTGGATGGGGATCTATCACGTTTGATGAAGGGGTAGAGCGTTCTTCCAACGTAGCGTTTGCAATTTTAGGGGATCAAAAACTTGGCCCAGAACGTTTCCGAAAATATATTCATAGTTTTGGATTAGATGAAAAAACGAACATTGATTTACCTGGTGAAGGTTCAAATACAATTCTATTCGATCAGCAAATACAGCAAGTAACAACAGCTTTTGGACAAGGTTCTACTGTAACGCCAATACAGCTTGTACAAGCAGCAACTGCTATTGCAAATGATGGGAAAATGATGAAGCCGTATACAATTGATAAAATTGTAGATCCAATAACAGGTGAAGTAAAATTAGAACATAAGCCAGAAGAAGTGGGAAAACCTGTTACGAAAGAAACAGCAGCGCAAGTAAGACAGTTATTAGAACGTGTTGTTACATCGCCGAAAGGAACAGGAACTGCTTATAAAGTCGATGGATATTCAGTGGGTGGTAAAACAGGGACGGCGCAAATTCCGGATGGAAAAGGTGGCTATATGACGGGAAGAGAGAATTATATATTCTCATTCTTAGGGATGGCACCTATGGACGATCCGCAACTTGTTGTGTATGTAGCTGTAAAACAACCGAAATTGAAAGATGATGAGAATGGCGCACAGCCTTTAGCTGATATTTTTAAATATGTAACCAAAAATAGTTTAGAGTATTTAAAGATTAAGCCAAATGAAATAAAAGACCCGAAAAAATATGTGAAAGAACAACAAACTGTCGTTCCAGATGTAACCGGGAAAACGATGGAAGAAGCGAAAAAAGCAATTGATAAAGCAAAACTTCGTCCAATCGTATTAGGTGAAGGAAAAGTGCAGCAGCAAGTGCCAAAAGCAACGGAGCAAACATTAAAAGGCGATCGAGTCTTCTTAGTAGGAGATAAGCCTACAATGCCAAATATACAAGGCTGGGCACTGCGTGATGTTATGAATTTAGCAAAAACATTAAAGCTTAACTTAAAACCTACTGGTACCGGATATGTAACCGAACAAAGTGTGGCGGAAGGAACATTGTTGCAACCTGGTACAGAGTTAGGTGTAACGCTTGTACCGCCACTTGAACCACAACAAGAAGCAGAAAAACAGTAATGGTAAAAGAGAAGAAGTTCTAATTAAATAAGTACAAGCATATATTGGAACAAGCTAGGCGTAAGGGAGGCTTGTTCCAATATGCGTGTATCAAATGTAACGGTTAGAAAACGACTTATTTTTATACTCATATCAGGTATACTTATTTTCACTATCATCGATATTCGTCTTGGATATGTACAATTTTTTCTTGGGAATATGTTAACGGATCGTGCAAAGGATTCGTGGAGTCGTAATATTACTTTTGAACCTGAACGTGGGAAGATTTTAGACCGAAATGGTGTGGAACTTGCTACGAATAAAAGTGCCCCAACGGTCTTTGTTGTACCGAGGCAAATTGAAAAACCAGCAGAGACTGCAGAGAAGTTAGCTGCAGTATTAGGTGTGGAAAAAGATGAGATTTATAAGAGGATTACAAAAAAAGAATCGATTGTAAGGTTAGATAAAGGCGGAAGAAAAATATCACATGATAAAGCGAAAGAGGTACGAGGATTAAGTTTGAAAGGTGTTTATATCGCAGAGGACTCTATCCGGTACTATCCATTCGGTAACTTTTTATCACACGTATTAGGGTTTGCAGGTAGTGATAACCAAGGTTTGATGGGGCTTGAAAAATATTATGATAAAGAGCTAAATGGTGATGAAGGTCATGTGCGTTTTTTTGCAGATGCAAAAGGACAAAGGATGCCTAATGTTGGCGATGATTTCAAAAAACCAGAAGCTGGTTTGAATTTAGGCTTAACAATTGATGCGCGTATTAATAGAATTATGGAAAGAGAAATGAATATTGCAGAGTCGACATATAATCCAGATGGTATGATTGCGATTGCAATGAATCCGAAAAATGGTGAAATTTTAGGTATGTCGAGTCGGCCGAGTTTTGATCCAGCAGATTTTCAAAGTGTTTCTCCAGAAGTGTATAATAGAAATTTACCAGTATGGAGTACGTATGAGCCTGGTTCAACATTTAAGATCATTACGTTAGCGGCAGCTTTGAATGAAAATTTAGTAGACTTAGAGAAAGATACGTTTTATGATGATGGAGCAGCTGAAGTGGGTGGAGCTAGATTGAAATGCTGGAAAGCAGGAGGCCATGGTAGCCAAACGTTTTTAGAAGTAGTTCAAAACTCATGTAACCCAGGATTTATTGAACTTGGTGATCGTCTTGGTAAAGACCGATTGTTTAAATACATTCGTAATTTCGGCTTTGGACAGAAAACAGGAATTGATTTGCAAGGTGAAGGTAGTGGGATTTTATTTAATTTAGATAAGGTTGGTCCAGTCGAGCAAGCAACTACTTCATTTGGTCAAGGAGTTTCTGTAACACCAATTCAACAAGTAGCAGCAGTAGCAGCGGCTGTAAATGGTGGGACATTGTATCAACCATATATAGCTAAGGAATTTATTGATCCGAAAAATAATCAAGTTGTAAGTAAAAAGACACCTGTGGAAAAAAGAAAAGTTATTTCCAAGGAAACTTCAGAAAAAGTTCGGTATGCATTAGAGAATGTTGTAGCAAAGGGATCTGGTAAAGGTGCTTTCATTGATGGGTATCGTGTAGGTGGAAAAACAGGTACGGCTCAAAAGGTGAAAGATGGTAAATATTTAGAGAATAATTATATAGTATCTTTTATCGGTTTTGCTCCAGCGGATGATCCGGAAATTGTTGTCTATGTTGCTGTTGATAATCCGAAAGGTGTAACGCAATTTGGTGGAGTAGTAGCAGCTCCAATTGTTGGGAATATTCTTCGGGATGCACTTCCTGTTATGGGAGTGAAACCGAGAAAAGAACAAGTTGAGAGAGAATATAAATGGGGCGATACACCAACTGTGGAAGTTCCGAATTTAATTGGTATGAAAAAGAAAGACTTACAGACACAACTCGTCGATTTGAAGCTTGATATAAGTGGAGACGGAGAGAAAGTAATTAAACAATCCCCAGAAGCAGGAGCTAAAGTAAAAGAGGGCTCAAAAATTAGAATTTACTTCGGGAATTAAAGGTAACCTAGTACGTTTTATGGTACAATTGGTGGAAGTGAGTTCTTTATAGAAGAGTTACTTAATTTGAGGCTGTAAGAGCCCTAATTATAAATAAGTCTATTTATTAGACACAGTAGCACTTACCTCCTATTTTACATATTTAGGAGGTAACGTGTTGCCTATTAAAAAAGAGATAAATACACAATGTAGAGAGGGTTTAGTGAAATGAAGTTGCATACACTTTTATCATGTTTGCATGATTTTCCAGTTGTTCCAAAAGAAAATCCAGAAATCACATCTATAGAAGCTGATTCACGTAAAGTGAAAGAGGGAAGCTTATTTGTATGTATGAAAGGATATACGGTTGATAGCCATGATTTTGCTAAGCAAGCAGCGGCACAAGGAGCGGCTGCTATTGTTGCGGAAAGACCAATTGATGTTGACGTTCCAGTTGTACTTGTGAAAAATACTTTTCGTTCGTTAGCGGTTTTAGCTGATTATTTTTATGGTCAACCAACACACAAGTTACATTTAATCGGAATTACAGGTACAAATGGAAAGACAACAACATCGCATATTATGGATGAGATTATGCGCGCACATGGTCATAAAACGGGGCTAATTGGAACGATTAATATGAAAATCGGTGATGAAACATTTGAGGTGAAAAATACAACACCAGATGCACTAACACTTCAACAGACGTTTTCAAAAATGGTTGAGCACGGTGTAGATAGTACAGTAATGGAAGTTTCGTCACATGCTTTAGATCTTGGTCGTGTACACGGATGTGATTACGATGTAGCAGTGTTTACAAATTTAACACAAGATCATTTAGACTATCATAAAACGATGGAAGAATATAAACATGCAAAAGGATTGCTATTTGCACAACTTGGCAATAGTTATAACCATGATCGTGAAAAGTACGCGGTACTGAATAATGATGATGCTGTAACTGCGGAATATATGAGAAGTACTGCGGCAACTGTTGTAACATATGGAATTGATACAACAAGTGATATTATGGCCAAAGATATCGTTATGACGAGCGGTGGAACTACATTTACGCTTGTAACACCGTATGAAAGTGTAAATGTCACGATGAAATTGATTGGGAAATTTAATGTATATAACGTACTAGCAGCAACAGCGGCAGGACTTGTTTCTGGTGTAAGTTTAGAAACGGTTATTGATGTAATAAAGCAACTAGCTGGAGTTCCAGGACGTTTTGAAGTAGTTGATGGTGGACAAAATTATACAGTTATTGTTGATTATGCACATACACCAGATAGCTTAGAGAATGTATTAAAAACAGCAAAACAGTTTGCAAAAGGCGATGTATATTGTATCGTCGGTTGTGGCGGAGATAGAGATCGAACAAAGAGACCAATCATGGCAAGTGTTGCAACAAAATATGCAACTCATGCAATTTATACTTCTGATAATCCAAGAAGTGAAGAGCCAGGGGCTATTTTAGATGATATGGTGCAGGGTGCAAATGGGAATAATTATGAAGTAATTATTGATAGAAAAGAAGCGATATACCATGCAATTGCTAACGCGAAAGCTGAAGATATTATCATTATTGCTGGTAAGGGTCATGAAACGTATCAAATTATTGGCAAAGACGTTCATCATTTTGACGATCGTGAAGTCGCCAAAGAAGCAATTACAGAGCGTTTAAACAACGAAGAGTAACAACGTGAGAGGAGGACTACATGTGCTTGAGCAAGGTTTATTAGTAACGGCTGGGGTAGCATTCTTAATTTCTGTTGCCCTTTCGCCATTGTTTATTCCATTTTTAAGGAAATTAAAGTTCGGACAGAGTATTCGTGATGAGGGACCAAAGTCACATCAAAAAAAATCAGGGACACCGACAATGGGTGGTATTGTCATATATGTATCTATGATGGTAACTTCACTTATTATGGCGATTAAGTTTAATCATTTAGGTGCAGAGGTTTCGTTATTATTATTAGTGACATTTGGCTACGGATTAATTGGATTTTTAGATGACTACATAAAGGTAGTTAAGAAGAGAAATCTTGGTTTAACATCAAAACAAAAATTAGTAGGTCAGCTTGTTATTGCTATTGCGTTCTTTTTAATTGGAAAAGGGCAAGCGTTCCACACATACATCATGATTCCGGGAACAGATGTTAAGTTTGAACTAGGTTGGGCGTATTTTGTACTTGTATTATTTATGCTTATTGGTGGATCAAATGCAGTTAACTTAACTGACGGTTTAGATGGTTTATTATCAGGAACAGCTGCTATTGCATTTGGAGCGTTTAGTATTATTGCAGTAGCACAAGAGCAATTTGGAGTAGCGATATTCTGTATGGCAGTTGTAGGAGCTGTACTTGGATTTTTAGTATTCAATGCAAATCCAGCGAAAGTGTTTATGGGAGATACAGGTTCCTTAGCTTTAGGTGGAGCCATTGCAGCTGTAGCGATTTTATTAAAACAAGAATTGCTACTTGTAATCATTGGTGGAGTATTCGTAATGGAAACTTTATCTGTTATTATTCAGGTCATTTCTTTTAAAACAACAGGAAAACGTGTCTTTAAAATGAGTCCATTACACCATCATTATGAATTATGTGGTTGGTCAGAGTGGCGTGTTGTTGTGACATTTTGGTCTGTAGGATTTTTATTAGCTGTGTTAGGAATTTATATCGGGGTGTGGATGTAATTGAAAACTGTAACTGAATTTCAAAATAAAAATATTCTTGTATTAGGCATTGCAAAAAGTGGTTATGCAGCAGCTACGCTGTTACAAAAATTAGGGGCAAATGTTATTGTAAATGACGGAAAGCCTTTAGCGGATAATGTACTTGCTGCAGAATTACAAGCAAAAGGAATGGACGTTGTATGCGGTGGTCATCCTTTAGAATTGTTAGAGAGAAATATTTCTCTTGTTGTAAAAAATCCAGGAATCCCGTATTCTAATCCATTATTAGTTGCTGCGAAAGAAAAGCAAATTCCAATTGTTACGGAAGTTGAATTAGCATATCGTATTTCAGAAGCGCCATTTGTTGGGATTACAGGGTCTAACGGTAAAACGACGACGACAATGCTTGCATTTGAAATGCTAAAAGAAGGACAAAAGCATCCTGTAATTGCAGGAAACATAGGAACTGTAGCGTGTGAAGTAGCACAGGATGCAAAAGAAAATGAAGTTGTAGTTACAGAACTTTCATCGTTCCAACTGATGGGAGTAGAATTGTTCCAGCCTAAAATTGCTGCGTTTTTAAATTTATTTGAGGCCCACTTAGATTATCACGGGACGAAGAAGGAATATGGTTTAGCAAAAGCAAATATTTTTAAAAACCAAACAGAAAATGATTATAGTGTAATAAATGCAGATGATGCAGATGTGATGGCTTTATCTGCTTATAGTAAAGGGCAAAAAGTACTATTCTCGACAACGAAAGAAATTGAAGATGGTGCATGTATAAAAGAGAATGCTCTTTGTTTTAAAGGTGAAAAAGTTGTTGAAGTAGGCGATATCGTTTTACCTGGTCAACATAATTTAGAAAATATTTTAGCAGCAATGAGTATCGCAAAATTATTAGGTGTTTCTAATGAAGCGATTACAGCGGTGTTAAAACGTTTTACAGGTGTAAAACATCGTTTAGAATATGTAACAACTATTAACAATCGTAAGGTTTATAATGACTCAAAAGCAACGAATATGTTAGCGACTGAGAAAGCTTTATCTGCGTTTACACAACCGATTGTGTTATTAGCAGGCGGGCTTGATCGTGGAAATGAATTCGATGATTTAATTCCGTATTTCAAAAATGTAAAAGCAATTGTGACATTTGGACAAACAGCTCCAAAATTAGTAAGAGCTGCAGAAAAAGCGGGATTAGATACAATTGAAAGTGTCGATACTTTAGATGAAGCTGTAGTGAAAGCTTATGCTCATTCTACAGATGGCGATGTAATTCTTCTTTCTCCAGCATGTGCAAGCTGGGATCAATTTAAAACATTTGAAGAAAGAGGAGACATTTTTATACAAGCTGTGCATAAACTTATATAAAGTAAATCAAAACATCAGTAGGCTAACACCTACTGATGTTTTGTTACATAGGGCAAAAGTTTCTGCCTAAAGAGGTGGTGTTTATGGGTAATGAAGAAAACGCCTGATTTTATTCTCATCATCGTTACACTTGCGTTGTTAACAATCGGAATGGTTATGGTGTATAGTGCGAGTGCGGTTTGGGCCTCTTATAAAATGGGGGACTCATTCTTTTTTGCAAAAAGGCAATTGCTATTTGCAAGTATTGGTGTAGTGGCTATGTTTTTAATTATGAAAATTGATTATTGGGTGTGGCGTACGTATTCAAAAGTAATTTTGCTAGTTTGCTTCATTCTTCTTATTCTTGTTCTTATTCCTGGGGTAGGGCTTGTTCGAGGAGGAGCGCGAAGTTGGATTGGAATCGGGGCATTTTCCATTCAACCATCAGAATTTATGAAGTTTGCGATGATTATTTTCTTAGCAAAATTTTTAGCGGAACGACAAAAATTAATTACCTCTTTTAAACGTGGTTTACTACCAGCTCTTAGTTTTGTATTTCTTGCTTTTGGGATGATTATGTTACAGCCAGATCTTGGCACAGGAACGGTAATGGTTGGGACATGTATCATTATGATATTTATCTCGGGGGCAAGGGTCTTTCACTTTGCAATGTTTGGTTTGCTTGGTGTAGCAGGATTTGTAGGGCTGATTGCATCAGCACCGTATCGAATGAAACGTATTACATCATATTTAGATCCGTGGTCAGATCCGCTTGGAAGTGGATTTCAAATTATTCAATCGTTACTCGCAATTGGACCAGGTGGATTATTCGGGCTCGGACTTGGACAAAGTAGACAAAAGTTTCTTTATTTACCTGAACCACAAACAGACTTTATATTTGCAATCTTATCTGAGGAATTAGGTTTTATTGGTGGTTCATTTGTGTTATTATTATTTAGTCTGTTATTATGGCGTGGGATTCGTATAGCTTTAGGAGCGCCTGATTTATATGGTACGTTTTTAGCAGTAGGTATTGTGGCGATGATTGCGATTCAAGTAATGATTAATGTTGGTGTTGTAACAGGATTGATGCCTGTTACGGGTATTACTTTACCGTTTTTAAGTTATGGTGGATCAAGTTTGACATTAATGTTAATGGCAGTAGGTGTATTATTAAATATAAGTCGCCATTCTCGCTACTAAACCCTGTTTTATAAGACAGGGTTTTTCGTATGTGCGCGAAGAAACATGATGTATATAGAAATAAATACGACTGAAATAAGAAAAGAGAAGCGGAGGAATTAGTAGTGCGTGTATTAGTAAGTGGTGGGGGTACTGGAGGTCATATTTATCCGGCTCTTGCTTTAATAAGGGAAATAAAAAAATTAAATCCGGAAGCAAGGTTTTTATATATTGGTACGGAGAGCGGATTAGAGAGCACAATTGTTCCAAAAGCAGGTATACCGTTTCAATCTATTGTTATAAGTGGATTTAAGCGTAAAATATCGTTAGATAACGTGAAAACGGTGATGCGTTTCCTAAAGGGTGTACAAGATAGTAAACGATATATTCGTCGTTTTAATCCGGATATTGTGATTGGAACGGGTGGATATGTATGTGGCCCAGTTGTATATGCTGCAGCAAAATTAGGTATTCCAACCATTGTACATGAACAAAATAGTGTACCTGGTGTAACGAATAAATTTTTAAGCCGCTATGTTGATAAAGTTGCGGTTTGTTTTGAAGCGGCTGCAGAACATTTTCCACAGTCAAAAGTGGTTATGACAGGAAATCCACGAGCATCAGAAGTAATGGATCAGAATGGAATGAAAGGAAAACGTTCAGTAGGTTTATCTCTTCCTAAAAAATCCGTACTTATTTTTGGTGGAAGTCGTGGAGCTAGACCGATTAACGATGCTTTCGTAGAGGCAATTGAACAGTTTGGAAATAAAAGTTACGAAATATTGTATGTAACAGGTGAAGTTCATTATGACAAAGTGATGGAAGCAGTGACGCAAAAAGGGAATCCGAATAATGTTATTATTAAACCTTTCATTCATAATATGCCAGAGGTACTTACAGGTGTAGATCTTGTTGTTTCAAGAGCGGGGGCAACAACACTTGCAGAATTAACCGCGTTAGGTAAGCCAAGTGTGTTAATTCCGAGTCCTTACGTAACAAATAACCATCAGGAAAAGAATGCACGCTCTGTTGTCGATAAAGGAGCAGCAAAAATGTTGCTTGAAAAAGATTTAACAGCAGAAACGCTTATTCGTGATATTGATGAGATTTTATTAGATGAACAAACATTACAAAATATGAAGCTGGCTGCGGGGCAATTAGGTATTCCAGATGCAGCAAATAAGCTGTATGAAGTAATGAATAAGCTTGTAAAAAAATAACGTTAGGTGAACGCCCTGCATACTACTGTAATAAGGATACTTAGTATGGGGGAGATTGTTTATGGAGCAATTAGTAAATGAGCTTATAGAAGCAAATGTTGGTCGCGTGTTAGTGAATGAAGCGTTAGCGCGTTATACCACTATGAAAATAGGTGGACCAGCTGATATTTTAATTGTGCCAAAGCATGTTGCCGGTATTGAAAAAACGTTGCAGTTAGTAAAAAAATATAAAACAAAGTGGACTGTAATTGGTCGCGGTTCGAACCTTCTTGTATCTGACCTAGGTATAGAAGGTGTCGTTATTCGTTTAGGAGAAGGATTAGACCACTTAGAAGTCGAAAAACATAGAGTAAGAGTTGGTGGCGGGTATCCCCTTATTAAATTATCAACTTTACTTAGTCGTCAAGGGTTATCCGGCCTGGAATTTGCCAGTGGTATTCCAGGAAGTGTTGGTGGTGCAGTGTATATGAATGCAGGAGCACATAAATCGGATATATCAAACATATTATCAAAAGCTCTTATTTTGTTTGAAAATGGAACAATTGATTGGTTAACGCATGAAGAAATGGAGTTTTCCTATCGTACTTCTGTATTGCAAACGAAACATCCTGGTATTGTTTTGGAAGCTGAGTTTCAATTGCAGGTAGGAGAGCGTGAGGGAATCGTAAGCGTCATGCAAAAGAATAAAGATTACCGCCGTGAAACACAGCCGTGGAATCATCCTTGTGCAGGAAGTATATTTCGGAATCCAATTCCATACTTTGCAGGAAACTTAATAGAAAAGGCGGGGCTTCGTGGTTATCAAATAGGCGGAGCTCAAATTTCTGAAATGCATGGGAATTTTATTATTAATACTGGGGGAGCCAGT
Source organism: Bacillus sp. GbtcB14 (assembly GCF_019091205.1). NCBI lineage: Bacteria > Bacillati > Bacillota > Bacilli > Caryophanales > Bacillaceae > Bacillus > Bacillus sp. GbtcB14. Next base: position 725,355 of record NZ_JAGXJT010000001.1, read on the forward strand.
TCGCAAGATGTCTTATCGTTAATTGCATTAATAAAACAAACAATCAAGGATAAATTTGGCGTAGAAATGCATACAGAAGTAGAAATCATTGGAAGATAACGGTTATTCGTTCCGCTCATTATCATTTATGTTATAATAAGAAGATAAGAACGGCATGAGGAACATGCCGTTCTTTATGTTACGTAGGGGGATCGTACATGAAAAATAGTAAAGTGATTAAACTACAGGATCGTGTACCAAAGTTAAAAAATCAACAGAAAAAAAACAAGAAAAATGTTAATCATCGGTTGATTTTATACATATCAATTTTATTTTTATTAGTGCTCTTTTTAATTTACTTTCGGTCTCCGCTAAGCAATATCAAAAAGATAAGTGTGTTTGGAAATCATTATATGACAGATGAACAAGTGATGAAGGAATCAGGTGTGACGTATGATACAAGTTATTTCCGAGTGACAGCACATAAAGCAGAAGAAAACCTAACGAAACGAAAAGAAATTAAAGCGGTAAATGTAAAAAAACGTTTTCCAAATAAAATTGATGTTCATATTGAAGAATATTTAACGATTGGTTATATAAACAAAGATGGGAAATTACAACCGTTATTAGAGAACGGGAAAACACTTGAGGTACTTCCGAACGGAAAACTTCCTGTTGCAGCGCCAATTTTCGAACCTTTTAAAGAGGAGAAAATGAAGGAGTTAATTGCCGAGCTTGAAAAATTAACACCAACTATTTTAAGATCTATTTCTGAAATTCGTTATTCACCGACGAATGCGAATGAAGATCACCTTACTTTATATATGAACGAAGGGTACGAAGTGAGCACTACAATTCAAAATTTCGCAAAGCGTATGGAAGCTTATCCGCTTATCTTAAAAACAATTGAGCCGGGTAAAAAGGTATTAATTGATTTAGAAGTAGGGGCATATACGAAAGAATTAGGAGCGGAAGAAAAAAAAGAATAGAAAGATAGTTTTCACTACGTTATTGTAGAAAAAACAAAACGAATGTTCTACTTGGTGCATCTGAATTTACAAGAATGGTTCATTTGATGAAAAAGATGTAAAAATTCTTAGATTCATACTAGGATTGGTACAAGTTTCACTTTTCTATGAGTACATCTTAGTGTAGACTTATACTTGGCGGTAATCTTTACACTTGAAATAGAATTATTTCAAGATAAGCAGTTATTCACAGTTTACTGCGATATTCTTAAATGAATGTTAAATAAAAATAAGAAAAATATAGGGTTAAAAAAGGGAAACGTATAAAGACGTTGAATATTTTTCTTATAAATAGTAAAGTTGCGATTGTTGTTCCATATATTGAGTTGTATGGTATAAATAAAGAAGGAGGTGCCAAAGAATGAACAGCAATGAAATATATGTTAGTCTTGACATCGGTACATCCAATGTTAAAGTCATCATTGGTGAAATGGTTAATGACAGCTTAAACATTATTGGTGTTGGAAATGTAAAATCAAATGGTTTAAAGAAGGGATCGATAGTTGATATAGACGAGACTGTTCGATCAATTAAAAAAGCAATTGAACAAGCTGAGCGCATGGTGGGAATCCACATTGAGCAAGTTGTAGTAGGTGTCAATGCAAACCAGGTACAGCTACTTCCTTGTCACGGAGTAGTCGCTGTTTCAAATGAAGATCGTGAAATCGGGAATGAAGATGTCTTACGCGTTCTAGATGCAGCACAAGTTGTGTCAATTGCTCCAGAACGTGAGTTTATTGATGTGGTACCTCGACAGTTCATCGTAGACGGTCTTGACGAGATTAACGATCCACGCGGGATGATCGGTGTAAGATTAGAAATGGAAGGTACACTTATAACAGGCTCGAGAACTTTACTACATAACCTACTTCGTTGTGTAGAAAAAGCAGGTCTTGAAATAGTTGATATTTGTCTTCAACCTTTAGCGGCTGCAACAGTTGCGATATCTTCAGATGAAAAACATAGAGGAGTAGCCCTTGTTGATATGGGGGGAGGATCTACAACTTTATCTATTTTTAAAGATGGAGAGTTACAAGCGACAAGCGTATTACCGTTAGGCGGAGACCATATAACGAAGGATATTGCGATTGGGTTGAAAACTTCAACAGACAATGCAGATCAAATTAAGTTGAAATATGGACATGCTTTTTATGATACAGCATCTGAAGAAGAGATGTTTACGGTTCCTATTATGGGAAGCGACCAAACAGAACAATATTCTCAGTTGGAATTATCGGATATAATAGAGGCTCGTGTAGAGGAAATTTTAATGTTTGTTCAAGATGAAGTGCGTAAGTTAGGAGTAAAGCAAGTAGCTTCTGGTTATGTACTAACTGGTGGAATTGCTTCTATGCCGGGTGTTCTTGATCTTGCATATGATATTTTACATGAAAATGTTCGTATAGCGACTCCTGATTATATTGGTGTGCGTGAGCCCCAATATACAAGTGGAGTAGGATTAATTAAACATTCTTATCAAAAAGCTAAATTACGTGGGAAAAATGTGCAGGAAAAGCAAGAACATTTTGAACCAGTACCAGCACCAGCACCAACGCCGGTACAACAGCAACCTGCGAAACAAAAAACTCGTAATCAAAACAATAATAATCAAAATGATGACCGTATGATGTCAAAAGTAAAACGTGTATTCCGTTATTTATGGGATTAAAATTGGACACGAAAAATGAGGTTCTAGGGGGATTTCGACATGTTAGAGTTTGATACTACTCAAGATCAATTAGCGAATATAAAAGTTATCGGTGTCGGCGGTGGCGGAAACAATGCTGTAAACCGTATGATTGAACACGGTGTACAAGGTGTAGACTTTATCGCTGTGAATACTGATGCACAAGCATTAAATCTATCAAAAGCTGAAACAAAAATGCAAATTGGTGGAAAATTAACACGTGGACTTGGTGCAGGTGCAAACCCTGAAGTAGGGAAAAAAGCTGCAGAAGAAAGTAAAGAACAGATCCAAGAAGCACTTCGTGGTGCAGATATGGTCTTCGTAACTGCTGGTATGGGCGGCGGAACTGGAACTGGTGCAGCTCCAGTTGTTGCTCAAGTTGCAAAAGAATTAGGTGCATTAACAGTTGGTGTTGTAACACGTCCATTTACATTTGAAGGACGCAAGCGTGCAACACAAGCAGCATCTGGTATTGCGGCATTTAAAGAAAATGTAGATACACTTATTGTAATTCCAAATGATCGCTTATTAGAGATTGTTGATAAAAATACGCCGATGTTAGAAGCATTCCGTGAAGCGGATAACGTATTACGTCAAGGTGTTCAAGGTATTTCTGATTTAATTGCAACACCAGGTTTAATTAACTTAGACTTCGCAGACGTAAAAACAATTATGTCTAATAGAGGTTCTGCTTTAATGGGTATTGGTTCTGGTAATGGAGAAAATCGTGCTGCTGAAGCTGCGAAAAAAGCGATTTCTAGTCCATTATTAGAAACTTCTATTGATGGAGCTCAAGGTGTTATCATGAACATTACGGGTGGAGCTAACTTAAGCTTATATGAAGTACAAGAAGCGGCAGACATTGTAGCTTCAGCTTCAGATCCAGAAGTAAATATGATCTTCGGTTCTGTTATTAATGAAGGATTAAAAGATGATATCGTTGTAACTGTAATTGCAACTGGTTTTGATGATAGTGCTTCGACGCAGCCACCAAAACCAATTATCCGTCCGACTGCGAATCACACGCAACAACAGCAACAGCAAGTAGCTCAACCTTCCAAACAACGTGAAGTTAAGCGTGAAATGAAACGTGAAGAGCCGGTTGTGCATGAGCGTCATACAGATTCAGATGACATCGATATTCCAGCATTCTTACGTAACCGTCGTAGACGATAAAAGAAAAGGAGCTTTCATGCTCCTTTTTTGTTTTATACAGGGAAAAGATCTGCTAAGCAGGTCTTTTTTTATTTTATATATTTCGATTTATATGTAAGTAAAAAGTATAGTATTCTATGAAACATATACTTTTATTTTTTACCGACAGATTTTGTCTAGAAAGCACAAAATAACAAAAAAACACCTCCGCAAATTGACACACTTTCCTATTGGATATGCATTATACTAGTCTCAACTTAAAAAAAGAGGTGAATTGTTTGGTTGTTTACGCCGACGTTGTTTGGTTGTTAAACGCCTGCATTGATTTTCTTTTACTTTTATTAACAGCAACCGTGTTAAAAAAGAAGATCAAAAGATGGAGGCTTGTGTTAGGGGCATTTATAGGTTCAACCATTGTTATTTTTGCCTTTACTCCTTTTGCTTCTATGATGACACATCCAATTATGAAACTACTGTACTCGTTACTTATTGTGTATACAGCATTTGGGTTTACAACGTTTAGAAACTATACACAAACTGTTTTTACTTTTTACTTTGTAACCTTTATGGTTGGCGGAGGGTTAATTGGAACTCATTTCTTTTTGCAAACGAATGAAATGGTAAATGGATTGGTTCAATCTCAATCAATTTCTTACGGTGATCCAATTAGCTGGTTGTTTGTTGTTTTTGGTTTTCCAGTAATTTATTATTTTTCTAAAAAGCGTATTGAAAGCGTAGAGGTTACAAAAATACACTATGATCAAATTGTGAAATTGAAAATTCAATTAGCTGAAGAGGAACTAGAACTCGCAGGTTTAATTGATAGTGGGAACCAACTTTACGACCCGTTAACAAAAACACCCGTTATGATTATGCATATTTCATCATTAGAACATTGTTTGCCAGCTTGGTTAACAGAACAAATTTATTCCAAAACAGAGATTCCTAAAATACCAGAAAATGATTCAGGGTGGGCGACAAAATTACGCTTAATTCCTTTCAGAGCAGTAGGAGTAGAGAATCAATTTTTATGGGCAATTAAGCCAGACAGTGTGCAAATTTATCATGAAGGTAGTTCTATTGTAGTCAGCAAAGTATTGATTGGATTAAATACACAACAGTTGTCAACCAATGGAGAGTATCAATGTATTGTGCATCCGAAAATGTTGATTTCGCAAAAAATGGTAATTGCTTAATAATGGGAGGCGGGATAATATGATGAAATTAAAATTTTATTTAGTATACCTTTGGTATAAAGTATTGCTGAAATTAGGAATTAAGACCGATGAAATTTATTACATTGGTGGAAGTGAAGCGTTGCCACCACCGTTAACGAAAGAAGAAGAGGAAGTTCTTTTGAATAAATTGCCAAAAGGAGATCAGGCAGCAAGATCGTTACTGATTGAGCGAAACTTACGGTTAGTTGTATATATAGCAAGAAAGTTTGAAAATACAGGGATAAATATTGAAGATTTAATTAGTATAGGAACAATCGGCCTTATTAAAGCAGTGAATACATTTAATCCGGAAAAGAAAATAAAATTAGCAACATATGCCTCACGTTGTATAGAAAATGAAATTTTAATGCATTTGCGCCGGAATAATAAAAATCGTTCAGAAGTTTCTTTTGACGAACCACTTAACATCGATTGGGATGGGAATGAACTTTTGCTATCAGATGTATTAGGTACAGATGATGATATTATTACAAAAGATTTAGAAGCTACTGTAGATCGTCATCTTCTAATGAAAGCATTGCATCAATTAAATGATCGTGAAAAACAAATTATGGAACTTCGGTTTGGGCTTGCTGGAGAAGAGGAAAAGACACAAAAAGATGTGGCGGATATGCTTGGGATTTCACAGTCATACATTTCGCGTTTAGAAAAAAGAATCATAAAAAGATTACGAAAAGAATTTAATAAAATGGTGTAAAGAAGAAGACCAGCCGTTATCTAGGCTGGTCTTCTTCTCTTACGTTGTATGAGAAAAGACGACGAAAATGAAAATTGAAGAGAAAACCGCATGCATAAAATCCCCTTCAAAGGAAATACTTTACACTGTACAGCAACTCCCGATAGGAGGGAACACTTTGACGAGAAACAAAGTAGAAATTTGCGGTGTTGATACAGCTAAACTTCCCGTACTAAAAAATGATGAAATGCGTAAATTATTTCGTGAAATGCAAAGTGGAGAGATAAGCGCAAGAGAGAAATTAGTGAATGGAAACTTACGTCTTGTACTGAGCGTCATCCAGAGATTTAATAACAGAGGAGAATATGTTGACGATTTATTTCAAGTTGGTTGCATCGGACTTATGAAATCCATTGATAACTTTGATTTAGGTCAAAATGTAAAATTTTCAACGTATGCTGTGCCGATGATTATTGGGGAAATACGCAGATATTTGCGTGATAACAATCCGATTCGCGTATCACGATCATTACGAGATATTGCGTATAAAGCGTTACAAGTAAGAGAGAAATTGATTGCAGAAAATTCAAAAGAACCAACGGCAATGGATATTGCAAAAGTGCTTGAAGTGACTCATGAAGAAATTGTTTTTGCTTTAGATGCGATTCAAGATCCAGTTTCATTATTTGAACCGATTTATAACGATGGGGGAGATCCTATTTTTGTTATGGATCAGTTAAGTGATGAGAAACAAAAGGACGAGCAGTGGGTTGAAGAGTTAGCACTGAAAGAAGGGATGAAGCGTTTAAATGATCGTGAGAAAATGATTATTCGAAAACGTTTCTTTCAAGGAAAAACACAAATGGAAGTTGCAGAAGAAATTGGGATTTCTCAAGCACAAGTGTCACGTTTAGAGAAATCAGCTATTAAACAAATGAATAAGACGATTCAAGGATAAGGTTTCACCATTTATGGTGAAGCCTTTTTATATGTAATATAGTTTGTCTTCGCTCATAGTAGGGCAGCTGTGTTCATATAATGAAAATAATATGGGATTAGTAGAGGGTGCTTCCTGGTAATTTGAGAAAAAGTGTTTTTTCAATTCGTCATATATAAGGGAGAGGATGAAAGTGATAAGAATCTCAGAGTTGCAGATGAAAGATATAATAAATGTTTCAGATGGAAAAAGGCTTGGGAATATTGGAGATATTGAAATTGATATGAACACAGGGAAGATCGAGTCTATTATTATTTCCAAACAGGCACGTATGTTAGGGATTTTTGGGAAGGATGTAGAAATTGTAATTCCTTGGGAGGAAATTATGAAAATTGGGGAAGATGTCATACTTGTTAGAGTAAATCCTGTTAATTCTGTAACAGAATCAATACAAACACCGACAATTTCATAAAGAATATTACAAATTCCTCTTTTTTTTCTGTTGGCATTATGAAAAAATAAAAGTATGGTAAAATAGACAGGAAGTACCATGCTTTTTTATGTTATTTTAATTAAAAGGAGTCACTTTATGAGACAACCATTTAAATATGTGGACGGTATACTGTATTTACAAGCGTGGAAAGAACTTGGAAACATTACAGCTGGATTTACGACAAAAGATGGTGGGGTAAGTACGGGCTCCTTTCATGCGATGAATTTAGGATTACATGTGAATGATATCGTGGAGAACGTTCATGCAAACAGACGCATTTTAGCAAATAAGTTACAAAAACCATTAGAAAACTGGATTTGCTCTGAACAAGTGCATGATCATCGTGTTGAAAAAGTAGGACAACAGGAAAAAGGAAGTGGCGTCTATTCATATGAAGACGGCATTTCAAAAACAGATGGCATTTATACGACTAATAATGATGTTCTTCTAACATCATGTTACGCGGATTGTGTTCCACTCTATTTTTATGCACCATCACATGGTATGATAGGACTTGCGCATGCTGGATGGAAAGGGACTGTAAAAGAGATCGCAAAGGAAATGATTCAAAAATGGAATGCAGAAGGGATTTCAAGTGATGAAATTCATGTTGCAATTGGGCCATCAATTGGATCTTGTTGTTACGTTGTTGATGACCGAGTGTTAACAGCAGCAGAGCAAGTAGTAAACGGTCCTGTCCCTTATAAAAAAATTTCTGACGGGCAGTACGCAATTAATTTAAAAGAAATTAATCGTATATTATGTGTACAAGCAGGCATAAAAGAAGAGAATATTGTAATGTCATCTCTTTGTACAAGCTGTGAAGAACAACTATTTTTCTCTCATCGTCGTGATCAAGGTAAGACAGGGAGAATGTTGAGTTTCATAGGTTTTAAGGAGGAAGAAAGCAAGTGACAGTACAAAAAAATTTAACAACTGTAAACGAAGCAATTAAACAATCTTGCGTACGAGCGGGACGTTCGTTGCAAGATATTAAACTCATTGCGGTTACAAAAACGGTAGGAATTGAAAAAACAAACGAAGTAGTTGAAGCTGGAATTAGCGATTTAGGTGAAAATAGAAATGAAGGTTTCTTACAGAAGTACGAACATTTCGGCTCAAAAGTGAATTGGCATTTTATTGGATCATTACAAACGAGAAAAGTAAAAGAAATCATTAATGAAATTGATTATTTACATTCGTTAGATCGTCTTTCGCTTGCAAAAGAAATTCAAAAACGTGCTGATAAGAAAGTGAAATGTTTTATTCAAGTGAAAACATCATCTGAAGAATCAAAGCAAGGATTGGCAATAGAAGAAACCGTTTCTTTTATTCAAAGTTTGCAAGAATTGGATAACATTGAAGTGGTTGGACTAATGACAATGGCTCCGTTTACAGAAGAAGAGGACGAAATCAGACGTTGTTTTAAGGAGTTACGTACGCTACAAACAGAGGTGCAGGAGCTAGAATTATTACATGCGCCATGTAAAGAATTATCAATGGGAATGTCTAATGATTACACGATTGCCATTGAAGAAGGTGCTACATATATTCGTTTGGGGACGATTTTAGTAGGGAAAGCGTAAAAGGAAGGAGAATCTTATTATGAGTTGGTCAAAAGTAAAATACTTCTTTTTTGATACACCGGAAGAAAAAGAAGCAGCTCAATATAGTTATGAAAAGGAGCAAACAGACATGAAGAAACAGCAAGATCCGCCAGAACAACAAGATGTTACGTTTCCAAAAGCGCAACCGAAACAAAATGTTGTGAGCATTGAAACGGCAAAGCAATCTTCAAAAGTTGTTTTATTAGAACCACGCACATATTCGGAAGCACAAGGGATTTCGGACCATTTAAAAGGTAGACGAGCTGTTGTGATTAACTTACAACGAATGTCTACTGATCAAGCTGTACGTATCGTTGACTTTTTAAGTGGTACTGTATACGCTATAGGCGGGGACATTCAAAAAATAGGACCGAAAACATTTATGTGTACGCCTGAAAATGTAGATATTGTTGGTGCAATTTCAGAGTTATTCGGTGAAGAAGAAGACACAAATATAAAGAGGTGGTAATACGCCATGGAAACAGTTTTAAGGCTTTTAGTTTATGCTATCGAGATCTACTCGTGGGCACTTATTATTTACATTCTCCTATCATGGTTCCCTGGTGCAAAGGAATCAACTTTCGGAGATATTCTTGCGCGTATTTGTGAACCATATTTAGAACCATTTCGCAGATTTATTCCGCCGCTTGGTATGATTGATATCTCTCCACTCGTTGCGATTTTCACGTTAAAGCTTGCTACGAATGGTTTAGTAAGTATATTCCGCTATTTCTTATAGTAAGAGGTTAAATACATGAGCATCTATGAACATTTCAGACCCGATGAAGAGGTCTTTGTGGATAAGGTGTTAGAGTGGAAGCGAGCAGGGGAGTACCATCAAGTGAAGTTAACAGACTTCCTTGATCCAAGACAACAACAAATTGTCACTATGGTGATAGGTCAAGGGGATGTTGCTGTACAGTTTGATGGTGCAACGCCTCATGCAGAGCGTAAAAGAGCACTCATTTATCCAGATTATCTAGAAGTGAATGAAGAGGAATTTCAAGTAGAAGTATTGGAAATTGACTATCCTTCCAAGTTTTATACGCTAGAACATAGGCAAATATTAGGTACATTTATGTCTCTTGGTTTAACGAGAGAAAAATGTGGTGATATTTTGCTTCAAGAAGATCGTGCCCAAATTGTAGTTGCGAAAGAAGTTGTATCTTATATTGAGATGAACTTACAATCTATAGGGAAAGTAAAAGTCTCCTTATCACCAGTGCAAGGAGAAAGAATTCTACAGATGCAAGAAACATGGGGAGAGAAATCTGGAACGGTTTCTTCACTTCGTTTAGATGTTATGTTAGCTGAAATGCTACATATATCCAGACAAAAAGTACAACCTTTCATAAAAAATGGTTTAGTAAAAGTGAATTGGAAAACAGTGGAGCAAACTTCTTATGAATGTTATCCAGGAGATGTTTTTTCAGTGAGAGGATATGGACGAAGTAAATTGTTTTCTGTAGAAGGTAGAACAAAGCGCGACAAATGGAGAATTTTGTATGGTATACTAAAATGATTGGTTTTTTAGAAGGAAATCCTCCTATTTTGTCGAAGAAAAGATATAATTGAAAGAGGAAATTTAGATAACTACTTGGAGGTGGCGTTGTGCCGTTAACACCATTAGATATTCATAACAAAGAATTTGGTCGCGGATTCCGTGGCTATGATGAAGATCAAGTAAATGAGTTTCTTGATCAAATTATCAAAGATTATGAATTAGTCATTCGTGAGAAAAAAGCTTTAGAAGAAAAAGTTGCGCAATTAGAAGGGAAGTTAGATCATTTCTCTAATATTGAAGATACGTTAAACAAATCTATCGTCGTTGCACAAGAAGCAGCGGAAGAAGTAAAACGTAATGCGCAAAAAGAAGCAAAATTAATCGTACGTGAAGCTGAAAAGAATGCAGACCGTATTATTAACGAAGCGTTAGTAAAATCAAGAAAAGTTGCTTTTGATATTGAAGAGCTAAAGAAACAAGCGAAAGTATTCCGCACTCGTTTCCGTATGTTACTAGAAACACAGCTTGAAATGTTAAACAACGATGATTGGGATAAACTAATTGAGTTAGAAGACGAAGTAGATGAACTGTTGAAAAAAGAAGAAACAGTGTAAGCTTGACGTTTTTCTCATTATTACATATAATTTTAAACAACATATTTATTAAGAAAAACGAAGATAGGGATAAGTACCTTTTTCATACCTTATATAGCGAACTGAGGATGGTGTAAGCTCAGTATAAGGAGATGATGGGAATATCACCCTGGAGTTCCACGCTGAACAAATAGAGTAAGCGTAGGCGTATATTCGCGTTAAGAATATAAAGAGGATTGTATACATACGTATAGGATCTACTAGGGTGGTACCGCGGGAGACTTTCTCGTCCCTTTTTGGGATGAGAAAGTCTCTTTTTTATTCCGTTTTTTAAGTGTTTCTTTTATACATGTAAGGAGGAATTGAGCATGGAGTACAAAAATACATTACTAATGCCAAAAACAGAGTTCCCAATGCGTGGGAATTTACCAAAACGTGAGCCTGCAATGCAAGAACAGTGGGCTGAAATGAATATTTATGAAAAGGTACAAGAACATACGAAAGGTCGTCCTTTATTTGTACTGCATGATGGACCTCCATATGCGAATGGTGACATTCATATGGGACATGCGTTAAATAAAGTGTTAAAAGACTTTATTGTTCGTTATAAATCAATGACTGGTTACTGTGCACCATATGTACCAGGTTGGGATACACACGGTTTACCAATTGAGCAAGCTTTAACAAATAAAGGTGTAAAGCGTAAAGAAATGACAGTTGCTGAGTTCCGTAAGTTATGTGCAGAGTATGCATATGAACAAGTAGAACGTCAACGTGAACAATTTAAGCGTTTAGGTGTACGTGCTGATTGGGATAACCCATATATTACTTTAGAGCCAGCTTATGAAGCGCAACAAATTAAAGTGTTTGGTGATATGGCGAAAAAAGGTTATATCTATAAAGGGCAAAAACCAGTTTACTGGTCTCCAACGAGTGAATCAGCTTTAGCAGAAGCTGAGATTGAATACCAAGATAAAAAATCAGCATCTATTTACGTAGCATTCCCTGTAAAAGACGGAAAGAACGTATTAGAAGGTGATGAGAAATTCATTATCTGGACAACAACACCTTGGACGCTGCCTGCAAACTTAGGTATTTCTGTTCACCCAGAACTTGAATACGCTATTGTAAAAGTAAATGATGAAAAATATATTATTGCTTCTGAACTATTTGAGACAGTTGCAAAAACGTTAGAGTGGGAAAATGCTGAAGTTGTGAAAACGGTAAAAGGTAGCGAACTTGAGTATACAGTTGCAAAACATCCATTCTACGATCGTGATTCATTAGTTATGCTAGGAGATCACGTAACAACAGATGCAGGTACAGGTTGTGTTCATACAGCACCAGGACACGGGGAAGATGACTTCGTTGTTGGTAAAAAGTATGGATTAGAAGTACTTTGCCCAGTTGATGATAAAGGTGTATTAACAAATGAAGCACCTGGATTTGAAGGCTTATTCTATGATAAAGCTAACAAGCCAATTACAGAAAAATTAGAAGAAGTAGGCGCGTTACTGAAACTAACATTCATTACGCATTCATACCCACATGATTGGAGAACGAAAAAACCAATTATTTTCCGTGCGACAGCACAGTGGTTTGCATCTATTGAAGCGTTCCGTAAAGAATTATTAGAAGCTGTTGCGGAAACAAAATGGGTACCAGCATGGGGAGAAACTCGTCTTCATAACATGGTTCGTGACCGTGGTGACTGGTGTATTTCTCGTCAGCGTGCATGGGGTGTGCCAATTCCTGTATTCTATGCTGAGAATGGTGATCCAATTATTACAGATGAAACAATTAACCATGTAGCAGATTTATTCCGTGAACACGGTTCTAACGTATGGTTCGAGCGTGAAGCGAAAGATCTATTACCAGAAGGATTTACACATACAGGTAGCCCAAATGGTGAATTCCGTAAAGAAACAGACATCATGGATGTATGGTTCGACTCAGGTTCTTCTCACCAAGCGGTATTAGAAGAGCGCGATGACTTACAACGTCCAGCAGATTTATATTTAGAAGGATCTGACCAATATCGTGGTTGGTTTAACTCTTCATTATCAACAGCAGTTGCTGTAACAGGTAAAGCACCATATAAAGGCGTACTAAGCCATGGTTTCGTATTAGATGGTGAAGGACGTAAAATGAGTAAATCGATTGGAAACATCGTCGTACCGAAGAAAATTATGGATCAATTAGGCGGAGACATTCTACGCTTATGGGTATCTTCTGTTGACTATCAATCTGACGTACGTATTTCAGATGATATTTTAAAACAAGTAGCAGAAGTGTATCGTAAAATTCGTAACACATTCCGTTTCTTATTAGGGAACTTAGACGACTTTAAGCCAAGTGAAAATACAGTAGCAGTAGCTGAACTTCGTGAAGTAGATCGTTACATGTTAGTGAAATTAAATGACTTAATTACAAAAGTAAAAGAAGCATATGAGACATATGACTTTGCTGCTGTATATCATGCAATTCATAACTTCTGTACAATTGATTTAAGTTCATTCTACTTAGACTTTGCAAAAGACATTTTATACATTGAAGGTGCAAACCATGAAGATCGTCGTGCGATTCAAACTGTATTATATGATGTTCTTGTTGCATTGACGAAACTTGTAACACCAATCTTACCGCATACAGCTGATGAAGTATGGCCATACATTCCAGGTGTAACAGAAGAAAGTGTACAATTAACTAATATGCCAGAAGCTGCAGAAATAGATGGTGCGGAAGCATTAAAAACAAAATGGGATGCATTTATGACGCTGCGTGATGATGTATTAAAAGCGTTAGAAGTAGCTCGTAATGAGAAAGTAATCGGTAAGTCATTAAATGCAAGTATTACGCTATATCCGACTGTAGAAATGAAAGTTATGTTAGAGTCTATTAGCGAAGACTTAAAGCAATTATTCATCGTTTCTGAGTATAAACTTGGTGGCATGATGGAAGAAGCGCCAGCAGATGCGCCGAAGTATGAGCATACAGCGGTTGTTGTTACTCAAGCAACTGGTGAAACATGTGAACGTTGTTGGGTAGTTTCAGAAACAATTGGTAAAGATGCTGAACATGAAACATTATGTGAGCGTTGTGCAACAGTTGTTAAAGAAAACTATGTAAAATAATAACAAACTGACTGTGCGAAAGTGCAGTCAGTTTTTTTGTTGATGATATATTAAAATAACTTTCACGCTCTTTCCTATGAAGGAAAAATGTGTGTGAGGTAAGCATGGAAATTTCGGACACACTAATCGTACATTGCAGCTGGGAGGAATGTACACGTGAATGAAATATATATGGAAATCAAAGAAGAATTGCAATTGATGCGAAAAGAGCTACAAGAGAGGCTAGCTAAAGAGGTCATGCACAAATATGATACAGAGTTTAGCGAAGAGCTTGGATATGAAATTAAAGAAGAGATAAAGAAAAAACTCCTATTACATGATATAAAAGAGGACTTAAAAGATGTAGAACGTGCATTATTTAAAATGGAAATAGATATGTATGGTATTTGTGAAGAAACGGGGAGAGCAATTTCGGTAAAACAAATGAAGACGATGCCGACTGCCCGTACCATTCATGAATTCTTCTATGAAAAAGTAAATGTATGAATGCGCACAACGATATTATATTACCTTTTTTTAATTTATTTTATTCTTCTATAAAGGTTCATTGTGAAAAGGTTGCAGCTATGCTAAAATTTTGAGGTACACTGTCTTTGTGGGGGAAATGAAAATGATATATTATGTAATAGCGTTATTTGTCATTGCCATCGATCAAATATCGAAATGGCTAATTGTAAAGAACATGGAATTGGGTACGAGCATTCCGATTATCGATAATGTATTATACATAACATCACATCGAAATAGAGGAGCTGCCTGGGGGATTTTAGAAAATAAAATGTGGTTCTTCTACATTATTACAGTCGTTTTTGTAGCATTTATCGTAATTTATATGAAAAAATATGCGAAAACAGACAAACTTCTAGGGATTTCATTAGGTCTAATATTAGGCGGAGCAATTGGTAATTTCATTGATCGTGTATTTAGACAAGAAGTAGTGGATTTCATTCACGTGTATATTTTCTCGTACAACTATCCAGTATTCAATATAGCTGATTCAGCATTATGTATTGGTGTTGTATTAATTATTATTCAAACATTATTAGAAGGAAAGAAAACGAAGGAGTAATTGAATGAGTGAAGTAGTACAAGTAACAGTTGCAGAAGAACAAAAAAGTGAGCGAATTGATAAATTCGTTGCAGAAATAAACAGTGAATGGTCACGTTCACAAGTACAACAATGGATTAAAGATAATGTCGTTACAGTTAATGGAAAGTCGGTAAAAGTGAATTATAAAGTTAAAGAAAACGATGAAATTACAGTAACGATTCCTGATCCAGAAGAGTTAGATATCCAAGCAGAAGATATGAGCTTAGAAATTTATTATGAAGATGCAGATGTACTCGTTGTAAATAAGCCACGTGGTATGGTTGTACATCCAGCTCCAGGGCATACAAGCGGTACGCTTGTAAACGGACTTATGCACCATTGTACAGATCTGTCAGGTATTAACGGTGTAATGCGTCCTGGTATTGTGCATCGTATTGATAAAGATACATCGGGACTATTAATGGTTGCTAAAAATGATATAGCGCATGAGTCACTTGTAAATCAACTTGTAGCAAAAACAGTAACAAGACGTTACAAAGCGATTGTACACGGTGTGATTCCGCATGATAAAGGAACGATCGATGCGCCAATTGGTCGCGATAAGAAAGAACGTCAAAGCATGACAGTTGATGAAAATGGTAAGAATGCTGTTACGCACTTCCAAGTGCTAGAACGTTTTAAAGATTTTACACTTGTAGAATGTCGCTTAGAAACGGGACGTACGCACCAAATTCGTGTTCATATGAAATATATTGGCTATCCACTTGCAGGAGATCCGAAGTATGGTCCGAAGAAAACATTAGACATGAATGGACAAGCACTTCACGCAGGCATTTTAGGGTTTGACCATCCTCGTACTGGTGAATATATTCAGTTTGAGGCACCGATTCCAGAAGTGTTTGAAGACGCATTAAATATTTTACGGAAATAGTATTGACAAATCATAAGAAAACTGAGATACTGACAACAGTTAAATAATGATCCTTTAACACAGCCCCGTGAGGTTGAGAAGGTAACGGTTTGAAATACTTAGGGTATGTTGTACCCTTTTTTCAAAAGTCCTCTCGCACACGCTGAGAGGACTTTTTTTATACCATTACTCTCACGCAAGAAAAAAAGCTTGGAGGTGTAGAGCATGCAAGAGAAAGCTGTCGTTTTAGATGACCAAATGATTCGCCGCGCTTTAACACGAATTAGTCATGAAATCGTGGAACGAAATAAAGGTGTCGATAATTGTGTTCTTGTCGGAATTAAAACTCGTGGAATTTTTATTGCACAACGTTTGGCAGAACGAATTGGTCAAATTGAAGGAAAAGAAATGGAAGTTGGAGAGTTAGATATTACGTTATATCGTGATGACCTAACACTACAATCGAAAAATGAAGAACCACTTGTAAAAGGTTCTGATATCCCTGTAGATATTACGAAGAAAAAAGTTATCCTTGTGGATGATGTATTATATACAGGAAGAACAGTTCGAGCAGCAATGGATGCTCTTATGGATTTAGGTAGACCATCACAAATCCAACTGGCGGTTCTTGTTGATAGAGGTCATCGTGAACTACCAATTCGCGCTGATTATGTAGGAAAGAACATTCCAACATCAAGTGAAGAGCGTATCGAAGTTGATTTGCAAGAGACAGATCAACAAGATCGAGTAAGCATATACGATAAGTAAAGCCCTTTTAAATGTAGTCCTGTGAGGCTGCCAAAGGGTCTTGGCTTTCATATGTCAAATTTGGCATACGAAAGTGTAGGACTCTTTGTGCACAGGCACAAAGAGTTTTTTTATTGCAAAGATTTAAACTGAAGGAGGATGTAACAATGGAACAAAAGCCAGTGTTAGACGTTAATGAAGTACCGAAACCGGGAAAATGGTTATTTTTAAGTATACAACATTTGTTCGCGATGTTTGGATCAACAGTGCTTGTTCCATTTTTAACAGGATTGAATCCGTCAGTAGCATTAATATCAAGTGGATTAGGAACGCTAGCGTTTCTTCTTATAACAAAAGGTCAAGTACCTGCCTATCTAGGATCATCATTCGCCTTTATCGCACCGATTATAACAGCGAAAACAGCAGGTGGACCTGGAGCAGCAATGCTCGGAGGTTTGTTTGCAGGACTTGTGTACATCTTAATCTCACTCGGAATTAAGAAATCAGGATCAGAGTGGATTATGAAATTACTTCCGCCAATCGTAGTTGGTCCAGTCGTAATGGTAATCGGTCTAGCTTTAGCACATACAGCAGTTAATATGGCGATGAACGGTGCAGATGGTAAGTATAGCATGACACACTTTTCAGTAGCATTAGTAACATTAGCAATTACAATTATCTGCTCTATATTCGGAAGAGGATTTTTCAGTATAATACCAGTACTGCTTGGTATCGTCGGCGGGTATATCTTCGCTTACTTCCAAGGGCTAGTAGACTTAAAGCCGGTAGCTGAGGCAAAATGGTTTGTTGTACCAGATTTCACAGTACCGTTTGTAACATACACTCCGGAGTTTTCGTGGAAGATTGTACTCTTGATGGTACCAGTTGCACTAGTAACAATTTCAGAGCATATCGGACATCAAATTGTACTTGGAAATGTTATTAAAAGAGATTTAATTGAAAAACCAGGCTTACATCGCTCGATATTCGGTGATGGTATAGCAACATTAATCGCATCACTAATCGGTGGACCACCGAATACAACGTACGGTGAAAACATCGGTGTGCTAGCAATTACGAGAGCATACAGTGTATACTTATTCATCGGTTCAGCAGTGTTCGCAATCATGTTCGGATTTATCGGTAAGATTTCTGCACTGATTCATTCGATCCCAACACCGGTTATGGGCGGAGTATCAATCTTACTATTCGGTGTAATCGCATCAAGCGGATTACGCATGATGGTAGATGATAAAACAGACCTAAGTGACAAACGCAACTTAATGATTGCATCAGTAATACTAGTAATCGGTATTGGTGGAGCGGTACTTCATGTAGGAGAATCGTTCCAAGTAGAAGGAATGGCACTAGCAGCAATTGTAGGTGTACTGTTAAATCTACTACTACCGGAAACGAAACAAATAAAACAATCTAAGCAGATTGCTTCATAATAATAACCTTTTAATTCAGTCCTGTGAGACCGGAAAGGGTGGCTTCTTTCATGCACCCTAGTCTCACACGACTAGGGTATTTTTATGCAAAGGTTGTTATAAAAATACAAAAGTGGTAACATAAAAATCAGAAAGATGAGGGATGACGATGAGCCATTTGTTAACGATGAGTGAATTATCGGAAGTAGAAATTTCAGAAATCCTAAAAGACGCAGAAGATTTCGCGAATGGAAAAGAGAGCAAAACGACAGAGCAAATTTTTGTTGCGAACTTGTTCTTTGAGAATAGTACGAGAACGAGATTTAGCTTTGAAGTTGCTGAGAAGAGATTAGGACTTGATGTTTTAGACTTTTCAGCTGATGCATCTAGCGTACAAAAAGGAGAAACTTTATACGATACGATAAGAACACTAGAATCAATCGGAACAAAAGCAGTGGTCATCCGCCATGAACAAGATCGCTACTTCGATGAACTAAAAGATCAGGTGAATATCCCAATCTTAAACGCTGGAGATGGATGTGGAAACCACCCAACGCAGTGCCTACTCGACCTTCTTACAATTAAACAAGAGTTTGGAAGATTTGAAGGATTGAAGATTGCAATAGTAGGAGATGTTCGTCATAGCCGAGTAGCACGTTCTAATGCAGAAGCATTAACGAAACTAGGTGCAACAATTTACTTTGCAAGTCCAGAAGAGTGGAAAGATGAAGACAACACATTTGGAACATACAAACCATTAGATGAACTTGTTCCAGAAGTGGATGTAATGATGTTACTTCGTGTACAACATGAGCGTCATGATCATTATGAAACAGACATTATGAAAGAGTATCATGAGAAACATGGATTAACAGTGGAAAGAGAAAAGCGTATGAAAGAAGGAAGCATTATTATGCATCCAGCTCCTGTAAACCGTGATGTTGAAATTGCAAGTGAACTTGTTGAGTGTGAGCGTTCACGCATATTTAAACAAATGGAAAATGGAGTTTACGTAAGAATGGCTGTACTAAAACGCGCCTTACCAAATGTATTAGGAGGAATGAAACATGAATTACTTGTTTAAAAATGGTCGTTATATGAATGAAGAAGGAAAAATCGTAGCAACAGATCTTCTCGTACAAGACGGTAAAATCGCTAAGGTAGCAGAAAATATTACGGCAGATAATGCTGAAGTAATCGATGTGAACGGAAAGTTAATCGCACCTGGATTAGTAGATGTACACGTACATCTTCGTGAACCAGGTGGTGAACATAAAGAAACAATTGAAACAGGTACACTAGCAGCGGCAAAAGGTGGATTCACTACAATTTGTGCAATGCCAAATACACGCCCAGTACCAGATTGCAGAGAACATATGGAAGACTTGCAAAATCGTATTAAAGAAAAAGCGCATGTCAACGTATTACCATACGGAGCAATTACAGTACGCCAAGCGGGTTCTGAAATGACAGATTTCGAAACATTAAAAGAGCTTGGAGCATTTGCTTTCACTGATGACGGTGTAGGCGTACAAGATGCTAGCATGATGTTAGCTGCTATGAAGCGTGCAGCGAAATTAAATATGGCAGTAGTTGCGCACTGTGAAGAGAATACTCTTATTAATAAAGGTTGTGTACATGAAGGGAAGTTTTCTGAGAAACACGGATTAAACGGTATCCCATCAGTATGTGAATCTGTACATATTGCAAGGGATATACTGCTTGCTGAAGCGGCAGATTGTCACTATCACGTATGTCACGTAAGTACGAAAGGATCTGTACGTGTAATCCGTGATGCGAAACGCGCTGGAATTAAAGTAACAGCAGAAGTAACACCTCATCACCTAGTGTTATGTGAAGATGATATCCCATCAGCTGATCCTAACTTTAAAATGAACCCACCGCTTCGTGGAAAAGAAGATCACGCAGCACTAATTGAAGGTTTATTAGATGGAACAATCGATATGATCGCAACTGATCATGCACCGCATACAGCGGAAGAGAAAGCACAAGGAATTGAAAGAGCACCATTTGGAATTACTGGTTTTGAAACAGCATTCCCACTTCTATACACAAACCTTGTGAAAAAAGGAATTATTACATTAGAGCAGTTAATTCAATTCTTAACAGAAAAGCCAGCTGATACATTCGGCTTAGAAGCAGGTCGCCTGAAAGAAGGTAGAACAGCTGATATTACAATCATTGATTTAGAACAAGAAGAAGAGATTGACCCAACAACATTCTTATCTAAAGGAAAAAATACACCATTCGCAGGTTGGAAATGCCAAGGATGGCCGGTAATGACAATCGTTGGCGGTAAGATCGCATGGCAAAAGGAGAGTGCATTAGTATGAAAAGACAACTTATCTTAGAAGATGGAACAGTATTAATTGGAAAAGGTTTCGGAGGAGAAATCGAAAAGTCAGGTGAGGTTGTATTTACAACAGGAATGACTGGATATCAAGAAACATTATCTGATCCATCATATTGCGGTCAAATCGTAACATTCACGTACCCATTAATCGGAAACTACGGCATCAACCGTGACGATTTTGAATCGATTCACCCATCTGTAAATGGTTTAATCGTAAACGAAATTTGTGATCACCCATCAAACTTCCGTAATGAAATTTCGTTAAATGATTACTTAAAGGAAAGAAATATCCCAGGATTAGCAGGAATTGATACAAGAAAATTAACGAGAAAAATTCGTCAATACGGTACATTACGTGGACGTCTATGTAACATGGATGCAGATGTAGAATACATCGTTAGCCAATTGAAAGCAACGGTCTTTACAGATCATGTGAAACGCGTATCAACGAAAGATCCATACCCAAGTCCAGGCCGTGGACATCGAGTTGTACTTGTAGACTTCGGAATGAAACATGGTATTTTACGAGAATTAAATAAGCGTGATTGTGATGTAATTGTTGTACCTTACAATACAACAGCAGAAGAGATTTTACGTCTTAGCCCAGATGGAATTATGTTAAGTAACGGACCTGGGGATCCAAAAGATGTACCAGAAGCAATTGAAATGTTAAAAGACATTATCGGTAAAGTTCCTTTATTCGGAATTTGCCTAGGACATCAATTGTTTGCGCTAGCATCTGGTGCGAATACAAGTAAGTTAAAATTCGGTCACCGTGGTTTAAATCATCCAGTAAAAAATCTTGCAACTGGAAAAGTAGCAATTACATCTCAAAACCATGGTTACGCAGTAGAAGAAGAATCAGTTGGAAATACAGAACTTGAAATTACACACGTTGCTTTAAATGATGGAACAGTAGAAGGTCTTCGTCATACGAAATTCCCAGCATTTACAGTGCAATACCATCCAGAAGCTTCGGCAGGACCAGAAGATGCAAACGATTTATTCGAAGATTTCTTAGCAATGATTGAAAACTTCAAGAAAGAAGGGGAAGAGTTATGCCAAAACGCCTAGACATTAACACAATTTTAGTAATCGGATCAGGACCAATTGTAATTGGGCAAGCAGCAGAGTTTGACTACTCTGGTACACAAGCTTGTCAATCTCTTAGAGAAGAAGGTTACAAAGTAATCCTTGTTAACTCTAACCCAGCAACAATTATGACAGATACTGCAACAGCAGATAAAGTATATATAGAACCATTAACACTAGAATTCGTAAGCCGTATCATTCGTAAAGAACGTCCAGATGCAATCTTACCAACATTAGGTGGTCAAACAGGCTTAAATATGGCGGTTGAACTTGCGAAATCAGGCATACTTGAAGAATGCGGAGTTGAAATTTTAGGAACAAAATTATCAGCAATCGAGCAAGCTGAGGATCGCGATTTATTCCGTACATTAATGCAAGATTTAAATGAACCAATTCCATCTAGCACGATCATTCATACGCTAGAAGAAGCACATGAATTTGTAAAAGAAATTGGTTATCCAGTTATTGTTCGCCCAGCATTTACAATGGGAGGAACAGGTGGCGGAATCTGTAGTAATGAAGAAGAACTAATCGAAATCGTATCAGGTGGATTAAAACATAGTCCAGTAACACAATGTTTATTAGAAAAGAGCATTGCTGGTTGTAAGGAAATTGAATATGAAGTAATGCGTGATTCGAATGATAACGCGATTGTAGTATGTAACATGGAAAACATTGATCCAGTTGGGGTTCACACAGGTGATTCTATCGTAGTAGCACCGAGCCAAACATTAAGCGACCGTGAATATCAAATGTTACGAAACACTTCATTACGAATTATTCGCGCATTAGGAATTGAAGGTGGATGTAACGTTCAGCTTGCACTTGATCCACATAGCTTCCAATACTATGTAATCGAAGTAAACCCGCGTGTAAGTCGTTCATCTGCACTAGCATCTAAAGCAACGGGATATCCAATTGCGAAGCTAGCGGCAAAAATTGCAGTCGGTTTAACATTAGATGAAATTATAAATCCAGTAACACAAAAAACATATGCTTGTTTCGAACCAGCATTAGACTATGTTGTTTCAAAAATTCCGCGCTGGCCATTTGATAAGTTTGAATCAGCAAACAGAACACTGGGTACACAAATGAAGGCAACTGGTGAAGTTATGTCAATCGGACGTAACTTAGAGCAATCATTATTAAAAGCGGTTCGTTCTTTAGAACTTGGCGTTTATCACTTAGAATTAGAGCATTTAAAAGAGCTTGATAAAGAGACAATGAAAAAACGCATTATAAAAGCTGATGATGAGCGACTGTTTATTGTAGCAGAAGCGATCCGTCAAGGTGTAACGAAAGAAGAAATCAACGAATGGTGTGAAATGGACTTCTTCTTCTTACAAAAAGTTGAAAACATCGTAAACATGGAACGCGAAGTAAAAGCGAATGTAGGAAATATGGAAGTGTTACAATCAGCGAAAGAAATGGGCTTCAGTGACCATTACATCGCCAATGCTTGGAACAAAACAGAGCGTGAAATTTACGATATGCGTAAAGAAAGCAATATAACTCCTGTTTATAAAATGGTAGATACTTGTGCGGCAGAGTTTGAATCTGCAACGCCATACTACTACAGCACATATGGTGACGAGAATGAATCGGTTAGAACTGATCGTAAGAGTGTAGTAGTTCTAGGATCTGGTCCAATCCGTATCGGTCAAGGTGTTGAGTTTGACTATGCAACAGTTCACTCTGTATGGGCAATTAAAGAAGCTGGATATGAGGCAATTATTGTTAATAACAATCCAGAAACAGTTTCAACAGACTTCAGTATTTCTGACAAATTATACTTTGAACCATTAACAATCGAAGATGTAATGCATATTATCGATTTAGAAAAACCAGAAGGTGTTATCGTCCAATTCGGTGGACAAACGGCAATTAACTTAGCTGCTAAATTAGAGGCTCACGGTGTGAAAATCTTAGGAACATCACTTGAAGATTTAGACCGTGCAGAAGATCGTGATAAGTTTGAAGCAGCTCTAACACAGCTGGGTATCCCGCAACCAGTTGGTAAAACAGCAACGACTGTAGAACAAGCGGTAGCAATCGCTGACAAAATTGGTTACCCAGTATTAGTAAGACCATCTTACGTACTAGGTGGACGCGCGATGGAAATCGTATATCGTCAAGAAGAACTGCTGCACTACATGAAAAATGCGGTTAAAGTTCACGCAGATCATCCAGTATTAATCGATCGTTACATGGTTGGTAAAGAAATTGAAGTAGATGCAATTTCAGACGGTGAGAATGTATTCATTCCAGGTATTATGGAACATATTGAACGCGCTGGAGTTCACTCTGGTGACTCAATCGGAGTATATCCACCACAAAGCTTATCTGCAAAACTGAAAGAACAAATTATTGAACATACAATTGCACTTGGAAAAGGTTTAAACATTGTTGGATTACTAAACATTCAGTTTGTAGTATTCAAAGATGAAGTGTATGTAATTGAAGTAAATCCACGTGCGAGCCGTACAGTACCATTCTTAAGTAAAATTACAGGTGTACCGATGGCGAATGTTGCAACGAAAGTTATTTTAGGTCAAGATCTTGTAGAACAAGGATATGGAACTGGTTATCACCCAGAAGAGAAAGAAGTGTATGTAAAAGCACCGGTATTCTCATTTGCGAAGCTACGTTCAGTTGATACAACATTAGGACCTGAAATGAAATCAACAGGGGAAGTAATGGGGAAAGACTTAACACTTGAAAAAGCATTATACAAAGGGTTAGTTGCTTCTGGAATTAACATTCCAACACACGGATCAGTAATCATTACTGTAGCGGATAAAGATAAAGAAGAAGCAATGGAAATTGCAAAACGTTTCCACGAAATCGGCTATAACTTATTAGCAACAGCTGGAACAGCACAATCGTTAGCAGAGCAAAATATTCCAGTACAAGTTGTAAACAAAATTGATTCTGAAGAATACAACTTACTAGATATTATCCGTCAAGGAAAAGCACAGTTTGTAATCAATACATTAACAAAAGGTAAACAACCAGCGCGTGATGGTTTCCGCATTCGCCGTGAATCAGTAGAAAATGGTGTGGCTTGCTTAACATCACTTGATACAACAAGAGCAATCTTACGAGTATTAGAATCTATGACATTCTCAGCTCATTCAATGAAAGAAATTACGCAAACAAAGCGTCACGAGGTGGTACATGCATGATGCAAAAGCAAAATATGATTGTCGTTAACCAAAAAGAAATCGCAAAAAACATTTACGAATTAGTGCTTCAAGGAAATTTAGTACAGCAAATGAACGAACCAGGGCAGTTTGTACACATTAAGGTAGCAGAGGGCATTGCGCCCCTTCTGCGCCGCCCAATTAGTATTTGTAATGTAGATCAAGAGAAGAACGAATTTACAATGCTATATCGTGCGGAAGGACAAGGGACAAAAACATTAGCAACTAGAAAACAAGGTGAAATGGTAGACGTTCTAGGACCATTAGGACACGGCTTTCCTGTAGAAGAAGCAGAAGCTGGACAAACAGCTTTATTAGTAGGCGGGGGAATTGGTGTACCACCACTTTATGAATTATCACAGCGCCTCGTTGCAAAAGGTGTACGTGTGATTCACATCTTAGGTTTTCAAACGAAAGATGTTGTTTTCTATGAAGAAAAATTTGCAGAACTTGGTGATACGTATGTTGCGACAGTAGACGGTACACACGGTACAAAAGGGTTTGTCACAGATGTAATTGATAATTACGGAATTGACTTTGACATTCTATACTCATGTGGCCCGTTAGCGATGCTTCGTGCATTAGAAGGACGTTACAAAGAGAAAAAAGCCTATATTTCATTAGAAGAACGTATGGGCTGTGGTATTGGAGCTTGTTTCGCATGTGTATGCCACTTACAAGAAGATCCAAGTGGACATTCTTACAAGAAGGTGTGTAGCGACGGACCAGTATTTCCAATCGGGGAGGTTGTACTATGAACAGATTGCAAGTTGAATTACCAGGATTATCATTAAAAAATCCAATTATACCGGCATCTGGATGCTTTGGATTTGGTCGTGAATATGCACAGTTTTACGATTTAAGTGTACTAGGATCAATCATGATTAAAGCGACGACAGAACAACCACGTTATGGAAATCCGACGCCTCGTGTTGCTGAAACACCAGGCGGCATGTTAAATGCCATCGGACTTCAAAACCCAGGGCTAGAAAAAGTAATGAATTCTGAATTACCTTTTCTCGAGCAATTTGACCTTCCGATTATTGCGAACGTTGCAGGCTCACAAGCTGAGGATTACGTAGCGGTTGCAAAGGAAATTTCTAAAGCGCCTAATGTTCATGCACTAGAGTTAAATATTTCTTGTCCAAACGTAAAAACAGGTGGTATCGCCTTTGGTACAAATCCTGAAATTGCTGCTGATTTAACGAAGCGAGTAAAAGAGGTTTCTGAAGTACCTGTATACGTGAAATTGTCACCGAACGTGGCAAATATAGTGGAAATTGCGAAAGCGATTGAAAATGCAGGTGCAGACGGTTTAACGATGATTAATACATTGCTTGGTATGCGTCTAGATTTAAAAACAGCTAAACCAATTTTAGCAAACCGTACAGGCGGACTATCAGGACCTGCGATTAAGCCAGTAGCAATTCGTATGGTACATGAAGTAAGTCAAGCGGTTAACATTCCAATTATCGGAATGGGTGGTATTGAAACAGCTGAAGATGTAATTGAATTCTTCTACGCTGGTGCAAGCGCAGTTGCAGTAGGTACAGCGAACTTTATCGATCCGTTCGTATGTCCGACAATTATTGAAGAGTTACCAGCACTATTAGATGAACTAGGATTTGATCACATTTCGGAATGTCAAGGAAGGAGCTGGAAGCAAACATGTCACAGTCGTTAATCGTTGCACTAGATTTTCCAGGGAAACAAGAAGTAGAGCAATTTTTACACCACTTTGAAGGGGAAGAGTTATTTGTCAAAGTAGGTATGGAGTTATTCTACAAAGAAGGCCCTGCGATTATTACGTACTTAAAAGAAAAGGGACATAAGATCTTCCTAGATTTAAAACTTCATGATATTCCGAATACAGTAAAAAGTGCTATGCGTAGCCTAGCTAGTCTAGATGTTGATATGGTAAATGTTCATGCTGCTGGAGGAAGTAGCATGATGAAAGCTGCGATTGAGGGATTAGAGGAAGGTAAGCAAGAAGGAAAAGAGAGACCGATTTGTATTGCAGTTACACAACTAACAAGCACTTCGGAAGCTATGATGAAAAAAGAAATCGGCATTGAGAAAACGTTAGAAGAAGCGGTTGCTCATTATGCAAAATTAACGAAAGAAAGTGGACTTGATGGAGTTGTTTGTTCAACACTTGAAGTTCCAAAATTACGTGAAGTATGCGGAAATGAATTTGTAACAGTAACACCGGGGATTCGTCTTGCAAGCGATGATGTAAATGACCAGGTGCGCGTAGCAACACCGAAACGTGCGAGGGAACTTGGCTCAAGCTACATCGTAGTTGGACGTAGTATTACAAAAGCAAAAAATCCGCTTGAAGCGTATAAAACAGTAAAACAACAGTGGGAAGGTGTAACAGTATGAAAAAAGAAATCGCATCGCATTTATTAGAAATTGGAGCAGTATTTTTACAACCGAATGATCCATTCACTTGGTCTTCTGGTATGAAATCACCAATTTATTGTGATAATCGTTTAACTTTATCTTATCCAAAAGTACGTCAAGCAATTGCAGCTGGATTAGAAGAGTTAATTAAAGAGCACTTCCCAACTGTAGAAGTTATTGCAGGAACAGCAACTGCTGGTATTGCGCACGCTGCATGGGTAAGCGATCGTATGGATTTACCAATGTGCTACGTACGTAGTAAAGCAAAAGGTCACGGTAAAGGGAACCAAATCGAAGGAAAAGCTGAAAAAGGTCAAAAAGTAGTAGTAGTAGAAGACTTAATTTCAACTGGCGGTAGTGCAATTACTTGTGTAGAAGCACTTCGCGAAGCTGGCTGTGAAGTATTAGGAATCGTATCAATCTTCACATACGAGCTAGAAGCAGGAAAAGAAAAACTAGAATCAGCGAACGTAGCATCATACTCTTTAAGCGACTACAGTGCATTAACTGAAGTTGCAGCAGAAAAAGGTATGATCGGACAAGCTGAAACGAAAAAATTACAAGAGTGGCGTAAAAATCCAGCAAACGAAGCTTGGATCACAGCGTAACACGAAAAAAAAGACCGCGGGGGAACGCGGTCTTTTTTTTATATAATTGTTAAAAATTCACGTAAAGAACGTATGTGAGCACATCGTATTTTAGCAGTGAGTCGTTCCGGTTTAACTGAATACCATGCATTCCAGCGCTGGAAGAAATGTAAAATACCATTTCTCTCAGCGGAGTCATAATCAAGTAAAGAGTTCCATCGATATCAAAGAAAATCTCCCTACTAATAACTACCTATTGCTTTCTGCAATCTCATATCCTCTTACAAACAATAGAGTCATATAAGAAACGATAAACGAGAAGATGCTGTACATGCCAACCCAAAAGAAAAATTTAGGAGTAAAGGCGATAACACCTATTATTAAAAAACTAGCAAACGTTACAATCGGCATTACGTAATACGTTTTCGTCTTGCGTGTTCCAATAACAGAAATGATAAAGATAAGTAATGGACAAATTAATAAGACGAAAATCAATTCATTCATAGTTATGTCCCCTTTTCTAATGGAAGTAATCTGTTTCTCGTAAACGTTTTGAAGTAAATACTCTCTTAATATAATTTCGCTAATATATCCATAATCCCTTTTGGAGGTCAGTAATAAATGATGGATTTCACAATAAAAAACGTAAGCAAGAGAACACTTACTTACGTTATAAAATAAACATCGCAACGATCGTGGTGACAATTAAGCCAATCACAACAGGTAAAAAATTTCGGCGTGCAAGTTCAAATGGATCAACTTTACAAATGGCAGCGGCAGGAATAAGCGCCCAAGGAATTAATGTTCCGCCTCCCGTCCAGATTGCTGCGATTTGCCCGAGTGCTGTTAATGTAGCTGTTCCATGCCCAAGTGCTGTTCCAAAAAGGTTAGCAATCGAACCAGCAAGCGATATACCTGAAAATCCAGATCCATCTAATCCTGTTATAACACCAACGATAGTTAATGTTCCTGCCGATACATATTGGTTTAAAGGAACATTTTGAGATAAGGCGATTCCTAAGTCGTTAATGATTCCATGTGAACCTTTCGGTAAATAGTCTCCAATAATTTTTACAAAACCGCTATCCCCTAAATAAAAGAGTGCAGCAATTGGAATAACTGGACCAAAGATTTTAAATCCAAATTGGAGCCCTTCTATAAAATAATCGGTCGTTTTATTCAGCCCATTTCCTTTGTAGGCGATGAGGGAAATAATGATAATCATAATAACAGTCGTCCCGCCGATAAGTGCAGTTGCATCGCTTCCTTGTAGTTTAAATTGAATCATGCAAAGGATATCGATGGCATATACGATCGGAATACAGATAGCGAGCCATTTTTTTGTCCGAGAAGATAATGAAGTGAGCGTTTTAGAAGACTCAGTTGATGGAATAGATTCTTGTATAGATAAGCCTGTATGAAATTCTTTACGCAAGAAGAAAAATGCGACGGAAGTTGTTACAATCCCCATAACGATAACGAGGGGAACACTAGCAGAAACAACGCTGGAAACAGGAAGACCAGCAGCATCTGCAGTTAATTTCGGTGCACCTTGAATAACGAAGTCACCAGATAAGGCGATGCCGTGTCCGAATAAGTTCATAGCAATGGCAACTCCAATTGGCGGAAGACCGACGCGTACAGCGACGGGTAATAAAATAGCTCCCATTAAGGCGACAGCTGGAGAAGGCCAAAAGAAGAAAGAAATTGTCATCATTAAAAGTCCGATAATCCAGTAGGCGAGGGTAGGGGTACGAATCATTTTTGTAAATGGTGAAATCATCGTATCATTTATGCCAGTATGAACGAGTAAATTGCTCATTGATACGATAATGGAGATGATTAATATAGTTGGTAATAGCTCAGTAATGGCATAAATGAAACTTTGAAAAATACCGCTAATGGCAAGAGGGATAGAACTTGTAGCAGTTAATGCTAATAAAAAGATAAAAACGATACAAATAATCGTCGTATCTTTCCTGAGAATAAAAAAAGTAATAATAGTGAGTAAACAAAGAATATAGAGAGCATGTAATAGCGTTAATTCAACTCCCATAACATTCACATCCTTTAGGCATTCGTGTAGTTTATTGTATGAAAGCGGTGAAAGTATGTGAGTATAGGAAAAAGAAAAAAAGTGAAATTTCATGTACTGTAATGGTAAGAAGAGAAAATGGATGTTACAATACAATTAATCCTAAAAATGGAATTAAAGGAGGGCTTATGCACAAAAAAATTGGATTTTGGGGATTTATCATATCTTGTAGTCTATTAATCATTTTAAATCTGTTTACAAACAATGAATGGATAAGTATCATACCTGTTTTCGGGTTTGTTTTTGTACTGTTATATAACTGGGATGATATGAAACAATATAGCAAGAAAAGTATTGGAATTATGATAGGTGTCACTGTTGTTTGCTCATTTTTCGTAGGGTTCCTTTTAATAGAAGGGCAGAAACAAATGGAGAAAATGTCTATTTTTCAAGAATGGATGTCTTCAGCAAAAGGTCTTTATATTGTAATTGTAGTTGTTATTTTTCTAAGAATTGTTATAAGTATAGTAAGTTACATATTAAAGAAGAAGTAGAATGGGGGGTACGAATGAGAGAGAAGATAGGGTATTATGGTGTGCTCGTTTGTTTACTATTATCAGTTATTTCAGGGCAATTTCTTAAAAGTGAATGGGTACCAGTTATATTATGTATAGGAGTATTGATTTTTGCACCTATGTATCGCTGGAATGAATGGAAAGCATATAGCCGAAAAAAGAAAATTGTTTTCAGCATCGAGTTTGTCATTATAATTAGCACGATTCCATTTTTGTTATTGAAAGGAAATGAGATAATAGATGGAATTGTAATGTTTCAAGGGTGGTTGTTTATTGCGAAATTGCTATACTTAATATGTATTTTAATATCGATAGCGGTAGTTGCTAAAAAAGTAAACGCAAAGTTATTCGTTAATGAATAAAAGAAAATGCCACCTTATTCGGTGGCATTTTCTCATTTTACTGAATGAGCTGTTTGCATCTTTTTAACTAAACGAATTTGTCCACGATGATTGATTTCATCTTCAAATACGTGAAACCACTTAAAATAGTTATTCGCTGGTTTGTCATACCAAAATTCTGTCGTTTTAAATAGCCATTCATCAGGTAACGATTGAAAAGTCTCGATCGTTTTGGAACGTATTTCTTGTAATGTGTTTATGTAAAATTCTATAGGGTTTCCTTTTATTTTCTCGCGTCCCAGAGATCCTAACTCAATAGCAGGTAACCACTGTTCTAATTCAGCCTCCGTTGGTTCACGGTCTTCAAAAGTATGAATCTGGTAGTAAAATTCAATAGCGGCCATATGGTACAAAAGCATGCCAATTGAATTTGCTTCCTCATCATATAAATAATCAAGTTCTTCAATTGTTAAACCTTCCACTGCCTGCATTGTTGTATAGCGAGCGTAATTCATCATGGAAACAAGTTTGGAAAATTCAGGCTGTAAACCATCTATTTTATCAATTACAAAATTCAATTTAAATGCCCCCTCTTTAAACGATGACTCCAGAGAAAGAATTCTATGTGTAGAGAAAAACTCCTTTTAAAAAGGTCATGATTTTAACAAGGAATCACAATTAGTTCCCGATTTGATTTTGTAATAACTTCATAGCCGTCTTTTGTGATGACAATATCATCTTCAATCCTACAACCGCCCCAGTTTGGTATATAAATGCCTGGTTCCACTGTAACAACCATACCTTCTTCTAAAGTGGCTTTACTTTCTTGGGATAGGCGAAGAGGTTCATGTATTTCTAACCCAAGACCATGACCAGTAGAGTGTCCAAAATATTGACCGTATCCATGTTCAGTGATGTAATCTCTCGTTATATCATCGATACTTTTCGCAGTTTCTCCAGGCTTAATTGCTTCAGTTCCACGTTTTAAGGCTTCTCGTACAACATTGTATATCTTTTTGAATTCTTCTGATGGTTCGCCGATTGCTACAGTACGAGTTATATCGGAACAATATCCATCGTAAAGTGCACCGAAATCTAATGTAACGATGTCGCCTCGTTCGATTATTTTATTTGATGCAACTCCATGAGGAAGTGAAGAACGAACGCCAGAAGCTACAATGATTTGGAATGAAGAAGATGTAGCCCCTTTTTTTCGCATGAAAAATTCTAACTCATCTCGTACATCATTTTCACTTATTCCTGGTTTTAGAAACGTAAGGATGTGTCGAAAAGCTTCATCAGCAATATTAGCAGCGATTTTCATTGTTTCTATTTCAGGCGTGTCTTTAATAATACGAATATTTTCGATGATTTCGCACACTTGAACCATTTCCGCATGTACATATTTTTGTAAGTTTTTATATTGTTGTAATGTCATGTTATTTTCTTCAATTCCGAGTTTTTGAATGTTTAATTTCGATATTTGATGTGCAACTTCTTTTTCTAAATTTCCTTTATGCATAATAATTTCAGCATCTTTTATTTGTGATTTCGCTTGATCTACATAGCGAAAATCAGTTATAAAAACAGCTTTATCCGCAGAGATTAAGACGACGCCAGCGCTACCTGTAAAGCCAGTTGCATATTGACGATTTTCTTTTTTTGTAATAAGTAATCCGTCAATTTCATAGTTTTGTAGTTGATTTTGGATTTTATTAATTTTCAAATTCATGTTAATTCCCCCTATTCACAGTATTGAATAAAGCAAATAGCGTGCCAAAAAATATTTTTAGAGAAAAGATAACAGAAATTGCATATATTTTAGGTAGGGAATTTAGCCTGCCATTTGTGGGTGATGGGCTGCTCGTGAAATACAGATTATTTCAATTATCAGTGGGAGAATAAGAAAAATATCGACCGAAATGTCACTTTCTTCACAAGGTGTCAAAAAATTTATACAAATTCGAAAGAGCACTGTCAATTTTTTTGACAATATGGAAGAAAAGGAGAAGAGATTTTTTAGTATATATATTTTGAAAGTATGTCCTTTGTTTTATTCTGATATAACATAAAATTTAATATACAAATAAACAACTGTTATTGATATAATAGGTAATTGTTAGATTTCTCTCAGAGATAGGGAAACGTAACGAATATGAAGGAATAAGGATTGTGAGTATATGAAGAAATTAAGTAAAGTAATGTCATTTTGTTTGGCCGCTAGTATGCTTGTTATAACGGGGTGTGAAACAAGTGAACACAAAGTTCAAGTAAATGAAACGATTGAACAGCTTGATGAAGCGCCAGAAGTGACAGAAAAAGAAGCGAAAAAGATTGTAAGAAAGAGTGTAGATGGAATAGCAAATGCGTTTAGTGAGATGGAAAAAGAAAATGGATGGAGCCGAAATAATCCTGGGGATTTAGAGACAGCTAAAAAAGGAGTTAAGGGATTAGTTTCAGAAAAGTTTGTAGAGAATCAGCTTCCTGAATTGCTTGATAACTTTAATAGATCGAGAGAGACTGATATGTTACCATTCCCAAATTATTTTCAAACTGAAATAAGATTTTCTTCTTCACAAGATAAAGAAAATTTAACGGTACATACATTAAGTTTAGAAGATGAAATAGGTCATGCGGCCCAAGATTGGGAATTTCATTTGGTGTATAAAGAAGGGGAATGGTTAATGGATAAATGGTCATTCGTTTTTCCTGAAGATTTAAAACTTACAAAAGAAGAAGCAAATAGAATTTTAAAAATGCCAGACGATAAGAATGTGTCATTTGTAAGTGAAGAAAATAGTGGCGATAAGAAATACATATTCAAAGATAGTAACGGATTAATTACTGTAAATGCGAAAACATCTCTTATTTCATACAATGTAGATAAAAATAGGTATGAAAAGGTAACGAAAGAAAGAAATATTCAAGAAACAGAACAAGTACAGAGAAAGGATTCGGGTGCGTATACAGGCTCAAAAGAAGAGAAACAATCGCAAAAAGAATCTTCTTCAAAGATAGATAGAGCAAATGTTTTAAGCGAATTAGCTGCTATAGATAAACAAGAAAAACATACAAATGCCATGTCCACAAACGATATAGTAAATGAAATAGAAGGAAATTATGAACTGTGGGATAATAAACTAAATGAAATTTACAGTACATTAAAAAGTACGATATCACCTGATGCGTTCCAGTCGTTAAAAACGGAACAAATTGCGTGGGTTAAAGAAAAAGAAAGTAAAGTTAAAGCAATTGGTACTGATACAAATAACGGAACGATGAGGCGTATAGAAGCTTCAGAAGAGAAATACAAGATGACGAAAGCAAGATGTTATGAATTAGTAAATGGGTATATGAACTAGTGTGAACGAATGTAAAAAATGCGTTGCTTATAA
The DNA here is from genome assembly GCF_019091205.1 of Bacillus sp. GbtcB14. Lineage (NCBI taxonomy): Bacteria > Bacillati > Bacillota > Bacilli > Caryophanales > Bacillaceae > Bacillus > Bacillus sp. GbtcB14. The sequence goes on from NZ_JAGXJT010000001.1 coordinate 759,532, forward strand.
GCAACGCATTTTTTATTTACGCTTTTAATTTCATTACAGTATCAGCATCAGGTGTTACATATACGGTTTGCTGATTGTCGTACGTAACAAAACCAAGTTTTGCACCACTCGGTTTTTTGACATGGCGTATTTTGGTGAAATCTATAGGAACAGAACTAGAATCTTTTGCTTTACTAAAATAGGCAGCAATTTTAGCAGCTTCTAACAGAGTTTCTTCGGTAGGTTCAAGAGAACGAATGACAACATGAGACCCCGGGATATCTTTCGTATGTAACCAAATTTCATCACGACGGGCAAACTTCGTTGTTAAATAATCATTTTGTTTATTGTTTTTACCAACGAAAATCTCTGTACCATCACTTGCTAAATATTTATCTAATACTGGTTTGGTAGGCTTTTTCTTTGCGTTTTTCGTTTTACGATTGCGCATATAACCTTCTTCAGCTAATTCCTCACGAATTTCTTCAATATCTTTTGAAGAAGCAGCTTCCATTTGTTGAAGTAAGCTATCAAAATAAAGAATTTCTTCATTTGTTTTTTCGATTTGTTCTTCTACAACAACAACTGAATTTTTCGCTTTTTGGTACTTTTGGAAATAGCGTTGCGCATTGTCAGATGGTGTTTTTAAAGGATCTAATGTAATTTTTACAGTTCCGCCATTTTCGTCGTAATAGTTAACGACTTCAATATCTTTATCCCCTTTTTTCAAAGCGTACATGTTGGCTGTAAGTAGTTCTCCAAATAGTTGATATTTATCTGCTTTTCCGGCATCTTGTAATGTTTTTTCTAGTTTAATGAGTTTTTTCTCATTTTTATTTTTTTCGTTTTGCATAAAGCGCTCTAAATCATAAGCTTGTTGTTTTACTCGGTCGCGCTCTGCTTTTCCGAAAAAGAAACGGTCTAGCAATTCACTAACAGATGAGAATGTCTTGTCTTTTCCTTGTAAGTGTGCAAGAGGGAAAAGATAAAAGAATTCTTTCCCATTTGAAGTAGTCATTGTTGGTGAATATGTATGAGTTAGTAATGGTTTTTGTATGGAGAAAAATGCGTCCGCTAATGCTTTTTCATTTACCATACCCGCTTTTTTCACGACTTCTTTTGCGAATAACGGCGAAATTCCCGTAAAGGTGCCGACAAGCTGTTTATCCATGTTTCCAGATAGAAAGTCTAGCGGTCTAATAAATTCATCATTTGTTTCAATCTGAAGTGGATTAATTTTATGTTGTGCTGGTGGTGCAATATACTCCGCTCCAGCATATACAGTTCGATGTCGGTTTACCGCTAAAGAAACGTGTTTTAAGCTATCTAAAATATTGTTTGTTTTTGTGTCTACTAAAATGATGTTACTATGTCGTCCCATTATTTCAATTACTAATGTTTTTAGCGATTCGTCACCAATTTCATTTCTGCTACGAACTGTAATTTGAATAATGCGCTCTAAATCAATTTGTTCAATTTTTTCAATGAACCCACCTTCTAAATGCTTACGAAGAAGCATACAAAACATTGGCGGAAGTGCAGGTGAATCGTAATTTTGATTTGTTAAGTGTAAACGTGCATATGTCGGATGAGCGGAAAGAATTAGTTTTTGATTTTTTCCGTTTGCTCGAATATGTAATAAAATCTCGTATTTTGAAGGTTGGTATATCTTAGAAATTCTTCCCGTGTAAAGAGAATTTGCAATTTCATGTGTAATTGCTCTTGTAAATAATCCATCGAATGCCATAAATGAACACTCCTTTCTAACTAAAAGTTAATTATAGCATTTTTTTGGACGAGGCTGAATAAGCTTTCAATAGAGTATGTCTGGAATCAGGAGGTCGATAGCGGGATGAACTGGTATGGAATGCGCGCACACGAAGTGGAAGAAAGAACGAATACGAATGTGAAGGTTGGACTTACAGAGAAGGAAGCAGAAGGGCGAATAAAAAAATTTGGTACAAATGAATTAGATGAAGCCAAAAGGCCTTCTGCACTGATGGTATTTTTGGCGCAGTTTAAAGATTTTATGGTACTTGTTTTATTTGGTGCAACAATAGTTTCGGCTTTTTTAGGTGAATACATTGATTCTATTGCGATTGTTGCGATTGTTATTATCAATGGTATTCTTGGCTTTTTTCAAGAAAGAAAGGCTGAAAAGTCACTGGAAGCTTTAAAAGAGCTAGCCGCCCCGCAAGTTACTGTAATGCGGAATGGAAAGTGGGTAAAAGCACCGTCTAAAGCACTTGTTTTAGGTGATGTCATTAAATTTTCTAGTGGTGATCGTATTGGGGCGGATGTACGTCTTGTTGAGGCATCAAGTTTATATATCGAAGAATCAGCTTTGACAGGAGAGTCAGTACCGGTGCAGAAGAAGGTAGAAGCTCTGCAGGGGCAAGATGTTTCAATTGGTGATCAAAAAAATATGGCTTTTATGGGTACGATGATTACACGAGGAGCTGGAACAGGGGTCGTTGTAGCAACTGGTATGAATACAGCGATGGGCCAAATTGCAAATATGTTACAAAATGCAGAGCAAATGGAAACACCACTGCAAAGAAGATTAGAGCAACTCGGAAAAATATTAATTATTGTGGCTCTTATTTTGACAGCGCTTGTTGTATTAGCCGGTGTGTATCAAGGGAATGAAGTGTATCATATGTTTTTAGCAGGCGTGTCGCTAGCTGTTGCTGCTATTCCTGAAGGATTACCAGCAATCGTTACAGTAGCTTTATCGCTTGGTGTACAGCGTATGATTAAAAAGAGAGCAATTGTAAGGAAGTTACCAGCGGTAGAAACGTTAGGATGCGCTTCTGTTATATGCTCTGATAAAACAGGAACAATGACGCAAAATAAAATGATGGTAACACATATGTGGTCAGGTGGAGAGTTATGGAAAGTGACAGGTCAAGGATATGAACCTAAGGGCTCTTTTTTGAAAGGTGAAAAAGAATTCGATCCAGCTAAAACAAAAGCACTGTATCAACTACTCACATTTGGTTCACTATGTAATAACGCAAATATTATTCAAAAGAAAAAGGCGTATGTATTAGATGGAGATCCAACTGAGGGAGCACTTGTAGCTGCAGCAATGAAAGCGGGGATAACGCGTGAGGCGCTGAAAGGGAAATTTGAAATTATTCGTGAATTTCCATTCGATTCAACTCGAAAAATGATGAGTGTTATTGTGCGAGATAGAGAGGGGAAGAAGTTTCTTGTTACGAAGGGAGCACCAGATGTCCTCTTGCAAATGAGTCAAACGATTTTATGGGGGGATAAGCAGCAACCGTTAAGTGAGTTGTATAGAAAAGAAGTACAGGCGGCTATTCATAGTTTAGGTAGTCAAGCGCTTCGAACAATTGCAGTTGCATTTAAGCCATTAAAAGTAACAGATTCTATTGAACATGAAAGAGACGTTGAAAAAGATTTTATGTTGGTCGGGATACAGGGAATGATTGATCCGCCAAGACCAGAGGTAGAACAGGCTGTAAAAGAGTGCAGAGAAGCTGGTATTCGAACAGTGATGATTACAGGAGATCATAAAGTGACAGCAATGGCAATTGCGGAACAATTAGGGGTTTTACCACCTGGTGGACGTGTTGTTGAAGGAGTAGAACTCGCGAATATGGATGTAGAGGAACTAGAAAGTGTTGTAGAAGATACGTATGTATTTGCTCGAGTATCACCTGAACATAAATTGAAAATTGTTAAGGCGTTGCAAAATAAAGGGCATATAGTAGCGATGACAGGTGATGGAGTAAACGATGCGCCGGCTATAAAAACAGCGGATATTGGGATAGCGATGGGAATTACAGGAACAGATGTTGCGAAAGAAGCTTCTTCTCTTGTTTTGCTAGATGATAATTTTGCTACGATTAAATCAGCAATTAAAGAAGGTAGAAATATATACGAGAATATACGTAAGTTTATTCGTTATTTATTAGCATCGAACGTAGGAGAAATTTTAGTCATGTTATTTGCAATGCTACTTGCATTACCGCTGCCGATGGTTCCCATTCAAATTTTATGGGTGAACTTAGTTACTGACGGTTTACCGGCGATGGCATTAGGATTGGATAAGGCGGAAGGAGACGTGATGAAGAGAACGCCGCGTCATCCGAAAGAAGGGGTATTTGCTAGAGGGCTCGCGTGGAAAATTATAAGTCGTGGCTTTCTAATTGGAGCAGTGACGTTAGTGGCGTTTATTATTGCATATAATCAACATCCAAATGAACTGAAATATGCACAAACTGTGGCGTTTGCGACGTTGGTACTTGCACAACTTATTCATGTATTTGATTGCCGAAGCGAACATTCTATCTTCCACCGTAATCCGTTTGGGAACGTGTATTTAGTAGGAGCGGTTATCATTTCTTTACTGTTAATGTTAGTGGTTATATATTACCCACCGCTACAACCGATCTTTAGTACAATGCCAATACAAGCGAGAGATTGGTTGTTAATTGGAGGTTTGTCATCAATTCCGACCTTCTTACTAGTAGGTTCTTTATTAACAGGGAAAAAGGGGAAGAAGGAAAAGCCAGTATTATATAAGAAGGGATTAAACTTGAAATAGTCAATGATATGAAAATGTGATATAATTTACAGAAGGTAGTAGAGCCTTGTCTCTATTACCTTTTTCATTGAGTTATTTCATGGCTTGGATGTGATAAAAATGATTTGTAGTATGACAGGATTTGGAAGATCGAAAGTAGAAAATGATACTTTTCAAATTACAGTAGAAATGAAATCGGTGAACCACCGTTTTCTAGAGATGAGTATTCGACTTCCGAAGCAAATGATGGTATTTGAAGACAAAATTCGTAAAATAATTGCACAGCAAGTTCGGCGTGGACGCATTGAAGTGTCTATTAGTATAACGGGTGAAGGGCTTGTTGAAAGAAAATTAAGTGTGAATTGGTCGCTTCTTGAGCAGTACCAATCGATTATGGAAGATATAAAAGAAAAATTTCAATTACAAGATTCTATTACACTTCAGCAATTAATGGCGATGCCAGAAGTAACAGCGATTGAAGAAGTAGAAAATGTAAATGAACAATTTGAGAACAGTTTATATGAGGCTGTTCGCCAAGCTGCTCATATGTTAAAAACGATGAGAGATGGCGAAGGAGAACGATTACATAAAGATATAGCGTATCGTTTACAAGAGATTCACAATTGTGTAAATGCAATTATTCCGCATGCACCGATTGTTACGCAAAAATATCGTGAACGATTAGAAAATCGCTTAAAAGAATTACATAATCAAGAGCTAGATGAACAAAGATTGTTAACAGAAGTCGCAATCTTTACAGAGCGTTGTGATATTCACGAAGAGTTAGTTCGTTTGCAAAGTCATTTAGAGCAATTTCGTGAAACACTGCAGATTGAAGAGCCTGTTGGAAGGAAAATGGATTTCATCGTGCAAGAGATGCATAGAGAAATTAATACGATTGGTTCTAAGGCAAATGACTTAACAATTTCAAAATATGTTGTCGAAATGAAAAATAACCTTGAAAAAATTCGTGAACAAGTACAAAATATTGAGTAGCTTTCAAAAAATATATAAAGTTATACGTGGTGGAGAAATCGGATAGACTTACTAGGAGGCGCAAACTATGGCCATGCGGTTTTTAAATATTGGATACGGAAATATTGTATCTGCTCATCGAATTATTGCTATTGTAAGTCCGGAGTCAGCTCCTATTAAACGAACAGTACAGGAAGCGCGCGAACATAATGCTTTGCTTGATGCTACGTATGGGAGAAAAACAAGGGCGGTTATTGTTATGGATGATGGGCATGTGGTATTAAGTCCAATTCAGCCAGAGACGATTGCACATCGTTTGAATAATAAAGAAGATTTAAGTGAGGAAGGGTAGGTTTTACATATTTATGAGAAGTAGAAGAGGATTGCTCATCGTTCTTTCAGGACCTTCTGGGGTTGGTAAAGGAACGGTTCGAAAAGAGCTGTTTAGTCATGAGGATACACGTTTTCAGTACTCCATTTCAGTAACGACACGTAAGCCACGTGAAGGTGAAGTAGATGGTGTGGATTATTTCTTTAAAGAGAGAGAAGAATTTGAGGAAATGATTCGTAATGAAAAATTACTTGAGTGGGCTGAGTTCGTAGGTAATTATTACGGAACACCGATTGACTATGTTGAAAAAACATTACAAGAAGGAAAAGATGTATTCTTAGAAATTGAAGTGCAAGGAGCAATTCAAGTTAAGAAAGCATTCCCAGAAGGTGTATTTATTTTCTTAGCACCTCCAAGTTTATCTGAACTAAAGAACCGTATTGTCGGTCGTGGTACAGAAACTGAAGATGTTATTGAAAATCGTTTAACGGTAGCGAAAGAAGAAATCGAAATGATGGACGCTTACGACTATGTTGTAGAAAACGATCAAGTTGAACTAGCTTGTGAAAGAATTAAAGCAATTGTGGTTGGTGAACATTGCCGCCGCGAAAGAGTAGCAAAATATTATAAAGAAATGACGGAGGGTCTATAATTATGTTAAATCCATCAATTGATTCATTATTAACAAAAATCGATTCTAAATATACACTTGTAACAGTAGCTGCAAAACGTGCGCGTGAAATGCAACTTGCTGATAACTGTGTTATCGAGCAACCTGTTTCTCATAAATGTGTAGGTAAATCACTAGAAGAAATCGATGCAGAAGTATTAAAATATGTACCAAGCGAAGACAAAATCATCGATTAAGACATTCTTTTCGACAAATTAAAACATAGACTTTATAATTTTCTATGTAACGGTAACAACCTATTTACAAGTAGGTTGTTATTTTTTTACGATAGGGAAGAAATATTGGTACTGACGAACTGGGAATTCTGTTTCAGTATTATAAGTTTGAAAAAGAAAGAGGACGAGCCATATGCTAAAAGGGAAAAAGATACTTCTGTGTGTAACAGGAGGCATTGCGGTCTTTAAAGCGGCTGCGTTAACTAGTAAATTGACACAAGCTGGTGCTATTGTAAAAGTAATGATGAGTGAGTCGGCAATGAAGTTTGTTACGCCTCTTACATTTCAAGCACTTTCTCGCCATGACGTATATACAGATACATTCGATGAGAAAGACTCAGCTGTTATTGCGCATATCGATTTAGCAGATTGGGCAGATATAGTACTTGTTGCACCTGCTACTGCCAATTGTATTGGGAAGTTAGCTGGCGGTATTGCAGACGATATGATTACAACTACTTTGTTAGCTACTACAGCCCCAGTGTGGATTGCACCTGCTATGAATGTGCATATGTATGAAAACAAAATTGTACAAAAAAATATGATGACGTTGAAAACGTTAGGATATACATTTATTGAGCCTGGAGAAGGTTTTTTAGCGTGTGGTTATGTAGCGAAGGGAAGACTAGAAGAACCGGAAGCAATTATTGCACGGTTAGAAGAGGCTTTTTCAGAACAAAAACCATTGCAAGGAAAAAAAATATTAATAACTGCTGGCCCAACTCGTGAAAAGATTGATCCAGTACGTTTCATGACCAATTTTTCTTCTGGAAAAATGGGATATGCAATTGCGGAAGTGGCAGCGAACTTAGGTGCTGATGTCATACTTGTTTCGGGACCGACAGCATTAAACCCGCCATTACATGTAAATACGGTACAAGTGGAATCTGCACAAGATATGTTAGAAGTAGTTCTGCAACAGTATCAAAACGTAGATGTTGTCATTAAAACAGCAGCAGTTGCAGATTATCGTCCGAAATATGTTCATGATAATAAAATGAAAAAGAAAAATGGTGATGCTGTAATCGAACTAGAGAGAACAGTAGATATTTTAAAAACGTTAGGTGAGATGAAGGACAAACAGTTACTTATCGGTTTTGCGGCTGAAACGACAAACGTAGAGGAATACGCAACAAAAAAATTACGTGAGAAAAATGCGAATATGATTGTTGCGAACGATGTAAAGGCGCAAGGAGCTGGATTTGGTACAGATACGAACATTGTAACAATGTATAGAAAAGATGGAGAAATTATAGAGTTGCCACTTTTAACGAAGAAAGAGGTTGCTCGTGAAATATTAAAGCAAATTGAAATGATGTTAGAAGATGATCGTCTATGAAATTTGCAAGTGTAATTGTTGATGTACCTGCACGTCAGACAGATCGACCATTTGATTATATTATCCCTAAAAAGTGGGAAGATATTGTCCAGACAGGCATGCGTGTAGTAGTTCCATTTGGCCCAAGGAAATTGCAAGGCTTTATTATTGGGATCAAAGATTCGGCTGAAGTAGAAAGTAAGAAATTAAAGACAATCCATGAAATATTAGATGTAACACCAGTTTTAAACGAGGAATTATTAAAGCTTGGATATTGGCTTACAAGCGAAACGTTATGTTATATGATTTCAGCTTTTCAAGTCATGCTTCCAACGGCGATAAAAGCGACGTATAAAAAGCGTCTACAACTTCGTAAACAAGAAGTTGTAGCACCTGAACTGCTGTTTTTATTTCAGGATAAAGAAGCGATAGATTGGGAAGTTATTGAGACGCAGCCACATCTATACCGCACGATTCAACAAGAAATTAAAAATGGCACGATTGAAGTTGTTTATCAGGTAAAAGATAAAGTGCAAAAGAAGAAACAAAGAGTCATCCAACCGGAGTTGCCAGAAGATAAATTAGAATTAGCAGCATTTGAATTGAAAAGTAAAAAACAACAAGATGTACTCTATTATTTTGTGGAAAATTATAAAAGTGTGCCGTTGAAAGTGATAACAGAAGAGTTGCAAATAACAGATGCTCCAATTAAAGCACTTGTTAAAAAAGGGCTCATCTCAGAAAAGTATGTGGAAGTATATCGGAATCCGTATGACGATGATGATTTTGAACAAACGAAACCATTCCCGCTTACGGAGGAACAAAAGCAAGTTATTACACCGATTTTATCATCAATTACAAATGAAACTTACAATCCATTTTTACTATATGGTGTTACGGGAAGCGGAAAAACAGAAGTATATTTACAATCTATAGCAGCGGTGCTCGCGAAAGGGAAAGAAGCTATTGTGCTTGTTCCTGAAATTGCACTAACGCCTCAAATGGTAGATCGTTTTAAAGGTAGATTTGGCTCGCAAGTTGCGGTTCTTCATAGTGCGCTGTCTGTTGGAGAAAAATATGATGAATGGCGTAAGATTTTAAGAAAAGAAGTGAAAGTTGTAGTTGGTGCGCGTTCAGCTATTTTTGCTCCATTTGAAAATTTAGGAATCATTATTATTGATGAAGAGCATGAATCGAGCTATAAGCAAGAAGATAATCCGAGGTATCATGCAAGGGATGTAGCTGTGTGGAGGGGACAATATCATAAATGTCCTATCGTTCTTGGTAGTGCAACACCGACACTTGAATCGTTTGCGAGAGCGAAAAAAGGTGTGTATGAATTACTAACGATGGAAAAACGTATGAACGAACAAGCTTTACCAACAGTAGAGATTGTTGATATGCGTGAGGAACTTCGTGACGGGAATCGTTCCATGTTTTCGAAGGCATTGCATGAAAAAATAGCAAATCGATTAGAAAAGAAAGAACAGATGGTGCTCTTTTTAAATAGAAGAGGTCATTCTACATTTGTTATGTGTCGTGATTGCGGGTATGTTGTACAATGTCCGCATTGTGATATCTCGCTGACATATCATAAAATGAACCATCGTTTAAAATGTCATTATTGCAGTCACGAAGAGAATATGCCGACTGAGTGCCCTGCTTGTCAAAGTACATATATTCGTTTCTTTGGTACAGGTACACAAAAGGTAGAAGAAGAAATTACAAAACTATTTCCAGAGGCACGAGTCATTCGAATGGATGTAGATACGACAAGTCGCAAAGGAATGCATGAAAAATTATTAAAGGCGTTCGGGGAAGAAAAAGCAGATATACTACTTGGAACACAAATGATTGCGAAAGGATTAGATTTTCCTAAAGTAACGCTTGTTGGGGTTTTAACTGCAGATACGATGCTTCACTTACCTGATTTTCGAGCGAGTGAAAAGACGTATCAGTTATTGACGCAAGTAAGTGGGCGAGCAGGCAGACATGAATTGCCAGGGGAAGTTATAATTCAAACGTATACGCCAGAACATTACAGTATAGAGTTAGCAAAGAACCAACATTATGATGTGTTTTTTGATCAAGAAATGCAAATGAGACGAACAAGACAATATCCACCTTATTACTATGTTGTACTTGTAACAGTATCTCATCCAGAATTATTAAAGGCAGTGCAAGTGACGGAAAAAATTGTCGGTCATTTACGGGCGCACTGCACGCAGCAAACGATGGTGTTAGGACCGGTTGCCTCAGCAATTCCAAGGATAAAAGATAGATATCGTTATCAATGCATGATAAAATACAAACGGGAACCAAACTTAAAGAACGTGCTCAAAATGGTAAATGAACATTATCAAGCAGAAATGCAAAAAGAGCTACAAATCTCAATTGATTTTAATCCAACAATGTTAATGTAGCGGAGGGAAATATGGCAGTTTTAGAAATAGTAAAGCATCCAAATGAAGTGTTAGAAACACCATGTGAAAGAGTAATTAACTTTGATAAAAAGTTAGTGAAATTGTTGAAAGATATGCATGAAACAATGTTAATTGCGGACGGAGTCGGTTTAGCTGCGCCTCAAGTAGGTGTAAGCTTGCAAGTAGCGGTAGTTGATATCGATGATGATACGGGGAAAATCGAGTTAATCAATCCATCGATACTAGAAAAACGTGGTGAACAAGTAGGACCCGAAGGCTGCCTAAGCTTCCCGGGACTTTATGGTGAAGTAGAACGTGCGGAGTATATTAAAGTACGTGCGCAAAATCGCCGAGGTAAAGTATTTTTACTAGAAGCAGAAGGATTTTTAGCACGTGCCATTCAACATGAAATCGATCATTTACACGGTGTGTTATTTACATCGAAAGTGACAAGATATTATGAGGAAAACGAATTAGAATAGGTATTAAAAGGAGCGGTTTTTTAATGATAAAAGTAGTATTTATGGGAACACCGGACTTTTCAGTGCCGGTGCTTCGTCGTCTTATCGAAGATGGCTATGATGTAATAGGTGTGGTGACGCAGCCCGATCGTCCGGTAGGTAGAAAAAAAGTATTAACACCTACACCTGTTAAAGTTGAAGCAGAAAAACATGGTATTCCGGTGTTACAACCGTTAAGAATTCGTGAAAAAGACGAATATGAACAAGTCTTGGCATTAGAGCCAGATTTAATTGTAACAGCTGCTTTCGGTCAGATTGTACCAAATGAAATTTTAGAAGCACCGAAGTATGGATGTATTAACGTCCACGCTTCTTTACTACCTGAACTTCGTGGTGGTGCACCAATCCATTATGCAATTATGGAAGGTAAAGAAAAAACAGGTATTACAATTATGTATATGGTAGAGAAATTGGATGCTGGTGATATCTTAACGCAAGTAGAAGTGGAGATTGAAGAGCGTGAAACGACAGGCTCTTTATTCGATAAGTTAAGTGAAGCAGGGGCACACCTTCTATCTAAAACAGTACCTTTATTAATCCAAGGTAAGTTAGAGCCAATTAAACAAAACGAAGAAGAAGTAACGTTTGCATATAATATAAAACGTGAGCAAGAGAAAATTGATTGGACAAAAACAGGTGAAGAAGTATACAATCACATTCGCGGATTGAATCCATGGCCAGTTGCTTATACGACTTTGGCAGGACAAGTTATTAAAGTATGGTGGGGAGAGAAGGTCTCTATTACAGAGAAAGCTGAACCAGGTACAATAGTAGCTCTTGAAGAAGATGGATTTGTTGTTGCAACAAGTAATGAGACAGGTGTTAAAATCACTGAATTGCAACCTTCTGGTAAAAAACGTATGAGTTGTTCGCAATTTTTACGCGGCACAAAACCTGAAATTGGAACGAAGTTAGGAGAAAATGCATGAGACAAAATGTTCGTGAGTTAGCTCTTGATGGCTTAATTCAAGTAGAAAAAAGTGGTGCATACAGTAACTTACTTTTAAATAATCTAATTGAAAAAAATGCAATTGATAGAAAAGATATTGGTTTGTTAACTGAAATTGTATATGGAACGATTCAACGTCGTGACACATTAGATTATTATTTACAGCCTTTTTTAAAAAAGAAGGTTGAGGCGTGGGTAAGAGTATTACTTCGCTTATCTTTATATCAAATGATTTATTTAGACCGAGTGCCCGAAAGAGCGGCTATTCATGAAGCAGTTGAGATTGCAAAGCGTCGCGGGCATAAAGGGATTGCTGGTATGGTAAACGGGGTATTACGTTCGATTCAGAGAGAAGGGGTACCTTCTTTAGATGAAATCAAGGATCCAGTAGAACGTTTGGCAATTGCAACAAGTCATCCAATGTGGCTTGTTCAAGACTGGGCTTCTGAATATGGTTTAGAGACAGCTGAGAAAATGTGTGAAGTGAATATGTTACCCCCAGTACCAACAGCGCGTGTAAATGTTGATAAAATAACAGTAGAAGAAGCAATTGAGTTGTTGGCTAGTGAAGGTATTGAAGCGAAGCGCGGCGATTTATCAGAGGATGCAATTCAAATTGAAAGAGGGAATGTAGCGCATACAGATGCGTTCAAAAAAGGTTTTCTTTCTATTCAAGATGAAAGTTCTATGCTTGTAGCGCGCGCTTTAGAACCGAATGAGGGAGATGTAGTTCTTGATAGTTGTGCTGCTCCAGGCGGAAAAACAACGCACATTGCAGAGCGATTAAAAGGAACAGGTCAAGTTATGTCTCTTGATTTACATGCACACAAAGTACGTTTAATTAAACAACAAGCAGAGCGACTTGGTCTAGAAAATGTTGAAACAAAAGCACTAGATGCTAGAAAAGTGCAAGAACACTTTGCAAATGAAACATTTGATAAAATATTAGTAGATGCACCATGTTCTGGATTTGGTGTGATTAGACGTAAACCTGATATAAAGTTGGGTAAAGATAAAGGCGATAGTGAAAGATTATCGACGATTCAACTTGCAATACTAGAAAAAATAGCACCATTGTTAAAACAAGGTGGTCGCCTTGTTTATAGTACGTGCACAATAGAAAAAATAGAAAATGAACAAGTAATTAAGCAATTTTTACAAGAGCATCCTGAATTTGAATGGGATACTACGATAAAAGATCGCATGCCAGAAAAGTTAAATCCGTATATTGATGAAGGTCAAGTACGAATTTTACCGCATTATTTTGCAACAGATGGCTTTTATATTGCTTGTTTAAGGAAGAAGGTGTAGCATCATGGAAACGACTGTGAGAAAACAAAAGAAAAATCTAGAAACGAAGAAACCATCAATTTATTCTTTACAACTTCATGAAATGCAAGATTGGTTAAAGGAACAAGGAGAACCAAAGTTCCGTGCAGGACAAATCTTTGATTGGCTATATAAAAAACGTGTAAAAAATTATGACGACATGTCGAATCTTTCTAAAGGATTACGCGATAAATTGTCGAATTCCTTTGATATTACTACTTTAAATACATTGGTAAAACAAACGTCTTCTGATGGAACAATTAAATTCTTATTCCAATTATACGATGGTTATTCTATTGAAACAGTGTTAATGCGCCATGAATATGGAAATTCTATTTGTGTAACAACACAGGTCGGATGCCGTATTGGTTGTACGTTCTGTGCATCTACACTTGGTGGGTTAAAACGAAACTTAGAGGCTGGAGAGATTGTAGCGCAAGTAGTAGAAGTGCAACGTGCACTTGATGAAACAGAAGAACGTGTAAGTTCGCTTGTTGTTATGGGAATTGGAGAGCCATTTGATAATTACGACAACTTAATGTCATTCTTACGCATTATAAACCATGAAAAAGGAATTCATATTGGCGCAAGACATATGACAGTTTCAACAAGTGGAATTGTTCCAAAAATTTATAAGTTCGCTGAAGAAGATATGCAAATTAATTTTGCGATTTCATTGCATTCTGCCAATACAGAGTTACGTTCAAAATTAATGCCGATTAACCGTGCTTATAAGCTACCAGACTTAATGGAAGCTGTTAAATACTATGTAAATAAAACAGGGCGTCGTATTACGTTTGAATATGGCTTATTTGGAGGAGAAAATGACCAAGTTGAGCAAGCTGAAGAACTTGCTGCGCTTTTAAAAGGTGTAAAATGTCATGTAAACTTAATTCCGGTAAACTACGTACCTGAACGTGATTATGTACGTACGCCACGTGAACAAATTTTCTTATTTGAAAAAACGTTAAAAGATCGTGGAGTGAATGTAACAATTCGCCGTGAACAAGGTCATGATATTGATGCAGCCTGCGGTCAGTTACGTGCGAAGGAGCGTAAAGAAGAGACGAGGTGACGAGATGAAAGCCGTGTTTCTATCGGATAAAGGAAAAGTTCGTCAACATAATGAAGATAGTGCAGGAGTTTTTCACAATTTAGATGGAAATATTTTAGCGGTAGTAGCAGATGGAATGGGAGGTCATCGAGCTGGTGATGTAGCTAGCTCGATGGCCATTCAATTATTCCATGATTATTGGAAGCAAACGCATAATATGAATGAACCAAAAAAAGTAGAAGAGTGGTTACATACGAGTGTTGGGATTATTAATGAGCGTATATATGAGTACGCTAAGCAACATGTAGAATGTAATGGTATGGGAACAACACTTATAATAGCGATTTGTACGCCAAACTTTGTGACAATAGGTCATATAGGAGATAGTCGTTGTTATATGGTATCAGAGGGGGAAATCTCGCTTGTAACGGAAGATCACTCCCTTGTAAATGAACTTGTGAGACATGGTGAAATTTCAAAAGAAGACGCAGAATATCACCCGAAAAAGAATGTTTTGTTAAGGGCATTAGGAACAGAAGAAAAAGTCGGATTAGATGTGAAAACATTGGTGCTTGAGGAAGATGATCAGTTACTTCTTTGCTCTGATGGATTATCTAACAAAGTTTCTATTGCTGATATGCAACAAATTTTACAGTTAAATGAACAGCTTGAAACTAAGGGACAACGTCTCATTCAATTGGCGAATGATCGTGGCGGGGAAGATAATATCACCCTTGTTCTTATTGATTATGCGGGTTCGACAAACGAAAGTAGGTGAAGTGCAACGTGCTGATTGGAAAACGCTTAAATGACCGTTATAAGCTACTGAAAATGATTGGTGGCGGTGGAATGGCCAATGTGTATTTAGCTCATGATGATATACTTGGCCGAGATGTAGCGGTAAAAATATTAAGACTCGACTATTCAAATAACGAAGAGTTTATTAAACGTTTCCATCGAGAAGCGCAGTCTGTTACAACGTTGTCGCATCCAAATATTGTGAATATGTATGATGTCGGAGAAGAAGATGGTATATATTATCTTGTAATGGAGTATGTACCAGGACAAACATTGAAGCAATACATAATTGAGCAAGGGATGTTACCTATAGGAGAAGCTCTTGATATTATGGAGCAGTTAACATCCGCCATGGCACACGCCCATCATTTTGAAATTGTGCACCGTGATATTAAACCGCACAATATTTTAATTCGAGCTGATGGAGTAATAAAAGTAACAGATTTTGGAATTGCGACAGCTACAAGTGCAACAACAATTACACATACAAATTCGGTACTCGGTTCAGTGCATTACTTATCACCAGAACAAGCACGCGGCGGGATAGCGAATAAACAATCAGATATTTATTCCCTAGGAATCGTTATGTTTGAGTTGTTAACAGGAAGACAACCGTTTTCTGGCGAATCTGCTGTTGCTATAGCTTTAAAACATTTACAAAGTGAAATTCCGTCTCCTAAAAGATGGAATGAAAATATTCCGCAAAGTGTCGAAAATATTATATTAAAGGCAACTGCGAAAGATCCGTTTCATCGATATCAATCTGCCAATGCGATGAAACGAGATATTGAAACTGCGTTATATCCAGAGAGGATAAATGAGCAGCCATTTTACATACCGGAAGATATGGAAGCGACAAAAGCGATTCCCATTATTCAACAAGAGCAATTATTCGGAAATGTAACTGATGAAACAATTGTTTTAAAAGGAAGTAAAGTGGATGAACAGACAAGAAAAGAAGAAACGGAATTAAATAAGAAGAAAAAACGAAGTAATAAATGGCTTAAAGTTTTAATTACGACATTTTTACTTTTAGCGATTGGAATAACGTTAGCGCTTACTGTTATTCCAGGGTTTTTTATTCCAAAAGATGTAAAAGTCCCTGATGTGGCTGGTATGAAATATACGACAGCAGTAAATACATTAGTTGAAAAGGGTTTTGAGGTTACGGAACCTAATATTGTATATACAGATGATGTTGAAACCGGTGATGTGATAAAAACAGATCCAGTGGCAGGAAGAGTCGTGAAGGAAAACTCTAAAATTACTATCTATCAATCAGGTGGAAAAAAGAAAAGTAAGATGAGTGATCTTACAGGAAAAGATTTTGAGAGTATAAGGGCTGAATTAGAAGAAAAATATAAACAAGTTACAATAAATTATATTGAAAATGATAGGCCAAAAGGTGAAATCGTAGAGCAAATTCCTACGCCGGATCAAATGGTAGTAGAGGCGGAACAAGAACTGAAAGTTTGGGTAAGTAAAGGTCCGTATCAAATTAGACCAGGTGATTTTTCAGGATGGACTGAAAATAGCGTAAATGGTTATTTGAATGAGAGAAAACTAACTCCAGATATAAAACGAGAGTATTCCGATACTGTTGATAAAGGACTTGTAATTTCGCAATCTCCAAAACCAGGAACGCCGTTAAAAGAAGGAGATAAAGTGACGATTGTTATCTCAGAGGGTCCTAAGCCGAAAGTAACGAAAACAGTGAAAGTGGATAATATTTCTATTCCGTATGAGCCTTCTATAATAGGTGAGAAAAAACCGCAAACAATTGAAATTTATAAAGAAGACATGCAACAAAAAATGGATAGACCAATTGAAACTAGAACAATTTCAGAGTCGGCAACTATTTCTTTAGAATTTGTAATTCAAGAAGGTACAAAAGGACACTATAAAATTGTACGAGATGGTGTAACCATTATCGACAAAGAAGTACCATACCCAACTCAATAATAATGACTTCTATTTTCTTTCTAGAGGGGATGGAATGTATTACTCTTGCCTGTTATGCTGTCTACATATAGTGGACTGTATAACAGGCAAAAATATATGATTCAAAAAGCTATAAAGTGATACTGTGATAAATAATATATTAAATTTGATGGTAGATTAAATATATTAACTTGTATATATGACGGGTTTTGAAATAAGTATGTAAAGAATTTTAAATCATTCAATATTAATTACAGTTTCACTTTATACAAAATAAAGGAGAATTATATGCCAGAAGGTAAAATTGTAAAAGCTCTAAGTGGGTTTTATTATGTGCAGCATGAAGAAGGGATTACACAATGCCGCGGGCGTGGTGTGTTCAGAAAAAATAAAATTACACCACTAGTAGGAGACCAAGTTGTTTTTCAAGCAGATAATCCAAGTGAAGGATACGTGCTTGAAATATTTGATCGGAAAAATGAACTTGTTAGGCCTCCTATTGCTAATGTGGATCAAGCAATTCTCGTTTTCTCTGCAGTAGAACCAGATTTTAATCCGGGACTGTTAGATCGATTTTTAGTGCTGATTGAATATCATAACATTAAGCCGATTATTTGCATTAGTAAGATGGATTTAGTGGATGAAAAAATGAGAGAGACTGTTGAATCTTATGCGAATGACTATCGTGAGATGGGATATGATGTATTATTTACTTCTATAAACACATCGGAAAGTATTGATATTTTAAAACCATTCTTAGAAGGTTGTGTTTCTGTTGTTGCAGGGCAATCTGGTGTTGGGAAATCTTCTATGCTTAACGTTTTACGCCCGGATTTAGAACTGAAAACGAATGATATTTCCTCGCATTTAGGACGCGGGAAACATACGACAAGACACGTGGAATTAATTGCGGTTGGAAGCGGACTAGTTGCAGATACACCTGGTTTTAGTTCACTTGATTTCATAGATATAGAGGTAGAAGATCTTACATATTGTTTTCCAGAGTTGAAAGAAGCGAGCCAATACTGTAAATTTAGAGGGTGTACACATCTTTCTGAACCGAAATGTGCCGTGAAGACTGCGGTTGAAGAAGGAAAAATTACAGAATATCGTTATAAGAATTACAAACAATTCGTAGAAGAAATTAGAGAGAGAAAGCCGAGGTATTAGTTATGATTAAAATTGCACCATCGATCTTATCAGCAGATTTTTCAAAATTAGGGGAAGAGATTAAAGATGTAGAAAAAGGCGGAGCGGATTACATTCACGTCGATGTAATGGATGGACATTTCGTACCAAATATTACGATTGGACCATTAATTGTAGAAGCTATCCGTCCGATCACATCGTTACCATTAGATGTACATTTAATGATTGAAAATCCTGATAACTATATCCCGACTTTCGCAAAAGCGGGAGCGGATATCATTACTGTTCATGTAGAGACGTGCCCTCATCTGCATCGTACAATTCAGTTAATTAAATCTCATGGCATTAAAGCGGGAGTTGTATTAAATCCGCATACGCCCGTTTCAACGATTGAGCATGTATTAGAAGATATAGATATGGTATTACTTATGACAGTAAACCCAGGATTTGGTGGGCAGAAATTTATCCATTCTGTATTACCGAAAATTAAACAAGTTGCAGAGATGGTTAAAGAGCGTAATCTAGAAGTAGAAATTGAAGTTGATGGTGGTGTGAACGCTGAAACAGCAAGGCTTTGTGTTGAAGCAGGAGCAAATGTACTTGTAGCTGGATCAGCAGTATACAATCAAAAAGACCGCGGTGAAGCAATTCGTGTCATTCGTGGATAATGAATGAACGAGTCTTTATCCTAGTGAAACTTCTAGTGTGGTAAGTTTTCACTAGGATAAAGGGTAGAGAAAAAATATGTAAAAAGGCAATCTACCGAATGGCAGATTGCCTTTTTACAATAGAAGGGGAAGGAAACATGATTATTCATATTTTAGCGGGCGGACCTGCGGAATATTGTGCAGATTTTTCTCGATATGAAAATGAGAAAGTAGTGTGGGCGGCAGTTGATAGAGGTGTATATCGTTTATTAAAAGGAGGAATTACTCCAGCTGTTGCGTTTGGAGATTACGATTCAGTTACTGAAGAGGAATTAGTATGGATGGGTCAGCAAACAAATGACTTACATATTGTGCCTCGTGAAAAAGACCAAACAGATTTAGAAATTGCGATTAACTGGGCGTTAGAACAAAATCCGACATTGATTCGTATTTTTGGTGCTACTGGTGGAAGGCTGGATCACGGTTTAGCAAATATACAGATGCTTTTAAGAGGGCTAGAAGTAGGGATAGAAATGTGTATTGTAGACAATAAAAATGAAATAAGCGTGAAAAAAGTGGGTACACATATAATTGAAGACAATAAAAATTTCCCTTATGTATCTTTTGTGCCAGTTACTGAAATAGTGGAAGGGATTACATTACTTGGTTTTAAGTATCCTCTAACTAATAAAACAATAGAGTGGGGATCAACACTTTGTATTAGTAATGAACTCGTTGAGGAAAAAGGTACTTTTTCATTTACTTCTGGCATATTAATGGTGATAAGAAGCACTGATTAAAGAAACAATTTTGCTCCTTACATCATATAGTGAACAAGTGGAGTAATGGGGATTAGGAGGGAAACCATGAGATTTTATACAATTAAGTTACCTAAATTTCTTGGTGGAATTGTTCGTGCCATGTTAAATACCTTCAAAAAAGATTAAAAAAAGCACCTATTACCGGTGCTTTTTCTATTGTCATAGTAAAAAAAGAGCCTAGCGGCTCTTTTTTTTATTATTAAACACGTTCGATTTTGCCAGATTTTAATGCTCTAGCAGAAACGTAAACACGTTGAACTTTTCCGTCGATGCGTACGCGAACTTTTTGAAGGTTAGCGCCCCATTTACGTTTTGTAGCGTTCATTGCGTGAGAACGAGAGTTACCAGAACGAGCTTTTCTTCCAGTGATAGCACAAACACGAGCCATTTATATTTCCCTCCCTTGATACCTTACCATACGTAATTTTTCAATGTTAGTCTTTTTTGCGATGCTAAAAACACTACTATAATTTAACACAACTAAAAAGAGAATGCAACACCGTAGAAAAAAGAAATCAAGAAAAATTACTTGACACCATATGTCGATGATGAAAAGTTGAAATCAAGAAAAATTACTTGACATATTATAGTGGTACATGTTGTATAATAACAATGGACTATTTTGCTCATCATAAAAAATGTGATTTGAAACATAAAATATGAGAGTGAAAAGAAAGAACGATGGAATTTTCTTTAAAAAGATTATATGATAGTAACTAAAGTAGTCTAGCTCACTTTCACCATTTATGAAGGGGGAAAACGAGATGTCAATTGAAATTAAAACGAAGTATGGTCAAATTGATATTAGTACAGATGTAATTGCAACAATTGCTGGAGGTGCCGCAGTAGATTGCTACGGTATCGTAGGTATGGCATCAAAAAATCAGTTAAAAGATGGTTTAACAGATATTTTACGAAAAGAAAACTTCACTAGAGGTGTTATTGTTCGTAAAGATGAAGATGAAGTACATATTGATATGTATATTATTGTGAGCTATGGTACGAAAATTTCAGAAGTAGCACATAACGTGCAGACGAAAGTGAAATATACATTAGATCAAACTGTAGGACTAGCAGTAGATTCTGTAAACATCTACGTACAAGGAGTTAAAGTAATAAACTTGTAATGTGCATTAAGGAGGAAAATCTGTGTCAATTCAAAAAATTGATGGGAAACGTTTATCACAAATGATCATGCAAGGAGCGAATAATTTAACAAATAATGTTCAGCTTGTTGATGCATTAAACGTATTTCCGGTTCCAGATGGCGATACCGGTACAAACATGAACTTATCAATGACTTCAGGCGCACGTGAAGTGAAAGCAAATCCTTCACAGCACGCTGGTAAAGTCGGTGTAAGTTTAGCCAAAGGATTATTAATGGGAGCTCGTGGTAACTCTGGTGTTATTTTATCTCAGTTGTTCCGTGGTTTCTCTAAATCCATTGAACAAAAAGAAGAATTAACAACAGTTGATTTTGCTGCAGCTTTAGATGCTGGGGTAGAAGCGGCTTACAAAGCGGTTATGAAACCGATTGAAGGAACGATTTTAACGGTTGCAAGAGAAACGGGTAAATATGCAGTGACAGTTGCGAAAAAACAGCGCGACTTTGTTTTGTTTATGGAAGACGTTGTGAAAGAAGCGAATGCATCGTTAAATCGTACGCCAGATTTATTGCCTGTATTAAAACAAGTTGGCGTTGTAGATAGCGGTGGTAAAGGTCTTGTTGTTGTATATGAAGGATTTTTAGCTGACTTAAAAGGAGAAACGATTTCTTCTAATGTGCCTGCCCAACCATCTATGAATGACATGGTACGCGCAGAACATCACCGTAGTGTACAAAGCCAATTGAGTACAGAAGATATAAAGTATGGATATTGTACGGAATTCATGGTGAAATTAGAGCCTGAAAAAATGAAAGAACATAATTTCTCTGAACAAAAATTCCGTGAAGATATTAGTGTATACGGAGATTCACTACTTGTTGTATCAGACGATGAGGTTGTTAAGGTTCATATTCATGCGGAACACCCTGGAGATCCTATGAATTATGGACAACGCTATGGTAGTTTAATTAAGATTAAAGTAGAAAATATGCGTGAACAGCATACTGCTTTATTAGATGAGCCTACTATGATGCCTGAGCCGGCTACCCAGTCTAAAGAGAAACAACCGTACGGTATCGTAACTGTAGCTATGGGATCTGGTATCAAAACTTTATTTGAGAGCATTGGCGCGACGAAAGTGATCGAAGGTGGCCAAACGATGAATCCAAGTACGGAGGATATTGTGAAGGCGATTGAAGAAGCGAACGCTGAAAAAATCATTATTTTACCGAACAACGGAAATATCGTGATGGCAGCAGAACAAGCAGCGTCAGTTGTTGATCAAGAAGTGATTGTAGTTCGTTCAAAAACAGTTCCTCAAGGTATGGCTGCAATGTTAGCATTTAATCCAGTTGGAACGTTAGAAGAGAATGAAGAAAACATGAAAGAAGCTTTATCTCATGTGAAAACCGGTCAAATTACGTATGCTGTACGTGATACGGAAATTGATGGTGTAGCAATTCAAAAAGATGATTTCATGTGTATTGCAGATGGAAAAATCGTATCAACAAATGCTGCAAAAGTAGGAGCTGCGAAGCAATTACTAGAAGCACTTATTGATGAAGATTCTGAAATTGTAACGATTCTACAAGGTGAAGATGCAACAGACGAAGAAGTAGCTGAGTTAGTTGAATTTGTAGAAGAGAATTTTGAAGATGCAGAAGTAGAAGTACATGCTGGAAACCAACCGGTGTATTCGTTCATCTTCTCTGTAGAATAAGAAAAAATTCGTTTTGAAAATAAATGGATTACTTACTTGCTAATGGATAAGAAGTAGTAATATGAAGTTCATTACTAGTTTTTATTCAAAAGGCTAGCATATTGAAGATAAAAAAGAGCCTTGCTGCTAATAGTGAGGCTCTTTTCTTTCGTGTTGCTTACGAGGGATTTGAGTAGTTTCTCTTAGAATGCCTATGATAGAATATATAGGGTGAAAGAGAGCGATTACAGATGTCAATAGTATGAATGAATCAAAGAAAATAATGTGACGGAGCGTGAGAATCTTGAATGAAGTTGTACAAGTTCCTGTTACGGATGTAAAGGGAATCGGAGGAGAAACATCTGAATTACTACACGAGATGGGAATTTATACAGTTTCTCATCTATTAGAACATTTTCCGTACCGTTATGAAGATTATGCGATGAAAGATCTTGCTGAAGTAAAGCATGATGAACGGGTAACAGTTGAGGGGAAAGTTCATAGTGCTCCTTTACTGCAATATTATGGGAAAAAGAAGTCGCGTCTTACGGTTCGTGTCCTCGTCGGTCGTTATTTAATTACAGCTGTATGTTTTAATAGGCCGTACTATAAGCAAAAGTTAAATTTAGATGAAACGGTAACGATTACTGGTAAATGGGATCAGCATCGTCAAACGATTGCGGTATCAGAGCTTCATTTTGGACCGGTTGTACGTCAACAAGAAGTAGAGCCTGTATACTCAGTGAAAGGGAAACTTACAGTAAAACAGATGCGTCGTTTTATTGCCCAAGCGTTAAAGGAGTATGGAGACTCTATAGTTGAAGTGTTGCCTGATGGATTGCTAAGTCGATATAAATTATTGCCGCGTTATGAAGCGCTTCGGGCGTTGCATTTTCCAGTAGGGCAGGAAGATTTAAAACAAGCACGTCGCCGTTTTGTATATGAGGAGTTTTTCTTATTTCAGCTGAAAATGCAAACATTACGGAAAATGGAGAGGGAAAATTCGAAAGGGACAAAAAAAGAAATTCCTTCAGCAGAATTGCAAGAGTTTATCGATGCGCTTCCGTTTCCCTTAACTGGTGCACAGCGCCGGGTTGTAGATGAAATTATGAAAGATATGACATCTCCTTATCGGATGAATCGTCTGTTGCAAGGTGATGTAGGTTCTGGGAAAACAGTTGTTGCAGCAATTGGCCTTTATGCAGCGAAATTAGCACATTATCAAGGTGCTTTAATGGTTCCTACAGAAATTTTAGCAGAGCAACATTATCAATCGCTCGCAGAGACATTCTCGCACTTTGGTATGAAGGTTGAATTGTTAACAAGTTCTGTTAAAGGTGTAAGGCGTCGAGAGATTTTGGCGAAATTAGAACAAGGAGAAATAGATATCCTTGTTGGAACACATGCTTTAATTCAAGATGAAGTTATTTTTCATAGGTTAGGTCTCGTTATTACTGATGAACAACATCGATTTGGTGTAGCGCAGCGACGAGTTTTAAGGGAGAAAGGTGAAAGTCCAGATGTTTTATTTATGACGGCGACACCAATACCGCGTACGTTAGCAATTACTGCATTTGGAGAGATGGATGTTTCTATAATCGATGAGATGCCAGCTGGTAGAAAGGTAATTGAAACATACTGGGCAAAACATGATATGTTAGATCGAGTTCTCGGTTTTGTGGAGAAGGAGATAAAAAAAGGAAGACAAGCATATGTTATTTGTCCCCTTATTGAAGAATCTGAGAAACTTGATGTACAAAATGCGATCGACTTACATAGTATGCTGACTCATCATTATCAAGGGAAATGCCAAGTCGGATTAATGCATGGAAGACTATCATCTCAAGAAAAAGAAGAGATAATGGGGCAATTTAGTGAAAATAAAGTACAAATTCTCGTGTCAACAACAGTTGTTGAAGTAGGTGTAAACGTACCGAATGCGACTGTAATGGTTATTTATGATGCAGAGCGTTTCGGTTTATCGCAGCTCCATCAGCTCAGGGGGCGTGTTGGGCGTGGTAGTGAACAATCATATTGTTTATTAATCGCGGATCCAAAATCGGAAACGGGAAAAGAGCGTATGCGTATTATGACCGAAACGAATGATGGATTTGTATTGTCAGAAAAAGATTTAGAGTTAAGAGGTCCTGGAGATTTCTTTGGAAGTAAGCAAAGTGGTTTGCCAGAATTCAAGGTTGCTGATATGGTACATGATTATCGAGCGTTAGAAACAGCTAGACAAGATGCGGCGTTACTAGTAGATTCAGAAGCGTTTTGGCATAATGATCAGTATGCTTCGCTGCGTACTTATCTTGACGGGACAGGTGTGTTCCAAGGAGAGAAGCTCGATTAAAGGGAGGCAACGAAAGTTTTTGTTGCATTCTACTTTTAATGATTATATACTACTGTTAGTACCTAGTCATAAAAATGGATGGTGCGGTATGAAAAAAAGAAGAAGTAAAAAAGAAAGACAAGAATTATTACAACAAACAATAGAAACGAATCCTTTTATTACGGATGAAGATTTAGCAGAAAAATTTCAAGTGAGTATACAAACTGTACGTCTTGATCGTATGGAATTATCTATTCCTGAATTAAGAGAAAGAATTAAACATGTAGCTACAAAGCAACATGAAGAAGATGTGAAATCTTTACCGTTAGAAGAGGTTGTCGGAGAAATTATCGATATAGAATTAGATAGACATGCGATTTCTATCTTTGAAGTGAAGGTAGAACACGTATTTAAAAGAAATCAGATTGCCCGTGGGCATCATTTGTTTGCACAAGCAAACTCACTAGCTGTTGCGGTTATTGATGAAGAATTAGCTTTAACTGCAAAGTCTACCATTCGATACATTCGTCCTGTAAAATTAGGAGAGCGTGTTGTTGCAAAAGCGCGCGTTGAAGATGTAGAGAATGATAAAGGACGGACCGTTGTCAAAGTGCGTAGCTTTGTTGGAGAAGAACTTGTTTTTACAGGCACTTTTGAAATGTATCGATCTAGTAATTATAGTGAGGAAGGTAACAACTTATGAAAATCGCAATAGATGCAATGGGCGGCGATCATGCCCCAAAGTCTGTCGTATTAGGAGCAATGAAAGCTATTAAGGAATATTCTGATTTACATATTACGTTAGTAGGTAAAGAAGAGGAAATTCGTCAATACTTAACGAGTGAAGAACGAATTACTATACTTCATACAGATGAAAAAATCGAATCGACAGATGAACCAGTAAGAGCGGTTCGTCGAAAAAAACAAGCTTCAATGGTACTAGCAGCGCAGCAAGTGAAAGACGGCGTAGCCGATGCTTGTATATCAGCTGGTAGTACAGGAGCTTTAATGGCGGCTGGATTGTTTGTTGTAGGTCGTATGGAAGGGATTGAACGACCAGCATTATCCCCTACAATGCCAACTGTTGATGGAGAAGGTTTTGTTATGTTAGATGTTGGAGCGAACGTTGATGCAAAACCAATTCATTTATATCAATATGCAGTAATGGGATCTGTATACGCTGAGAAAGTAAGAGGAATTAAAAATCCTCGCGTTGGCCTTTTAAACGTTGGAACAGAGGATGGCAAAGGGAACGAGCTTTCAAAACAAGTCTTTGCAATGCTTAAGGATGCCCCAATTAATTTCGTTGGGAATGTTGAATCAAGAGATTTATTGCAAGGTGTAGCAGATGTTGTTGTATGTGATGGTTTTACAGGGAATGTAGCACTGAAATCATTAGAAGGAACAGCACTTGCATTATTCTCTATGTTAAAAGAGCAATTGATGAGTTCGTTTACGAGCAAATTAGCAGCAGCGGTATTAAAGCCAAAACTTATGGTATTAAAAGATAAAATGGATTATTCGGAGTATGGAGGAGCGGCATTATTTGGATTGAAAGCTCCTGTCATTAAGGCTCACGGTTCTTCCAATGACCAATCAATATTTAGTGCGATTCGTCAAACGAGAGAAATGGTAGCGAAAGAAGTTATTCCTACTATTTCAAGCGTAATGGAGAAAGAGCCACTCCAATAAGAGGAGGATTTGAAATGGGAAAACTAGCATTTCTTTTTCCGGGCCAAGGTTCACAGGCAGTTGGAATGGGTAAACAGTTAGCGGAGAATAATAAAGAGGTTGCAAATGTGTTTGCAAAAGCAGATGAGGTGTTGCAAGATTCACTTTCAGAAGTGATTTTTGAAGGGCCGCAGGAAAAGCTGACGTTAACGACAAATGCGCAGCCTGCCTTATTAACAACGAGTTTTGCTATTTTGACAGCTTTGAAAGAGTATGATGTTACACCAGACTTTGTTGCAGGACATAGTTTAGGTGAATATAGTGCTCTTGTAGCAGCGGGTGCAATAACTTTTGAAGACGCTGTATATGCTGTAAGGAAACGTGGGGAATACATGGAAGAAGCTGTTCCTGGCGGAGAAGGTGCAATGGCGGCTATTTTAGGTGCTGATCCACATATGCTGAAACAAGTTACAGAAGAAGTAACAAGTGAAGGATATGCAGTACAAATCGCTAATATGAATAGTACGAAGCAAATTGTGATTTCTGGAACAAAGCAAGGAGTCGAGATTGCTTCTCAAAGAGCGAAAGAAAATGGTGCAAAGAGAGCAATTCCGCTTAAGGTAAGTGGACCGTTCCACTCTTCGCTTATGAAGCCAGCAGCGGAGAAGTTCCAAAGTGTCTTAAATGAAATTATAATTCAAGATACAAATATTCCTGTAATCGCGAATGTAACAGCAGACGTTATTACAAGTGGTGCACATATTCAAGAAAAGCTAATTGAACAGCTCTATTCGCCTGTCTTATGGTACCCATCCATTGAAAACATGGTGAATCAAGGGGTAGATACATTTATTGAGATTGGACCTGGGAAAGTACTTGCTGGACTTATGAAGTCAATTGATTCATCAGTAAAAGCATATGCGATATACGATGAAGAGACATTAAAAGATACCATTTCGAATTTGAGAGGAGAAAACTGATGTTAAAAGGGAAAGTAGCATTAGTAACTGGCGCTTCGCGTGGAATTGGTCGTGCGATTGCGATTGATTTAGCGAAACAAGGGGCAAATGTTGTAGTAAATTATGCTGGTAATGAGCAAAAGGCAAATGAAGTAGTTGATGAAATAAAGAAATTAGGTTCGGATGCAATTGCAGTAAGAGCAGATGTTGCAAATGCTGAAGATGTGACAAATATGGTGAAACAAACTGTAGATACATTTGGACAAGTTGATATTCTTGTAAATAATGCGGGTGTAACAAAAGATAATTTATTAATGCGTATGAAAGAAGAAGAATGGGATACAGTTATTAATACAAACCTAAAAGGTGTATTTTTATGTACGAAGGCAGTATCTCGATATATGATGCGTCAACGTCATGGACGTATTATTAATATCGCTTCTGTTGTTGGAGTAACAGGTAATCCAGGACAAGCAAACTATGTAGCTGCTAAAGCGGGTGTAATTGGATTAACAAAAACATCAGCAAAAGAGTTAGCGAGCCGTAATATTACTGTAAATGCAATTGCTCCTGGGTTTATTGCGACAGATATGACAGATGTATTAGATGAAAATATAAAAGCTGAAATGTTAAAATTAATTCCTGTAGCTCAGTTTGGTGAAGCGGAGGATATCGCAAATGCTGTAACGTTTTTTGCTTCTGATCAAAGCAAATATGTTACAGGTCAAACGTTAAATGTTGATGGCGGTATGGTAATGTAATAAAAGAATTGATTTCGGCTAGTTTTTTTGGTCAATATTTAATATAATATTTGAGGGGAGGTGAATGGAATGGCAGATGTTTTAGAGCGTGTAACAAAAATCATCGTTGATCGTTTAGGTGTAGAAGAAACTGAAGTAGTACCAGCTGCGAGCTTTAAAGAAGATTTAGGCGCAGACTCCCTAGATGTAGTAGAACTTGTAATGCAATTGGAAGATGAATTCGAAATGGAAATTTCTGATGAAGATGCTGAAAAGATTGCTACTGTTGGCGATGCTGTGACTTACATAGAGAGTCATCTATAATGCTTAAGTGAAGTCCCGTTTTTTAGCGGGGCTTCTCGGCTTATATCTGGAGGGACTTATGCCGTACCGAAAACATAGAGAAAAAAAATACGAAACAAAATATCGTGAAGCGTTTAAAGTATTTCAAGAAGAGATAGGTATTACGTTTTCAGATGAAAAATTATTGATTCAAGCATTTACGCATTCATCGTATGTGAATGAGCATCGAAAAAAACCGCATGAGGACAATGAGCGTCTTGAATTTCTTGGTGATGCTGTATTGGAACTCACTGTATCACAGTATCTGTTTCAAAAATATCCGACAATGAGCGAAGGAGAGTTAACAAAACTACGTGCAGCTATTGTATGTGAACCATCTCTTGTTCGTTTTGCAAACGAATTGTCATTTGGTAGCCTTGTTTTATTAGGGAAAGGTGAGGAAATGACGGGTGGACGTGAACGACCAGCTTTATTAGCGGATGTCTTTGAAGCGTTTATTGGTGCCCTTTATCTTGATCAAGGGCTTGAAACAGTTTGGGGATTCTTAAAAGAAGTTGTATATCCGAAAATTAATGAAGGTGCTTTTTCTCATGTGATGGATTATAAGAGTCAATTACAAGAGTTGATTCAGCGTGATGGTAGTGGCAATATTGAGTATCAAATTTTGCAAGAAAAAGGACCGGCTCATAACCGAGAATTTGTGTCACGTGTAACTTTAAATAATGAGGCATTAGGTCTTGGAAGTGGCAAGTCGAAAAAAGAAGCAGAGCAACAAGCTGCTGCAGAAGCATTGAAAAAATTAAAAGAACAACTATAAGGAATCCCCCTTTGAATGAGGGGGATTCCTTATGCATAGAATGAAACTTTCTTTTTATTTGTGAATAAAAGGAAGGGAAATCCGTATAATAGCTTGTTTTTGTATAGACAACAGTTATAACAACGGAGAATAGGAGGAAGGCCTTTCGTGTTTTTAAAAAGATTAGAAATAGCAGGGTTTAAGTCTTTTGCTGAGCGTGTATCTGTTGATTTTGTCCCAGGTGTAACTTCTGTAGTAGGACCTAACGGAAGTGGGAAAAGTAATATTACTGATGCGATTCGCTGGGTACTTGGTGAACAATCTGCAAAATCATTACGTGGTGCAAAGATGGAGGATATTATTTTTGCAGGCAGTGATACGAGAAGAGCAGTTAATGTTGCTGAAGTAACATTAACTTTAAATAATGAAGATCAACGTTTACCGATTGAATATAATGAGGTGTGTGTAACGCGTCGTGTATCTCGTTCTGGTGATAGTGATTTTTATATTAATAAACAATCATGTAGATTGAAAGATATTATCGATTTATTTATGGACTCTGGTATGGGAAGAGAAGCTTTTTCGATTATTAGCCAGGGGAAAGTCGAAGAGATTTTAAGTAGTAAATCAGAAGAACGTCGTGGTGTATTTGAAGAAGCGGCGGGAGTGCTGAAATACAAACTTCGTAAAAAGAAAGCTGAAGTGAAATTAGCAGAAACACAAGAAAACTTAAATCGTGTACAAGATATCATTCACGAATTAAGTAGTCAAGTAGAACCTTTAGAAAGACAAGCTTCTATTGCGAAAGATTATCTCGAGAAAAAAGAAGAATTAGAGAAAGTAGAAGCGGCGCTTATTGTACATGAAATTGAAGAATTACATGAGAAATGGGAAGCGCTTCGAAATCAGTTTGGGCATAATAAAAACGAAGAAGCTAAAATGTCAACGCATTTACAAAAAGGTGAAGAAGAGCTTGAGGAATTACGAGGGCAATTACAAGCAGTAGATGAGTCTGTAGATTCCTTACAAGAAGTACTTCTTCTTTCTAGTAAAGAGCTAGAAAAGTTAGAAGGACAGCGTGAGTTATTAAAAGAGAGAAAACAAAATGCAACGACGCATTGTGCACAACTCGAACAGTTAATTGTTGAATTAACAGAGAAAGCTACAAGTTATGATGAGGAAATTGAATCCAGTACAGAAGTGTTGATGCAATTTGTAAATCAAGTAAAAGAGTTGGAGACGAAATTGCATGATAATGAGCTACTGTTTGCAAATTTTGCTGACAATTTAGAAGAACAAATTGAGAATTTAAAAGGTGACTATATTGAACTTTTAAATCAACAAGCTAGTCATCGTAATGAGTTATCTATGATTGAAGAACAATCTAAACAACAAAACTCAAAAAATGAACGCCTCGATGAAGAAAATGCGAAATATGTAGAAATACGTATGGAAATTACAGCGAAAAAGACGAAACTTGTGGAAAGTTATGAGCAAGTGAAAGAAAAAGTAGTTGGAATCCTTTCTAATATACAAAAAACAGAAACGGCACTTGGGAAATGCAAGACCCAGTATAGTGAAAACGAAACAAAACTGTATCAAGCGTATCAATTTGTACAACAGGCACGTTCTCGAAAAGAAATGCTAGAAGAGATGCAAGAAGATTACTCTGGTTTCTATCAAGGGGTACGTGAAGTATTAAAAGCTAGAGAAGATAGGTTGCAAGGTATCGAGGGTGCTGTTGCAGAACTGTTAACGGTACCGAAAGAATATGAAATTGCAATGGAGATTGCTCTAGGTGCAGCAATGCAGCATATTGTCGTACAAAAAGAAGAACATGCTCGTAATGCAATTACGTTTTTAAAACAAAATAAACATGGACGAGCAACGTTTTTACCGCAAGCTGTTATTAAAAGTAGATCGTTATCATTTGAACAATTACGTATTGTAAACCAACACCCATCGTTTGTAGGTGTGGCGGCAGAGCTTGTGCAATATAACAATAAATATGAAAATGTAGTTTCAAATTTATTAGGTACTGTTATTGTTGCGAAAGATTTACGTGGGGCGAATGAGTTGGCGAAACAACTGCAATACCGATATCGCATTGTAACAATCGAAGGTGATGTAGTGAACCCTGGCGGTTCTATGACTGGTGGAGCGGTAAAGCAGGCGAAATCTTCTTTATTAGGACGTCAACGTGAACTAGAAGAGTGGACGAGCAAGTTAACTGATATGGAAGAAAAAACAACGAAGTTAGAAAACTTTGTTAAAGCAGTAAAGCAAGAGATTCAAGAAAAAGAAGTGCAAATACGCGAACTAAGGCAAAGTGTAGAAGCAGAGCGTGTAGATGAACAGAAATTAAGAGAAGAAATTAGTCGCTTAGAATTAGAAGAACATCGTATTAATGATCGTTTATCTATTTACGATTTAGAGATTGAAGGATTTTTACAAGATCAAGTGAAAATACAAGGGCGCAAAGAAGAGCTAGAAAAGATTTTAGCAACGCTTCAAGCGGAGATTACGGAATTAGATAGCAAAATTGTCGCTTTAACAAAACAAAAAAGTGAGCAGCATTCTTCGAAAGAAAAAGTACAAAAAGAAATGACTGAGTTAAAAGTGTTAGCGGCTGAAAAGCAACAACGCCTATCTAATCAAAAAGAAAAAGTTGAACGATTGACGAAGGAAAAAGAAGAAACGGATGCAACTCTTGTCAAAACAAAAGAGGATTTAGCATTCTTAAAACAAGAAATGACATCTAATTCAAGTGGTGAAGAACAGATTACGAATATGATTGAGAAGAAAGCGTATGATCGTAATCAAACGTCAGAGTTAATTCGCTCTCGTCGTGAACAACGCGTATCGTTACAAGAGAGAGTAGAACATTTAGAGCGTAATCTGAAAGAAACAACAGGTAAACATAAATACATTCTTGAGATGCTGAAAGATCAAGAAGTAAAAATAAACCGACTTGATGTAGAGTTAGAAAATAGATTACAACATTTACGTGAAACATATACGATTTCATTTGAAGCAGCAAAACTGAAGTATACAATGATGATGCCTGCCGAAGATGCACGTAAAAAGGTGAAACTAATTAAACTGTCCATCGAAGAGCTAGGCGCAGTAAACTTAGGGGCAATTGAAGAGTATGAGCGTGTAGCGGAGCGTCATACATTCTTATTAGAGCAAAAAGATGACCTAGAAGAAGCGAAAACGACATTGCACCAACTTATTACTGAAATGGATGAAGAAATGAAAAAACGCTTCTCTACTACGTTTGAAGGAATTCGAATGGAGTTTCAATCGGTATTCTCTGAATTATTTGGAGGCGGTAGAGCGGATTTAGTCATGACGAATCCAGAGGACTTATTAAATACGGGTATTGATATTGTAGCGCAGCCGCCAGGGAAGAAACTGCAAAACTTAGGCTTACTTTCTGGTGGAGAGCGTGCTTTAACAGCAATTGCGCTTTTATTTGGTATTTTAAAAGTGCGCCCAGTCCCATTCTGCGTACTAGATGAGGTAGAGGCGGCTCTTGATGAGGCGAATGTTGCCCGTTTTGCGCAGTATTTAAAGAGATTTAGTGATGAGACACAGTTTATTGTCATTACACATAGAAAAGGTACAATGGAAGAGTCTGACGTATTGTACGGTGTAACAATGCAAGAGTCAGGGGTATCTAAACTTGTTTCGGTTCGTTTAGATGATGGAGAAGAACTAGTTGCAAGTAATTAGGAAGGATGAGACAGTATGAGCTTCTTTAAAAAATTAAAAGAAAAAATTTCAAAACAAACAGATACAGTAACAGAGAAATTTAAAAATGGATTAGAAAAAACGAGAAATTCGTTTGCAGATAAAGTAAATGATTTAGTTTATCGTTATCGTAAAGTAGATGAAGATTTCTTTGAGGAATTAGAAGAAATTTTAATTGGTGCAGATGTCGGAGTTTCGACGGTAATGGAATTAATTGATCAATTGAAAGAAGAAGTGCAACGTCGTAACATCCAAGACCCAAAAGAAGTACAAGCTGTTATTTCAGAAAAGTTAGTAGGGATTTACAAAGGCGATAGTGAGTTTAGTAACGAAATTAATGTGCAAGAGGATCAATTGACAGTTGTTTTATTTGTCGGTGTTAACGGCGTAGGGAAAACGACGACGATTGGTAAACTAGCACATAAATTCAAATCAGAAGGTAAGTCTGTCCTATTGGCGGCAGGAGATACATTCCGTGCGGGAGCGATTGAACAATTAGAAGTATGGGGCGATCGCGTTGGTGTAGAAGTGATTAAACAAGGATCAGGATCTGATCCAGCGGCGGTTATGTATGACGCTGTACAAGCCGCGAAAGCACGTAAAGTAGACGTATTACTATGTGACACAGCAGGACGCTTACAAAACAAAGTAAACTTAATGAAAGAGTTAGAGAAAGTGAAGCGTGTAATCGAGCGTGAAGTACCAGGGGCTCCTCACGAAGTGTTACTTGTTATTGATGCAACAACAGGACAAAACGGTTTAAGTCAAGCGAAAACATTCCGTGAAGCAACGAATGTTACTGGTATTGTTTTAACGAAGTTAGATGGAACTGCTAAAGGTGGTATTGTATTAGCAATTCGTAACGAAATGGATGTACCGGTGAAATTCGTTGGATTAGGAGAGCAAATGGATGACTTACAGCAGTTTGATCCAGAACAATATGTGTATGGTTTATTTGCGAACTTAGTAGAAACAGAAGAAGTATAAGTGAAAGAAGCGGTATTTTCCGCTTCTTTTTCTATAAAAATATGTGATGTTAAGAAAAAAACTTGACACTCTTTTGTACTCCATGTAAACTAATTCATGTAAAGGGAAATCACTTAACAAAGGATGATCCAACATGCTCGAGAAAACAACGAGAATGAACTATTTATTTGATTTTTATCAATCGTTGTTAACGCAAAAACAAAGAAGTTATATGTCGCTTTATTATCTAGATGATTTATCTCTTGGTGAAATTGCGGAAGAATTTGATGTAAGTCGCCAAGCCGTGTATGATAACATTAAACGGACTGAAGCGATGCTTGAAGAATATGAAGATAAATTAGTATTACTTCAAAAGTTTCAAGAGCGACAGCGACTTGTTGCAAAGCTAAAACAGCTAATCAGCGAAGAAGAGCATGTGAATGAAGAAATGAAACAAGTTGTTGAAGCTATCGAAAAATTAGATTAGGAGGGCGGCAATATGGCATTTGAAGGATTAGCCGACCGACTTCAACAGACAATGCAAAAAATCCGCGGCAAAGGAAAAGTTTCTGAAGCCGATGTGAAAGAAATGATGAGAGAAGTTCGTCTAGCTCTTTTAGAAGCGGACGTTAACTTTAAAGTAGTAAAAGATTTTGTAAAGCGTGTGTCTGAACGTGCTGTCGGACAAGATGTAATGACAAGTTTGACACCTGGACAACAAGTAATTAAAGTCGTACAGGAAGAACTTACAGAACTTATGGGCGGAGAGCAAAGCAAAATTGCTGTTGCTAATAGGCCACCGACTGTTATAATGATGGTTGGTCTGCAAGGTGCGGGTAAAACAACGACGACAGGTAAGCTTGCGAATTTGCTTCGTAAAAAGCATAATCGTAAACCGATGCTTGTTGCAGCGGATATTTACCGTCCAGCAGCGATTAAACAGCTTGAAACATTAGGGAAGCAATTGGACATGCCTGTATTCTCTTTAGGAGATCAAGTAAGTCCTGTTGAAATTGCGAAACAAGCGATTGCAAAAGCAAAAGAAGATCATCACGATTATGTTTTAATCGATACAGCAGGTCGCCTGCATATTGATGAAGAACTAATGGATGAATTAGCGAAAGTGAAAGAAGTTGCGAAACCGGATGAAATTTTCCTTGTTGTCGATGCGATGACGGGTCAAGACGCGGTAAATGTTGCACAAAGTTTCCATGAACAGTTAGGTTTAACAGGTGTTGTATTAACGAAATTAGATGGTGATACGCGCGGTGGTGCGGCATTATCTATTAAAGCTGTAACAAATACACCGATTAAATTTGCTGGTATGGGTGAAAAACTAGATGCGATTGAAGCGTTCCATCCAGAGCGTATGGCATCCCGTATTTTAGGGATGGGAGACGTCTTAACATTAATTGAAAAAGCGCAAGCTACAGTTGATGAAGAGAAAGCAAAAGAACTTGAGCAAAAAATGCGTACGCTTTCGTTTACGCTTGACGATTTCCTAGAACAACTTGGACAAGTGCGTCAACTTGGACCGCTTGATGAATTGTTAGGAATGCTTCCTGGTGCAAATAAAATTAAAGGGCTGAAAAATGCGCAAGTTGATGAAAAACAAATTGGGCATATTGAGGCAATTATTCGTTCTATGACTAAATTAGAGCGAGAACAACCGGAAATAATCAATGCTAGTCGCAAAAAGCGCATTGCCAAAGGTAGCGGTACAACGGTACAAGAGATCAATCGTTTAATCAAGCAATTTGATGATATGAAAAAGATGATGAAAACGATGACTGGAATGCAAAAAGGTAAGAAAAAAGGACTAGGTGGATTGAAGTTTCCATTCATGTAAGGAAAAAAGATGGCTCTGTTAAGAAAAAATACTTTACAAAGCAATAGTCTTTTTGCTAATATAATTATCTGTGTGAAATAAATTCGGAGGTGCTTTATAAATGGCAGTTAAAATTCGTTTAAAACGTATGGGAGCTAAAAAAACTCCTTTCTATCGTGTAGTTGTTGCAGATTCTCGTTCTCCTCGTGACGGACGTTTCATTGAGGAAATCGGTACTTACAATCCGGTTGCTCAACCAGCTGAAGTTAAGATCAACGAAGAAGCAGCATTAAAATGGTTAGGAAATGGTGCTAAACCATCTGATACAGTTCGTAACTTATTCTCTAACCAAGGTATCATGGAGAAATTCCACTTATCTAAACAAGGTAAGTAATTGAGGCAATGACTATGAAGAAGTTAGTCGAGACGATTGTCAAGCCTCTTGTCGATCATCCTGAAGATGTAAAAGTTACACAGGAACTTTACAACGGAGAGATAAAGTATCGATTAACTGTACATCCTGAGGATGTTGGAAAAGTCATTGGAAAGCAAGGGAGAGTTGCGAAAGCAATTCGAATGCTCTTGTATTCAGTGGGACATCATAATGATGAAAAAGTAACACTGGAAATTCAATAAACGTAAAAAGGGCGAGGAGTTATTTCCTCTCCCTTTTTTAACATTTAAAGAGAAGTTGCATGTTCCATATATGAAATGGAAATGCTTAATTTATATAGAAACCAGGGGTGACATACTATTTATGACAAAGTGGTTTAACGTAGGGAAAATTGTAAATACTCATGGCGTAAGAGGAGAAATTCGTGTTATTTCTCGTACTGATTTTCCAGAAGAGCGATATAAAGTAGGAAACACATTATACATAAGTAACGAGAAAAGTACAGACTACCTTCCGGTGAAAGTAACTTCTCATCGTCAACATAAGACATTTGATCTATTAACATTTGAAGGATACAACAATGTAGATGAAGCAGAGAAGTTTAAAGGTTCTTTAATAAAAGTACCAGAAGAGCAGCTAGGTGAACTAGCTGAAGGCGAATACTACTACCATGAAATTATTGGTTGCAGTGTTGTAACGGAAGAAGGAGAAGCGTTAGGAACAATAAAAGAAATTTTATCTCCTGGTGCAAATGATGTTTGGGTAATTAAACGTCCAAAAGGTCAAGATCTATTAATTCCTTATATTGATGATGTTGTACTTCAAGTTAACATTGAGAATAAATTAGTAACCATTCATGTAATGGAAGGATTGCTATAATGAAAATTGACATCTTAACATTGTTTCCAGATATGTTTACGGGTGTGTTTGGATCTTCAATTTTAAAGAAAGCACAAGAAAAAGAAGCGGTAGAGCTTCGTGTTGTCAATTTCCGCGATTATACAACGAGTAAGCATAATAGCGTAGATGATTATCCGTATGGTGGTGGAGCTGGGATGGTATTAACCCCTCAGCCTATCTTTGATGCAGTGGAAGAGTTAACGAAGGAAACAGACCGTAAACCGAGAGTTGTTTTAATGTGTCCACAAGGAGAGCGTTTTACGCAGAAGAAGGCAGAAGAGCTTGCTGAAGAAGAGCATGTTATTTTTGTGTGTGGTCATTATGAAGGGTACGATGAACGAATTCGTGAGCATCTCGTAACAGATGAGATTTCTATCGGAGACTACGTATTAACCGGTGGAGAGTTAGCCTCTATGGTTATTACTGATAGTGTCGTGCGTCTCCTGCCGGGAGTGCTAGGAAATCATGCTTCGCAAGTCGAGGATTCGTTTAGTACAGGTTTATTAGAGCATCCTCATTATACACGTCCAGCTGATTTTCGTGGTATGAAGGTACCGGATGTATTAATGTCAGGAAATCATAAAAATATTGATGAATGGCGACACAAAGAATCACTACGTCGTACGTACACGCGTAGACCGGATTTACTGGAAGAACGAGAATTATCTAAGCAAGAAGCGAAATGGCTAGAACAGATTAAAGAAGACAAGTAAGGGCTTGATATATTTCCTATTGCAACAGTCCTAGCAATATGCTATTATAACACTTGTGCTACTGAAATCAGTGGCCGTATTAACGATGTTCCGCTGTAATTTATTAAGACTTTATAAGAGCATCTGTTTAAAGGAGAGAATTTAATATGCAACAATTAATCGCAGAAATTACTCAAGGCCAATTAAAAACTGACCTTCCTTCATTCCGTCCTGGAGACACTTTACGTGTACACGTAAAAGTAGTTGAGGGAACTCGTGAAAGAATTCAGCTTTTTGAAGGTGTTGTAATTAAACGTCGTGGTGGCGGAATCAGTGAAACATTCACAGTTCGTAAGATTTCTTACGGTGTAGGTGTTGAGCGTACATTCCCAGTGCACACGCCAAGAATCGCGAAACTTGAAGTACTTCGCCGTGGTAAAGTACGTCGTGCTAAGTTATACTACTTACGTAACCTTCGCGGTAAAAAAGCACGTATTAAAGAAATTCGATAAGACATGTATGGGAGCTTGTAAATACACAAGCTCCCTTTTTCCAATCTATATAAAATTTTGATATAATACGAGCAGCTTACATAATCGTGGAGGGGAAATGCATGAAGAAAGAAAAGAGTTCACTTTGGGAATGGATCAAGGCAATTTTGATTGCTGTTGTATTAGCGGGTGTTATTAGACAGTTTTTCTTTGCACCAATTCTCGTAGATGGAGTGTCGATGGCGTCTACTTTACATGATCGCGATCGAATGATTGTCAATAAAATTGGTTATCACATAGGAGATCCGAAACGATTTGATATTATCGTATTCCGAGCAACGGAAGATAAGGATTATATTAAGCGCATTATCGGCCTACCAGGCGATGAAATAGAGTATCGTAATGATAAACTATATGTTAACGGAAAGGCTTATGAGGAGCCGTATTTAGACAAGCAGAAAAAACAAATTGCTGACGGACCGCTTACATATGATTTTACTCTTGAAGAAATGACAGGGAAGAAAACTGTTCCAGAAGGTCAATTATTTGTTTTAGGCGATAATCGTCGTTTTAGTAAAGATAGTCGCTCAATTGGTACAATTTCAATGGACCAAGTGATTGGAAAAGCAAATATACTATATTGGCCGTTAAAAGATGCTCGTATTGTGAAATAAAAGAAAAAGAAGGTGGCAACATGGTAATTCAATGGTTCCCGGGACATATGGCAAAGGCTAGACGCCAAGTAACAGAAAAATTAAAGTTAATTGATGTTGTAATTGAGCTTGTAGATGCTCGATTACCTTTATCTTCTCGAAATCCAATGATCGATGAGATCATTACACATAAACCGAGGCTTGTTGTTTTAAATAAAGCGGATATGGCAGATGATCGTTTAACAAAGCAATGGATCGCATATTTTAAAGAAAAAGACCAAATGGCAATTTCAATTAACGCACAAGCTGGACAAGGTATGAAGGAAATTGCAGCAGCTTGTAAAGTGTTGGTGAAAGAAAAATTTGATAAAATGGCTGCAAAAGGTATTAGACCGAGAGCGATTCGTGCATTAATTGTAGGTATACCGAATGTTGGTAAATCTACGTTAATTAATAAGTTAGCGAAGAAAAATATTGCTAAAACAGGAGATCGCCCTGGTGTGACAACAGCTCAACAATGGATTAAAGTTGGGAAGGAAATGGAACTGTTAGATACACCTGGTATTTTATGGCCTAAATTTGAAGATCAACTAGTGGGTCTTCGTTTAGCGACAACAGGCGCAATTAAAGATTCAATTTTAAATTTACAAGATGTTGCTGTTTATGCACTACGTTTTATGGAGAAACATTATCCAGAACGTCTGAAAGAACGATATAATTTAAATGAAATTCCAGAAGATATTGTAGAGTTATTCGATGCAATTGGAAAAAATAGAGGCTGTTTAATGGGCGGCGGAATGATTGATTATGATAAAACATCTGAGCTTGTACTTCGTGAGCTTCGCGGTGGAAAACTTGGAAAAATGACGTTTGAAACACCGGAAGAGTTTGCAGAGCAGACAGAAGATGTAGAAAAAATAGAAGAAGTATAAGACGTGCGTTAGTGCGTCTTTTCTTTTTTGTATATAAAGGGAGTGGCATGAATGCAAAAAGTGACTATTCAAGAAGCGGAACGTTTACTGCATGAAATAATGAGTGAAGAAGATGATCGCTTTCAACTATTAATGAAAGACGAGCGGAAAGGGATACAAAAGCTCATTTTGAAGTGGCATAAACAAAAAGAGCTAGCGCAGAAAGAAAAAGAAAAGTTTTTCGAAATGTCTAGGTACGAGATTGCATTACGTGAAAAAGGGCTCACACTTATCGCGGGTATAGATGAAGTAGGGCGTGGGCCACTAGCTGGGCCTGTCGTGACGGCAGCTGTTGTCCTTCCGGAAGATTTTTATATTCCAGGGTTAAATGACTCGAAAAAGCTGAGTGAGGCGAAGCGAGAGCGTTTTTATGATGAAATCAAAGCACAAGCAATTGCAATTGGAGTTGGAATTGTATCACCACAAATTATTGATGAGATAAATATTTATCAAGCGACGAAACAAGCGATGTTAGATGCTGTTGCGAATTTATCTTGTGCACCAGAATATTTATTAATTGATGCGATGAAACTTCCTACACCAATTCCGCAAACATCCATTATTAAAGGTGATGCGAAAAGTATTTCTATTTCAGCTGCATCCATTATTGCGAAGGTAACGAGAGATCGTATGATGAAAGAACTTGGAGAAAAGTATCCTGCATATGGATTTGAACAACATATGGGATATGGTACAAAACAACATTTAGAAGCGATTGAAGCGCATGGAGTATTAGAAGAACATCGGAAATCGTTTGCGCCAATTAAAGATATGATTCAAAAATAAGCTGCGAATATGCAGCTTATTTTTTTATTTTGGTATATGAACATTACTATTTTCAAAAAAGAATAAAGCGATTTCAGTTTTCTGACACTTTATTGTAGACAGCGTGCCAATCATCTTATACAATGGCAATGTAATGTTTTTTAAACATTAAAAAACTTTTCGAGTAAAACAGGAAAACAGGGGAGGATGGGACCATGAATATCCATGAGTACCAAGGTAAGGCAGTCCTTAGAAGCTATGGGGTTAGCGTTCCGAACGGGAAGGTTGCATTTACAGTAGAAGAAGCTGTAGAAGCAGCGAAAGAATTAGGAACGGATGTATGTGTAGTAAAAGCACAAATTCACGCTGGTGGACGCGGCAAAGCTGGCGGAGTAAAAGTTGCAAAAAATTTAGATGAAGTTCGTACATATGCAGAGAGCATTTTAGGAACTACACTTGTGACACATCAAACAGGTCCTGAAGGTAAGGAAGTGAAGCGCTTACTTATCGAAGAAGGTTGCGATATTAAAAAAGAATATTATGTTGGTCTAGTTTTAGATCGTGCAACTTCTCAGGTTGTTTTAATGGCATCTGAAGAAGGTGGAACAGAAATTGAAGAAGTAGCAGAACAAACACCTGAAAAAATCTTTAAAGAATATATTGATCCAGCAGTAGGCTTACAAGGCTTCCAAGCGCGCCGAATCGCATTTAACATCAATATTCCAAAAGAGCTTGTAGGACAAGCTGTGAAGTTTATGATGGGCTTATACCGTGCGTTTATCGAAAAAGATTGCTCTATCGCGGAGATTAATCCACTTGTTACAACAGGTGACGGTAAAGTTATGGCATTAGATGCGAAATTAAACTTTGATTCTAATGCTTTATATCGCAATAAAGACATTTTAGAACTTCGTGATCTTGATGAAGAAGATTCAAAAGAAATTGAAGCTTCTAAATATGACTTAAACTACATTCCTTTAGATGGAAATATCGGTTGCATGGTTAATGGTGCAGGTTTAGCGATGGCTACAATGGATATCATTAAACATTACCATGGCGATCCAGCTAACTTCTTAGATGTTGGTGGCGGTGCAACAGCTGAAAAAGTTACAGAAGCATTCAAAATTATCCTTTCTGACAAAAATGTAAAAGGTATCTTCGTTAACATTTTTGGTGGCATTATGAAGTGTGATGTTATCGCAGAAGGTGTTATTGAAGCGACGAAACAAGTAGGTCTTGAATTGCCTTTAGTTGTACGTCTTGAAGGTACAAACGTAGAGTTAGGTAAGAAGATTTTAAATGAGTCTGGCTTAAATATTGTTGCAGCAGAATCTATGGCAGACG
Source organism: Bacillus sp. GbtcB14 (assembly GCF_019091205.1). Taxonomy (NCBI): domain Bacteria; kingdom Bacillati; phylum Bacillota; class Bacilli; order Caryophanales; family Bacillaceae; genus Bacillus; species Bacillus sp. GbtcB14. The sequence goes on from NZ_JAGXJT010000001.1 coordinate 801,594, forward strand.
GTGCACAAAAAATTGTTTCACTAGTGGGCTAATAGAAAGCGGGGGAGAAAAATGAGCGTATTAGTTAATAAAGATACAAAAGTTATTGTTCAAGGTATTACAGGTTCTCAAGGATTATTCCACACAAAACAAATGATTGAATACGGTACGAAAATTGTCGGTGGTGTAACGCCAGGTAAAGGTGGCACTGATATTGAAGGTGTACCAGTATTTGATACTGTAGAAGATGCAGTGAAAGCAACAGGCGCAAATGCTTCAGTTGTATACGTTCCACCCGCTTTTGCGGCTGATGCAATTATGGAAGCAGTTGATGCAGAAATCGATTTAGTAGTATGTATTACTGAAGGAATTCCTGTATTAGATATGGTAAACGTAAAGAGATATATGGCAGGTAAACATACACGTTTACTTGGACCAAACTGTCCTGGTGTTATTACGCCTGATGAATGCAAAATTGGTATTATGCCAGGTTACATTCATAAAAAAGGCCATGTAGGTATCGTATCTCGCTCTGGTACATTAACGTATGAGGCTGTACATCAGTTAACACAAGAAGGTATTGGCCAATCTACTGCTGTAGGTATCGGTGGGGACCCAGTTAACGGTACGGACTTTATTGATGCGTTAAAAGCATTTAATGAAGATGAAGAAACGCATGCTGTAATTATGATTGGTGAAATCGGTGGTACAGCGGAAGAAGAGGCAGCTGAATGGGTGAAAGCTAATATGACAAAACCTGTTGTAGGCTTCATTGGTGGCCAAACAGCGCCTGCAGGCAAACGTATGGGCCATGCTGGTGCAATCATTTCTGGTGGTAAAGGAACTGCTGCTGAAAAGATTAAAACGATGGAAGCTTGTGGTATTAAAGTAGCGGAAACTCCAGCGGTTATGGGCGAAACGCTAATCTCTGTCTTAAAAGAAAAAGGTCTATTTGAGACTTGTAAAAACTACTAATCTGTTGAAAGACACCTTCTTGCTTGAAGGTGTCTTTTTACGTAATTCTTGTTTACATAATAAAAATTATGGGTAAGGAGAATTAAGATGAAAAGAGAACGATTATTACATCTTCATTATTTTTTAGCAGATCATTGGAAGGCGATGGAAAGACTACTATATGTCGATCCTGAATTGAAGGGAATATACACTTTTAATGCAATACAAGTGGAATACTACACTGGAATATCCTCGAAAAAATCTTCAGAATTAGTACGTTTTCTTCAAAGTTCAAATCTCTCGCAATATATATCTTATTTAGAGAAAAATCGAATCTTTTATATGACTATCTGTGATGAAGATTATCCACAATTATTACGTGAAATACAAGATCCGCCCTTTGTGTTATATGGAAAAGGTGAGAAGGATTTTCTCAATAAGGCGAATAAATTAGCGGTTATTGGAACGAGAGAACCGACTTTATATGGGCATGAGAGTTTACAATTTATTTTACACCCATTATTAGAAAGAGAATGGCTTATTGTCAGTGGGTTTGCAAGAGGGATAGATACAATGGCTCATGAAATTACAGTAAGACGGCATTGTCCGACTATTGCAATACTAGGACATGGATTATCGTATATGTATCCAAAAGAGAATAGACATTTATATGAAACATGGAATGAATATATATTGTTATTAACAGAGTATCCGCCGCACTATGCACCGAAAAAATGGTATTTTCCAAAAAGGAACCGAATCATTAGCGGTATAAGTAAGGGTGTTTTAGTTGTAGAAGCGAAATCAAGAAGTGGAACACTTATTACTGCGGACCTTGCTTTAGAGCAAAATAGAGAGGTATTTGCACTTCCTGGACCTATATTTATAGATAGTGCATCAGGAACGAATCATCTAATTCAACAAGGAGCAAAACTAGTAAGAAATGCAGAAGATATCTTGGAAGAGATTTTAAATTAACCTTATATTTTCATGTTTTTATTAAACAATTATTGACAAATGGTAGAAAGGCACTGTATGGTATATTCATTCTTGATTGACAAAAACAAGAGAAATCAATAAGATTGATGAAGACTTGAATCCACCTCTTAAGGAGGCACTAGCATGTCAGATTACCTCGTAATCGTGGAGTCGCCTTCTAAGGCGAAGACCATTGAGAAATATTTAGGGAAAAAATACAAAGTTGTCGCGTCTATGGGACACGTTCGCGATTTACCTAAAAGCCAAATGGGGATAGAAGTAAAGAACAACTTCACCCCGAAGTATATTACCATTCGTGGTAAAGGTCCCGTCTTAAAAGATTTAAAATCAGCGGCAAAAAAAGCAAAGAAAGTCTATCTCGCGGCCGATCCAGACCGCGAAGGGGAAGCAATTGCTTGGCATTTAGCCAATACGTTAAATGTGGACGTTGAATCAGATTGCCGAGTTGTGTTTAATGAGATTACAAAAGATGCAATAAAAGAATCATTTAAACATCCTCGTGCGATTAATATGGATTTAGTAGATGCACAACAAGCAAGACGTATACTAGATCGTCTTGTGGGTTACAATATTAGTCCTTTATTATGGAAGAAAGTAAAAAAAGGATTAAGTGCAGGACGCGTACAATCTGTAGCAGTTCGTTTAATTATCGAACGTGAAAAAGAAATTCAAATCTTTGAGCCTGAAGAATTCTGGACAATCAAGACAGAATTTGTGAAGGGGAAAGACACATTTGAAGCAAGTTTTTACGGTGTAGATGGTGAAAAAGTTCAATTAACGAATGAAACGCAAGTGAATGAAATAATTGAACAAATGAAAGATAATGCGTTTTCAGTTGAAAATGTAACGCGAAAAGAGCGAAAACGTAATCCTGCATTACCGTTTACAACATCTTCCTTGCAACAAGAGGCAGCTCGTAAGTTAAACATGCGAGCAAAGAAAACAATGATGCTCGCGCAGCAATTGTATGAAGGGATAGATCTTGGCAAGCAAGGAACTGTAGGTCTTATTACGTATATGAGAACTGACTCAACACGTATCTCAGAAACAGCTCAAACAGAGGCGCGTACTTACATTACTGAGGCGTTTGGTGCGGAATACATAGGAACAGAAAAGAAGAAAGAAACGAAAAAGTCGAACGCACAAGATGCGCATGAGGCAATTCGTCCTACTTCGGTAATGAGAAGGCCAGAGGAACTAAAGAGTTTCTTAAGTCGTGATCAACTTCGGTTGTATAAACTGATTTGGGAGCGATTTGTTGCAAGTCAAATGGCGTCTGCTATAATGGATACTGTGACAGCTAGACTCATTAATAACAATGTTCAGTTCCGTGCAAGTGGATCGGTTGTAAAGTTTCCAGGATTTATGAAAGTGTATGTAGAGTCGAAAGATGACGGGGCTGAAGAAAAGGATAAAATGTTGCCACCTTTAGAAGTAGGGGAAACGGTATTTTCGAAGGATTTAGAACCGAAGCAACACTTTACACAACCTCCGCCGCGCTATACAGAGGCTCGTCTAGTAAGAACACTTGAAGAGCTTGGAATTGGAAGACCGTCGACTTACGTACCGACACTTGAAACGATTCAAAAACGTGGATACGTAGGTTTGGATAATAAACGCTTTGTTCCAACTGAACTTGGTGAAATAGTAATTGAACTTATTTTAGAGTTTTTCCCAGAAATTATTAACATTGAATTTACTGCTAACATGGAGCAAAGTCTTGATGAAGTAGAAGAAGGAAATGCGAATTGGGTAAAAATTGTTGATGATTTCTACGTAGGCTTTGAACCGCGTTTAGAAAAAGCGGAAAAAGAAATGCGTGAAGTGGAAATTAAAGATGAACCAGCTGGGGAAGACTGTGAATTGTGTAATCACCCAATGGTCTTTAAAATGGGTAAATACGGGAAATTTATGGCTTGTTCGAATTTCCCAGATTGTCGTAATACAAAACCGATTGTGAAAGAAATCGGTGTTACTTGTCCGAAGTGTGATAAAGGTCAAATTATTGAACGCCGTAGTAATAAAAAGAAACGTCTTTTCTATGGATGTGGTACGTATCCAGAGTGTGACTTTGTATCTTGGGATAAACCAATTGGTCGTAAATGTCCGAAGTGCGAAGGTATGCTTGTAGAGAAGAAGTTGAAAAAAGGCGTGCAAGTACAATGTATTTCGTGTGATTATGAAGAAGAACAACAAATGTGAGCGTAACTGCTCACATTTTTTTCGGGAAGAAAAGGAAAGGTGATAAATATGACAACACAAGTAGTAAACGTCATTGGCGCAGGTCTTGCAGGAAGTGAAGCAGCTTACCAAATTGCAAAACGTGGTGTCCAAGTAAAATTATATGAAATGAGACCAGTAAGGCAAACGCCAGCTCATCATACAGATAAATTTGCAGAGTTAGTATGTAGTAATTCGCTTCGTGCAAACACATTAACAAACGCTGTTGGTGTTATTAAAGAAGAAATGCGTCTAATGGACTCTGTTATTATTCGTGCAGCTGATGAGTGCTCTGTACCAGCAGGAGGGGCTTTAGCTGTAGATCGTCATGAATTTGCAGCAAAGGTAACGGAGTATGTGAAAAACCATCCGAACGTAACTGTGATGAATGAAGAAATTACTGAAATTCCAGAAGGGCCTACTGTTATCGCGACAGGTCCACTTACGTCTCCTGATCTTGCAGCACAATTAAAAGAATTAACAGGTGAAGATTATTTTTATTTCTATGATGCTGCAGCACCAATTGTTGAGAAAGACAGCATTGATATGAATAAAGTATATTTAAAGTCTCGTTACGATAAAGGTGAAGCTGCATATTTAAACTGCCCAATGACGGAAGAGGAATTTGACCGTTTTTACGAGGCTTTAATTGCTGCTGAAACAGTACCTTTAAAAGAATTTGAAAAAGAAATTTTCTTTGAAGGTTGTATGCCAGTAGAAGTTATGGCAAGTAGAGGAAGACAGACGCTAGTATTTGGACCGATGAAACCTGTTGGATTAGAAGATCCGAAAACAGGGAAAACGCCATATGCTGTTGTTCAGTTACGTCAAGATGATGCAGCGGGAACGTTATACAATATCGTAGGTTTCCAAACGCATTTAAAGTGGGGGCCACAAAAAGAAGTGTTACAGTTGATTCCGGGACTGGAAAACGCAGAGATTGTACGTTATGGTGTAATGCATCGTAATACGTTTATTAATTCGCCTAACTTGCTTCGTCCAACATATCAATATAAACAACGTGATGATTTATTCTTCGCTGGCCAAATGACTGGAGTAGAGGGATATGTTGAATCGGCGGCATCAGGATTACTGGCGGGTATTAACGCTGCTCGACTTGTGAAAGGTGAAGAGCCGGTTGTATTACCGCCTGTAACTGCAATGGGAAGTATGGCGAATTATATTACTGCGACAAACGCGAAAAACTTCCAGCCAATGAATGCAAACTTCGGTTTGTTTGCACCGTTAGAGAAGAAAATTAAGAGAAAAGCAGAACGAAATGAAGCATATGCAACACGCGCTTTAGAGACAATTCAAAATTTTGTAAATATTTAGTTAAATTTCTTGCAAAGGCTACTAAGTTGTGATACGATTTAGTAGCCTTTATTGAGGTGAATTGTGTGAATGTGAAGAAATTGTTACAATTATTCGTTGGATATTTACAAATTGAAAGAAATTATTCAAAATATACAATTGCAAGTTATCAAAATGATTTAGAACATTTTGTGCAATTTATGGAGCGAGAAGGCATATCCTCTTTTTTAGATGTTACATACGCGGATGTTCGTTTGTACTTAACGACGTTGCACGATGAAAAGTTAGCCCGTAAATCTGTCGCAAGAAAAGTATCAAGCTTACGAAGTTTATATCGTTTTTTGATGCGTGAAGGTTATCGGAAAGATAATCCGTTTGCACTTGCGTCACTCCCCAAAAAAGAATTGTCAATCCCAAAGTTTTTATATGCTGAAGAATTAGAGGAATTGTTTGAAGTTGCTGATACGGAAACGCCGCTAGGTCAAAGGAATCAAGCTTTATTAGAGTTGATGTATGCGACTGGAATCCGTGTGAGTGAATGTGTCAATTTACAACTTACCGATATTGACTTCGCGGTGGGAACAATTTTAGTAATGGGAAAAGGAAAAAAACAAAGGTATATTCCGTTCGGAAGCTATGCGCAAGATGCTTTAATTACTTATATAGAGAACGGGAGAAAACAGTTAGCTCACAAAACTGAAGAACACTCTCATATGGTATTTTTAAATGCGAAAGGCACGCCGCTAACAAGTCGAGGGGTACGCTATGTATTAAACGAACTCATTAAGAAAGCTTCACTGACAATGCGGATCAGTCCCCATATGTTAAGGCATACATTTGCTACACATATGTTAGATGAAGGGGCAGATTTACGTACTGTACAGGAGCTACTCGGTCATGAGAATTTGTCGACGACACAAATTTATACGCATGTCTCTAAAGAAAGATTGCGTTCGGTCTACATGAAGCATCACCCACGGGCATAAATTGCTTTTAAAGCTATAAAAACATATAAAGGAGTTTTTTCTATGGGAAATTTCCACGCTACAACGATATTTGCAGTTCATCATAATGGAGAATGTGCAATGGCTGGAGATGGCCAGGTGACGATGGGAAATGCAGTTGTAATGAAACATACAGCTCGTAAAGTCCGTAAACTTTTCCAAGGGAAAGTTTTAGCTGGCTTTGCAGGTTCCGTTGCTGACGCATTTACTCTTTTTGAAATGTTTGAAGGGAAATTAGAAGAGTACAATGGGAACTTGCAGCGTGCTGCAGTTGAGATGGCAAAACAATGGCGTGGCGACAAAATGTTACGTCAACTAGAAGCGATGCTCATTGTCATGGATAAAACAACTATGCTTCTTGTTTCAGGTACAGGAGAAGTAATTGAACCGGATGATGGTATTTTAGCGATTGGATCTGGTGGGAATTATGCGCTTTCTGCAGGTCGTGCTTTAAAACAATATGCAAGTGAACATTTAACAGCGAAGCAAATTGCGAAAGCGAGTTTAGACATTGCTGGCGATATTTGTGTTTATACAAACCACAATATAATTGTGGAAGAATTGTAGAATCGTAAGGGAGGCATTTTATATGCATTTACATTTTACTCCGCGTCAAATTGTGGAAAAATTAGATCAATACATTATCGGTCAAAAAGATGCGAAGAAAGCGGTTGCTGTAGCTTTAAGAAATCGATATCGTCGAAGTAAATTAGCTGAAAATCTACGTGATGAAATTGCGCCTAAAAATATTTTAATGATTGGACCAACAGGTGTTGGTAAAACAGAGGTAGCACGACGAATGGCGAAACTCGTTGGAGCACCTTTTATTAAGGTTGAAGCTACGAAATTTACAGAAGTTGGATATGTAGGTAGAGATGTAGAATCGATGGTACGTGACCTTGTGGAAACATCAGTTCGTATCGTAAAAGAAGAAATGGTAGTTAAAGTACAAGATAAAGCAGAAGAACAAGCGAACCAACGTCTTGTAGAAATCTTAGTGCCGAGTCCAGAGAAACAATCTGGATTTAAAAACCCATTAGAAATGCTATTTGGTGGTGCTCAAAATTCGAATCAAACATCTGATGCACAGGAAGATGTTGAAATCGAAAAGAAACGTCAAGATGTGGAAAGAAAGCTTGCTGCAGGACTTCTTGAAGATGAAATTGTATCGATTGAAGTGACTGAACAACAGTCTTCCATGTTCGATATGTTACAAGGAACTGGCATGGAACAAATGGGAATGAATTTCCAAGATGCATTAGGAAGTTTTATGCCGAAAAAAACAAAAAAACGTAAACTTTCTGTAAAAGAAGCAAGAAAACTCTTGACAAATGAGGAAGCACAGCGCTTAATTGATATGGATGAAGTTACACAAGAGGCTGTTTATCGTGCTGAACAGCTCGGGATTATTTTTATCGATGAAATTGACAAAATTGCTGGTAAGCAGTCGAATAGCGTAGATGTATCACGTGAAGGTGTGCAACGTGACATTCTGCCGATTGTAGAAGGATCGAATGTTGCGACAAAATACGGATCAGTAAAAACGGATTATATTTTATTCGTTGCAGCTGGAGCGTTTCATATGTCTAAACCGTCGGATTTAATTCCGGAACTGCAAGGGAGATTTCCGATTCGAGTAGAATTAACAAAATTATCGACAGATGATTTTGTTAAAATATTAATCGAGCCTGACAATGCGTTAATTAAACAATATATGGCTTTATTAGCGACTGAAGGTATAGAAATTGAATTTTCAGACGAAGCTATTCGTAAGATTGCTGAGATTGCTTATCAAGTTAATCAGGATACAGATAATATTGGAGCAAGAAGACTTCATACGATTATGGAGAAGCTCCTTGAAGATTTATCGTTTGAAGCATCTGAAATTACGTTAGAGAAAATAACGATAACGCCTCAGTACGTTGAGGAGAAATTAGCAACGATTGCTAAAAATAAAGATGTGAGCCAGTTTATTTTGTAATTGTGTCATCAGGTGACTCGCCCTAGTTTCCAAGTGATGAAAAAATATGTGAGTAACATGTAGGAGGAACTTTTGAAATGGAATTATTAGCAAAAACAAGAAAATTAAATGCGTTATTACAGAGCGCAGCAGGAAAGCCTGTAAACTTTAGAGAAATGTCTGACACAATGTGTGAAGTAATCGAAGCGAACGTATTCGTAGTAAGTCGTCGTGGTAAATTACTAGGTTATGCAATTCACCAACAAATTGAGAATGAGCGTATGAAACAAATGCTTGCAGAGCGTCAATTCCCGGAAGAATACACACAAAGCTTATTCAACATTACAGAAACATCTTCTAACTTAGATGTAAACAGTGCTTACACAGCATTCCCAGTAGAAAATAGAGAATTATTCGGTCAAGGTTTAACTACAATCGTACCAATCGTTGGTGGCGGTGAGCGTCTAGGTACATTAGTATTAGCTCGTCTTGGCCAAGAGTTCTTAGACGATGATTTAATCCTTGCTGAATACAGTTCAACTGTAGTAGGTATGGAAATCTTACGTGAAAAAGCGGAAGAAATCGAAGAGGAAGCACGTAGTAAAGCTGTTGTTCAAATGGCGATTAGCTCATTATCTTACAGTGAGTTAGAAGCAATTGAGCATATCTTCGAAGAGTTAAATGGAACAGAAGGTTTACTAGTTGCAAGTAAAATTGCTGATCGCGTAGGAATTACTCGTTCTGTAATCGTAAATGCACTTCGTAAATTAGAGAGTGCTGGTGTTATTGAGTCTCGCTCTTTAGGTATGAAAGGAACATACATTAAAGTGCTAAACGACAAGTTTCTACAGGAACTTGCTAAATTAAAAACAAACTAATTTATAAAACTCTCCTCATTTTTTGAGGAGAGTTTTTTGTGTATAAAAGATTGCTGTTGTTTGTAAATAGCGTCATAATCGCGTTTTTAGGAAAAGCTATGAATTGAATTTTATTTTTTTGCTTAAAAGAAATACAGGTTGGTAATACTAGAATTCGAGTGTGAACAAAGAAAGTTTTACATTGTTCGCATTTTCGACTTGATTGTAATATTTCAGTATGATATAGTAAGCAGTGGTGTCAGTACAAAGTACACACGTTTACTGATTTAAGTGTTGGTGCTACGTTTGTAGTTTCGCTTAGAGATGAAGTAAACGGAGGATATCAAAAACCATTTAGGAGGAACTATATTATGTCAGTAATTTCTATGAAGCAATTGCTTGAAGCTGGTGTTCATTTCGGACATCAAACTCGTCGTTGGAACCCAAAAATGAAGCGTTACATTTTCACAGAGCGTAACGGTATCTACATCATCGACTTACAAAAAACTGTGAAAAAAGTTGAGGAAGCTTACAGAACGATGCGTGACATCGCTGCTGAAGGCGGAGACATCTTATTCGTAGGTACTAAAAAACAAGCACAAGAAGCTATTAAAGAAGAAGCAACTCGTGCTGGTATGTACTTCGTTAACCAACGTTGGTTAGGTGGAACTTTAACAAACTTCCAAACAATCCAAAAGCGTATCAAGCGTCTTAAAGACATCGAAAAAATGCAAGAAGATGGTACTTTCGAAGTACTTCCTAAGAAAGAAGTTGTTCAACTTAAAAAAGAGTTAGAGCGTCTTGAGAAATTCTTAGGCGGTATTAAAGATATGAAAGGTCTTCCAAGTGCATTATTCGTAGTAGACCCTCGTAAAGAGCGTATTGCAGTTGCTGAAGCACGCAAATTACACATTCCAATCATCGGTATCGTTGATACAAACTGTGATCCAGACGAAATCGATCACGTTATCCCAGCAAACGATGATGCAATTCGTGCTGTAAAACTTCTTACATCTAAAATGGCAGACGCGATCCTTGAAGCAAAACAAGGTGAAGAAACTGTTACTGCGTAACAAAGTTGGAAAGGTGATAAGGGGTTCGGCCTTTTATCACCTTTTTTAAGGTATAAACACCTTTATAAAAAGTATAAATACATATTTTAGGAGGATGAAAAGTATGGCAATCACTGCACAAATGGTAAAAGAATTACGTGAAAAAACTGGCGCAGGTATGATGGACTGCAAAAAAGCTTTAACAGAAACTAATGGCGACATGGAGAAGGCAATTGACTTCTTACGTGAAAAAGGTATTGCGAAAGCTGCTAAAAAAGCAGACCGCATCGCTGCTGAAGGTTTAACTTTCATCGAAACAAACGGTAACGAAGGTTTAATCTTAGAATTAAACTCTGAAACTGATTTCGTTGCGAAAAACGAAGGTTTCCAAGCATTAATTAAAGAATTAGCTGCACACTTATTAGCTAACAAACCAGCTAACATTGAAGAAGCTATGGCTCAAACAATCGAAGGCGGCAAAACAGTAGAAGAGCACATCAACGAAGCAATCGCTAAAATTGGTGAAAAACTTACACTTCGTCGTTTCGAAATCGTATCAAAAACTGATGCTGATGCATTCGGCGCTTACCTACACATGGGTGGACGTATTGGTGTACTAACAGTTCTTGAAGGTTCTACTGACGAAGCTGCTGCTAAAGATGTAGCAATGCACATCGCAGCAGTTAACCCTAAATACATCGACCGCGATGCTGTAACAGCTGAAGAAGTTGAGCATGAGCGTCAAGTATTAACACAACAAGCTTTAAACGAAGGCAAGCCTGAAAAAATCGTTGCAAAAATGGTTGAAGGCCGTCTAGGCAAATTCTTCGAAGATATTTGCTTACTTGACCAAGCATTCGTTAAAAACCCTGATATGAAAGTTCGTCAGTTCGTTGAGTCTAAAGGCGGAACATTAAAAGGATTCGTTCGCTACGCTGTTGGTGAAGGTATCGAAAAACGCGAAGACAACTTTGCTGAAGAAGTAATGAACCAAGTAAAAGGTAGCAACTAATAAAGATTAGGGAACACATTGTGTTCCCTTTTTTAAAATAAAGATGTAAGCAATTGGAGGTTCATTATGAGTAAACCGAAATATAATCGTGTCGTATTAAAGCTAAGCGGAGAAGCATTAGCTGGCGAACAAGGATTTGGAATTAACCCATCTGTTATTAAATCAGTTGCGGAACAAGTGAAAGAAATTGCAGAACTTGATGTAGAAGTTGCTGTTGTTGTTGGTGGCGGAAACATTTGGCGTGGCAAAATCGGAAGTGAAATGGGAATGGATCGTGCTGGAGCAGATTACATGGGTATGTTAGCAACAGTTATGAACTCATTAGCTCTTCAAGATAGCCTAGAGAACATTGGAATTCAAACTCGTGTTCAAACTTCAATCGAAATGCGTCAAGTAGCAGAGCCTTACATTCGTCGTAAAGCAGTTCGTCATCTAGAGAAAAAACGTGTTGTAATCTTTGCAGCAGGTACAGGTAACCCATATTTCTCTACAGATACAACAGCAGCACTACGTGCAGCGGAAATCGAAGCAGACGTTATCTTAATGGCGAAAAACAATGTAGATGGCGTATATAATGCAGATCCATCTCTTGACCCAACAGCTACGAAATACGAAACACTTACTTACTTAGATGTATTAAAAGAAGGTTTAGGTGTAATGGATTCAACAGCTTCTTCTTTATGTATGGACAATGATATTCCATTAATTGTATTCTCGGTTATGGAAAAAGGTAACATTAAACGTGCCGTTTTAGGCGAAAATATCGGAACAGTTGTAAGGGGGAAATAAATATGGGACAACAAGTATTGAAGTCTTCAAATGAAAAAATGGAAAAAGCAGTTGCTGCTTACTCTCGTGAACTGGCAACAGTTCGCGCAGGTCGTGCAAGCTCGTCTGTATTAGATAAGGTACAAGTTGATTACTATGGTGCACCAACACCTGTTGTGCAATTAGCGAACATTACAGTTCCAGAAGCACGTTTACTTGTAATTCAACCTTATGATAAAACTTCTATCGGTGATATTGAAAAAGCAATCTTAAAAGCAGATTTAGGCTTAAACCCTTCTAATGATGGAACTGTAATTCGTATTGCATTCCCTGCATTAACAGAAGAGCGTCGTCGTGATCTTGTAAAAGTTGTGAAAAAATATGCTGAAGAAGCAAAAGTTGCTGTTCGTAACGTACGTCGTGACAGTAACGATGATCTTAAGAAGCTTGAAAAAGCTGGCGATATTACAGAAGATGATTTAAGAGGATATACTGAAGATATCCAAAAAGAAACAGATAAATATATTGCAAAAGTTGACGAAATCGCAAAAAACAAAGAAAAAGAAATCATGGAAGTGTAATAGCGATACCTTCGCAAATATGACCCTCTTCTTAAGGGGGTCTTTTTACACTTTTAGGCATACGTCTGCTTGCTGGAGGGTATGAATGATGTTTAAAAACTTTCCTTTTTTTAAAAGTAAAAAGGTCGCATCGTTTGATCATCTCGTTGAAAAAGTGAAAAAAGGATACATCCCAGAACATATTGCCATCATTATGGATGGTAATGGAAGATGGGCAAAGAGGAGAGCGATGCCTCGTATTGCGGGACATCATGAAGGCATGCAAGTTGTAAAGAAGATCACAAAATTTGCAAGCAAACTTAATGTAAAAGTATTAACTCTTTATGCTTTTTCAACTGAGAACTGGAAAAGACCGAAAAAGGAAGTTGACTATTTAATGAGGCTTCCAGAAGAATTTCTAGGTACATTTTTACCAGAATTGATTGAAGAGAACGTACAAGTCCGAGTAATAGGACAACAAGATCGTCTTCCTACGCATACACGCAGAGCGATGGAAAAGGCCATGGAAGATACGAAAGAGAATACGGGATTAATTCTTAATTTCGCGTTAAACTATGGAAGTCGAGATGAAATCGTTTCTGCTGTGCAACATATGGTGAAAGATAGTGAGGAAGGAAAAATTCGTGTTGAAGATGTAAGTGAAGAAATGCTTTCTTCCTATTTAATGACGAGTTCTTTACCTGACCCAGAGTTGTTAATCCGTACGAGCGGAGAGCTACGTATTAGTAATTTCATGTTATGGCAAATTGCATATTCGGAATTTTGGTTTACAGATGTGTATTGGCCAGATTTTACCGAGGAACATTTGCTAAATGCGATTACAGACTTTCAGCATAGAGGGCGCAGATTCGGAGGCGTGTAGAAAGAGAGGGTTTGGTAGTGAAACAGAGAATTATTACTGGAGTGGTTGCTGCCGCGCTATTCATTCCCATCGTAATTTACGGTGGCGTGCCTTTTACGGTTTTAGTGTATGCACTTGCTTCTATAGGTTTATATGAATTAATTCGTATGAATAAGCTTACGCTTATTTCAGTACCAACAGTTTTAGCTGCAGTATTATTATGGATTATTTTAATTCCAAGTAGTGCATCAGAACTGTTTACGCAGATTGGATTAGGTAAATTAGAAATCACATTTGTGATTGTTTTATTACTTTTATCATATACAGTCCTTTCTAAGAATACATTTACTTTTGACAATGCTTCATTTTTACTAATGGCAACAACATATGTTGGAATGGGGTTCCTATATTTAAATGAAACGAGAATATTAGGAATTAAATATGTGTTTTGTGCATTATTTGTTATATGGGCTACTGATTCAGGCGCATATTTCGTAGGAAAGGCATTAGGAAAGAGGAAATTGTGGCCAGAAATTAGTCCAAATAAAACGATTGAAGGTTCATTAGGCGGCATCGTTTGTGGAGTTGTTGTGGCACTTGTTTACAATATGTTCTTCCCAGTTGAGGCTAATGTAGGGATTTTAATTGTGTTGACAATTATCATTTCTATTTTTGGACAAATTGGTGATTTAGTACAATCTGCATTTAAACGTCATTATGGCGTAAAGGATTCAGGTACAATTTTACCTGGACATGGTGGTATATTAGATCGAACAGATAGTTGGTTATTTGTTTTACCAATTCTCTACTTCTTATTACAATATAATTAATAAATGAACGAGGGGTTGGAGTCATGAAAAACATTAGTTTATTAGGTGCAAGCGGATCAATTGGTACACAAACTTTAGATGTATTACGCTCGCACCCAGACCAATTCCGTCTCGTTGCTTTTTCTGTAGGGAAAAATATTGACTACGCAGTAAAGGTAATTCAAGAATTTTCTCCGCAAATCGTCTCTGTGCAAAGAGAGGAAGATGTTTTAAAATTACAAGCTGTCTCTGGTAATACAAAAGTTGTATATGGTAGTGAAGGGCTTTTAGAAGTAGCATTACATCCAGATGCGGAGATTGTAGTAAATGCTGTTGTAGGTAGCGTAGGGTTGTTACCAACACTTCGTGCAATTGAGGCGAAAAAAACAATTGGAATTGCAAATAAAGAAACGTTAGTAACTGCAGGGCATCTTGTAATGGAAGCGGCACGAAAACATAATGTTTCGTTACTTCCAGTAGATAGTGAACATTCAGCTATTTTTCAATGTTTGAATGGTGAAAATGAAAAAAGAATTTCTCGACTCATTATAACGGCTTCCGGTGGAAGTTTTCGTGATAAAACGAGAGATGAATTGCATCATGTGACCGTAGAAGATGCGCTTCGACATCCAAACTGGTCAATGGGTTCGAAAATTACAATTGATTCTGCTACAATGATGAATAAGGGGCTAGAAGTAATTGAAGCACATTGGCTTTTTGGTATTCCTTATGAGCAAATCGATGTTGTTTTACATAAAGAAAGTATTATCCACTCTATGGTTGAATTTGAAGATCGTAGTGTAATGGCACAGCTTGGCTCGCCTGATATGCGAGTACCAATTCAATACGCACTTACATATCCTGATCGATTGCCTCTTTCAGACACAAAACAGTTAAATTTATGGGAAATAGGGACGTTGCATTTTGAGAAAATGAACCAAGAACGATTCCGTTGCCTACGTTTTGCGTATGAAGCTGGAAAAGCAGGTGGAAGTATGCCAGCTGTAATGAATGCAGCGAATGAAGTAGCTGTTGAAGCTTTTTTACAAAAGAGAATTGGTTTCTTAACAGTGGAAGACCTCATTGAAAAAGCAATGAACCATCACAATGTCATTGCACGTCCGAGCTTAGAGGAAATTTTGGAAATTGATGCAACCACAAGACGGTTTGTGATGGAACAAATTTAGCAAAGGTGGTTATGGAATTGAATACAGCGATTGCCTTTATACTAATTTTCGGTGCACTCGTATTTTTCCATGAGCTAGGGCATCTATATTTCGCAAAAAGAGCAGGTATTTTATGCCGTGAGTTTGCGATTGGTTTTGGTCCGAAAATATTCTCATTTGAAAAGAATGAAACGGTGTATACGATTCGATTACTGCCCCTTGGTGGCTATGTAAGAATGGCTGGCGAGGATGCAGACACAGTTGAGTTAAAGCCTGGGAAAAAGGTTGGCCTTGTATTAAATGAAAAAGACGAAGTTGCGAAATTAGTTTTTGATGGATATGAAAAGTATCCAAATGTTCGTGTCATTGAAGTCGAACAAGCTGATTTAGAGCATAATTTAACAATTTCGGGCTATGAAGAGTACGAGGAAGAGCTTCAAACATTCCGAGTGAATGAAAAGGCTCGTATCATTACTGCTGGTGAAGAAATTCAAATTGCTCCGTATAATAGGCAGTTTGGCTCCAAGAAATTGGGTCAACGTGCTTTAACAATCTTTGCGGGTCCTGCGATGAACTTCATTTTAGCATTTGTTATTTTTGTGATTCTAGGATTTGTACAAGGTGTTCCTGTTGACAAGCCAATGGTCGGAAAAGTGATGGATAATAGTGCAGCACAGCAAGCTGGATTAAAAGAAAATGATACAATTCAAGCAATCGATGGGAAAAACACAAGTACATGGAAAGATGTTGTTTCTATTGTACGTGAAAACCCAAATAAAGAAATTACGTTACAAGTAAAGCGTGATAGTGAACAGTTTAATGTGAAAGTAACGCCAACGCTCGATAAAGAAGGTAAAGAAGAAGTTGGTAGAATTGGTGTTTACTCTCCAGTAGAGAAAACAGTAATGGGTTCTATTAAATCAGGTTTTGAACAAACATACCAATGGACGAAACTAATTTTTGAGTCTCTTGTGAAATTAGTAACTGGTCAATTCTCTATTAATGAGTTGTCAGGTCCAGTGGGAATTTATAATCTAACAGATCAAGTTGTAGATTATGGATTTACACGTGTATTAAGTTTAGCAGCAGTTTTAAGCATTAACCTTGGTTTATTTAATTTACTACCAGTCCCTGCTTTAGATGGTGGACGTTTGTTCTTCTTCTTAATTGAGGCGTTACGAGGGAAACCAATTGACCGCCAAAAAGAAGGAATGGTTCACTTTATTGGTTTTGCATTACTAATGTTACTAATGTTAGTTGTAACTTGGAATGACATTCGTAAGTTTTTCTTGTAAAATAAAGTGAAACTTATAATGAAATAGAGATCGTAGAATAAAATCCCTCACCTAACTCGAGGTGAGGGGTTTTACTGCGTAAAAGAGTAAAATGAAGAGGTGCGAATAAATGAAACAAAGTATGGTATTCAGTCCTACATTACGTGAAGTTCCAGCTGATGCGGAGATTAAGAGTCATCAGTTATTACTTCGTGCAGGTTTTATGCGTCAAAATGCTTCAGGTATTTATAGTTTTCTACCATTTGGTTTAAAAGTACTACACAAAGTAGAACGAATCGTTCGAGAAGAAATGGAGCGCGCAGGTGCTGTAGAATTATTAATGCCAGCGATGCAAGCTGCAGAATTATGGCAAGAGTCAGGCCGTTGGTATTCTTACGGATCTGAATTAATGCGTATGAAAGATCGTAACGCTCGTGAATTCGCATTAGGAGCGACACATGAAGAAGTAATTACGGATCTTGTACGTGATGAAGTGAAGTCATATAAAAAATTACCGTTAACATTATACCAAATTCAAACAAAATTCCGTGATGAACAAAGACCTCGTTTCGGTTTATTACGTGGAAGAGAGTTTCTAATGAAAGATGCATACTCTTTCCATGCTACACAAGAGAGCTTAGATGAAGTGTATGATCGTTTATACAAAGCATACTCTAACATTTTTGCTCGTTGTGGCTTGAATTTCCGTGCGGTTATTGCTGACTCTGGAGCAATGGGCGGAAAAGATACACATGAATTTATGGTATTATCTGATGTTGGTGAAGATACAATTGCATACTCTGATACATCTAATTATGCAGCGAACATCGAAATGGCTCCTGTGGTAGCTACGTATACGAAGAGTGATGAAGCAGAAAAGTCACTTGAAAAAGTAGCAACACCAGATCAAAAAGCAATTGAAGAAGTATCTGCATTCTTAAACATTGAAGCTGACAAGTGCATTAAGTCTATGGTATTTAAAGTAGATGAGAAATTAGTAGTTGTACTTGTTCGTGGTGATCATGAAGTAAACGATGTAAAAGTGAAAAATGTATACGGCGCTTCAGTTGTTGAGCTTGCTTCTCATGAAGAAGTGAGAGAATTATTAAACTGTGAAGTTGGTTCTTTAGGACCGATTGGTGTAACAGGTGATATCGAAATTATCGCTGACCATGCTGTAGCATCAATTGTTAATGGATGTTCAGGAGCGAACGAAGAAGGATTCCATTATGTAAATGTAAATCCAGAACGCGACTTTAAAGTAAGTCAATATATAGATTTACGCTTCATTCAAGAAGGAGACCAATCTCCAGACGGAAACGGAACAATTCTTTTCGCACGCGGAATTGAAGTTGGTCATGTATTCAAATTAGGAACACGTTATAGTGAAGCGATGAACGCAACATTCCTAGATGAAAACGGAAAAACACAACCACTTATTATGGGTTGTTACGGTATCGGTGTATCTCGTACAGTGGCAGCAATCGCAGAGCAGTTTAATGATGAGAACGGTTTAGTTTGGCCAAAAGCTGTAGCACCATTCCATGTGCATGTAATTCCAGTAAATATGAAATCTGATGCGCAACGTGAAATGGGTGAAAACATCTACAACTCATTACAAGAACAAGGGTACGAAGTATTACTAGATGATCGTGCAGAACGTGCAGGTGTTAAATTTGCAGATGCAGATTTATTCGGCCTTCCAGTTCGTGTGACAGTTGGTAAAAAAGCAGACGAAGGTATTGTAGAAGTGAAAGTACGTGCTACAGGCGAGTCTGAAGAAGTGAAAGTAGAAGAACTTCAAACATATATTGCAAATATTTTAAAATAAGAAGAGGTACCTCGTAATGAGGTACCTTCTCTTTCTTTGTAAACGTATTTTGTAAAAGAAGAAGGGAGAAATCTTTCTTTGTAGTACGTTTCAATTTATAATAGCAAATGGAAGGAGAGTGCTTATGTCTTTAACAAACGAACAACAAGAGCGATTTCAAATTTTGCTCCAGCAGTTGCAAATACCAGACGACCTTATAAATCAATATTTACAAGGTGGTGGTATTGAAAGGCTCGTTATTGATAAAGTGAATAAAAGTTGGCATTTTGATTTACAAGTGCCACGTATTTTGCCTACAGAATTATATGAATTGCTAGAAACAAAGCTTAAGCAATCATTTTCTCATATTGCAAGAACAACATTTGCATTAGAAACAGAGAATAAACAATTTACAGAAGAAGAAGTGAGGGCGTATTGGCCACTTTGTACGGAACGAATTACATTTTCACCTATGTTTGCTTACTTAAAGAAGCAGCTTCCGCAGGTGAATGGAGTGAAGTTGCTAATAAATGTGAATAATGAGCTGGAATCTACCGCTTTAAAGAAAAACGTAGCGAAACCAGTAGGGGATCAATACGAAACTTTTGGATTCCCGCGTTTTCAGTTAGACACACATATACAGCAAAATACAGAAGAAATGCAAAAGTTTCGTGAGCAAACGCAGCAAGAAGATCGTGAACGTGTTATACAAGCTATGGAAGAAATGGCGAAGAAGCAAGCTGAAGAAAGTAGCGTTGTGCATGAAGGACCGGTCACACTCGGGTATCTTATTAAGCCAGACGAAGAGATTACACCGATGCGAGAAATTCAAGATGAAGAAAGAAGAAAAACAGTTCAAGGGTATGTCTTCCATGTAGAAACGAAAGAACTTCGTAGTGGTCGTACGTTATTAACTTTAAAAATAACAGATTATACGGATTCTATTATGATCAAAATGTTCTCACGTGACAAAGAAGATATTCCAATGTTGCAGTCCTTGAAAAAAGGAATGTGGGTGAAAGCGCGTGGTTCTGTTCAAAATGATACATTCGTTCGAGATTTAGTAATGATTGCAAATGATATAAATGAAATAACAGGACCGTCTCGTAAAGATAAAGCGCCAGAAGGTGAAAAACGTGTAGAGCTGCATCTTCACACACCGATGAGCCAAATGGACGCTGTTACTCCTGTTTCTAGACTTGTTGCCCAAGCAGGGAAATGGGGACATGAGGCAATCGCTGTTACAGACCATGCTGTTGCGCAGTCTTTCCCAGAGGCATATTCTGCGGGTAAAAAGGCTGGGGTTAAAGTTATATATGGTGTAGAAGCGAATTTAGTTAATGATGGTGTACCGATTGCATATAACGAAGCGCATCGTTTACTTGCAGAGGAAACGTATGTTGTTTTCGACGTTGAGACGACAGGTTTATCAGCTGTATATGATACTGTTATCGAGTTAGCGGCTGTAAAAGTAAAAGGCGGCGAAATTATTGACCGCTTTGAATCTTTCGCAAATCCACATCAACCATTATCTGCGACGATTATTGAATTAACAGGTATTACAGATGATATGTTAACGGATGCACCAGAAGTGGACGAAGTGTTTAAAAAGTTTGAAAAATGGATGGGCGACCATACACTTGTTGCTCATAACGCAAGTTTTGATATGGGTTTTATTAACGTAGGTTTTAAAAAGGCTGGATTAGAAAAAACAAATAATCCTGTTATTGATACGTTAGAACTTGCAAGATTCTTATTCCCGGAAATGAAAAACCATCGATTAAACACAATGTGTAAAAAGCTTGATATTGAATTAACGCAACATCACCGTGCGATTTATGATACAGAAGCAACGGGATACTTACTTGTGAAAATGTTAAAAGATGTGATTGAAAAGGGATTTGAATATCACGATCAATTAAATGATAGCATGGGGCAAGGGGATGCGTATAAGCGTGGACGTCCAAGTCATATGACATTACTTGCCACATCGGATGTAGGATTGAAAAATTTATATAAACTTGTTTCCTATTCTCACCTAAATTACTTTTACCGTGTACCACGAGTACCAAGGTCACTATTAAAAAAATATCGTGAAGGAATTTTAGTAGGAACAGCTTGTGATAAAGGTGAAGTGTTTGAGGCAATGATGCAAAAAGCTCCTGAAGAGGTAGAAGAAATTGCACAGTTCTATGATTACATTGAAGTAATGCCTCCAGAGGTGTTACGTCATTTAGTAGAGCGTGAACTTGTTCGAGATGAGGGGCAATTAAAAACAATTATTTCTAACTTAGTAAAACTAGGTGAGACGTTAGATAAACTAGTTGTTGCTACAGGAAACGTGCATTATATAGATCCAGAGGATGCAATGTATCGCAAAATTTTAGTCAGTTCGCAGGGCGGAGCTAATCCGTTAAACCGACATTCATTACCACCTGTACATTTCCGTACAACGGATGAAATGTTAGAGTGTTTTTCATTCTTAGGTGAAGACGTAGCGAAAGAAATTGTTGTAACGAATACACAAAAGGTTGCATCATTAATTGGTGATGTTCATCCAGTGAAAGATGATCTATATACACCGAAAATTGAAGGTGCAGATGATGAGACGCGTGACATGAGTTATAAAATGGCGCGTAGCATTTATGGTGAAGAGTTACCTGAAATTGTAGAAGCGCGTTTAGAAAAAGAATTAAAAAGTATTATTGGACATGGATTCGCCGTAATATATTTAATTTCACATAAGCTCGTAAAAAAATCATTAGTAGACGGATATCTAGTAGGTTCGCGTGGATCGGTAGGTTCATCATTTGTTGCAACGATGATGGAAATTACAGAAGTAAACCCATTACCACCACACTATGTATGTCCGAAGTGTAAGCAATCAGAATTCTTTAATGATGGCTCTGTAGGTTCTGGTTTTGACTTGCCTGATAAAGAATGTCCTGCATGTAATGTTCCATACGTGAAAGATGGACATGATATTCCGTTCGAAACGTTCCTTGGATTTAAAGGAGATAAGGTACCCGATATCGATCTGAACTTCTCCGGGGAATACCAACCACGTGCCCATAACTATACGAAAGTATTGTTCGGTGAAGATTATGTATACCGTGCGGGTACAATAGGTACAGTTGCGGAAAAAACGGCTTATGGATATGTAAAAGGTTATGCAAATGATCATAATTTAACGATTCGAAATGCAGAGATTGACCGCTTAGTAGCAGGATGTACGGGCGTAAAACGTACAACCGGACAGCATCCAGGTGGTATTATCGTTGTGCCAGATTACATGGATATTTTTGATTTTTCACCAATTCAGTTCCCGGCAGATTCAATAGGTGCTGAGTGGAGAACGACACACTTTGATTTCCACTCGATTCATGATAACTTATTGAAACTTGATATACTAGGACACGATGATCCAACTGTTATTCGTATGTTACAAGATTTAAGTGGTATTGATCCGAAAACAATCCCAACAGACGATCCGGAAGTAATGAAAATTTTCTCAGGACCTGAATCATTAGGTGTAACGGAAGAACAAATTAACTGTAAAACAGGTACACTTGGTATACCAGAGTTTGGTACGAAATTCGTAAGGCAGATGTTAGAAGAGACGAAGCCTACGACATTCTCTGAGTTAGTCCAAATTTCAGGACTATCGCATGGTACGGATGTATGGCTTGGTAATGCAAACGAGTTAATTTATAACGGTACATGTACGCTGAGTGAAGTTATTGGGTGTCGTGATGACATCATGGTATATTTAATCTATCAAGGTCTAGACCCATCATTAGCCTTCAAAATCATGGAGTCGGTTCGTAAAGGTAAAGGTGTACCGGAAGAATGGGAAGAGGACATGAAAAGTAATAATGTACCGGGTTGGTATATTGATTCATGTAAAAAGATTAAGTATATGTTCCCTAAAGCCCATGCGGCTGCTTACGTACTTATGGCTGTACGTATTGCATATTTTAAAGTGCATTTCGCGCTTTTATTCTATGCGGCATACTTTACAGTTCGTGCAGATGACTTTGACGTAGAAGCGATGGCGAAAGGCTCAGCATCTATACGTGTAAAAATTGATGAAATTGCACAAAAAGGTTTGGATGCAGCGCCGAAAGAGAAAAGCTTATTAACAGTACTAGAAATGACACTTGAAATGTGTGAGCGTGGATACTCATTCCAAAAGGTTGATTTATACCGTTCGCATGCAACAGAATTTATTATTGATGGGGATACTTTAATTCCTCCATTTAATGCAGTGCCTGGACTTGGTACAAACGCAGCTTTAAGTATTGTAGAAGCACGCAAAAATGGAGATTTCTTATCAAAAGAAGATTTACAGCAGCGCAGTAAGGTTTCGAAAACAATTATTGAGTATTTAGATAGTCAAGGTTGCTTAGGCGATCTACCTGATCAAAACCAGTTATCACTGTTCTAATAGGTAGGAAAAGTCTTTGCAAATCAACATTTGCTATGGTATACTATTAACCGAGATAACCATGTCATGTATATTGTGTAAAAAAAAGAGTGGGGAAACCCACTCTTTCGTGTTACTATCTACGTTTTATTGATGTGGAGAGGTAAGAAATTTCTGTCGTATATACATATTTTGTTACAAGTTTTACTTCTTAAATTTGGTAATACTAAGACAGATATTCCCTGCTAAATGGCAGGGGCTTTTGTTAGCTAACGAGAAAGAATAAGATGGACCGTTTTTATGAACGGAGGTCTTTTCTTGTAAATGGTACATGGCGGCAGGAAGGAGGCTGTTTATGGATAAGAAAGTCACAGAAGTTGTAGAAGCATTTGCGCAGCCAATTGTTGAAGAGTTAAATCTTGAACTTGTAGATGTAGAGTATGTGCAAGAAGGACAAGACTGGTTCTTACGCGTATTCATCGATTCTGAAAAGGGAGTCGACATTGAAGAATGCGGTGCGGTAAGTGAACGTTTAAGCGAAGCTTTAGATAAAGAGGATCCAATTCCTCATCTTTACTTTTTGGATGTATCATCTCCTGGAGCGGAACGCCCATTAAAGAAAGAGAAAGACTTCCAGCAAGCGGTAGGAAAACAAGTGGCAATTAAAACATATGAGCCGATTGATGGTGAAAAAATGTTTGAAGGAAAGCTACTTTCCTACGATGGTACTACAATTACACTATTATTAACAATTAAAACACGTAAAAAAGAAATCCAAATTCCAATGGATAAAGTTGCAAATGCGCGACTTGCTGTTACGTTTTAGTTAGAAGGGGGATCTTCATGAGCACTGAGTTGTTAGATGCCTTGCTCGTATTAGAGTCAGAAAAAGGAATTAGCAAAGATATTATTATTGATGCGATTGAAGCAGCGTTAATCTCTGCTTATAAACGCAATTTTAACCAAGCACAAAACGTTCGTGTGAGCTTTAACCCAGAAGTGGGAACAATTCAAGTTTTAGCACGTAAAGACGTTGTTGATAATGTGTTTGATCCACGTCTTGAAATTTCTGTTGAAGAAGCAAGACAAATTAATCCAAACTATCAAGATGGTGACGTACTAGAAATTGAAGTAACACCAAAAGATTTCGGTCGTATTGCAGCACAAACTGCAAAACAGGTTGTAACACAACGAGTGCGCGAAGCAGAGCGTGGTGTTATTTACTCTGAGTTTAGTGACCGTGAAGAAGATATTATGGTGGGTATCGTACAACGTCAAGATGCTCGTTTCATCTATGTAAGCTTAGGGAAAGTAGAAGCTTTATTACCTGTAAGTGAGCAAATGCCAAACGAACAGTACAAACCACATGATCGTATTCGCGTATTCATTACGAAAGTAGAAAAAACAACGAAAGGACCACAAATTTACGTATCACGTACACATCCTGGTCTTTTAAAACGTTTATTCGAAATGGAAGTTCCTGAAATTTATGATGGAACTGTTGAAATTCGTTCTGTAGCACGTGAAGCAGGCGATCGCTCTAAAATTTCTGTACATGCAGAGAACATTGATGTTGATCCAGTAGGTTCTTGTGTAGGACCAAAAGGACAACGTGTACAACGCATTGTAGACGAACTAAAAGGTGAAAAGATTGACATCGTTCGCTGGTCAAATGATCCAGTAGAATATGTTGCAAATGCTTTAAGCCCATCACAAGTTGTTAAAGTGCTTGTAGATGAAGAAGAAAAAGCAACAACTGTTGTTGTTCCAGACCACCAACTGTCATTAGCTATTGGTAAACGTGGACAAAATGCACGTCTTGCAGCTAAATTAACAGGTTGGAAAATTGATATTAAGAGTGAGTCTGATGCGAAACAACTTGGTATTGTAACAGAAGAAGATAGCGTAATCGCATTCGGATTCGATTCAGTTGAAGACGAAATCGAATAGAGGTGATGAGTATGAGCAATCGAAAAGTTCCGTTACGAAAATGTGTTGCAACGCAAGAAATGAAATCAAAACGAGAGCTCGTTCGCATTGTTCGTTCCAAAGAGGGAGAAGTGTCCATTGATTTAACTGGAAAGAAATCAGGACGAGGTGCTTATTTATCAAAAGATAAAGAAAGTATTCTTCAAGCCCAAAAGAAAAATGTTTTGGAACATCATCTAAAAGCGAAAATCGACGGTTCTCTATACGAAGAGCTTCTTGAGCTTGTTGAGAAGGAGTCGAAATAAGTGTCCGATTGGAAATCGTTTTTAGGACTAGCAAATCGCGCTCGAAAACTCATTTCGGGTGAAGAACTCGTTTTAAAAGAAGTACGAAGTGGTAAAGCGAAGCTCGTATTGCTTTCTGAAGATGCGTCAGCGAACACTACAAAACGTATCACTGATAAAACGACGTACTACAACGTACCAATGAAAAAAGTCGAAAATCGACAACAATTAGGGCATGCGATTGGGAGAGACGAGCGAGTCGTTGTAGCTGTGTTAGATGAAGGCTTTGCGAAAAAGCTACGTAGCATGCTCGATACAAATTACCGGGGGTGAAGGTATGAGTAAAATTCGAGTACATGAATATGCAAAAAAAAATAATATCTCAAGTAAAGATCTTATGACAAAACTAAAAGAGATGAATATCGAGGTTTCGAATCATATGACAATGTTAGAAGATGAAGTAGTAAACAAATTAGATAATGCGTATCAAACTGAAAAACCTTCTGTTGCAGATGAGTTTGAAGTAGAAGAAAAAGTTGTTCGTAGTAAAAAGAACAGCAATAAGAAAAAGAAAAAAGGCAAAGGGAATGAAGACAAACGTCAAGATAACTTTGCTGGAAGACAACAAACACAAACTGTAGAAACACCAGATAAAGTTACTTTCTCTGGAAGTCTTACAGTAGGTGAGCTTGCTAAAAAATTAAGCAAAGAGCCGTCTGAAATTATTAAGAAACTCTTTATGCTTGGAATTATGGCAACAATTAATCAAGACTTAGATAAAGATACAATTGAGTTAATTGCTACTGATTATGGTATTGAAGTAGAAGAAGAAGTAGTTGTAAGTGAAACTGAATTTGAAACATTCATCGATGAGCAAGATGATGAAGAGAACTTAAAAGAGCGTCCAGCTGTAGTTACAATTATGGGGCACGTTGACCATGGTAAAACAACTTTACTTGACTCTATCCGTAATTCAAAAGTAACTGCAGGCGAAGCTGGTGGAATTACTCAGCATATCGGTGCATACCAAGTTGATGTAAATGATAAGAAAATTACGTTCTTAGATACACCAGGTCACGCGGCATTTACAACAATGCGTGCTCGTGGTGCGCAAGTAACGGATATTACAATCCTTGTTGTTGCAGCTGATGACGGTGTTATGCCACAAACAGTTGAAGCAATTAGCCATGCGAAAGCAGCTGGAGTACCAATTATTGTAGCTGTGAATAAAATGGATAAACCAGCGGCAAATCCTGATCGTGTAATGCAAGAATTAACAGAATATGAATTAGTTCCAGAAGCTTGGGGCGGAGATACAATTTTCGTACCAATTTCTGCAATTCAAGGTGAAGGAATTGACAACTTACTAGAAATGATTCTTCTTGTAAGTGAAGTGGAAGAATATAAAGCAAATCCAAACCGCTATGCAGCTGGTACTGTAATTGAAGCACAGCTTGATAAAGGTAAAGGAACTATCGCGACATTACTTGTTCAAAACGGTACACTTCGAGTTGGAGATCCAATCGTTGTTGGTACTTCATTCGGACGTGTTCGTGCAATGGTAAGTGATATTGGTCGTCGTGTAAAAGTTGCTGGTCCATCGACTCCTGTTGAAATTACAGGCTTAAACGAAGTACCACAAGCGGGAGATCGTTTCATGGCATTCGCTGATGAGAAGAAAGCTCGTCAAATCGGTGAATCACGTGCACAAGAAGCGTTACTTGCTCAACGTGGTGAAAAATCTAAATTAAGCCTTGAAGATTTATTCCAACAAATCCAAGAAGGCGATGTAAAAGAAATTAACTTAATTGTGAAAGCAGACGTACAAGGTTCTGTAGAAGCAATGGCAGCGTCACTTCGTAAAATTGATGTTGAAGGTGTTAAAGTTAAAATTATCCATACAGGCGTAGGTGCGATTACAGAATCTGATGTTATTTTAGCTTCTGCATCTAATGCAATTGTAATTGGATTTAACGTACGCCCTGATGTGAATGCGAAGCGTACAGCTGAATTAGAGAATGTTGATGTTCGTTTACACCGTATTATCTATAAAGTAATCGAAGAAATCGAATCAGCAATGCAAGGTATGCTGGATCCAGAATTCGAAGAAAAAGTAATCGGTCAAGCGGAAGTACGCCAAACATTCAAAGTAACAAAAGTTGGAACAATCGCAGGTTGTTACGTAATTGACGGTAAAATTACACGTGATAGTGGCGTGCGTATTATCCGTGATGGCGTAGTAATTTTCGAAGGACAACTTGATACGTTAAAACGTTTCAAAGACGACGTAAAAGAAGTTGCACAAAACTATGAGTGTGGTATTACAATTGAAAGATATAATGATCTTAAAGAAGGGGACATCATTGAAGCGTACATTATGGAAGAAGTGAAGCGATGATTATCGCTTCACTCTCATTCGAGTGTATGATTTACGATGTGCATTCTTTAAAAGAGAAACGAGCAATTTTGCAACGGGTGCTAACTCGTGTGAAGCAGCGTTATAATGTAGCTGTTTCAGAAGTAGGGCATCAAGATGTATGGCAACGTACAGAAATTGCAATTGTTTCTGTATCCTCTAATCGTGTTATTTGTGAAAAAGAAATGAATCGTGTACTCGAGTACATCGATTCATTTCCTGAAATTGAACGTACAATAACACAATTGGAATGGTATTGAATGAGGTGAAGAGTTATGAAATTACGTGCAAACCGTGTAGGCGAGCAAATGAAAAAAGAATTAGGCGACATCATCAGTCGTAAAATTAAAGATCCACGTGTTGGATTTGTTACAGTAACAGATGTACAAGTGAGTGGAGATTTACAAATTGCTACAGTATATATTTCTGTTTTAGGTGATGAAGAGCAGAAAGAAAGTACATTAAAAGGTTTAGCGAAGGCAAAAGGCTTCATTCGTTCAGAAATTGGCCAACGTATTCGTCTTCGTAAAACACCGGAAATTTCCTTTGAGTTTGATGAGTCTATCGGATATGGTCATCGAATTGATACACTTTTACATCAAATTAATAAAGACGGTAAACGTGAAGAATAATGGATAGACATTTGTCTATCCATTTTTTCAATGCAAAATAAATTTTGGATAATTACTATGAAAGAATTATGATGAGGTGAACATATATGGAAGGTGTAGTATTATTACATAAGCCAAAAGGCATGACATCACATGATTGTGTATTTAAATTAAGAAAGATATTGCGTGAGAAACGAATTGGTCATACTGGAACATTAGATCCAGATGTAACAGGAGTATTACCTATTTGTGTAGGACGAGCAACGAAGATTGCACAATTTTTAACAAGTGAGACGAAAACATATGAAGGTGAAGTAACACTTGGGTTTTCAACAACAACTGAAGATGCTTCTGGTGAAGTTGTTGAAACGAAAAATGTAGATCGTGTTATTACTCGTAAGGAAGTAGAAGGAGCTCTTGCTGCATTAACAGGTACGATTGAACAAATGCCTCCGATGTTTTCAGCTGTAAAAGTTAACGGAAAAAAATTATATGAATATGCAAGAGCAGGACAAGAAGTTGAACGTCCAGTTCGTACAATTACAATTCATGAATTTGTATTACTAGATGACCGTGAAGTATTTGAGGGGAAAAATATTTCATTCCGTTTCCGTGTAACGTGTAGTAAAGGGACATATGTAAGAACGTTAGCAGTAATGATTGGTGAAAAACTTGGTTTTCCATCACATATGTCTCACCTTGTAAGAACAGCTTCTGGTGAATTTTTATTAGAAGATTGCATATCATTTGAAGAAATTGAAGAAAACGTGCAAAATGGAACAGTAGAGTCTATCTTCATTTCAATTGATGAAGCGTTAAGTAAGTTCCCGAAAATGGTTGTAGATGAAAAGCAAGCAGAGAAAATAAAGAATGGTATGTTCTTAAAAAATGAATTGCAAATAACAGCGCCATTTATAACAGTGTTTGATAAAAATAATCGCTGCCTTGCAATTTTTGAGCACCATCCAAAACACCCTGGTATGCTAAAGCCGATGAAAGTACTTGTGAATAATCAAGAACTAAAGCTATAATGAATTATTGGAAGGATTATTACAGAAAAAGGTGAATTCAAGCGTGAAACTTATTCATTTAACTCATCCACATGAACAAAAAAAATTAGAATTACCACCTACTGTAATGGCATTAGGATTTTTTGATGGCATTCATTTAGGACATCAATGTGTGATTCGAACTGCGAAACAAATAGCGGATGAACGAGGATATAAAAGTGCAGTTATGACATTTTATCCGCACCCATCTGTTGTTTTAGGAAAAAAGGAAGCGCATGCGGAGTATATTACACCAATGTGTGATAAAGAAAAAATAGTCGAAAACTTAGGGATCGATATATTATATGTTATTAAATTTGATGAATCGTTTGCAGGCTTATTGCCACAACAATTTGTAGATGATTATATTATTGGTTTAAATGTAAAGCATGTAGTAGCAGGGTTTGATTATTCATATGGACGTTTAGGAAAAGGAAAGATGGAGACTTTACCATTTCATGCAAGAGGGGAGTTTACACAGACTGTGATTGAAAAAGTTGAATTTCAAGAAGAGAAAGTAAGTTCTACAGCATTACGAAAGTTAATTCGAAATGGTGAAATGGAACAAATTCCATCTATTTTAGGTAGAGCATATACAGTAGGGGGAACGGTTGTACACGGTGATAAGCGTGGACGTCAAATTGGTTTTCCCACAGCTAATGTAGGTTTAAGTGATGAGTATCTATTACCACCTGTAGGTGTTTATGCAGTGAGATTAAAAGTTCACGATGAATGGTACGATGGTGTATGTAATATTGGGTATAAACCAACTTTTAAAGAAGATGAGCGTCAATTATCTATTGAAGTGCACTTATTTGAATTTAACAAAGACATATATGATCAAAATGTTACAGTAGAGTGGCATATGCGTATAAGAGAAGAAAAGAAATTCAATGGCATCGATGAGTTAGTTGAACAAATTGCAAAAGATAAGAAAACAGCACAAGAATATTTTGCGAACGAAAAGAATATACTTGCTTTTTCAAATGAAAAGTAGTATTCTATGTTATGTACTTTATGACAACCATTGCTTGGCATTGCGACTCACCGACGCTTGCTAGGTAATTGGGGGTTTAATTAATAGGAGGTGAAATAGGATGGCTTTAACACAAGAGCGTAAAAATGAAATCATTGCACAATTTAGAACTCATGAGACTGATACTGGTTCTCCAGAGGTTCAAATTGCTGTCCTAACGGAGCAAATTAACACTCTAAACGAGCACTTACGTACTCACAAGAAAGATCATCATTCACGTCGTGGTCTATTAAAGATGGTTGGTAAACGTCGTAACTTACTAACTTACCTTCGTAATAGCGATATCACACGTTACCGTGAATTAATCACAAAGCTTGGCTTACGTCGATAGTCAAAGAAGCGGGAATATTCCCGCTTTTTTGTTAGGTAAAAATATATCTTCTACCCTTTATAGCTTACTTCATTTTCGGTAATACTAGAGGTAGAATATTGTGATATACTATCCATTTACATAGAAGAATTGAATACTTTAAATTGAGAGGGGTACTTAAATGAGTCAAGAAAAGCAAGTCTTCTCGATAGATTTAGCTGGTCGTCAGCTAACAGTTGAAACAAGTCAGCTTGCGAAGCAAGCGAACGGAGCAGTATTAGTAAGATATGGCGATACAGCGGTTCTATCTACAGCAACTGCATCAAAAGAACCAAAAAATGTAGATTTCTTCCCACTTACAGTAAACTATGAAGAGCGTTTATATGCAGTCGGAAAAATTCCTGGCGGTTTCATTAAACGTGAAGGTCGTCCGAGTGAAAAAGCAATTTTGGCAAGTCGCTTAATCGACCGCCCAATTCGTCCACTTTTCGCAGATGGTTTCCGTAACGAAGTACAAGTTGTCAGCATTGTA
This sequence comes from Bacillus sp. GbtcB14, assembly GCF_019091205.1. Taxonomy (NCBI): domain Bacteria; kingdom Bacillati; phylum Bacillota; class Bacilli; order Caryophanales; family Bacillaceae; genus Bacillus; species Bacillus sp. GbtcB14. The sequence continues at coordinate 832,787 of NZ_JAGXJT010000001.1, forward strand.
ATGAGTGTTGATCAAGATTGTTCTTCTGAAATGGCAGCTATGCTTGGTTCTTCATTAGCGTTATCGATTTCAGATATTCCATTTGAAGGCCCAATCGCGGGTGCAACAGTTGGTCGTATTAACGGCGAATTCGTTATTAATCCAACAGTAGAACAGCAAGAACAAAGTGATATTCACCTTGTTGTGGCTGGTACGAAAGATGCAATTAACATGGTTGAAGCAGGAGCAGATCAAGTGCCTGAAGAAACAATGTTAGAAGCAATTATGTTTGGACATGACGAAATTAAACGTCTAATTGCATTCCAAGAAGAGATTGTACAAGCTGTAGGTAAAGAGAAATCAGAAGTGAAACTTTATGAAGTTGACGCTGATCTTAATCAAGCTGTACGTGAAATGTCTGAGAAGGATATGCATTCTGCAATTCAAGTACATGAGAAACATGCACGTGAAGATGCAATTAACGAAGTGAAAAAGCGTGTAATTGAGCATTACGAAGCGCAGGAAGCTGACGCTGATACATTAGGACAAGTAAGTGAGATTTTATATAAAATTGTAAAAGAAGAAGTACGTCGTCTTATTACAGTTGAAAAAATCCGCCCAGATGGCCGTAAAGGTGACGAAATCCGTCCATTAGCATCAGAGGTTGGTATTTTATCTCGTACACACGGTTCTGGTTTATTCACACGTGGACAAACTCAAGCATTAAGTATTTGTACATTAGGTGCATTAGGCGATGTGCAAATTTTAGATGGTCTTGGTGTAGAAGAATCAAAACGCTTTATGCACCATTACAATTTCCCATCATTTAGTGTTGGTGAAACAAGACCGATGCGTGGACCAGGTCGTCGTGAAATTGGTCACGGTGCACTAGGAGAACGTGCTCTTGAGCCTGTAATTCCATCTGAAAAAGATTTCCCATATACAGTACGTCTTGTATCTGAAGTTTTAGAATCAAATGGTTCTACTTCACAAGCAAGTATTTGTGGTAGTACTTTAGCAATGATGGATGCTGGTGTTCCACTTAAAGCTCCAGTTGCAGGTATTGCAATGGGTCTAGTTAAAACTGGTGAGCATTACACAATTTTATCTGATATTCAAGGTATGGAAGATCATTTAGGTGATATGGACTTTAAAGTAGCAGGTACAGCAAAAGGTGTAACTGCACTGCAAATGGACATTAAAATCGATGGTCTATCTCGTGAAATTTTAGAAGAGGCATTACAACAAGCGAAAGTTGGTCGTGTGCACATTCTAAATCATATGTTATCTGTTATTGCAGAGCCACGTACTGAATTATCAGCTTACGCTCCAAAGATTATTACAATGACAATTAACCCAGATAAAATCCGTGACGTTATTGGGCCGAGCGGTAAACAAATCAATAAAATTATTGAAGAAACTGGCGTTAAAATTGACATCGAGCAAGATGGTACAGTATTCATTTCTTCAATAAATCAAGAAATGAATGACAAAGCTAAGAAAATTATCGAAGATATCGTTCGCGAAGTACAAGTAGGTGAAATCTACGAAGGAAAAGTGAAACGTGTTGAGAAATTCGGTGCTTTCGTTGAATTATTCAGCGGTAAAGATGGATTAGTTCACATTTCAGAACTTGCACTTGAGCGTGTAGGTAAAGTAGAAGACGTTGTGAAGATCGGTGATGTAATTACAGTTAAAGTTATCGAGATTGACAAGCAAGGTCGTGTGAATCTATCTAGAAAAGTATTGCTAAAAGAAGAGCAAGAAAAAGAAGCTGCTAAAGAAGAAAACAAACAAGAGCAGCAATAAGTAAAAGCCAGTTAAACTGGCTTTTTTTGTTATGTAAAAAATATGATTTATATATATTTTTATGTCAGTATAGGTATAGTTTTCATTATAACGCTCAAATTAACAAAGATAAGAAGAAAAAAGGTTTTTATATAGTTAATGGGAGGGTTTATATGAAAGCTCGTATATTGGCATACATATGTATATTCTTTTTATATGTCAGTGTAGGCTCTTATTCCGTTTTTGCACAGGATGACTTGTATGAAGAAATTCAAAAACATGCAAAACAATATGAGATTGCACCTCAAAATGCGATGATTGATAAAATATGGAAGTCGACACCGGGATATAATGGAAGACAAGTTGATATCGAAGCATCCTATAATAATATGAAGAAGCTAAAGAAATTTGATCAAACAAATCTTGAATTCAAGGAAGTATCACCGAGTGTCCACTTAAAAGATTTATCACCAGCTCCAATTTATAGGGGACATCCAAATAAAAAGATGGTGGGATTAACAATAAATGTGGCATGGGGAAACGAGTATTTGCCGCGTATATTAGAGATATTGAAAAAACATGATGTGAAGGCGACTTTCTTTTTAGAAGGACGCTGGGTGAAAGAAAATTTGCGATTTGCAAAAATGATTGTTGATGCAAATCAAGAAGTTGGAAATCATTCTTACACACACCCTAATATGAAAACGCTATCGTCTGATGAAATACGAGATCAGTTACAAAAAACAAATCGAATGATTGAAGCTGCTACGAATCAAAAGGTGAGATGGTTTGCTCCGCCGAGTGGAAGTTTTCGGGATGAAGTCGTTAAAATTGCAGATGATTTTCAAATGGGAACCATCATGTGGACTGTCGATACAATTGATTGGAAGCGACCGGATCCAGATGTACTATTGCAGAGAGTAATGAGAAAAATACATCCAGGTGCTATCGTATTAATGCATCCAACTTCATCTACAGCAGAAGCATTAGATACAATGATTACAAAATTGAAGGAACAAGGATATAAAGTAGGGAATATAACAGAATTACTGGATGAAAAACGTGTGGATTAAATACATTTGCATGACATTCATCCTTAAACTTGTTATCATTAAATAATAGCACTTATTTAGAGAAACTGGCAGTAGGAGGAAAGTTTTTGATTAAAAAATATACTTGTAAAAATGGTGTAAGAATCGTTATGGAGAATATACCAACCGTAAGATCGGTTGCGATTGGTATTTGGATCCATGCGGGATCAAGAAATGAAAATGAAAAAAATAACGGGGTTTCCCACTTTTTAGAGCATATGTTCTTTAAAGGAACGGAAACACGTAGTGCACGCGAAATTGCAGAATCATTTGATAGCATTGGTGGGCAAGTGAATGCTTTTACTTCAAAAGAATACACTTGTTACTATGCAAAAGTGCTAGATGAGCATGCTAAATATGCTTTAGATGTATTGGCAGATATGTTCTTTAATTCAACATTTGATGAGGAAGAACTGAAAAAAGAGAAGAATGTCGTATGTGAAGAAATTAAAATGTACGAAGATGCTCCAGATGATATTGTGCATGATATGTTAACAAAAGCGACATATGAAACGCATCCGCTTGGATATCCTATTTTAGGAACAGAAGAAACGCTTGATACGTTTACAGGTGATACGCTACGCCAATATATCAAGGATCATTACACACCTGAAAATGTCGTTGTTTCAGTTGCAGGAAATATTGATGAAGCCTTTTTACAAACGGTAGAGCAATATTTCGGTAGCTATGAAGGAACAACAAACCGTGAACAAGTACATAGCCCAATTTTCCATTTTAATAAGGTAGCACGTAAAAAGGAAACAGAACAAGCTCATTTATGTTTAGGATATAAAGGCTTACAAATGGGACACGAAGATATTTATAACTTAATCGTATTAAATAACGTTTTAGGTGGTAGCATGAGTAGCCGTTTATTCCAAGAAGTACGTGAGCAACGCGGGTTAGCCTACTCAGTATTTTCTTACCATTCTTCTTATGAAGATACAGGTATGTTAACGCTGTATGGTGGAACAGGTAGCCAACAATTAGATACACTGTATGACACAATGCAGGAAACATTAGAAACATTGAAAAATACAGGTATTACAGAAAAAGAGCTTATTAATAGTAAAGAGCAATTAAAAGGAAACTTAATGTTAAGTTTAGAAAGTACGAATAGCCGTATGAGCCGCAATGGTAAAAATGAATTGCTACTTCGTAAGCATCGTTCACTTGATGAGATTATTGAAAGTGTAAACACTGTAACAAAAGAAAATGTTGATGAGTTAATTCGTAACATGTTTACAGATGAGTTCTCTGCAGCATTAATTAGTCCAGATGGAAAACTTCCAAAAGGAATAAAACTATAATTGCTTTATATGAAGTATGTAAAAATAACCGTATCTCTTTTAAATGAGATACGGTTATTTTTTTTGGATATATAGAATAGGTACTAATTATGGATAACTTAAATTCATAATTCGGTAGGGGGAGAGTGTATGCGTTTAAGCGAATTAAGTGGTAAAGAGATCGTAAATTTAGAAAGAGCAGAAAAAATGGGAGTTTTAGGCCATGTGGATTTAGAAATCGATGAGAAGAATGGGAAAATACAGGCTCTTATCATACCTGCTGGTAAATGGGGAGGTTTTAAAAAGGAACCACAAGAAGCGAGAGTAGCATGGAGTCAAATTAAAAAAGTAGGGCATGATATGATCCTTTGTGATATGAAAGATCGTTCAAATTCGAAGTGAAAGATGGCCATTTTGGTCATCTTTTTTTGTTCATTCGCCGCTGAGTAAAAGCTCACATGAATCGAGCTTATATCGGAAATCAATTTCCCGTATAATGTCCTCTCATATGCCGAATTTTGAGGTGGGGTCTAACTGCGTACAAATAGCGGGATAAATCATACGTGCTTTTTGTTTTTCAATCACCTAAAACTCGTACATTACATATGATGTGGAGGAAAAAGAAAAAGTAGGCACTTTTCTTATAAATGACAGAAAAAGAAGGTGAATTAGGGAATGTTGACTGAGATGCATATTGCTGTCATAGGAGGAGATGCAAGACAGCTAGAAGTAATTCGCAAGCTAGTTGAATTGGATGCGAAACTTTCATTGATAGGGTTTGATCAGTTAGATCATGGCTTCACAGGGGCAGCAAAAGAAAGTATACAAAATTTAGATTTCACTTCTGTAGATGCAATTATTTTGCCAGTTGCAGGTACAAATGCCAAGGGAGAAGTAGATACTATTTTTTCAAACGAAAAAGTTTCTATAACGAAAGAACAAATTGAAAATACACCAGAACACTTTACTATATATTCAGGAATTGGTACGCCTTACTTGGAAAATCTCGTATCTACTACAAACCGCAAACTTGTTAAATTATTTGATCGTGATGATGTGGCAATCTACAATTCTATTCCAACTGTAGAAGGTACATTAATGATGGTAATTCAACATACCGACTATACAATTCATGGTTCCAATGTAATGGTTTTAGGATTTGGTAGAACAGGGATGAGTGTTGCCAGAGCATTTCAATCATTAGGAGCCCATGTCAAAGTTGGAGCAAGACGATCGGAACATATTGCACGTATTACAGAAATGATGTTTTCTCCTTTTCATATGCAAAACATTGAGAAAGAAGTAGGAAATATCGATATTGTTATTAATACAATTCCGCATCTTGTTGTGACAGCGAATGTCATTTCAAAAATGCCAGCTCATACGTTAGTAATTGATTTAGCTTCTAAACCAGGCGGTACCGACTTTAGATATGCGGAAAAAAGAGGGGTCAAAGCGCTGTTAGCACCTGGATTACCAGGTATTGTTGCTCCAAAAACAGCAGGACAAATTTTAGCGAACGTTCTTTCTCAGTTACTAGCAGAAGACGTAATAACAAGAAAGGAGAATGGGGAATGAATTTAAAAGGGAAAAGAATAGGATTTGGTTTTACTGGTTCACATTGTACGTACGAAGAAGTAATGCCTCATTTAGAAAAATTAATTGCTGAGGGAGCAGAAGTACGTCCCGTTGTTTCTTACACTGTTCAATCAACAAATACGAGATTTGGAGAAGGAGCAGAGTGGATTAAAAAGATTGAAGAAGTAACAGGCTTTAAAGCGATTAATTCAATCGTTGGCGCAGAACCACTAGGACCTAAAATTCCACTAGATTGTATGGTAATTGCACCACTAACAGGAAATTCTATGAGTAAATTTGCAAATGCAATGACAGACTCTCCAGTATTAATGGCAGCGAAAGCGACGCTAAGAAATGGCAAGCCTGTCGTATTAGCTGTTTCGACAAATGATGCTTTAGGGCTTAATGGCGTCAATCTCATGCGCCTAATGGCAACGAAAAACATCTACTTCGTCCCGTTTGGCCAAGATGCACCAGAGAAAAAACCGAACTCAATGGTGGCTCGTATGGAGTTACTGGAAGATACAGTATTAGAAGCGCTGCAAGGGAAGCAATTGCAACCGGTTGTCGTAGAAAAATTCAGATATATGAATTAAAAAACGAAAAAAAACGGACAATTTTTGATGAAACCATCATTCTTACTGTAGAATATGATAAAATTAACGTTATTAAGATTAGAAGGGGTATTGTATACTCCTTCTAATTCTAAGTTATAGAAGGATTGGTATCTAGAAAGGGGCATAGTGATGGAAAAGCAAAAAACTTTTCATGTCGCTGTAGTTGGAGCAACCGGCGCAGTTGGTGAACAAATGTTAAATACTTTAGAGAAACGAGAATTTCCAATCGGGAAGTTAACGTTACTTTCATCTAAACGATCTGCAGGTAAGAAACTTGTATTTAAAGGCGAAGAATTTACAGTTCAAGAGGCAACTCCTGAAAGTTTTGAAGGAGTAGATATCGCACTATTTAGTGCTGGTGGATCTGTATCAAAACAATTAGCGCCAGAAGCAGCAAAGCGCGGTGCGATTGTTGTTGATAATACAAGTGCATTCCGTATGACAGAAAACGTGCCACTTGTTGTACCTGAAGTAAATGAAAACGACTTAAAAGAACATAATGGTATTATTGCAAATCCAAACTGTTCTACAATTCAAATGGTAGTAGCTCTTGAGCCAGTTCGTCAGCAATATGGTTTAAAACGAGTAATCGTTTCCACATATCAAGCTGTATCAGGTGCTGGTGCGGCAGCGATTGAAGAACTTCATGAACAATCACAAGCAATCTTAAATGGTGAAGAAGTGAAGGCAAATGTTTTACCTGTATCAGGTGATAAAAAGCATTTCCAAATTGCTTTCAACGCGATTCCACAGATTGATAAATTCCAAGATAATGGATTTACGTTTGAAGAAATGAAAATGATTAATGAAACGAAAAAAATTATGCATATGCCTGAATTAGAAGTAGCGGCAACATGTGTACGTTTACCAGTTGTATCAGGTCACTCTGAGTCTGTTTACATCGAAGTAGAAAAAGAAGGTGTAACAGTAGAAGAATTCAAGAGCTTACTTGCAAATGCGGAAGGTATTGTTCTGCAAGATAATCCAGAAGAGCAGTTATATCCAATGCCAGCTACTGCAGTAGGTAAAAACGAAGTATTCGTTGGAAGAATTCGTAAAGATTTAAATAATGATAAAGGATTCCATCTTTGGGTCGTATCTGATAACTTATTAAAAGGCGCTGCATGGAATTCTGTTCAAATTGCAGAGCGCTTAGTAAAATTACAATTAGTGTAAACGGCTAAGAGAAGGTGCAAAATATGAAAATTATTGTTCAAAAATTTGGTGGCACATCCGTACGTGATGAAAATGGACGTAAGCATGCGCTTCATCATATAAAAAAATCGCTAGATGCGGGTTATAAAGTAGTTACTGTCGTATCTGCTATGGGCCGTAAAGGTGAACCATATGCAACTGATACTTTGTTAAGTCTTGTAAATCAAGAGGAATCTCGCATTTCTAATCGTGAGCAAGATTTATTATTATCATGCGGAGAATTAATCTCAGCAATCGTCTTCTCTAATATGTTAAATGAGAATGGTATAAAAGCAGCAGCGTTAAATGGTGCACAAGCTGGTTTTGTAACAAATGATGATTTTACGAATGCTAAGATTATTGAAATGAATTGCGATCGTATACATGAAGAGCTAGAAAATCTAGATGTAATCGTCGTTACAGGATTCCAAGGACAAACGAAAAAAGGTGATACGACAACACTTGGACGCGGAGGGAGCGATACTTCAGCTTCAGCGTTAGGTGTTGCGCTTCATGCTGAATATATCGATATCTTCACAGATGTAGAAGGTGTTATGACTGCGGATCCTCGCATTGTAAAAGATGCACGTCATCTTCAAACGGTAACGTACAATGAAATTTGTAACATGGCATATCAAGGTGCAAAAGTCGTTCATCCACGTGCAGTTGAAATTGCGATGCATGCCAAAGTACCACTTCGTGTACGTTCTACGTATTCTGATAGTGAAGGTACGCTTATTTCAGCATCGGACGGTGCGACAAAAGGTCGTGATGTAGAAGAACGTCCTGTTACAGGTATTGCTCATGTGTCAAATGTGACGCAAATTAAAGTGCTGGCAAAAGAAACAGCATATGATTTACAACAGCATGTGTTTAAAGAAATGGCGAATGAAGGAATCAGTGTCGATTTAATTAACATTTCACCTACTGGGGTAGCTTATACGGTGAGTGATAGTGTATCAAGTCGTGCAGTTGAATTATTAAAAAAACTTGGATATGAGCCAATTGTGACAGAGCATTGTGCAAAAGTCTCAATTGTAGGAGCTGGAATGGCAGGATACCCAGGGGTTACTGCGAAAATCGTTACAGCTTTAGCGGAAAAAGGTATTCAAATTCTGCAATCGGCAGATAGCCATACGACAATTTGGGTTCTTGTAAAAGAAACTGATTTAGTGGAGGCTGTAAATGCATTACATAGTGCGTTTGAGCTTTCAAAAGAAAAGCAACTGGAACAATAAGGAGTGAGACCATGATAGATTTTGGGACAATTGCAACCGCGATGGTAACTCCGTTTGATAAAAACGGAAATATCGATTTTGCAAAGACAACGAAATTGGTAAATTATTTAATAGATAACGGTACAACAGCAATCGTGGTAGGAGGAACGACAGGCGAATCTCCTACATTAACTTCAGAAGAAAAAGTAGCGTTATATCGCCATGTCGTATCTGTTGTCGATAAAAGGGTGCCCGTAATCGCTGGAACAGGTAGCAATAATACGCATGCTTCTATTGACTTAACTAAAAAGGCAACAGAAGTTGGTGTTGATGCAGTAATGCTAGTAGCACCGTATTATAACAAACCGAGTCAAGAAGGAATGTATCAGCACTTTAAAGTAATTGCTGAAAGCACGCCGCTTCCGGTTATGCTATATAACGTTCCAGGACGATCTATTGTACAAATCTCCGTTGATACAGTTGTTCGTTTATCAGAAATAGAAAACATTGTTGCGATTAAAGATGCAGGCGGCGATGTGTTAACAATGACAGAAATCATTGAAAAAACAGCGGACGACTTTGCAGTATACAGCGGTGATGACGGTTTAACGTTACCAGCTATGGCAGTTGGAGCGAAAGGTATCGTTTCTGTAGCATCTCATGTTATCGGAAATGAAATGCAAGAAATGATTGTAGCATTTCAAGCAGGAGAATTTAAGAAGGCGCAAAAATTACATCAATTACTTGTAAGAGTGACGGATTCATTATTTATGGCGCCAAGCCCAACGCCAGTAAAAACAGCGTTACAAATGGTTGGATTAGATGTAGGTTCTGTACGTTTACCACTTCTTCCATTAACAGAAGAAGAAAGAGTAACGTTACAATCTGTTATGCAATCTATCCCTCGTTAATAAAAAATGACCTAGTATAGTACTAGGTCATTTTTTTATGGTATGAAAATCTTTGCCACTCTTTTCTCATCTACATGAATACTTATAAGATCATTAACCGCTTTTTCATTATGTATTGCAACATGTATAAGAAAATAATCGTACCCTTTTAAAAGGATCAAAAAATCATAGTTATTATAGAATAAACATTTGTATAAACGTAATAAACTATCGATTCTGTTTTTCAGAGGAATTGTCTCAAATATGACGTAATTCATAAAAAAACTTCATTATATAATTATTTTTGTTCGAATTTAGAAAAATAAGTCTTGAAAATCTATAGTATGAAATTAATTTAGCGTATGTATGGCTATTTCTTCAAAATAATATGGAATACAAAATCGGAGTAAATATAAAGGAAATACGTTCGATATTTTTGTTGTAATTCCGTTCTTTTACTTTTTCTTTCGCACGATTTAACTTGTGTTCTATTTCTTGTATCAGGTATAATATGGCTAAGTAGCTTAGTACGGGTATGCTTAGCAAAATTGGTAAAAATTATAATTTGATTACATTTTCATATCATATCGAATAAGATATTTGATTTATATAATGAAAGAGAGGTGAAACCTGGTTTAAAAAATAAACAAGGACATGATATCGCATAACGGTAAGGACATTCGTCTTGGACGGTGAATATATGGTGGTTGTAGAGTTTCCCCTGGTGTCTCTGCAATTTTAGTGAAATCAGTGTTTGAAAGATTTTTAAACCAGGCAACAACATGAAGAGAAAAGAGAATGAGTCTGTTAAAGTATTTGCTCTTGGTGGAGTAGGTGAAATCGGGAAAAACATGTACTGTGTTGAAATTGATTCTGAAATCTTTATTGTAGATGCAGGGTTAATGTTCCCGGGAGATGAAATGTTTGGAATTGATATCGTTATTCCTGATATTACATATTTAGTGGAAAACCAAGAGCGAGTAAAAGGTTTATTTATTACTCATGGTCATGAAGATCATATTGGTGGAATTGTTTACGTACTTCGTAAATTATCAATTCCAGTGTATGCAACGAAATTAACAGTAGGACTTATACAAGAAAAACTTGGCGAAGCGGGTATGTTAGGCCGTGTAGACTTAAAAACAATCGATTCAAATTCAACAGTAGAGTTTAATACTACAACGGTGTCATTCTTTGGAACGACACATAGTATTCCAGATTCTGTGGGTGTTTGTTTCCATACATCAAAAGGTGCTATCGTATATACAGGAGACTTTAAATTCGATCAAACTCCAATTGGAAATAGTGGAGCAGACCTTGGAAAAATGGCACAAATCGGAAATGAAGGCGTACTGTGCTTATTATCTGATAGTACAAATGCTGAGCGTCCAGGCTATACAGGTTCTGAAAAAGAAGTTGGTGTAGAAATTTCTAAAGTGTTCTACGGTGCAGAAGGACGTATTATCGTTGCTTCATTTGCATCGAATGTACATCGTATTCAACAAGTATTTGATGCAGCTGCTGAAACAGGACGAAAAGTAGCGGTTGTAGGACGTAGTATGGTGAAAGTGGTAGATATCGCAAGACGTCTTGGTTATTTAGATGTTCCAGAAGGTATGGTTATTTCACTACAAGAAGTAGACAATTTCCCGGAGAAAAAGGTAGCTATTTTAACGACAGGTAGCCAAGGTGAACCGATGGCAGCTCTTTCTAGAATGGCGAAGCAAGCTCATAAACAAATTTCAATTCGTAAAGGTGATACGGTTATTATTGCGGCTTCTCCAATTCCGGGTAATGAAATATCTGTATCGAAAATTATTGACTTGTTATTTAGAGCTGGAGCTGATGTTATTTATTACGGTGAAAGAAAAGTTCACGTTTCAGGTCACGGTAGCCAAGAAGAATTAAAATTAATGTTAAATTTAATGAAACCGAAATACTTTGTACCCGTACATGGTGAGTTCCGTATGCAAAAAGCACATGCATATTTAGCTGAAGATGTAGGTATTACAAGAGAGAATATCTTTATCGTAGAAAAAGGCGATGTGATTGCTTTTGGTGACGATGAAGCAAACTTAGTTGGCAAAGTACAAGCTGGTAATGTGTTAATTGATGGCTTAGGTGTAGGTGACGTTGGTAATATCGTTCTTCGAGATAGAAAAATGTTATCTCAAGATGGAATATTAGTAGTTGTTGTAACACTTGGTAAAGATGAAAAGAAAATTATCTCTGGTCCAGAAATCATTTCACGTGGCTTTGTGTATGTTCGTGAATCAGAAGCGTTAATTGACCGCTCTACAGAGATTGTACGTATGATTGTTGAGCAATCGATTAAAGAGTATTCAATTGAATGGTCTATGTTAAAACAAAATATTCGTGAATTATTAGGACAGTTCTTGTACGAAGAGACAAAGAGAAAACCTATGATTTTACCGATTATTATGGAAGTATAAAAAAGATCACCTTTACGGGTGATCTTTTTTTTCTTTTTTAACTCTATCGAATGAAATTTATAACTTAAGAAATAATAGTTATATACGAGTGAAAGGGGATGCGATATGACAGAACGTGATCGTTATACAAATGAAGGGAAAGAGGCTGAGCCGAAAGAAACTGGGAAAGAAGCTTCAATAGTGGAAAAAATTCAACAGCTAGGGCAAACGAATGTACCACAAATGAATGAATCGAGTATTCATTGTTTAACAATCATTGGGCAGGTGGAAGGTCATGTTCAATTACCGCCGCAAAATAAAACAACAAAATATGAGCATATTATTCCGCAAATTGTTGCGATTGAACAAAATCCGAAAATTGAAGGTTTACTTTTAATATTAAACACAGTTGGTGGTGACGTTGAAGCAGGGCTAGCGATTTCTGAGATGGTAGCTTCGCTTTCGAAACCGACAGTATCTCTTGTTCTGGGCGGGGGACATTCTATCGGTGTACCGATTGCTGTCTCTACGGATTATTCATTTATTGCAGAAACTGCAACGATGACAATTCATCCCATTCGTCTAACAGGTCTTGTTATAGGTGTGCCGCAAACATTTGAGTATTTAGATAAAATGCAAGAAAGAGTCATACGATTTGTGACGAAGCATTCGAAAGTAACAGAAGATCGTTTTAAAGAGCTTATGTTTGCAAAAGGGAATTTGACGCGAGATATTGGGACGAATGTAATTGGTGGAGATGCAGTGAAATATGGTCTTATAGATGATGTCGGTGGTATTGGGAATGCAATTCGAAAACTGAATGAATTAATAGATGCCCGCATGGATGATAGTGCAGAAGGGACAATGTTACAATGATTTTATACACAATTATGCCAGAGCAACTTGTATATCCAGCCGATTATTCACAATGTGAAAGTCAAAAAGTTGTAAATATAAACGGTGTTGAATTAATGGTTTCTGAAGAAGAACATGGCTTTTATTCTATTGTACGTGTGTTAAGTACGGATCCGCTACACTACTTAGAGTTTGAGCCCGGTCAGAAAATAACCTTTTAGCAAAAAGAAGGATTTTGTTTAGAAGCTATGGTATAATATAAAAAACAAGACGGTTGAGCAGCCATGAGAGGGCTGCTTTCTTCTGTTTATTTAACAATTTACAAGAAGTGTAAAAATAGAAGATATAAGACCTGAAAAATAGAGAAAACAGACATATAAGTAAAGCTTTTTTAAGGAAGCCCTACTTACATGTAGAACACGAGGTGAAGAAATGGCAAAACAAAAGCAAAGAGGGACGAAGGCAAAAGCAAGACGCACGATAAAGCCAACTTTGTATTATGAAATCGTCGGTTTAACTCTTTTTGCACTTTCAATCATTACGATTTTACAGCTAGGTGTTGTAGGGAAATCGTTTGTGTTATTTTTTCGCTTCTTCTTTGGTGAGTGGTACATAATTGGTGTGTTAGGTGTAATAGCTTTATCGGTTTCGTTTGTTATCAAACGTGGATGGCCGAACCTTTTAAATAAACGGTTAATTGGTTTTTATTTAATAGTATTGGCGATATTAATGTTTAGTCATATTACATTATTTAACCTTCTTACGAAAGATGGAGCAGTGCAAAATACTTCTGTTATTGTGAGTACGAAAGATAACTTCTTCCTTGAAATGAAAAAGGGGCCGGATAGTGTTCATTTAGGCGGTGGTATGTTTGGTGCGCTTATGTTCGCGACGTGTTACTTCTTATTTGACGAAGTAGGAGCTTATATCATTGGTATTATTTTAGTGATTCTCGGCATACTTTGTATAACAAATAAGCATATTGGAGAAGTACTTGCCCCTGTAGGAAGAATCCTTAGAAGTCAATTTGAAGTAATGCAAGGGGATTATAAAGATTGGAAATCCAAAAGGACGGCTGAACAAACAGAAAAGAAAAAAACAACGAGAAGCACAAGGAGTAAACGTGCTGCAGAACAAGAAGAGATTATTGAGCCGATGGAAGAAATCTCAATTGATCCTCCAATTATTTCGAATTTCACTGAGAATTATCCTGTAAATGAAGAAGAGAATAAACGCATTAGCGAAGAACAGGAAGTAGAGTTGATCACTTCACCATCTATTGAAGAGGCTCCGCCTGTTGAAGAATCTAAGAAAAAGCGTGGAGAAAAGATTGTAGAATCTTTAGAGGCGGAAACAAGTGCCCCGCCAATGCAATTTTCAAATGTAGAGAATAAAGATTACAAGCTTCCTGCAATTGATATATTGAAATTTCCTAAGAATAAGCAAGTTACAAATGAAAATGCAGAAATTTATGAGAATGCTCGTAAATTAGAACGTACATTCCAAAGTTTTGGAGTGAAAGCGAAAGTAACAAAAGTACATAGAGGTCCTGCAGTTACAAAATATGAAGTGTATCCTGATATGGGAGTAAAGGTAAGCAAAATCGTTAGTTTAAGTGATGATTTAGCACTTGCTTTAGCTGCGAAAGACATTCGTATTGAAGCACCTATTCCCGGGAAATCAGCTGTAGGGATTGAAGTTCCGAACTCAGAAGTATCTATGGTAACGCTTAGAGAAGTTCTTGATTCTAAGGCTAATAATCATCCGGAAGAGAAGTTGTTAATTGGTCTTGGACGAGATATTACAGGTGAAGCTGTATTAGCACGTTTAAATAAAATGCCCCATTTACTAGTAGCTGGTGCGACAGGTAGCGGGAAAAGTGTATGTATTAATGGTATTATTGTTAGTATTTTAATGCGCGCAAAACCACATGAAGTAAAATTAATGATGATTGATCCGAAAATGGTAGAGTTAAATGTATATAACGGTGTTCCGCATTTATTAACACCAGTTGTAACTGATCCGAAAAAAGCATCACAAGCTTTGAAAAAAGTCGTGAGTGAAATGGAACGACGTTATGAGTTATTTGCTCATAGTGGCACGCGTAACATTGAAGGATATAATGATCATATTAAAGAACATAATAGTCAATCAGAAGCGAAACAACCGGAATTACCTTATATTGTAGTAATAGTGGACGAGTTAGCCGATTTAATGATGGTTGCTTCATCAGATGTAGAGGATGCGATTATGCGTTTAGCACAAATGGCTCGTGCAGCGGGTATTCATTTAATTATTGCGACGCAGCGTCCATCAGTTGATGTTATTACGGGAGTTATTAAAGCGAATATTCCATCACGTATTGCATTCGCGGTATCTTCTCAAACGGACTCTCGTACAATTCTTGACGGTGGTGGTGCAGAGAAACTGCTAGGTCGTGGAGATATGCTGTTTATACCAATTGGTGCATCGAAGCCTGTACGTGTACAAGGTGCATTTTTATCCGATGATGAAGTTGAGAGAGTTGTAGAATATGTTATTGGTCAGCAAAAAGCGCAATATCAAGAAGATATGATTCCACAAGATGTTCCTGATACGAAGCAGGAAGTAGAAGATGAATTATATGATGAAGCAGTTCAGCTTGTAGTGGAAATGCAAACAGCATCTGTTTCTATGTTGCAACGTAGGTTTAGAGTAGGTTATACGCGAGCTGCCCGTTTAATTGATGCAATGGAAATGAATGGTGTAGTAGGTCCGTATGAAGGTAGTAAACCACGAGAAGTGCTCATTAATGATGTACAAGAAAAAAGTTCATAAAAAAAGCCTAATTGTTTTTACAATTAGGCTTTTTTATATGCTAGTTTTGTTATATACTATATTCAGCAATAAAGAAAGGGCTTACATATAAAGCGATTCTTTAGAATACGAATACTTTGATTGTGTTTTTAATGAATGTTCGATATTTAATGTAGAAAAATGTTAAATTTTGTTGACACGTATGGGAGCAAGTGGTAAGATTACTTCGAAAAGAATCACTGCCTCATATAATCTTGGAGATAAGGTCCATAAGTTTCTACCCGGCAACCATGAATTGCTGGACTATGAGGGGAAAAGTGTGTAACAAAGGATGTAAGAGATCTTTGTACCGAACTTTTTCTCGAAATGAGGAATGTTTATGGTGCAAAGTTTTTTTTATGCCATAAAGAGTGAAAATTTCATCTTAAAAAATTATTAATATTTATTCGACAATTAAGCTTATTTTTAGTATGTAGCAATTTTTATTATGTTGTAAGTTGAAAAAAGAGAAAAGAAGTCTTACATCAGAGGTCGAATAATTGAAATGCGGGGGAGTCTTATGTCAGTAAAATCCGATAGTCGTCACCTATATTTACGGGTGATTGATCACATCAAAGAAAAAATTAAAGATGGAGCTTACAAAGAAAGGCAGAAGTTACCATCAGAGTTTGATTTAGCAAAAGAACTTGGTGTAAGTAGGGCGACTTTAAGGGAAGCGCTGCGTATTTTAGAAGAAGAAAATGTTGTCATTCGTAGACATGGTGTAGGAACATTTGTAAATGCAAAGCCATTATTTTCTTCTGGGATTGAACAACTTTCTAGTATTACAGATATGATTTCTAGTGTGGGGAAAACACCAGGAACTATCTTTTTATCATCATCTACAACAAGTTTAACAGAAGAAGAAAAAGAGAAGTTTAATAGTGAAGATGGTTTTAATGCAGTAATGATTGAGCGTGTGCGTACAGCAGATGGGGAACCTGTTGTATATTGTATCGATAAACTTGCAAAAGAAATCTTGCCAGATTTATCGGGATACAACGAAGAATCATTGCTTACAGTGATACATAACAATACGCACAAACGTATCACATATGCAGTTGCTCACATTGAGCCAATTGGCTATCATTCTAAAATCTCACCGATTTTAGAATGTGAACCTGAAACGGCACTGCTAGTTTTAAAACAAATGCACTATGATCAAAATGATGAGCCAATCTTATATTCTATCAATTACTTTAGAGCTGACAAGTTTAGCTTCCACGTATTAAGAAAACGTATGTAGGTAAGTTCCATTTTAGGGAGGTGACAGCAAGAAGTTAGGGACAGCAGCGTAAGAATAAAGATATATATATAATTTCAGGAGGGGTTTCTAGTATGAAGAAAAAAACAGGTCTTTTATTATCATTAACATTAGCAGCAAGTGCGGTTTTAGGTGCATGTGGTAACTCGGATAAGGCGAGCAGTGACAAGAAAGAAAATAAAGAATTTAAAGTTGGTATGGTAACAGATGTTGGGGGCGTGGATGATAAATCATTCAACCAATCTTCTTGGGAAGGTTTGAAAAAGTTTGGTAAAGATAATGAATTAAAGGAAAAGACAAATTATCGTTACCTACAGTCTGAAAAAGAAGCAGATTATATTCCAAACTTAAAGAAATTTTCAAAAGATAAGTATGATTTATCTTTCGGAATCGGTTATAAATTAGAAGGTGCAATTAAAGAAGTAGCAAAAGAAGCTCCAAAACAACAATTCGCAATTGTGGATACTGTTGTAGATGCACCGAACGTAACAAGCATTACATTTAAAGATCATGAAGGTTCATTCCTTGTAGGTGCGGTAGCAGCTATGTCAACAAAATCGAATAAAGTAGGATTTGTTGGTGGAATGAAGAGTGATTTAATTAGTAAATTCGAAAATGGATTTAAAGCTGGTGCAAAGGCAGTAAATCCAAATATTGAAATCGTATCTGAATATGCAGAAGCATTTGATAAACCGGAAAAAGGTACAGTTCTTGCTTCAGCAATGTATGGTCAAGGTGTAGATGTAATTTATCATGCTGCTGGTGGTACAGGTAACGGCGTGTTCACTGAAGCGAAAAACCGTAAGAAAAAAGGTGAAAATGTTTGGGTAATTGGTGTTGACCGTGACCAAAACCAAGAAGGTATGCCTGAAAACGTAACATTAACTTCAATGGTAAAACGTGTAGATATCGCTGTTGAAAAAGTAGCACAAGAAGCGAAAGATGGTAAATTAAAAGGCGGTAAAGTAGAAGCGTTTGGCTTAAAAGATGACGGTGTTGGTATCGCAAAAACAACTGACAACGTGAAAAAAGTTAACCCTGAAATTTTAACAAAAGTAGAAGAGTTTGAAAAGAAAATTACAGATGGTGAAATTAAAGTACCAGCTACAGATAAAGAGTATAAAGAATATGAAGCTTCTCTAAAAAAATAAATAGAGAAATAGCAAAGGTTAGTTCATAGAACTAACCTTTGTATGTATAAAACTTCCAAATTGCTTAATAAGTTAATAGTGTAATAGGGGAATGTTCCCTGTTAAAAGGAGGAACACAATGGAATACGTAATTGAGATGAATAACATTACGAAAGTATTCCCAGGCATTGTAGCGAATGATGATATTACGCTGCAAGTAAAGCAGGGAGAAATACATGCTTTACTTGGAGAAAATGGTGCAGGGAAATCCACATTGATGAATGTACTATTTGGTTTGTACCAACCAGAACAAGGTGAAATTAAAATTAAAGGAAAGCCTGTAAACATTACCAATCCGAATGTGGCAAATGACCTTGGTATTGGAATGGTTCATCAGCACTTTATGCTTGTTCATAATTTTACAGTTACAGAGAATATTATTCTTGGAAATGAACCGAAGAAAAAAGGGAAAATTGCTGTTGAGGAAGCTGCAAAAGAAATTCAAAAACTGTCCGAACAATACGGTTTAGCTGTAGATCCATATGCGAAAATACAGGATATTTCAGTTGGTATGCAGCAGCGTGTTGAGATTTTAAAAACACTTTACCGTGGGGCAGAAATTCTAATATTTGATGAACCGACAGCTGTGTTAACACCGCAAGAAATTCATGAGCTAATTCAAATTATGAAAAAGCTTGTACAAGAAGGAAAATCTATTATTCTTATTACACATAAGTTGAAAGAAATTATGGAAGTTTGCGATCGTTGTACGATTATTCGTAAAGGAAAAGGGATTGGAACGGTTGACGTTGCAAATACGGATGAAAATAAACTTGCAGAATTAATGGTCGGACGTCAAGTGAATTTTAAAACAGAAAAAATAGACGCGAAGCCAAAAGAAGAGGTACTTTCAATTGCAAATCTTGTCGTTCACGATGCACGTCAACTACCTGCTGTAAAAGGCCTTGACTTAACTGTTCGTGCGGGGGAAATTGTTGGAATTGCAGGGATTGATGGAAACGGACAAAGTGAATTAATAGAAGCAATTACTGGTTTACGAAAAGTTGAGTCAGGTTCTATTGCAATTAAAGGAAAAGAAATAACAAATTGGCCTGTTAGAAGGATAACAGAAGAAGGAATTGGTCATATTCCAGAAGATCGTCATAAACACGGCCTTGTTCTTGATTTTTCAGTTAGAGATAATATAGTTCTGCAAACGTACTATAAAAATCCTTTCTCAAAGAAAGGGATTTTAAATTTTAGTAAAATTACAGAAAAAGCAAAGGCACTTATTGAGCAGTTTGATGTACGTACACCTAGTGAGCAAACGTTAGCGCGCGCTTTATCTGGGGGGAATCAACAAAAAGCAATTATTGCACGTGAAGTAGACCGTGATCCAGATTTATTAATCGCGGCACAACCAACACGTGGTTTAGATGTAGGAGCAATTGAATTTATTCATAAGAGATTAATAGAGCAAAGGGATAAAGGAAAAGGTGTATTACTTTTATCTCTAGAGTTAGATGAAATCTTAAATGTTAGTGACCGAATTGCTGTTATTTATGAAGGGAAAATCGTAGCAATTGTTGATGCGAAAGAAACGAATGAACAACAGCTTGGATTGTTAATGGCTGGAGGAACAAAGAAGGAGCAGGTGGGTACAAATGGCTAAAAAACTTTTAACAGAACGAACGATAAATATTTTAGTCCCAGTACTATCCGTTATTTTTGGCTTACTTGTCGGAGCGATTGTAATGCTAGTTAGTGGCTATGATCCGATTGTTGGTTATAGTGCACTTTGGACAGGAATGTTCGGTAGCCCAAGTGCAATAGGTGAAACGCTTCGTACAATGATACCACTTATTCTTGCCGGCTTATCAGTGGCGTTTGCATTTCGTACAGGTTTATTTAATATCGGGGTAGAGGGTCAATTACTAGTTGGTTGGCTTGCAGCAGTTTGGTTCGGTTATGCAGTGTCGCTACCAGCTGTTCTGCACATTCCGTTATCTATTTTATTTGCAGCATTGGTAGGTGGAATTTGGGGTTTCATCCCTGGATATTTAAAGGGGAAATTTCAAGTTAATGAAGTTATTGTAACAATTATGATGAACTATATTGCGTTATACGTAACATATGACATTATTAAGCGTTTCTTGCACGAGGGTAATGATAAAACGTATGACATCAAAGGGAGTGCGTCATTATCTTCAGACTGGCTTGCTGCCATCACTGATGGTTCGCGCCTTCACTGGGGAATTGTTGTAGCAATTTTAATTGCTATTTTAATGTGGTTCTTATTAGATCGAACAACTTTAGGGTATGAATTAAAGTCGGTAGGATTTAATCAACATGCTTCCCAATATGCTGGTATGAAAGTTTCTCGTAATGTAGTATTCTCTATGACAATTGCGGGTGCATTTGCGGGGATTGGTGGAGCGATGGAAGGGTTAGGAACATTCCAAAGTATGACAGCAATGTCTTCGTTTACAGGAGTAGGATTTGACGGGATTGCCGTAGCCTTACTTGGAGGGAATAATCCGTTTGGTATTATCCTTTCAGCTTTATTATTTGGTGGTTTGAAAAGTGCTTCCCCTCAAATGAACTTTGAGGCAGATGTACCATCAGAGCTTATTAATGTGATTATTGCATGTATCATCTTCTTTGTTGCATGTAGTTATGTGTTAAGATGGGCGCTTACACGCATGAGCAAGGAGGGGAAATAAATGAGCTTTTTAGATATATTAGCCATTCTTGTGACGGGTACGTTATATACATCAGCACCTATAATTTTCACAGCACTAGGTGGTGTATTTAGTGAACGATCGGGTGTTGTAAATATCGGATTAGAAGGACTAATGCTATTTGGTGCATTTATTGGAGTTGTTACAAACTTATTAATGGGTGATACTTGGGGAACGATGACTCCGTGGATTGCATTATTATTTGCGGCAATTGGTAGTGGGTTATTTGCATTACTTCATGCGGTAGCATCTATTACATTCCGAGCGGATCAAGTTGTAAGTGGTGTAGCGATTAACTTCTTATCTCTTGGATTAACTGTATTTGCAATTAAGAAGATTTTTGATAAAGGACAGACTGATTTTATTCAGTACCGTATTGAAAAGATTGATATTCCAGGCCTTTCGGATATTCCGGTTTTAGGGAAAATATTCTTCTCTAACGTACCGATAACGTCGTATATTGCTATTATTTTAGCATTCGTTGTTTGGTATGTCATTTATAAAACGCCGTTCGGTCTTCGTCTTCGTGCGGTTGGTGAGCATCCAATGGCAGCTGATACGATGGGGATTAACGTATATAAAATGCGCTATATTGGTGTTTGTATATCAGGTGTGTTTGCTGGAATTGGTGGAGCAATTTTTGCAATGTCAATTTCTAATAACTTCTCAGGGGCAACTATTACTGGACAAGGTTTCTTAGCATTAGCTGCTATGATCTTTGGGAAGTGGAATCCACTAGGTGCATTAGGTGCAGCGTTATTCTTTGGTTTTGCACAATCGTTAAGTGTAACAGGTGGAACAATTCCTGTGTTAGATCAAATTCCGAGTGTTTTATTAACGATATTACCATATGTATTCACAATATTAGCACTTGTTGGTTTTGTAGGTCGTTCTGAAGCTCCGAAAGCATTAGGAACCCCTTATGAAAAAGGAAAACGATAAGTATTTTGTAAGCATAAAAAAGCTCGCACATTAGTGCGGGCTTTTTTACATAGAATATATGTAATACGGAATTTTACTATGTTCCTTACATATAAAAGTTTTTAGAAAGAGCCTGATGTAAGTATAGTGAGGAAGAAAAGTTGATTTTTCATTTCTAAAAACTGTATATTGAAGAGGAATATTCCTACATAGGTAAAGGAGGGCTATAAATGAAACTGATGGAACAACAGTTACACGAGTTAGGTGGTTTGCGAGTACATATTATTCCAACTGATAAATATAAAACAAATACTTTTGTATTTCGTTTTAAAGCACCTTTAAATGAGGAGACGGTGACAGAGCGTGCACTATTGCCATACGTATTGCAAAGTGCGACAGAAAAGCTTCCTTCTGTAATTCGTCTTCGTCAATATTTAGAAGAATTATACGGATCTTCTTTGGCAGTCGATGTAAGTAAAAAAGGAGAAGACCATATCATCTCTATTTATGTAGACATTGCAAATGAAGTATATTTGCATGATGCACCACCGTTATTTGAAAAAGCGCTTTCTATGTTATCGGATATAGTTTTACATCCAGCGACAGAGGGGAACGGTTTTCTACCTTCTATCGTAGAAAGTGAAAAAAGAGCGCTCTTGCAACGAATTGAAGCTACGTATGATGATAAAATGCGCTATGCAAACGAGCGTTTAATTGAAGAAATGTGCAAAGTAGAACCGTATCGTTTAAGTGCAAATGGGAAAAAAGAGAGTGTTTCTTCTATTACAAATGACAGTTTGTATCAATATTATCAAAAGGTGTTAGCGGAAGATGAAATGGATCTATATATTATTGGTGATATTTCAGAAAACGCAGTTGGTCTTGTAAGTAAGTATTTTTCTATTTCAGCGCGTCCTGTGAGAGAAAGAAATGTACTTCTTCATAAGAGAAATAATGAAGAAAAAGAAGTTGTGGAAAAACAAGAATTAAAACAAAGTAAATTACACATCGGTTATCGTACGTTTATTACGTATAAAGACGAAGATTATTTTGCACTGCAATTGTTCAATGGACTGTTTGGAGGATTTTCTCATTCGAAGTTATTCGTTAACGTTCGTGAAAAAAATAGTTTAGCGTACTATGCGGCATCCCGCTTTGAAAGTCATAAAGGCTTATTGTTTGTCATGTCAGGAATCGAAGCGAAAAATTATGAAAAAGCTGTTGAGATTATTAAAGAACAAATGTTAGCGATGCAAAATGGTGATTTTTCTGAAGAAGAGATGCATCAAACGAAAAGTGTTATTCAAAATCAAATATTAGAGGCAATTGATACACCGCGCGGATTTGTGGAAATGCTGTATCATGGTATTATTTCAGACCGCACGCGTCCGGTTGAAGAATGGCTTTCAGGTATTGAGAGTGTGACGAAAGAAGAGATTGTGAAAGTTGCTAAAAATATTGAACTAGATACAATTTACTTTTTACATGGAACGGAGGGAGAATAAATGGAGAAAATTGTTTATGAGCAATTAAAAGAGACACTCTATTATGAAAAACTTCCTAATGGATTAGATGTATATATTTTACCGAAGCAAGGATTTAATAAAACATTTGCAACGTTTACGACGAAATATGGTTCTATGGATAATACATTCGTACCACTAGGTAAAGAAGAAATGATTCGTGTGCCTGATGGGATTGCTCATTTTCTTGAGCATAAATTATTTGAAAAAGAAGATCACGATGCTTTCCAATTGTTTAGTAAACAAGGGGCATCGGCAAATGCTTTCACATCTTTCACAAGAACAGCTTATCTTTTTTCATGTACATCAAATGTAGAACAAAATTTAAATACATTGCTAAACTTCGTACAAGAGCCTTACTTCTCTGAAAAAACAGTCGAAAAAGAGAAGGGGATTATTGGGCAAGAAATTCAAATGTATCAAGATAATCCAGATTGGCGCTTATACTTTGGATTAATTGATAGCTTGTTTGTAAAGCACCCAATTAAAATTGATATTGCAGGGACAATCGAGTCTATTAGTAAAATTACAAAAGACCTATTATATGAATGTTATGAAACATTTTATCATCCGAGCAATATGTTACTATTTGTTGTGGGCGCAATTGATCCAGAGAAAACAATGGATTTAGTACGTGAAAATCAAGCGAAAAAAGATTATAAAAACCAGCCAGAAATTGTACGTTCATTTGAAGAAGAACCAGATGAGGTAAATGAAAAAAAGAAAATTATTTCAATGCCTGTACAAACTCCAAAATGTTTAGTAGGTATTAAAGCGACAAATTTAAAAGAAAAAGGGAAAGCCCTTTTAAAACAAGAAATTGCGCTTACGTTACTTTTAGATTATTTATTTGGGAAGAGCTCCGTTCATTACGAATCTTTATATAATGAGGGACTTATTGATGATTCGTTCTCGTATGATTATACAGAAGAGAATAACTTCGGTTTTGCAATGGTTGGCGGTGATACGAAGAAACCTGATGAGCTGGAAGAGCGTTTGAAAGGTATTTTATTAAACACAAATTATGATCAATTAGACGAGGCAGCATTAGAACGAGTAAAGAAAAAGAAAATAGGTGGCTTTTTACGCTCCTTAAATTCACCGGAATATATTGCAAATCAATTTACACGATATGCGTTTAATGAATCTAGTCTGTTTGAGGCATTGACTGTATTAGAAAGTCTAACTGTTCAAGATTTACAAGAAGTAGCCAAATTATTACTATCAGAAGAAAGAATGAGTGTTTGTCAAGTTTTACCGAAAAAATAAAAGGTGTCATAATAATACCCTCATCTTATCATTGATAAATTGTAAGATGAGGGTATTATTTATTTGTAGGAAAAACATTTTGTTGAGATAAGAGAGGAATTATATGAAAAAGTATGCATTAGTAACTGGAGGAAGCGGAGGGATTGGCTCTGCTATTTCAAAACAATTAATTCAAGATGGATATACAGTATATGTTCATTATAATAACGGTGAAGAGAAAGTGAATGAGTTGCAGAAAGAGTGGGGGGAAGTGATTCCTGTTCAAGCGGATTTGGCTTCTAGTTATGGGGCGGAGCAATTGTGGAGACAAATTGAACATCCTCTTGATGTTATCGTATATGCAGCTGGGAAGAGTATCTTTGGATTAGTAACAGATGTAACGAACGATGAATTGAATTATATGGTAGAACTTCAAGTGAAGAGCATCTATAAATTATTATCAATGGCGCTGCCATCTATGATTCAGCAGAGAAGCGGTAATATTGTACTTATTTCGTCTATATGGGGCCAAATTGGCGCATCATGTGAAGTCCTTTACTCGATGGTAAAAGGTGCACAAAATTCATATGTGAAAGCTTTAGCAAAAGAAGTTTCATTAAGTGGATTAAGGGTTAACGCGGTGGCACCAGGTGCGATTGAAACGGAAATGTTACATGTATTTTCAGAAGAGGATAAGAATGAAATTGCTGAAGAGATTCCGTT
Source organism: Bacillus sp. GbtcB14 (assembly GCF_019091205.1). NCBI lineage: Bacteria > Bacillati > Bacillota > Bacilli > Caryophanales > Bacillaceae > Bacillus > Bacillus sp. GbtcB14. The sequence continues at coordinate 858,102 of NZ_JAGXJT010000001.1, forward strand.
AGGTAGGTTGGGATTACCAGAAGAAGTAGCGAAAACAGTGTCGTTCCTCGTATCACCAGGTGCATCTTACATAACTGGACAAATTATCGGAGTGAATGGCGGTTGGCATTGCTAAAAAATTGTTACATAAAAAATAAAAAACTGTACAAATTAAGCATGATTCTATTACTAAGTAGTGAGGTGCTTAAACATGTCAGTTTTAGATAATTTTGATCAATGGAAGAGCTTTTTAGGAGAACGATTAGAACAGGCATCAGGAAAAGGTCTTGATGGCGGTGCTGTATCAGATATGGCATTTCGTGTTGGAGATTATTTAGCAAATGAAGTAGAAGCGCGCAACGATCAAGAGAAATTACTGTCTGAGCTTTGGAAAGTTGCTGATGAACAAGAGCAACATACAATCGCAAACTTAATGGTGAAGTTTGTACAACATAAGTAAAAATAGAGAGGAGATTCTCCTCTCTATTTTTTTTGTATAATAATAACGCGGGTTAGATTATACATTTAGCTTCCCTATTAAGGTGAAATCATATAATATAGTACGTAGGTGTAAAGTAAGCAAGGGGAGTGATTTTGGATGATTGAATGGTATTTTGAATATGAAATACATAAAAACCGACCTGGCTTGCTTGGTGACGTTTCTTCGTTAATCGGTATGCTCGGCATTAATATTGTCACAATTAATGGTGTAGATAATGCACGACGTGGATTACTCCTTATGTGTGATAATCAAGAGCAAATCTCTAGACTTGAATCAATTTTAAATACGATGGATAACATAACGGTAACGAAATATCGTCCGCCAAAGCTAAGAGATAAGTTAGCGGTTAGACATGGTAGGTACATACAACGAGATGCAGACGATAAGAAGACATTTCGATTTGTACGTGATGAATTAGGGTTACTTGTAGACTTTATGGCTGAAATAATGAAAAAAGAAGGTCATAAACTAATCGGGATACGAGGAATGCCTCGTGTCGGAAAAACAGAATCCATTGTTGCCGCAAGTGTTTGTGCAAATAAAAGATGGTTATTTGTATCATCTACTCTTATTAAGCAAACAGTTCGTAGTCAATTGATTGAAGATGAGTATAGCGACGACAATATTTTCATCCTAGATGGAATCGTGTCAACAAAGCGTGCTAACGAAAGGCATTGGCAGCTTGTTCGTGAAATTATGAGATTGCCTGCAACGAAAGTTGTGGAACATCCTGATGTATTTGTGAGTCAGTCAGAATACACATTGGATGATTTTGATTATATTATCGAGTTGCGTAACGATTATGATGAAGAAATTCAATATAATTTAGTAGATGAAATTGAGCAAGGTACGCAAAATAATTTCTCTATGTTTGACTTTTAAAGAAATATTGAGGTGTTAGTAGTGACAGAATTAGGACAAAAGCTGAAAGAAGCCAGAGGAACGAAAGGCTTGTCTATGGATCAGCTGCATGAGATGACAAAAATTCAAAAACGCCATTTAGTAGCGATTGAGGAAGGCAATTATGATGTGTTGCCAGGAGCTTTTTATGCGCGTGCATTCATTAAACAATACGCAGATGCGGTTGGATTAAATGGAGAGGAACTGCTTGTAGAATATCAGAGTACGATACCACAATCTGAAAAACGCGACGTTCCACAAGTATCAACTGGACAAAAAACACAAGAAACAATGCAAAAATCTTCATCATGGCCAATTGCAGATCATATGCCGAAAATCTTAGTTGCGCTGTTAGTAATTGCATTTGGAGTGGTAATTTGGTTTGTTTTTCAAGCGTTAATTGGAAAAGGTGATGAGAAAGTTCCGAATGCTCAAAGTGAGAAAATTGAAGTTAAAAAAGCGGAAAACTCTCCGTTAGATACGAAGAAAGATGAAGTGAAAGCGGAAGAGCCGAAAAAAGAAGAATCAAAGAAAGAAGAGCCAAAGAAAGAGGAACAACCAGCACAACCAACTGGAAAAGAAGAAGTGAAAGTAGTTGGAACAGCTGGTAAAGTATCTACTTTGGAAATTCATAATAATAAAACATTAGAACTGGAAATATCGGGTAAAGGTGCGAGTTATGTAGATGTTAAAGATGATACTGGTAAAGTAATTCTAAACACTACAGTACAAGAGGGTCAAATAGAAAAACATGATGTATCAACAGTAAAAGAAGTGCGACTTAATATTGGAAATGCAACGAATGTTGAAGTTAAACTGAATGGCCAAGTGGTCGCTTTCCCATTGGATCCAGAAAAAGAACTTCACCAAAGATTGGTGATAAAAAACCAAGGGATAGAGCAACCTGCACAATAACAGTCATCGCTTCGATGACTTTTTTCAATGAACAAATGTTTTTGATATGATGGAGGAATAGCTGTGAATTTACCAAATAAAATTACAATATCTAGAATCTTCTTAATTCCAATTTTTATGGTAATTATGTTAGCGCCCTTTGATTGGGGTTCATACACAATTGGTGATGTTGATTTACCAATTCAACATTTAGTAGGGGCACTTATCTTTATTATTGCTTCGGCTACAGATTGGATTGATGGATATTACGCAAGAAAATATAATCTTGTAACGAATTTAGGGAAGTTCCTTGATCCGTTAGCTGATAAATTACTTGTTTCAGCAGCACTTATCACGTTAGTTGAGATGCAATACGTACCTGCTTGGATCGTTATTGTAATTATAAGCCGTGAGTTTGCAGTAACAGGTTTACGCCTTGTACTTGCTGGGACAGGAGAAGTAGTGGCAGCAAATCAGTTAGGAAAAATTAAGACGTGGACACAAATTATTGCGATTGCAGCGTATTTATTACACGATGTACCTTTAAATTTAATCCATATTCCAGTTGCTGATATCTTTATATGGATTGCATTATTCTTTACTGTTATTTCAGGGTGGGATTATTTCTGGAAAAATAGAGCTGCTTTTGTAAACTCAAAATAGAAGTTTATGGGGGAATTGGGATGAATGCTGAAATTATTGCGGTTGGAACTGAATTATTACTTGGACAAATTGCAAATACAAATGCCCAGTTTTTATCTGAAAAGTTAGCTTCAATTGGAATTAATGTGTACTACCATACTGTAGTTGGAGATAATAACAAGCGATTACAGCAGGCGATTGAAGTTGCGGAAGAACGTGCTGACATACTTATTTTCACAGGTGGATTAGGCCCGACAAAAGATGATTTGACGAAGGAAACGATATCTTCTAGTTTGGGTGGAGAGCTAGTGTATGATGAACAGGCATTAGCATCGATAAGTGAGTACTTTAAGCGTACAGGTCGCGAGTTCACAGAGAATAACAAAAAGCAGGCGCTCGTTTTGGATGGAGCAACTGTATTTGCGAATGATCACGGCATGGCACCTGGTATGGGGTTAAATAAGAACGGAAAAGTTTATATTTTATTACCAGGACCACCGAAAGAGATGAAGCCGATGTATGTAAGTTATGTAGAGCCTTTTTTACGTAACTTTACAACAGGAGAAAACATTTATTCTCGTGTGCTTCGCTTCTTCGGGATTGGGGAATCTCAATTAGAGGTGAAAGTTCAAGATTTAATTGATGGACAAACGAACCCGACAATCGCCCCCCTTGCGAATGATGGAGAAGTGACACTACGTTTAACTGCCAAACATCAAAATGCTGATGAAGCGGCGAAACTCATTCAGCATATGGAAGATTTGATTTTAGAAAGAGTAGGAGAATTTTTCTACGGGTATGATCAAGAGTTTCTGCATGATAAGGCGATAGCGTTATTGAAGAAAAAAGGATTAACTTTAGCGTGTGCAGAAAGTTTAACCGGTGGTCTCTTTGGCAATCAAGTAACAGAAAGTGCTGGTGTGTCTTCCGTATTTAAAGGCGGTGTCATTTGTTATCATAATGATGTGAAGCAACATGTATTACATGTACCTGAGGGAGTGTTATCTACTGATGGTGCAGTTAGTAAAGAATGTGCTCGTTATCTTGCTGAACATGTTAAGGGTTTATTAAAAGCGGATATCGGAATTAGTTTCACTGGGGTAGCAGGACCGGATGCTTCAGAACATAAAGAGCCGGGAACGGTGTTCGTTGGATTGGCGATGAAGGATGAACCAACTGTAGTCTTTTCTCTTAATTTAAGTGGAAGTCGTCAACAAATTAGGGAACGTTCAGCGAAATATGGATTTTATCATTTATATAAAAAGCTAGAAGAGATATAAGTCTCTTCTAGCTTTTTTTAATGCTTAAATGCAGTTTTATTTAATGGAAAATAAAAAAATCGAATAAATGTTCGATTTTTGTTGGCAAATTGAATTGAAAATAGGTATAATAAGATTAGCAATTCAGTTAAGGAGGAATTTTGAATGAGTGATCGTCAAGCGGCATTAGATATGGCGTTAAAACAAATAGAGAAGCAATTTGGTAAAGGTTCAATTATGAAATTAGGAGAACAAGCGGAGCGTAGAATTTCTACAATTTCAAGTGGTTCTTTAGCACTTGATGTGGCACTAGGGGTAGGCGGATACCCACGTGGCCGTATTATTGAAATTTACGGACCTGAAAGTTCAGGTAAAACAACAGTTTCATTACACGCAATCGCTGAAGTACAGCGTCAAGGTGGACAAGCGGCGTTCATTGATGCGGAGCATGCGATGGATCCTGTATATGCACAAAAATTAGGCGTTAACATAGATGAATTACTATTATCACAACCTGATACAGGGGAGCAAGGTTTAGAAATCGCAGAAGCACTTGTACGAAGTGGTGCGGTTGATATTATCGTAATTGACTCTGTAGCAGCTCTTGTGCCGAAAGCTGAGATTGAAGGAGACATGGGTGACTCACACGTAGGTTTACAAGCGCGTTTAATGTCTCAAGCACTTCGTAAGCTATCAGGTGCAATCAATAAATCAAAAACAATCGCAATCTTTATCAACCAAATTCGTGAAAAAGTTGGGGTTATGTTCGGGAACCCAGAAACAACTCCAGGTGGTCGTGCGTTGAAATTCTATTCAACAGTTCGTCTTGAAGTACGTCGTGCGGAGCAATTAAAGCAAGGTAACGACATCGTTGGTAATAAAACAAAAGTAAAAGTAGTTAAAAATAAAGTGGCACCACCATTCCGTGTTGCTGAAGTTGATATTATGTACGGAGAAGGTATTTCAAGAGAAGGTGAAATCTTAGATATGGCTTCTGAACTTGATATCGTTCAAAAGAGTGGTGCTTGGTACTCTTATAATGAAGAGCGTTTAGGGCAAGGTCGTGAAAATTCGAAGCAATTCTTAAAAGAGAATACGGATTTAAGAGAGGAAATTGCCTTCTTTGTTCGTGACCATCACGGAATTGGTGAAGACTCTGGTGCGGAAGACACGGAAGATTCAACTCTTCAAGATTAAAAATAAAAGACACGATTCCGTGTCTTTTATTTTTAATCATTATGAAAGCGTTGTATATCGTTGGAGATAAAATATTTAATTTGCCTAAAAGATTATGTATAAAGAGGGATATATGCATGTTTTGTATGAATAAACTGGAATTTACTAAGGTTTTCCAGGATAATATGCTGTCTTCTTTTTAAATTCATATATGAATTAGAGCTGAAGGTAAAGAAAGTAAAAGTAGACAACGCTTGACAATGAAAATTGCGATAGATACAATGAGAATGTATATTTTTTCTTATATACGAAATACTCTTCTCAAGAAGAGAAGTAATATTCGGAGTAAGACTTAAATCTTGCCGAAATAATAATATGACATTTTAATTGTGAAATGAAGAAAGTCCCTTAAAAAAGCGGGACGACGGTCTTTGCTGTATGTTGGTATTCAATGTACATGCCGACAGTCTTTTTTCATTCATAGCAAGGGGAGGTGAAATCATGAGTAGTACTACAGTTTGGATACTCATCTCCATTTTGCTTGCAACAGTCGGTGCAGTTGTTGGCTTTTTTGTTCGAAAGTCTATTGCTGAAGCGAAGATTAATGGTGCAGCTAATGAAGCGAAACGTATTATAGACGAAGCGAATCGTGAGGCTGAAGCACTTAAGAAAGAAGCGCTTTTAGAAGCAAAGGATGAAATTCATACACTTCGTACAGAAGCTGAATTAGAAATTCGTGACCGTAGAAGCGAATTACAAAAACAAGAAAATCGTTTAATGCAAAAAGAAGAGAACCTTGATCGTAAAGACGAAACGCTCGATAAACGCGAGCTACAGTTAGAAAAGAAAGAGGATTCTCTTGTAGCGAGACAACAACAGATTGAAGAGTTGGAAAGCAAAGTGGGAGAGTTAGTTCAAAAGCAACAAACAGAATTAGAGCGCATTTCCAATCTGACACGCGAACAAGCGAAAGCAATTATTCTTGGTAAAGTAGAAAGTGAAGTTTCTCATGAAATTGCCGTAATGGTAAAAGAAAGTGAAGTTCGTGCGAAAGAAGAAGCGGATAAGAAAGCAAAAGAAATCTTATCTCTTGCAATGCAAAGATGTGCAGCTGATCATGTTGCTGAAACAACCGTTTCGGTTGTAAATCTTCCAAATGACGAAATGAAGGGACGTATTATCGGACGTGAAGGTCGAAATATTCGTACGTTAGAAACGTTAACAGGTATTGACCTAATTATCGATGATACACCAGAAGCGGTTATCCTTTCCGGATTTGACCCAATTCGTCGTGAAACAGCTCGTATCGCTCTTGATAAACTAGTACAGGACGGACGTATTCACCCAGCGCGTATTGAAGAGATGGTCGAAAAATCAAGACGTGAAGTGGACGAGTATATCCGCGAAGTCGGAGAGCAAACAACGTTTGAAGTGGGTGTTCACGGATTACATCCAGATTTAATTAAGATTTTAGGCCGTCTGAAATACCGTACAAGTTACGGACAAAACGTCTTAAAACACTCTATGGAAGTTGCATATTTAACTGGACTTATGGCAGCGGAGCTTGGTGAGGATGAAAAACTAGCAAGACGTGCTGGTCTATTACATGATATCGGTAAAGCGATTGATCATGAAGTAGAAGGTAGCCACGTTGAAATTGGTGTCGAACTCGCAACGAAGTATAAAGAGCATCCTGTAGTTATAAACAGTATTGCATCTCACCATGGGGACACAGAACCAACTTCTATCATTGCAGTTTTAGTTGCAGCAGCAGATGCATTATCAGCTGCAAGACCTGGAGCTCGTAGTGAAACACTTGAGAACTATATTCGTCGTCTTGAAAAGTTAGAAGAGATTTCAGAGTCTTATGAAGGCGTAGAAAAATCTTTCGCAATTCAAGCAGGACGAGAAGTTCGTATTCTGGTAAAACCAGATACAATTGATGATTTAGAAGCTCATCGTTTAGCTCGTGATATTCGAAAACGTATTGAAAATGAACTGGATTACCCAGGACATATTAAAGTAACTGTTATTCGTGAAACACGTGCAGTGGAATACGCAAAATAAAGTGGTGAAACACCACTTTATTTTTTTGTGTTGGAATTGGTTAAAATAAAGGAAATTAGCATACAAGTGAAACAAACTTATAATACATATATTGTAAGGGAATCACTTGAAGCTATAGTAATAAAAAATGTAGTACATAGGAAGGGTAAGACATATGAGAATATTATTTGTTGGGGATGTAGTAGGATCTCCTGGTAGAGGTATGATTCAACAATACGTACCGGCATTAAAGAAAAAATATACACCTACAGTAACCATTATTAATGGAGAAAATGCAGCAGGTGGACGTGGAATTACGGAAAAAATATATCGAAACTTTTTAGAATGCGGGGCACAAGCGGTTACACTTGGAAACCACGCTTGGGATAACCGTGAAGTATTTGAATTTATTGATGATGCAAAATATCTTGCAAGACCAGCTAACTTCCCAGAAGGAACTCCAGGAAAAGGGCTCATCTTTGTGAACTGTAATGGAACAGAAGTTGCAGTTATTAACTTACAAGGACGTACATTCCTTCCTCCAATTGATTGCCCATTCCGTAAAGTGGATGAATTAATTAACATTGCAAAAAAACGTACGAATATTATCTTTATTGATTTTCATGCGGAAACTACAAGTGAAAAACAAGCGTTAGGTTGGTATGTAGATGGTCGTGCTACAGCTGTAGTAGGTACACATACACATGTTCCTACAGCAGATAATCGTATTTTACCAAGCGGAACCGCATATATCACAGATGTTGGTATGACAGGGCCTTACGATGGGATTTTAGGTATGGATCGAGAAGCGGTATTGAAGAAGTTTTTAACAAACTTACCAGTACGATTTGAAGTGACAAGTGGTAGAACACAATTAAGTGCAGTGCTAGTTGATGTGGATCCTAATACAGGAAAAGCTAAGAAAATTCAGCGTATCTTAATTAATGATGATCAGCCATTTTTTGAGTAATTCCTGGATAAAATTTAGAAAAGTTATTATTTTTTAATTTTTTAGAAAAATTACAGAAATTTAGCAGGAATACGCGTCATTCCTCGTGAATATAAGTTAAAGTGAAATAATTGCTAATACTTTTTATAGAAACGAGGAGGAAACGCGGAATGGAAATATTAAAAGTTAAAGCAACGTCGGTCCCTAATTCTGTAGCTGGTGCACTTGCAGGTGTTATTCGCGAACGCGGAACAGCAGAAATTCAAGCCATTGGTGCAGGTGCATTGAACCAAGCGGTAAAGGCAGTAGCAATTGCAAGAGGATTTGTAGCGCCTAGTGGTTTGGACCTGATTTGTATCCCAGCGTTCACGGATATTATGATTGATGGGGAAGAGCGTACAGCAATAAAATTAATTGTAGAACCTCGTTAAGTTTAAACAACCTGTTTGCAGTATGCAAACAGGTTGTTTTTATAATGGAGGAATGGAAATGAAAATTTTTGATGCTCATTGTGATGTACTCTTTCAGTTATGGAGTGCACAGGGGAAAAAGGATTTTAAAAACGATCCGCAATTACATATTACATTTGAACAATTAAAGACAAGAAAAGGGAGTATACAATGTTTTGCTATATATGTGCCAGAAACGGTGCTATATGAAAAACGCTTTGAAGCGGCATTACAAATGGTAGATATTTTTTATAATGAAATTTTATCATTACCGGGTGTGAAGTTTATTCGGACAAAAGATGATATTAACATGTTAAAACAGGACGAGATTGGAGCGATATTAACACTAGAAGGATGCGAAGCAATTGGAAAAGATGCAATGAAATTACGGTTGCTTTATCGTCTAGGAGTACGTTCTTTTGGACTAACATGGAATTATGCCAATTTATTAGCTGATGGTGCGCTAGAGACACGTGGGGCGGGTTTAACGACCTTTGGTGAACATGTTGTACAAGAACTTAATACGTTACATGTATGGACTGATATGTCTCATCTGAATGAAAGAAGCTTTTGGGATGTGATAGAAATTGCAAAAAATCCTATTGCCTCCCATTCAAATTGTATGAAACTTTGTCAGCACCCACGTAATTTAAAAGATGAACAACTTAGAGCTCTTATAAAGCGAAATAGCATGATCGGTGTTACTTTTGTACCACAGTTTCTAACAAGTGAAAAACAAGCGAATATAGCGGATATAGTAAACCATGTCGAATATATTTGTTCATTAGGTGGAGAGAACAATATAGGATTTGGTTCGGATTTTGATGGAATTTTAGAAACAGTTGTAAATGTATCAGCGTATAGAGAATACGAAAATGTAACGAATGAGCTTTGTAAACACTATGCAGCATCTACTGTAGAGCGATTTTTATATGATAATTTTGTGGAACATATAAGCTTTTAAGATTTTTGGTTTAAAAATCCAGAAAAATTAGAATTAATTCATTTGATAGTATTGCTTTTTTTAAGACCTAATACTAGAATGAAAAACAAAATAGCTTTATACTAAAGATTCAGGGAAATCAGAAGAGGCATAATTTGCGTCCGTTGTAGTTTATTTGTATAAAAAATGCTAAACTATTACTGTAAAAAAATACACTACAATGAATGCAGCCAAAAGGGGTGTAGGAGATGATTAGTCAACTTTCATGGAAAGTTGGAGGCCAACAAGGTGAAGGAATTGAAAGTACAGGAGAAATCTTCTGTATTGCATTAAACCGATTAGGATATTACCTATACGGTTACCGCCACTTCTCATCACGTATTAAAGGCGGCCATACAAATAATAAAATTCGTGTAAGTACAACAGAAGTACGCGCGATCTCAGATGATTTAGATATTTTAATTGCTTTTGATCAAGAAACTATTGATTTTAACTTCCACGAACTACGTCCAGGTGGAATTGTAGTTGCGGATGCGAAATTTAATCCGACAATACCTGATAATACAGATGTAAATCTATATGTGATACCGTTTACAGATATTGCTTCAGAATTAGGCACATCATTAATGAAAAACATGGTTGCTGTTGGGGCATCAAGTGCGGTATTAGGATTAGATGAAACAGCTTATTTAGATGTTGTTGAAGAAATATTTGGTCGTAAAGGAGAGCAAGTTGTTCAAAAGAATATGGACGCTATTAAGCGCGGCTCTCAATATATGAAAGAATTACTAGGTGAGAAAGTAAACATGATGCAGCTTGAAAAAGCTGACGGTAAGAAACGCATGTTTATGATTGGAAACGATGCAATCGCATTTGGTGCGGTAGCTGGTGGTGCTCGCTTTATGTCAGCATATCCAATTACACCTGCATCTGAAATTATGGAATACTTAATTAAAAAATTGCCGAAAGTTGGCGGAACAGTAATCCAAACTGAGGATGAAATCGCAGCTTGTACAATGGCAATCGGTGCAAACTATGCTGGTGTTCGTACATTAACTGCATCTGCTGGTCCGGGTCTATCTTTAATGATGGAAGCGATTGGTTTAGCAGGTATTACAGAAACACCATTAGTAATTGTTGATACACAACGTGGTGGTCCAAGTACAGGATTACCAACGAAACAAGAGCAGTCTGATTTAATGGCGATGATTTACGGTACGCACGGTGAGATTCCAAAAATCGTAATGGCGCCAAGTACAGTTGAAGAAGCTTTCTATGATATTGTAGAAGCATTTAACCTAGCTGAAGAATATCAAGTTCCTGTTATTTTCTTAACAGATTTACAGCTTTCTTTAGGAAAACAAACGGTAGAACCGCTTACGTTAGATAAAGTGGAAATTCGTCGCGGTAAGCTTGATTTAGAAGCGGAATTACCAGAACGTGAAAATAAAGCATACTTCAAGCGTTATGAAGTAACAGAAGATGGCGTTTCACCACGTGTTTTACCTGGTATGAAAAATGGTGTTCACCATGTTACAGGTGTAGAACATGATGAAACTGGTAAACCATCTGAATCAGCAATAAACCGTAAAGATCAAATGGACAAACGTTTCCGTAAAATGGAGAACTTGAAGTTTAATACCCCTGTTTATAAAAATGTTAAGCATGAAGAAGCAGACGTATTGCTTGTTGGATTTAACTCAACTCGTGGTGCGATCGAAGAAGCAATGGAGCGCTTAGAACAAGAGGGTATGAAAGTAAACCATGCTCATGTGCGTTTAATTCACCCATTCCCAACAGCTGAAATCGATCCACTTGTGAAAAATGCGAAGCGTGTTGTAGTGGTAGAAAACAACGCAACAGGTCAGCTTGCTAACATTATGAAAATGAATCTTGGTAGCGGTGAGAAAATTTCTAGTCTTTTAAAATATGATGGGAACCCATTCTTGCCGAAAGAGATTTACAACGAATGCAAAAAAGGGGTTGTATTAAATGGCAACATTTAAGGACTTTCGTAACAGTGTAAAACCAAACTGGTGCCCAGGTTGCGGAGACTTCTCGGTGCAAGCTGCAATTCAACGTGCGGCAGCTAACGTTGGCTTAAATCCAGATGAACTTGCTGTTATTTCTGGTATCGGCTGTTCAGGTCGTATTTCAGGTTATATTAATTCATATGGTGTGCATAGTATTCATGGTCGTGCCCTTCCAATTGCACAAGGTGTAAAAATGGCAAATCGTGATTTAACAGTTATCGCATCAGGTGGCGATGGTGATGGATTTGCGATTGGTATGGGACATACAATCCATTCTATTCGTCGTAACATCGACATTACGTACATCGTAATGGATAACCAAATTTACGGATTAACAAAAGGGCAAACTTCACCACGTAGTGAAGCTGGATTTAAAACGAAGAGCACACCACAAGGTTCAATTGAGCCATCACTAAATGTTATGGAAATGGCTTTAACAGCTGGTGCGACATTTGTGGCGCAAAGCTTTTCAAGTGATTTAAAAGAATTAACACAAATTATTGAAGCTGGTATTAACCATAAAGGATTTTCATTAATTAACGTATACAGCCCATGTGTTACTTACAATAAAGTAAATACTTACGATTGGTTTAAAGAGAATTTAACAAAACTAAGTACAGTAGAGGGATATGATCCGTCTAATCGCATGATGGCTATGCAAACGTTAATGGAAAATAACGGATTAGTAACAGGTTTAATTTATCAAAATACAGCGCAACCTTCATACCAAGAACTTGTAAAAGGCTATAGCGAGAAGCCTTTAGTGCAAGCTGATTTAAATATGGATCAGAAAATGTTTGATGAACTTGTTGCTGAATTTATGTAATATAAGAAGAGGAGGTTGCCATGTGGCAACCTTTTTTTATGAGAAAAATATAAGGTAGTCTTATTTACTTAGAAAATTCAGAATGGTAAAATAATATATAAATCGTTGTATGAAAATGGTGAGTTCATTGTATATGAAATGTAAGATCCAAACAGAGCCTCTTTCTTGTTAAAATTGGCGAAACGCTTCATACTATGGTAATGTTTATAAGGATAAAGCAATATGCTTTTGGGTAGGACAAAAAGAAATGTTAAAAGGGAATGTCTATTTGTGTGTGGGGAAGACTTCATTCTTATGAATGATTAGATTGATTACTCAAGTTTCAAAGGACAAGTTATCTCTCAAGCTATCTAACCATTTTTGAGGTGAGTCAAAGCGCATTAAAATGGACTATAGAATGTGTATAGTTAAGGGTGAAAGGAGATTACCGATGAACGAGCAACAACGATTAGCAAGTCAACAAGCAAATTCCTCTACGAAAAAAGAAGAGAAAGATTATAGTAAATACTTTGAAAGTGTATACCAACCACCTTCCTTAAAAGACGCGAAAAAACGAGGGAAAGAAGAAGTTAAAATTGAACGGGATTTTGGCTTACCTGAAGAATTTCGCAATTTTGGTACAGGAAGAAAGTTCTATATTCGTACATATGGTTGTCAAATGAATGAACATGATACGGAAGTAATGGCGGGGATTTTTACCGCACTTGGATATGAGCCAACCTTTTCAACTGAAGATGCAGATGTAGTGTTATTAAATACTTGTGCCATTCGTGAAAATGCTGAAAATAAAGTGTTCGGTGAACTAGGTCATTTAAAGTCATTAAAACGAAGAAATCCGGACCTTTTAATTGGTGTATGTGGTTGTATGTCGCAAGAAGAATCTGTTGTAAATAAAATTATGCAAAAAAATCAGCATGTAGATATGGTGTTTGGAACGCATAATATTCATAGATTACCGTACATTCTAAAGGATGCAATGTTTTCGAAGGAGACGGTAGTTGAAGTTTGGTCAAAAGAAGGGGATGTAATTGAAAACCTTCCGAAAGTACGCCGTGGCGATATTAAAGCTTGGGTAAATATTATGTATGGCTGTGATAAGTTCTGTACATATTGTATTGTGCCGTATACACGTGGAAAAGAGCGAAGCAGACGTCCAGAAGACATTATCCAAGAAATCCGCCATTTAGCTGCGAATGGTTATAAAGAAATTACGTTACTTGGACAGAACGTAAATGCATATGGTAAAGACTTTGAAGATTTTGAATACGGACTTGGCGATTTAATGGACGAACTCCGTAAAGTTGATATTGCCCGTATTCGTTTTACAACGAGCCATCCACGCGATTTCGATGATCACTTAATTGAAGTGCTTGGAAAAGGTGGAAACTTAGTAGAACATATTCACTTACCAGTTCAATCTGGAAGCACAGAGATGTTGAAAATTATGGCGCGTAAATATTCACGTGAGCATTATTTAGAGCTTGTAAGAAAAATTAAAGAAGCAATTCCAAACGCGGTATTAACGACTGATATTATCGTCGGTTTCCCAAATGAAACTGATGAGCAATTTGAAGAAACGATGTCGTTATATCGTGAAGTAGGATTTGATACTGCCTTTACCTTTATTTATTCTCCGCGCGAAGGTACACCAGCTGCGAAGATGAAAGATAATGTACCGATGGAAGTGAAGAAAGAACGTCTTCAACGCTTAAATACATTAGTAAATAAATTGGCAGTTGAAAAGAATGATCGTTATAAAGGTCAAATTGTAGAAGTGTTAGTTGATGGGGAAAGTAAAAATAACACGGAAGTACTTGCAGGTTATACTCGTACGAATAAACTTGTAAACTTCGTTGCGCCAAAATCTTTAATTGGTCAGCTAGTGAAAGTAAAAGTAACGGATGCGAAAACTTGGTCTCTTAACGGAGAATTAGTTGAAGAGCCGATTGAGGTGGAATAATAGATGAAAGTATATACGAAAGATGACATTGTTGAGCAAGCGAAAGAATTAGCAAAAATGATTTCTGAAACAGAAGAAGTTGATTTCTTTAAGAAAGCAGAGGCGCAAATTCATAAAAATGAAAATGTAAAGCGCGCAATTGATGAAATTAAAGCACTGCAAAAGCAAGCGGTAAACTTGCAGCATTACGGGAAATGGGAAGCTTTGAAAAAAGTAGAAGCTGAAATTGATGCATTGCAAGATAAGTTGGATAGTATCCCAGTTGTACAAGAATTTAAATCTTCACAAACATATGTAAATGACTTACTACAGCTAGTTGCCAGTACGATTTCTAACAACGTAACAGATGAAATATTAATTTCAACTAATGGTGATGTATTGAAGGGTGAAACGGGCGCAGAGGTAGAAAGTAAAAAAGGAAATTGTGGTTGTTAAAGAGATGTCGAATTGACATCTCTTTTTTTAGTAGGTTAAACGTAAGTTCTTCTCGAAAAAAGAATGACACATTCCGCTATTGTCACGCATATGATTAAGTGAATAGTGATTGAGGAGGGTTACGAATGTCCGAATTTAGAGAGATTATTACAAAAGCAGTGGTTGGAAAAGGACGTAAGTATACAAAGTCAACGCATACATGTGAATCGAATAATGAGCCAACAAGTATTTTAGGGTGCTGGGTAATTAACCACTCGTACGAAGCAAGAAAGAATGGAAAGCATGTGGAAATTGAAGGTTTCTATGATGTGAACACTTGGTATTCGTTTGATGGTAATACAAAGACAGAAGTTGTAACAGAACGTGTGAACTACACTGATGAAGTGAGTATTGGGTATCGTGATAAAAACTTTTCTGGTGATGATTTAGAAATTATTGCTCGTGTCATTCAGCCACCAAATTGTTTAGAAGCTCTTGTATCACCAAATGGTAATAAAATCGTTGTGACTGTAGAACGTGAATTTGTAACAGAAGTAGTTGGCGAAACGAAAATTTGTGTAAGTGTAAATCCTGAAGGGTGTGTAGAATCAGACGAAGATTTCCAAATCGATGATGATGAGTTTGAAGAATTAGATCCGAACTTTATCGTTGATGCAGAAGAAGAGTAATAGAAAGCTAGGGAGAAGTTCTTCCTAGCTTTTTACTTTACATAAGTAGTGCTTGAATGACCATGATTCCTTATGAAATGTGCTATAATGAAGAAAGACTCCTGAAATAGGAGATATGGATGTCCGTGAAGTGTGACATATATGAATATAGATTATTATGTAAGAATTATGGAGGATAAGTATGACGCAATATACGCCTATGATACAGCAATATTTAAAGGTTAAGGCAGACTATCAAGATGCCTTTTTATTTTTCCGATTAGGTGATTTTTATGAAATGTTCTTTGAAGATGCGGTTAAAGCAGCTCATGAACTTGAAATTACATTAACGAGCCGAGATGGTGGTAGTAGTGATCGTATACCGATGTGCGGTGTACCACATCATGCAGCTAAAAATTATATTGAGCAACTTGTTGAAAAAGGATATAAAGTAGCTGTTTGTGAGCAAGTGGAAGATCCAAAAACAGCTAAAGGTGTAGTGCGCCGTGAAGTCGTACAACTCATTACGCCAGGAACGATGATGGAAGGGCGTACGATTGATGAGAAAGAAAATAACTTCTTAGCAGCATTAACACATTTTGAAGATGGATCGTATGCTTTAGCTTGTAATGATTTAACGACTGGACAAAATACAGTAACGTTGTTAACAGGTTCAGTAGAAGATATTTTATTAGAAGTGTATGCAACTGGTTCAAAAGAAATTGTTGTAGATTCTACATTTTCGAAAGATGAATTAAATAAATTAACTGCAACATTAAAAATGACGATTTCGTATGAAGATGCAACAACGATTCCAGAGGGATTAGAACATCTTGTGAAAAACGTTTCACAAGCAAAGTTAATTAAAGCAGTTGGACGCTTATTTAACTATGTGATAAGAACGCAAAAACGTTCGTTAGACCATTTGCAACCAGTGGAAATTTATTATACAAACCAGTTTATGAAAATTGATGTGCATTCAAAGCGAAATCTAGAGCTGACAGAAACACTTCGAACGAAAGAAAAAACAGGATCATTACTATGGCTATTAGATAAAACGAAAACAGCTATGGGCGGTCGCATGTTAAAACAGTGGATGGAACGTCCACTGATCCAAAAAGAAAAAGTAGAAGAGCGTTTAGAAATGGTTGAAACATTTGTAAATGATTACTTCTTACGTGAAGATTTAAAAGAAAAATTAAAAGAAGTATATGATTTAGAACGTTTAGCAGGGAAAGTTGCATTTGGTAATGTGAATGCACGGGACTTATTACAGTTAAGACGATCTTTACTTCAAGTACCAGCTATTTTAGAAGCGATTAGTTTGTTAGATAATGCTTATGCAGCAAGGTTAATTCAAGGTGCGGATCCATGTGAGAGCTTAACTGAATTACTAGGAAGAAGTATTCAAGAAAACCCACCGCTTTCTATTAAAGATGGAGATATTATTAAAGACGGTTATAATGACAAGCTTGATCAATATCGTTACGTTAGTAAAAATGGAAAAACGTGGATCGCTGAGCTTGAAAAACGAGAGCGTGATATTACAGGAGTTAAATCATTAAAAATCGGGTACAACCGTATTTTCGGTTATTACATTGAAGTAACGAAAGCGAACCTTGCAGCATTACCAGAAGGCCGCTATGAGCGTAAACAAACACTTGCTAATGCTGAACGTTTCATAACAGATGAGCTGAAAGAAAAAGAAACGTTAATCTTAGAAGCAGAAGAAAAAATTGTACAACTAGAATACGATTTATTTACAGCGCTTCGTGAAGAAGTAAAAGTATTTATTCCGAAATTACAGCATTTAGCGAAAGTAATTAGTGAATTAGACGTACTGCAAAGTTTCGCGACAGTTAGTGAAGAAGAACAGTTTGTAAAACCTGTTTTAACAACTAAGCGCGAAATCTTTATTAAAGATGGTCGTCATCCTGTCGTTGAAAAAGTATTGAACGGGAAATTGTATGTACCGAATGATTGTATTATGCCGGAGAAGATGGATGTCTTTTTAATTACAGGACCGAATATGTCTGGTAAAAGTACGTATATGAGACAATTAGCACTTGTAACTGTTATGTCGCAAATAGGCTGTTTCGTACCAGCAACAGAAGCGGTATTACCTGTATTTGATCAAATCTTTACGAGAATTGGTGCAGCGGATGATTTAATTTCGGGTCAAAGTACATTTATGGTCGAAATGTTAGAAGCGAAAAATGCAATTGCAAATGCATCAGAAAGAAGTTTAATTTTATTCGATGAAATTGGACGCGGTACATCTACGTATGATGGTATGGCACTTGCACAAGCAATCATTGAACATATTCATGACCAAATTGGGGCGAAAACGTTATTCTCTACGCATTATCATGAATTGACGGTGCTAGAAGAAAGTTTAGGTCAATTGAAGAATGTACACGTTTCAGCTATTGAAGAGAACGGAAAAGTAGTATTCCTTCATAAAATTCAAGATGGAGCAGCTGATAAAAGTTACGGAATTCACGTTGCGCAACTTGCGGAGCTTCCAGATAGCTTAATCGCTCGTGCGAAAGAAGTGTTAGCGCAACTAGAAGGACAAGAAGAAATTATTATTCCAAAGCGTACAGAAGTGACAGTACAAGAAGTTGCTCCAGAACCTGTAGTTGTAAAAGAAGAACCAGCAGAAATACAAGAGACGAAAGTAGAGACTGAGGAAGAATCGCAATTATCATTCTTTGGTGGAGAACAGTCTTCAAAAAAACAAGACAAGTCAGTTCTAGATGCAAAAGAAACGGCAGTACTTGCGCAAATTAAAAAAATTGATTTACTTGATATGACACCTTTAGAGGCGATGAACGAACTGTATCGCTTGCAGAAAAAGTTAAAGAAAGGATGAGTAAGTAGATGGGGAAAATTCGCAAACTCGATGACCAACTCTCTAACTTAATTGCGGCAGGGGAAGTAGTAGAGCGCCCTGCCTCAGTCGTAAAAGAACTTGTGGAAAATTCTATCGATGCGAATAGTACATCTATTGAAATCCACTTAGAAGAAGCTGGTTTATCGAAAATTCGCATCATTGATAATGGAGATGGCATTGCAGAAGAAGATTGTATCGTCGCTTTTGAACGACATGCGACGAGCAAAATTAAAGATGAAAACGATCTGTTTCGCATCAGAACACTCGGTTTCCGTGGTGAGGCATTGCCGAGTATTGCCTCAGTTAGTGAATTAGAATTAATCACTAGCACAGGTGATGCGCCTGGTACACACCTTATGATTAAAGGTGGAGACATTATAAAGCAGGAGAAAACAGCGAGCAGAAAAGGAACAGATATTACAGTACAAAACTTATTCTTTAATACACCAGCGCGTCTTAAATATATGAAAACCATTCATACAGAGCTTGGGAATATTACAGATATCGTGTATCGTATCGCAATGTCACATCCAGAAGTATCGTTAAAGCTGTTTCATAATGAAAAGAAATTGCTTCACACATCAGGAAATGGTGATGTAAGACAAGTACTTGCGTCGATTTACAGTATTCAAGTTGCGAAGAAGCTTATTCCAATTGAAGCTGAATCTTTAGATTTCACAATTAAAGGTTATGTAACATTACCAGAAGTAACGAGAGCATCTCGAAATTATATGTCAACGATCGTGAATGGCCGTTACGTTCGAAATTTCGTATTAATGAAAGCCATTCAGCAAGGATACCATACATTATTGCCAATCGGACGATATCCAATCGGCTTCCTATCGATTGAAATGGATCCAATGCTTGTTGACGTTAACGTACATCCAGCGAAATTAGAAGTTCGTTTTAGTAAAGAACAAGAATTGCTAAAGCTTATCGAAGAAACATTGCAAGCGGCATTCAAAAAAATACAGCTCATTCCAGATGCAGGTGTAACAACGAAGAAAAAAGAAAAAGATGAAAGTGTGCAAGAACAATTCCAGTTTGAGCATGCAAAACCGAAAGAGCCATCTATGCCAGACATTATTTTACCGACGGGCATGGATGAAAAACGAGAAGAACCACTGGCAGTGAAACAGCCAGCACAACTGTGGCAACCGCCGAAACAAGAATGGCAGCCACCACAGTCGCTCGTAAGAGAAGAACAAAGTTGGCAGCCATCTACTAAACCGATAATGGAAGAACGGGTTCGAGAAGAGCAATCGTGGAACAGTAACGATGAAGACTTTGAATTAGAGGAATTGGAAGCAGAAGTTCAGGAAATAGAAGAGATTGAAATGAACGGTAATGATTTACCACCGCTTTATCCAATTGGACAAATGCATGGAACATATATTTTCGCTCAAAATGATAAAGGCTTATATATGATTGACCAACATGCCGCGCAGGAACGTATCAATTATGAATACTTCCGTGATAAAGTAGGAAGAGTAGCGCAAGAAGTACAAGAACTACTTGTACCGTACCGTATTGACCTATCTCTTACTGAATTTTTACGTGTCGAAGAGCAACTAGAAGAACTGAAAAAAGTTGGACTGTTCTTGGAGCAATTCGGTCATCAATCCTTTATCGTCCGCTCACATCCAACATGGTTCCCGAAAGGGCAAGAAACAGAAATTATCGACGAAATGATGGAACAAGTCGTCAAACTAAAAAAAGTTGATATTAAAAAATTACGTGAAGAAGCAGCCATCATGATGAGCTGTAAAGCGTCCATTAAAGCAAATCAATATTTAACGAACGATCAAATATTTGCTTTACTGGAAGAACTACGTACAACAACAAACCCATACACATGCCCGCACGGAAGACCAATTCTTGTACATCATTCTACTTATGAGTTGGAGAAGATGTTTAAGAGGGTTATGTAGGGATACTGTTCACAGAGAAAAAAGGGTTTCTTGTTATTTTAATAAAATATAGAGAGAAATAAAAAGGAGCGATAGTAACAAGTCGCTCCTTTTTAATATAATTCTTTTGTAACTATATATATAATTATTTATAAACTAGAAATAACCTATTTGTAATTTATATGTGCTTTCTCATTTTCTTTGTAAGGAAAGAGGTTTTTAATTTACAGATTTATCAGAATTATGTAAAGTGTAGATAAAACTATAAAATGGGGTGTTCTTTATGTGTACTAGTTTGACATTACAGACAAAAAATGGTCAGCATCTTTTTGCAAGAACGATGGACTTCACATTAGATATGAATCAAGAAGTAATAATCATTCCTCGACATTACCAGTGGAATAATATAACTGGTGAAACCATTAATACGAAACATGCTACGGTCGGAATGGGGATTAATCATCAAGGACGGATCATTATGGCGGACGGAGTAAATGAAGCAGGTATGACATGTGCAACACTCTATTTTCCAGGATTCGCTACTTATAGTCAAAGCATAGATGACAACAAAACGAATTTGGCCCCATTTGATTTTGTGACGTGGAGTCTGACACAATTCAATTCTGTCAAAGAGTTAAAGAAATCTGTAGATAGCCTTACCTTTTTGGATATACCATTACCGGATTTAGGACTTACGCCACCACTCCATTGGATTTTAGCGGATAAATGGGGAGATTGCATTGTACTGGAGCCGACAAATGAAGGATTAAAAATGTATGACAACCCACTAGGAGTGATGACGAATAGTCCGGAGTTTAATTGGCATTTGCAAAATTTAAGACAATATATTGGCCTTAAATCGCAGCCATTCGCGCCAACTGAGTGGAATAACTTACCATTAAGTGCTTTTGGTCAAGGTTCAGGCTCAATGGGACTTCCAGGGGATTTCACCCCGCCATCAAGGTTTGTGCGGGCAGCATATGGCAAACAAAACATTCAAGGTATAGATAGTGAAGAAGAGGGAGTATCGGCCCTATTTCATATCTTATCAAATTGCGAGGTTCCTAAAGGTGGAGTAATAACAGAAGAAGGTGCATTAGATAATACCATTTATACAAGCGTCATGTGTATGGAGTCTGGAACATATTATTATCATACCTACGATTGTAGACAAATTATAGCCATTCATTTATTCCATGAAAATTTAGATACAGATGAGATTAAAGTCTATCCATTCCAACGGAAACAAAAAATATTTTATGAAAACTAAGTAGCTTTGAAACAATGTTTAGTAAATTTTTAAATATATATAATAGAGCCATAATGCCTATATCATTCTTGGGTGCTTCTTTAACTGTGTGATTCATCAATCTACTCCTTTCTTCAATGACTCCAACGAGTAAAACATTGCTGATAGAAGTATTGGCTAAGGCGCAGTGATGGTAGACTTTATTGCCTAATGTATTCGAATAGTATTATCATGAATATCTCTGAAAACGCTAAGAAACTTATTGTTCCATTAAACTAGCTTTTATTGCTTCTAGAAGGCCCGTTAAAGTGATATTAGGTAAAATAAACATGGAAGTACTCCATTTATAAATAGTAAAGAACAAAAAAGGTATGGAAAATATCCATACCTTTTTTGTTCTTCCATTATCTATGTATAAAAAAGCGCTGTATATCAGCACTTTTTAAAAGTACATGAGTTATATAAGAAAGATTTATATAGTACCTATAACTATGCAAGGTCTAATATAGATTCTTATTTGTTCAATTGTTATAAAAGTCTATAAGGTTATTTGTTTTTATTATTATTAATTTTTTCCGTATATAACACCTGTTCTTTATAGTGTTTTTTAATTGGGAAAGTATGTGTACCTGAGCCGTTTTTGTATGTTTTATTGATGGGGTTTTTTAGAGGGATTGTTGTAGTTTCAGTAAATTCATATGGGTAGTTTATTTTAGATTTATCTTCAAACATGAAAATGCCTCCTTTTAGGATTTCCTGAATTCTTTACTATAACATGATATGCATATAGATTTTTTTTGGACTAGTTATTTATAGAGGTTAATGGAATTAAATTCCGTAACTACTGAAATATTTTAAAGGAAAATCATTTGAGAAATATATGATAATGATTTCTTTTACTTATTAGTGAAGGTAAGTTTGCATATATATTCGTTATAGATTGTTTTTATAATGTGGTTTATATAGTTTTTTCCTGATAATATAATGCGGGAGATTATAGTGTTATTAGGTTATTAGGAACATTTAATGCTGTTTCAAAACTGAAAGGGAATTGAAAAAAAACTGAAACTTTTCTCATAAAAATTCAATCTTACTTGAAAAATGAAAGGAAAATGAAATTTTCCAAAAGGTATTCTTTGTTAAGATAAAAAGCATACATACAAAAAGTATTGACATATCTTAAAAATGTATTTTCAAGATATAGTGGGGGAAAAGATGAGAATAGAAAAACAATTAATAAAAAAGATGTATTATGAAACATTCCTAATGGAGAATGAAACAAAACCAGCTCTTGACGTACTTGGAGAAGTTTATGTAAACGAAGAAAGAAATGAGATTTCTGATGGATCTTATATTCGTTTTGCACAAGGGGAATTTTATTATCGCCATCAAGATTTTGAAGCAGCTATTTTTAAATGGGAGAAGGTTAGCAACGAATTAGCACCATGGGCACAAAAAAATATTGCGGATGCTTATTTTGAACTTAATCAATTATCAGTTGCTGAAAATGTTTATACTTCTATTACTACTGATAATATAATATTGATGACTGAAATTGGATTACAATTACTTTCTCTTTATATAGAGCAAAATAATTTTGACTCCGCTTTCGCTGTTATTAAAGAAGCGGTTTCTTTAAATCCCGATTACCCGAATGTCACAAAAATTGCCCGTTCCTTTTATGAGGAGCAGCAAGATTTTGATAGTGCAGTAGATCTTGCGGTGAATGAGTTAATTCGAACAGAATCTTATCCGTGGTTTGAGGTTTTAAAAGGATATATTGATAAAGGATTTACTAAACATATTTCACCAGATTATTTTTACGAAATATTAGTTACGTTAAATAATATAGATCAAGTACAATTTACACAAATGGTTTCATCACTTTGGAACAGTTATAAAAATGAACAAAATTACTTATTATGGCTGAACACAATAAATGAATTTTTCTTACATATTGAAATACATTCGTCCGATATATGGGACAAAATTTCTTCTCTTTATGAAGAAACGTACTTTGCATTAATTCAAGGGCAATATATGCTTAGACAATTACACGATATCATTCCAAACCTTTTAACAAATTGGTTAAAAGTAGTCAATCCATCTTATGCTGTATTTCCAGCAGCAGCTGTATTGGCATGGGATGAGATTTTCCCTTCCAAAATAGATTCAGCAAATATAAAACATGCGGAAAACCTACTGTCATATTCTATTAATCATGTGAATGGTTTAGAGTACAGTTTACATCTTTTTGAATCTATTACACAGTGGGCACAAAAGCACAATATAGAAATAGGTCACCGATTTAGATGGTTAGTTGACGAACTCGCAGATTTAAGAACAACTCGTATTTTAGTAACGGGAACTTCAGGGAACGGAAAAACTACATTTATTAACTCTATATTAGGAGAAAGTATATTAGAAAAATCAATTTCAAATGTAGTAGTTTTAAAAAATGATGCTCATACAGAAATTAACGCCATAACAGACGCTACAATTACAACAACGGAAGATGTCTCTGATTACCATAATATGATGTCTCAGCACCATCAAACATATAGAGATAGAGCATGTGTTGAATTTAAATTACCATGCAGATTTTTAAGTGAAAATAAACTTACATTTGTAGTTACACCTGGCTTTAATAGGAATAACGATACTAGAGATGAGGTATTCGAATATTTAAATTCTGTAGACGAATTACTATTCGTATTGAATGCGGATTCACCTTTTACTGACAAAGAACGTGACATTCTATTAAGCATTCAAGAACATACACCAAATTTACAAATTCATTTCTTATTAAATAAAATCGATAACATATACAGTGAAGCAGAAGTGAAAAGAGTATTACATGATACGCAAGCTAGAATAAACACATATTTCCCGCGTGCGAGAATTTTCCCCTACTCTTCGCTATATACAAGTAGTCAACAATTAAATGAGTTAACGGAGTTTATTCATTTTAACTGTAATCATAAAGATATCGATGTAGAACGTACTGAAAAGCTATTGTTCTTCATTCGAAAAACAATTACATATCTTTTGGATAAACGTGTTGAAAAAGAAAATAATCTAGTGGATGCTATTAATTGGAATGAAGATATGCTAGTCAAACTAAATGGTAGTATTAATAATCTTACTGCTTTTGAGAAGGAAAAAATTTATTTCATTACAAAATCATATCGTTCAATGAAGACTGAAATTACGAATGATCTTACTGAAGGTATTCCGAAGATATTAAAGAGTTGTTCTGATTTAATGAGTGAAGAAAGTGATTTCAGTCACATGGATATGGAACTAAATAAAGCGATGAATGAAAGAGTACATAAGTACTTAGAACAAACTGTATTACCTAATCTTGCTCTTTCTATGCAAAATTGGATTGCAACTTCTAATAATGAGCTCCTTCAAAGTCAATCGTACCTAGAAGAACTTAGTGAAGGACTTAATTCTTTATTTGGAGAAAATCGAATACAGTTAGCATGTGATTTTAAAGTGCTTGATGATTGGCGCAGAGATACGGACAGAATGACGACTAGAATACAAATGGATGAAGTAAATATTTTACGTCGATTTACGCCAGCACAATTTTTACTGAAAAGTGCCGGTAAATTATTTGGAGTTCTTCCTAAAAACAAAGCTATGCTATATAACAAATACAAACAGTATGTAGAAAATGAAGATTATACCGAGGTAACGGCTTCTATTATGAAGAAGTTTTTCTTGCAATTTGAGCTATTTGAAAACACGCAAGAGCGGGATATTCATATATTCTTTAGGAATCCATTTAACTCCTTGAAACAAGCTGTAGAAAACACGCATCTAGAAACACAAGAAAAACAAGAGATGTTACATAAGATGAAATCAAATCCTGAAGTCTATCATGATTCTATCATGCTCTTTGAATTGAGATTACGTCAATGTGAAGTAATTTTAAATATGGGGGATGATCATACCTATACAGATGTAACTTTAGAAACAAGCGTAGAATAAAAGTAAAATATACGAGGTTTTTATATGACATTGCATCATATGTTATAAGAGAGTAAAAGGGAGCAACTGTAATGAGTTGCTCCCTTTTCATATTTAAATTATTTTTCAGTCTCTTTAATTTTAGTTTGTACTTCGCCAGTTTTCATTTTATTACTTTCTGAGAAACGTAATAAATCACCTTCAATAATTTTGTCAGACATTCGTAATTCATTTTGTGCACGGTTAATGAGTGCTTGTGCTTCTTTTTTTGGTAAATCTACAATTTCACCTGTTATACGGTCATAGAAAGTGTTGTTTGTGTATGCATACTTGTCTGTAATAAAGCTCCCATCACGTAAAACAACAAATCCGGTATATTCATCTGAAAACATATCATGACCAAAACGAATATCGTTCGTAGTATCAATCCCGAGTAAATTTAGAATAGTAGGTTTCATATCGATTTGTCCCGTAGGCTTTGAAATCGTTTGACCTTCTGTTTGGCCAGGCATATGAATATATAAAGGTGTGCGTTGTAAATTTAAAGTATCAAATTCTGTTATTTGATCTTTTTCTAAAAACTGTGCCATTGCGCGATTATGTTTTTCAGAAATGCCATAATGATCACCATACAACACAATAATAGAATCATCATACATTCCTTCGGCTTTTAAACGCTCAATAAATCTTTTAATTGATTCGTCTAAGTAACGTGCTGTTACGATATAACGATCAAATACGCCATTACCAGAGTTATATGGTTCAATGAATTTTGTATCTTCATCATACGTAAATGGATAATGGTTCGTTAAAGTGAGGAAACGAGCGTAAAATGGTTGATCAACAGTTTTTAATATATCTACAGATTGATCAAAGTATTCGATATCTTTTAATCCCCAATTTAAATTTGTTTCGGGCGTAATTTTGTAATCAAGTTCGTTATAGTAACGATCATAACCAAGAGCAGAGTACATAATGTTACGATTCCAAAATGTTGCGTTATTTGCATGGAATACAGAAGTGAAATAACCTTGCTGACGTAAAATTTCTGGAGTCGCAGTATAATCATTGTTACCGTGTGTGAAAAATACAGCTCCTCGATTTAATGGATATAACGACGTATCAATTAGAAATTCAGAATCGGATGTTTTTCCTTGCCCAGTTTGGTGGAAAAAGTTATCGAAGTAATAGCTTTCATTTATGAATTGATTCAAGAATGGTGTAACTTCTTGCCCGTTAACTGATGCTCCTATTAAGAAGGTTTGCAGGGATTCAAGAGTAACGACAATTACATTTTTTCCTTTCGCTGCACCAAACATGCTAGGGTTCGGTTCACTTTGGTTTGCCTTTACGTAGTTTTCTGTTTCTTGTAATTTACTGCTATCAGCAAGTGCTTTTTGTGAACCTGCTTTTACTTGTAGTGTTAAATCATATATTTGATGCGTGTATAGTCCTAAATTTTTAACAAGCATAACTCGGTCGAAGGATCTCGTTAATAGTTCAGGTCGCTCTTTTTCTGCAAGATGTAGATTCGCAAAAAATACACCAATCGTTAAAAGAAAATATACGAAGCGTGCCGGATGAGTTACACGTCCTGTTTTGAAGACTATTGATTTCTTCTTCAATAAAATAAAGAAGAAAATAATGTCTACGAATGCGAGTATAATTTTGTAGTTCAATATTTCTATAATACTGCCGCCTAATTGGCCAAAGTTTGATGTTTGCCCAAGTACTGGTAACGTAACGAAATCACTATAAAAATCATAGAACATTACATTCCCAACAAGTACGATTGTTAATAAGAAATTAATACATAGCGCGATATAATTTCTCTTTTCACCAGTTGCAAATAATGCTAATCCGACAAATGCTAATGATGCAGCAAGAGGGCTAATAAACAAAATAAGCTCTTGTGTTGAAGACTCGATTTTTAAATCAAAACTGAATCTTGTAATAAGATATGTTTTTAACCATACTGCTAAAGCAATTATTAAAACAAAGCTTATATTCTTCATTTGTAAATTGATTTTATTTTTCATTTTTACACCTTCTTTATACAATTTATTTAACTTGTGTTATATATTATATTTTCATAACTATTAGAGTGTAATGAACCATTTAGCTTATGTTTTTTAAAGGTAATAATATGAAGTACTCATATACGTACAATGAGGAATTTTAAAGCATAAATCTATTTTTTGGAAACAGAGCAGAAAAAGTCATAGTTGTAGTAAAAAATACTTATAGACATCCTAACATATTAAACACTATGATGATGTTACAAAATATCGAACAAATGAAAGGGGAAATGAATAGAGGTTTTAAAAACTATTGACATTCAATTAGTTAGAATTAAATGTCAATAGTTTTGAATACACGGCTATATTAAATATTTATCTCGTAAAATCCCTATTTTTACGGGAGAATCGGTAGTAAGCTATTACTATGGAAGTTAAAATATTTGATTGCAATCTTAATGAAAGTAATTAAATATGAGATAAATATTTTCCAACATACAACCCACTTGCAGCAGCTTGAGATAAGGAATGCGTGACGCCGGAACAATCTCCAACTAAAAATAGCCCTTGCACACTTGTTTCAAAATGGTTATTGATTTTTATCGTAGGAGCATAGAACTTTCCATCAATTCCATATAATAAAGTATCTTTATCGATCGGTTCTTGGATGAATTGCTCTAAGCGTAATAAAAATTCTTTAAGTCCTTCAATATATAATGGTGGAATTTCTGTATGCAAATCTCCATAATCTCCTTGTAGTGTAGGACGTATACGGTTATGTTTCATGTTGTTCTCTGTTGTAGCTTGCTTATTTAGTAAGTCCTCTAAGCGCTGTATAACAATTCGATCTCGTCCTTGGTTAATGCTTTTAATAATTGAACTTGCGTATACATTTGCTTCTTTGAGAGTTGAAAAATAGCGCGGGATAAATAAAGTGAAATTTAAGTTAGGTGTGCCAGTTCCTTTCTCTCGAAAATTTTGACCGTCAGGCATAACTAAACCTTCTTCGTACTTTCTAATAATGCGCCCTTTCGGATTCATACAGTACGTAGTTGCTGTGAAGTGTTCATGCTCATAAGAAAGCTTTGTTTCAAATGTATCTTTTAATATAGAACGTAATTGGTGTTCGTTCATCTCTACTCTAATACCTAAATCTACACGAGTTTGTTTCTGAGAGATATTGAGAGAAGTGCACATTTCTTTTAACCAATCCGCTCCGGACCGTCCAGTTGCAAATACTAGTTGTTTAGATTGAACTGTTCCTTCATTTGTCTCTATTGTAAAATGATCTTTCTGTTTCATAATATGTTGCACATCTATATGAAATTGAATATTTATTTTCGTAAGTAAAAATTCATAGAGTTGCTGAAAAATCTCACTTGAAAGGGTAGTACCAAGATGCCTTACTTCTGTTGTTAGCATTTGTAAACCACACGCTTTAGCTCTCTGATTGAGAGTTGGATTTTCTGTAGAATATTTTGAAACAGAATTTCCTCCGAACTGACATAGAATTTCATCTACTTCAGCCATGAGTTGTATAAAGCCTTCTTTACCGACTTTTTGCTCAAGTTCGCCACCAAATCCGTTTGTATAATTAAATTTCCCTTCAGATTTTCCTAAACCACCAAACCCGAAATATTTAGCACATATAGTACAAGTACACGCTTTTCCTTCGTCTAAAGGACAATGACGATCTTCTAGGGCTTTACCTTTATCCAGAATTAAAACCTTTTTGTTACTTTTAGCTAGTGAATAAGCCATAAAAATGCTACTTACTCCAGCGCCGATAATTGTAACATCATACATATTCTTTCACCTGCTAACGAATAGTTTGTTTTCTATTTTTCTAGTGTATAACAATTTTATGAAGTTAAGAAATAGCTTTTATGAATAAAGAAGGGGTTTTTGAACTTGATGCTTTTTAATTTCGCCGGCTGGTGGAGTAAATATAAATGTTTTTATTTGAAAGAAGAGCTAGTTTTAAAAGATCACTATGTCATATGATTAATAAAATTTTACATATAAAAAAACAGACCTTTAAGTGAAGAGGTCTGTTAATGAATTTAGATCTTATTTAGCGAAGACATGGTTACCGATTACTGCTACTGTTTGACGTGTCGTAATCCATTTGTCTGTTGATGTTTTTGGATTATAGAAATAAAGCCAATCAGAATGTATGCCATTTGTGGAGATAGCCTCTTCTACTGCCATTTTTGCTTCTGCACTTGCAGGTTGATTAATTCTTCCATCTGTAACAGGAGTAAATGCATATCCATATTTAATAGGTTCATAAATAACGCCTGTTATTGTATTTGGAAAACCTTTTGCGTTTACGCGATTTAGGATAACTTTTGCTACGGCCACTTTTCCTTTATACGATTCGCCACCTGCTTCAGCGGTAACTAAGCGTGCCATTAAGTCTTTTTCTTTTTGTGAAATGCTTGAGTTGATTTTTAAATGTTGTCCTGTATAAAGCTTGTTTCCGACTGTATTGTTAATTTGTTTTATAGATTGAACGGTAACATTGTAACGCTTTGCAATCGTTTCTAATGAATCTCCCTGTTGTACTTGATAAATAATTTGTCCAGAAATGTTTGCAGGTTTGACGTTTTGACGAACGGTAATTTCATTTGAGTTCGTGGCCCCTGGAATATGTAATTGTTCGCCAATGAAAGTTTGATCGTTTCCTTTATGATTAGCTTGTTTAATAGATTGTATTGAAACGTCGTATTGTTTACTAATGCTCCAAAGTGTATCATTCTTTTTTACTGTGTGAATGGTAGAAGCTTCAGCTGTACTTTGATTACATACGAATGTAATTGCAGCTGCAGATAAAGGGATTATATGTTTTATTTTTAATAATTTCATTGTAAATCCTCCTAGGAAAAATAAGGTGAAACAGTTAAGTAATGTAGTTCAAAATGTCTATATGTAATATTTTAATGTAAATATATTAGCACATATAAAATAAATAATCATTATAAGTTTCTTATTTATTTAGTGTAGAGTCCGAATATGAAATATTGCATATGAAAATACGTTGAAGTTCATATTTCTGATTACTATAATCTATTTAGTAGAAAGGGAATACGTTATAGAAATAAAATTATTATAGATTAATATGATGATTAATAATTATTAATAGGAGGATTGATGTAATGAAAATATTTCAAAAAATGTGTGCGTCAACTGTAATCATTACAACACTTTTAGGAACAGGAGGCACTATCAATAGTGTATATGCTGATTCTATAGAACAGCAGAGTAAATTAGGGGTAGAACAAGAAACAGATAAGCAAATCATTGTAAAATTTAAAGCGGATTTGGATCTGCCATATGAAGATGGTATTGAAAAACAAATACAATCTCAAACGAATGATAAAGTAATAAAAGATCTTTTGACAGAATATCCAGATGTAACATTTACTCGTTTATTCACATCTGTAAGCCCGGAACAAATACAAAACCTTGAAGTGAAAGCACCTAATCATGTATCTACAAGTTTATTAAACTACTATATTCTTCAAAATCAAAATAGTGGGTATGAAGAAGAAATAGTAGATAAGTTAAAGGCATCTTCTTTAATAGAAGATGTGTATATGAAGAAACAAGAGAAAATAATGCCACCTGAAGTGCAATCATCAAGTGTAGCTCTTAATCCTAATAACAATCCTAGATTTAAAAAACAAGGTTATCTTGAAGCAGCCCCATACGGTATTAATGCGCCTTTCGCCTGGGGAATTCAAGGCGGTAATGGAAATGGTATCACTTTTGTTGATATGGAATACGGATGGCTATTAAATCATGAGGATTTATTACATCAAAATATTGAATTAATGTCTGGAAGAAATATAGATCAGCATGTCGGTCATGGGACGTCTGTACTAGGAATTGTATCCTCTGAGGACAATGGAGTTGGGAATATTGGGATTGCGCCAAAAGCGAAAGCAAAGGTTATCTCTCAAATAAGAGATAACGGACAGTATAATACGGCTGATGCAATATTAAGCGCTGTAAATCAGTTAGAAGCTGGGGATGTTTTATTGTTAGAGGCGCAAGCATCCTTTGATGGATATGGTGATAAATATTTACCTGTCGAAGTACAACCAGATATTTTTGATGCAATTCGTGCTGGTACAGATAAGGGAATTGTAATTATAGAGGCTGGAGCAAATGGGTGGAATGATTTAGATCAGTTCAAAGATAGAAAAGGTAAGCAAGTCTTAAATC
This sequence comes from Bacillus sp. GbtcB14, assembly GCF_019091205.1. Lineage (NCBI taxonomy): Bacteria > Bacillati > Bacillota > Bacilli > Caryophanales > Bacillaceae > Bacillus > Bacillus sp. GbtcB14. The sequence continues at coordinate 890,023 of NZ_JAGXJT010000001.1, forward strand.
GTAATAGTAAAGATTTTAAAGATTCGGGTGCAATTATGGTAGGAGCTGGCTCTTCATCTTTCCCTCATGAACGTATGTGGTTTTCGAATTATGGAAGCCGTATTGATGTGTACGGATGGGGAGAAAATGTAGATACAACTACAGCCGAGCAAAGTAGAAGTGCTGTAAATCTTTATACTTCAAGCTTTAGCGGAACATCTAGTGCTTCGCCAATTATTGCTGGGGCAGCGACTTTAGTACAAAGCATTGCTAAAGAAAATTTAGGACAACCATATAGACCAAGTGAACTAAGAGCAATATTAAGCAACCAGAGCACAGGAACAAAATCTAAAGATCCATATGCAGATAAAATTGGTGTTTTACCAGATTTGAAGTCTATACTAGTAAACTTAGGTTATGAACAAAGAAAACCAAACGGTGGGAATGAGTTACAAGTAACAGAAAATGAACCAAACAATGAGCCTAGACAGGCAAATAAAGTTAACTTTCATACACCGGTGAAAGGAACGCTACATAATAGTGATAGAGTAGATGTATTTACTTTCCAAATTGACTCACCGGAAAATATTAATATTTCTCTACTAAATGAACAAAATATCGGAATGACATGGGTACTTCATCATGAATCAGATTTAAATAACTATGTAGCATATGGTGAAAATGAAGGAAAGGTAGTTAAAGGAACTTATAATGCAAAGCCAGGAAAATATTATTTATACGTCTATAAATATGAGAATAAAGATGGTTCATATGTATTGAACATAAAATAAGCAAAAGGAACTTCAGATGAAGTTCCTTTAAATTTTTCTAATTTAGTATATGTGAATGACTTTTTAACTTTACTTCTATGCAATATTTCATACTTATAAGATGTTATTTATTTTTTACTCACCAGATTATATTATATTCAATGAGCTTAATATAAAACAGAAAAAGGAGAAATAATAATGAGCAGTAAGAAATTTATTTTGAAATTATTAATATGTAGCACGATACTTAGTACCTGTGTATTTGCTTTACATGATAAGCAAGTAGTTGCAGCTAGCTCTGTTAATGAGCTTGAAAACTGGTCAAAGTGGATGCAACCTATACCTGATAATATCCCGTTAGCACGAATTTCAATTCCAGGAACACATGATAGTGGGACATTCAAGTTGCAAAATCCGATTAAGCAAGTATGGGGAATGACGCAAGAATATGATTTTCGTTATCAAATGGATCATGGAGCTAGAATTTTCGATATAAGAGGACGTTTAACAGATGATAATACGATAGTTCTTCATCATGGACCATTATATCTTTATGTAACACTGCATGAATTCGTAAACGAAGCGAAACAATTTTTAAAAGATAACCCAAGTGAAACGATTATTATGTCCTTAAAAAAAGAGTATGAGGATATGAAAGGGGCAGAAGGTTCATTTAGTAGTACGTTTGAAAAAAATTATTATGTTGATCCTATCTTTTTAAAAACAGAAGGAAATATAAAATTAGGAGATGCTCGTGGGAAAATTGTACTACTAAAAAGATATGGTGATAGTAATGAATCTGGAGGATATAATAATTTTTATTGGCCAGATAATGAGACGTTTACCACAACTGTAAACCAAAATGTAAATGTAACAGTACAAGATAAATATAAAGTGAGTTATGATGAGAAAGTAAAATCTATTAAAGATACGATGGATGAAACGATGAACAATAGCGAGGATTTAAATCATCTATATATTAATTTTACAAGTTTGTCTTCTGGTGGTACAGCATGGAATAGTCCATATTACTACGCTTCTTATATAAATCCTGAAATTGCAAACCATATAAAACAAAAGAATTCTTCGAGAGTGGGCTGGGTAATTCAAGACTACATAAATGAAAAGTGGTCACCATTATTGTATCAAGAAGTTATAAGAGCGAATAAGTCATTAATAAAAGAATAAAGATGATGAGAGTAAGAAGCGATAAAATATATCGCTTCTTTTTCTTTTCCAATAACCAACAATAGAAATTGTACTTTTATAATAGAAAAAAATAAAAACATAAGATATAATCATACATATAAAATTTGTACCTATAAATTTTATATGTATGAATGAATTTGATTTGTTTTAATGAAATGGGGGTATATACTATGAAGTTTCCACATGATTTTTTATTCGGAGCTGCTTCAGCTTCTTATCAAGTAGAAGGTGCATGGAATGAAGATGGAAAAGGTGTTACGAATTGGGACGAGTTTTCAAAAATTCCTGGCAAAACATACAATGGAACAAATGGTGATGTAGCTGTTGATCATTATCATCGATATAAGGAAGATGTTCGCTTAATGGCTGAGATGGGATTAGAATCGTATCGTTTTTCTATTTCGTGGGCGAGAATATTGCCGACTGGAGATGGAAAGGTAAATGAAAAAGGGATTGAATTTTATAACAACTTAATTGATGAATGTTTAAAATACGGGATTGTGCCGTTTGTCACTTTATATCATTGGGATTTACCATTACCGTTAGAAAAAGATGGTGGATGGACGAATAAAAGAACAGCAGAGGCTTTCGTAAAATATGCAGAAACTTGTTTTAAGGCATTTGGTGACAGAGTTAAGCATTGGATTACTTTTAATGAGACAGTAATGTTTTGTGGATTAGGTTATTTAAAAGGTGCACATCCACCAGGAATCCAAAATGATGTTCCAAAGTATTTTCAAGCGACTCATTATGTATTTTATGCACATGCGAAAACAGTTGCGGTGTACAAGCAGCTGAAGCAATATGGTGAGATTGGGATTACACATGTTTTCTTACCTGCTTATAGTGTGGATGATCAAAAAGAAAATATACGAGCAGCAAATCATGCGAATGAATATGAAACGTATTGGTATTATGATCCAATTTTAAAAGGCGAGTATCCGTCTTATGTTGTACAACAATTAAAGGAAAAAGGATGGACTCCTAATTGGACGGTTGAAGAATTAGAAATCATTAAACAAAATGCAGAAGAAAATGATTTTATTGGCTTGAATTATTATCAACCAATACGAGTAGAAAGATACGATATGGATATAAAGAGTGAGGAACATTCTCGAGAAAACTCAACGCTTGCTCCAGGTAACCCTTCTTTTGATGGTTTTTATCGAACAGTTAAAATGGATGATAAAACATATACAAAATGGGGATGGGAAATATCTCCCGAAGGTTTCTTAGATGGATTGCATATGTTGAAAGCGCGTTACGGTGACATAAAGATGTATGTAACGGAAAATGGACTTGGTGATGAAGATCCAATCATTGACGGAGAAATTGTAGATGTTCCGAGAATTAAATTTATTGAAGCGCATTTAAAAGTAATGAAGCGTGCAATTGAAGAGGGAATTAACTTAAAAGGTTATTATGCATGGTCAGTGATTGATCTTTTAAGTTGGTTAAATGGATATAAAAAGCAATATGGCTTTATTTTTGTCGATCATAATGATAACTTAAAACGTAAGAAGAAACTTTCGTTTCATTGGTATAAACGTGTGATCGAAACGAGAGGGGAAGAGTTATAACAGATAAAAGAGTATTTTAGGAGAAAGTGTATGAGTGCAAAGTATAAACAAATTGCAGATGTGTTAGAGCAAAACATTCGAGATGGGCTTTTTAATGAAACGAAAAAACTACCTACAGAAGAAGCGTTGATGAATCGATTTGAAGTAAGCCGTAATACGATACGTAAAGTAATTAGTCAGCTTGTGAATAGAGGTTATATTTTTCAAGTGCAAGGTAGTGGTATGTTTTTACGCGAAACTTCTGTAACAGATTACATTAATTTAGGAAGTTTACGTGGATTAACGAAAAATCTTGTTTCACAAAATATTGAAACGAAAGTGTTAGAGCTTGAAGTAATAGATGCGGACGAAGAGATAGCAAAGCGGATGCAATGCGAAGCTGGAACTAGGTTGTATTTTTTGAAGCGCTTAAGAATTGTAGATGCTAAACCATTCTCTATTGAAGTAAGTTATTTCAAAAAGGATATTATTCCATATTTGAACGAAGAAATAGCATTAAGCTCTGTATACAGTTATTTCATTGAAGATTTACGATTAAATATTGGTTTTGCTGATAAAGTTATTAGTTGTGAAAAAGTAAATAAAGAAAATGCACAGCTTTTAGAATTAAATGAAGGTGATCCGGCGCTTCTTATTGAAAATACAGTTTGTCTTGTAAACGGGACAATTTTCGAGTTATCTCAGTCGATGTTTCATTATGAAAAGACTAAACTTTTAAATCGGATCAATTTTAAGTGAAAAATGAATATAATTAACTTTACGAAAAAGCAACTGATCATAAGTGATCAGTTGCTTTTATTTTTTAAGTGGATGAGCAAAAAAACATAAAAGTGGTTGGTCCGCTTTTTGCAAACATCTATTATGATAAGAGAAGAAAGGTAGTATGTTATCAACGTTTTAAAGAGGAAGGTTTTTATGTAAGTTCTTTAATTAAAATAGATGGGTCTTAGAGAGGTGAAAAGACAATGAGTTTTGCAATTTCACTAGTCATTATTATTGTAATTGTATCGCTGTTTGGGACTGTACTAGTTGCAAGAAACGTGGAGGAGAATTACGGTAAGTCTACAAAAAGAAATGTGAAAAACTTATCTGCAATCTATATTTTTCTTCTTTTTGTTCTACTGGTCGGGGTAACATGGTATGCGGTAATGATTTGATAGTTTGTAAAAGAACTGAAATGAGAGTATGAAGTTGGAATTTCAGAAGCTATTGAGTAATCAGAAAGAGAGTCATTTTGGATATATCGATTTACGGATAAGAAAATGTGACTAATTAATACTATTTTTACGGTGAATACTGTTAGTAAAAAATGAGGATAGTTCGTTTTAAAAGGAGGGAACTAGATGGAATGGAAACCAAATCGTGCAGATAAGACACCTGTATATAAACAAATTGCTGATTATATTGAAAGAGGCATTTCTTCAGGTGAATTTCCTTCTGATAGTAAGTTACCTTCTGAGCGTATATTGGCAAAGGAATTACAGGTGAACCGGAGTACAATAGTAGCTGCGTATGAAGAATTAAAATCACTTGGAGTAGTAGAACGGCAAAAAGGAAGCGGAACATGGGTGAATACAGACATATGGGGTGTCTCACATAAACGAATACCGAACTGGGGTAGGTATGTGGAGGATGGATCGTTCTTACCTAACGTACCACTCGTTCAACAAATTCGAACGGAAACACAAAAAGATGATTTAATTAATCTAGCAAGTGGTGAACTGTCACCAGAATTAATTCCGAGTGATAGATTTCGAACAATTTTGTCGGAGAAAACATTTATGGAAAATCTCGGCTATGACCATCCACTTGGAAATGAGATGTTGAGAAAAACAATTGCAGCACATGTTCAGCAATATAAACAAATTGAAGCAGATTCAAGCTCTATTCTTATTACATCTGGAGCACAACAGGCGCTTAATCTTATCGTTCAATGTTTATTAAAACCTGGCGATGCGATTGCGATTGAAGATCCTTCGTATTGTTTTTCACTTCCAATGTTTAAATCGGCCGGTTTAAACATATTTCATTTACCTGTTGATGAGCATGGAATGAATCCAGATGACTTAATCGATTTGAACAAAAAGCATCGCATTCGTATGGTATTTTTGAATCCAGATTATCAGAATCCAACGGGTACTGTGCTTTCATTAGCGAGACGTAAAAAGATTTTAGAACTGTCTTCTGAGTTCGGTATACCAATTGTAGAAGATGATCCGTATAGTTTAATTTCTTTTAATGGAGAAGTGAACCCAACATTAAAATCAATGGACCAAAATGGAAATGTTCTTTATATAAGTTCATTATCAAAAATTGTTGCATCAGGATTACGTATTGGATGGATAATTGGTCCTACACGCGTAATTGAGCGTTTAGCAGATGCAAAGCAACAAGTTGATTTTGGCCATAGTGTATTTACGCAGTGGGTAGCAAATCAATTTTTAGAATCAAAGGATTTTCATACACATATTACGATACTTCGTGGACAATTGAAGCAAAGAAGAGATGAATTAATTGCAGAGCTTGAAGGAACATTGGGAGACCGAGTTGAATGTTTCGTGCCAGAGGGTGGAATACATGTATGGTGTAAAGTGAAAGGAAAGTTTGATGAATATCACTTATTAGGTGAATCTATACGGAATGGTGTCGCATTTGTTCCGGGCAGTGTTTTAGGTTCGAAAAATGAATATATACGATTTACGTTTGGTAGAGCGAATATAGAACAAATTCAACTTGGAATTAAACGGTTTGCCGACACGCTAAATGAAATTTCATAATATGGATGTGTGATAGTGAAATGAGGGAAAGAAATGAAGTACGTGACGCTTTTACTTCAAGTAGGCGTGCTATATATATTTAACTTAGTTGGTACGTGGATTCAGGAAATATTCCATCTATCAATACCGGGAAGTTTAATAGGGATGTTAATACTGTTCCTGCTCCTTTCCACTCGCGTTTTACCGTTAAAATGGTTTGAGTTAGGTGCGGAAAAGTTAATCGTATTTTTACCGTTATTTTTAATCCCTTCGACAACAGGGCTGATGGAATACGGGTCTTTTCTTTTAAGTAAGGGGAGTAGTATATTCCTTTTAGTAGTTGCAAGTACTGTAGTAACTTTGATTGTTTCAGGGTATATAAGTCAATTATTAATAACAACAAAAAAATAAAATCGACAAGGTGCACGATTCAAATGGTCTTAATTATTATTACTGTAGCAATTTATTTCTTGGCGACAAAGCTATATAAAAAATTTACGTTTGCATTTACGTTACCGGTGTTAACAGTTACAGCAAGTATGATTTGTTTATTTTTGATTTTTGGTATTTCTCATCATGAGTATAGGGAAAATGGGGGAGACGTTCTTTCAAGCTTATTGAGCCCTGCAATTGTAGCATTAGCCATACCTCTATTTAAAGAGCGAAAGATACTTATGAAAAATTTTTTATCGATACTTATCGGAGTAGTGATAGGTATAGTGGCTGTAACGAGTATGAATGTAGTGATTGGCGGAATTTTAAATATAGATAAGGAACTTATATTAACTACTTTACCACAGTTAGCAACGATGCCTATTGCCCTATCATTAGCGGATCAAATTGGTGGTATTCCATCTATGACTTCTAGTTTTGTAGTTGTTGCAGGAATAACAGGTGCGATTATCGGACCAACAGTACTTAAGCTTTTCCGTATAACAAGTACGATTGGAAAAGGAGTTGGGATGGGCTGTGCATCACATATTATCGGTGTGAGTCGTTTAGTGAAAGAAGGCGAGAAAGAAGCGACTATCGGTTCGGTAACGATGATTGTAACTGGAATACTCATTAGTATACTAATACCGTATGGAACGAAATTTATTTTTTAAATGTAATGGAGATGATAACAATGACAACATGGTTTATAGTTACATTATTTATTTTTGGCGCTCTTAAAGTACTAGTTTCTAGTATGCCAACTTCTGTTGTAGAATCAATTATTAGTAGATTTGAATTACATCAAAAACTTGAGGAAGAGAATACCTCTATATCGATAGATGGAAAAAATATAGAGGGGGAAATGAAACTACAAGTTATTCATGAATTTAATGAAGCTTTATTTTTAGATAAACATTATTTTCCGCCGCAAGGAGAAGGAACACCAATCGTTATTGATACAAAGAAAGGGAATAAAGAGATTAGATTTTCTCTATATAGCTATGAGGAACATGTTGATGTAATAAAGCAATATAAGAAGAAAATCGTTGCCTATCGTTTACGTTCAAAAAGTCTTCAAACTCTTGCACCATTAGTAATAACCGAAGAGTATGCTTAAGAAGAGATCTATAAGGATCTCTTTATTTTTGTATGAAATCATATACTTTCCAAATAAAAGAAAAGAAAATCATATAGCCAAATAAAGAATATGTATGATTCCAATCCAAGCTATGAATAAAGAAACCAAATCTTTCAGCAATCTGTTCAAAAATGCTAGCACAAATACCGATTGAAATAATAAAAAGAATTCTAGAAACTGCAGATAATGTTTTTGAAATTTGTATGAAAATCGTTGTTAAAATCGGTAGTACAAACAAAGTAAAGCCGATGTTAACTGAAAATATGGAGGGAAAGGGTCTAACCGGAAAGGAATATATTTGTTTCGCAACAAAAAAAGCATCTAAGTAAGTTCCGATAATAGAAGAGAGTAAGATTGTAATGACTAATGCGAAAAGGTTATTCGTCTTCTCGAAGGAGAACATTTTTCTTTGCAAGAATGGCGAGTTCAATTTTTTCGAGTGTTTTACAGTAGTCTTCTGTAATTTGTCCATTTATATTTTCCTCCTTATCCACTAAGTAATTTACGACTTGCCAGTCCGTAAACCAATCTTCACTGTCAACTTCTTCATGCTCTATATCTCGCCATGCATAAATGAGTGCAGGGCTGTATATACGATAAGCGCCATTACGCAACTGGCATTTCTTTATTCGGCGTTTATAAAACTCACGGGAGAAAGATTCATTCACACTTGAAAATAAATGAGGCCAGTAATCTTTCCTTGATCCTGTATGAGGATGGTGTTGGGCCCAGCTTATTACTTGAGATAAAACATGTGTATCCCGAAATAATAATGAATACAACCTTTTTCCAATTAATATTCGTTCATGTAAGGAAGTGAAATGTTTCATTGTATCACCAAATAGTAATACTTTTTCTTTCTTATCATTTTCGTAGAGTGGGAAAAGGATATGATTAAACTGAAAGAAATCAAAGAGTTTAAATCCAATACTATTTAGTACAGTCTTTTTAAAGTGTACATTTTGAATCACTCTTTTTTCTAAGTAGTTTTGTTCATTAATAATAGTTGCAATCGCTAATGTTTTTTTGTTGCCTGTTTTCCAAAAATCGTTCCACATCGTTTCCATAAATGTAGACACATTTAGGTGAGGAAGAAGGTGAAATAACTTTTGTGATTTCTTTACACTTTGTTCGTAAAGTAAAAATTGAGGGTATACATCTTGGAAAATAAGCCAATTTCCTCTTTCTAAAAAAGAAAAAAATATGAATTGATCTTTCTCTGATAAAATTCTCGTATATAAATCGCCCTTTAAATCAGTCATATTCCAACCGCCGTTACGTGATACCATATGCCCAAGTAGTGCCCAATGTATTTCTGGATATTGAACATAAAATTGGTAGTATGCACGTGTTCTTGTGACATTATTTTTATTTAGCTGTCCTGTTTGTATTTTTATGTTGTTGATAATGAGTTGCTCTTCTTTCGTTAATTTATACATCGTGCCAGAAGGAATGAGTTTGCTTTTTTGTTTCAATTCATTTTTTACATCAAATAGGGAGAGAGGCAGTGCTTTGGAAGGTCCGTTATATGTATGATTTGAATTGCTTCGGTACATTCCGTTACCTCCCTTTTTTCATAAATTTAAACATGACTATTGGCTATGAATCATTCTATTTATTTTATTACGAGTATAAGAAATAAATGAGCGGTGTTTTTTACAGGAAATTTAGTTGTCATGCAAACAGTATAAAAAATCTTACTGTTGTAAGGTGAAATGAAAAACCGAAACTATATTTAATAGTTTTGGTTTTTTTATTTTGTCAATTAAATGTAACAAACGACGATTATGATTTGAATCAATTGAAAATAATTCAATAAATATTATTTAAATTGAGATGTTTCGTAGGAGGAAAAGGAATGTTAAATAAAATAATTTTAATTACTGGTGGCACAGGCTCGTGGGGACATGAACTTATAAAACAACTATTAGAAAAATCACCGAAAGAAATTAGAGTTTTTTCAAGAAATGAAACGGTTCAGTTTGAAATGCAGCAACAGTTTATAAATGATGATAGATTAAAATTTATTATTGGAGATATTCGTGACAAGGATCAATTAGTCTATGCTTGCCAAGGTGTACATTATGTATTCCATCTTGCAGCTTTAAAACACGTTCCAGTATGTGAGTATTATCCTTATGAAGCTATAAAAACCAACATACATGGTACGCAAAATGTAATTGAAGCATCTATACAGATGCAAGTTGAAAAAGTTATATATGTTTCAACGGATAAAGCAGCAGATCCATCAAATACGTATGGGATGACAAAAGCAATTGGTGAAAAGTTAATGGTTCATGCGAATATACAAACGAAGAAAACAAAATTCATTTGTGTTCGTGGTGGAAATGTTTTAGGGACGAGTGGAAGTGTAGTACCGCTTTTTAAACAACAAATTAAAAGATCTTCACAAGTAGGGATTACCGATGCAAATATGACTAGATTTTTCTTAACAATTGAAGATGCTGTTGGATTGTTATTTAAAGCCGTATATCAAGGTAGAGGCGGGGAAATCTTTGTTATGAAAATGCCGGCATGTAAAATAACAGATTTAGCAGAAGTGTTAATTGAAGATTCAAAAAAAGAAAATGTGAAGTTAAAAGAGGTAGGGATAAGACCGGGTGAAAAATTAAGTGAAATGCTTCTATCTGAGGTAGAGAGTAAAACGAGTATAAGTTTTGATCAAAATTATTTTGTGGTACTACCGACGATTCCTATAGAAGGACTTCAAGAATATTATTCTAGCTATCCGCTAGTGGATGTGAAGAGTTTTAGTTCTCAACAAGACTTAATTGCAAAACATGAGGTGAAACAAATGCTATTAAAAGGAGGGTTTTTGCAATGAAAAAAAATGCGAGCCTTTTAATAACTGGTGCAAATGGTTTCACAGGACGCCATGCTTGCCAATATTTTTTAGAGCAGGGCTTTCATGTAATTCCTATGTTTCAAAATCGTGCACATAGAGAAAAAATTAGAAATGGTATTACTTGTAATTTAACTAATAAGAGCGAAGTAATGAAGGTAATGAAACAAATAAAGCCAGACTACGTATTACATTTAGCAGGAAGGAATTCAGTTATAGAATCTTGGACAGCTGCTCTTGAGTATATAGAGATTAATGTAATAGGAACGTTATATTTATTAGAAGCAATTAAGCAAGAAGCCTCGCATTGTAGAACATTAGTTATAGGATCGGCTTTGCAAGCAGATAGTATGAACGAAATAAAAATTTCAAATCCATATAGTTTAAGTAAAACGATGCAAGTCATTATTGCAGAGGCTTGGGGAGGATTAATGGATTCAAATATTATCATTGCAAAGCCCTCAAATTTAATTGGTCCTGGGGAATCGAATGGCATTTGTTCGATTCTCGCAAAGAAAATGATAGATATAGAATCAGGTAGAAGTAAAGCCATTATTGAAGTAAACAGTTTGAAAGATAGTAGAGATTTTCTAGATGTACGTGATGCGATTAAAGCGTATCATGTGTTATTACGAGATGGAATAAATGGAAAACAATATAATATTGGATCAGGAGTAAAACGGTCTTTATTAGATGTACTAGAACAATATAAAGAATTAACACAGCTAAATTTTTTTATAGGGGAAACAGAGAAAAGAGGGAGCGACTCAAATGAGAGTTTAGCAATAGAGGAAATAAAAAAGTTAGGTTGGATTCCAGAAATTGAATTTCATCAATCATTAAAAGATGTACTTGAGTATGCGAAGTGTAGTGACATCTGCATTCAATGAAAAACAAAAAAGGGTGTAAGAAATATATGAATGGTTATGAAGTAATAGATAATCAAAATACGCTATTTCTTTCAATTGTTGATACGTTGGATTGGAGAGATGAAGAAGCGCATGTATTGCGTCTTTATGAGGCAATACATAAATATCAAGCGTATGTAGAAGAAAAAAGGGTTAATCAAATAAAGTCAGCATTAGAGACGGAAACTAGATATGTGATTCAAATCTTTGCTCAATACGAGTGTAGTGAGTATGGAAATGATTTTTATGAACTCATTAAAGATCTTTTACAAGATATAGAGGTGGAGTTAAAGATTTATATAAAAAATAATAAGTTTATTTACAGTTAAAAGGTAAATATAAAGCTAGATTTTTAATAATAAAGGTGGGTATAAGTTATGAGAAAAACGATTCTTTTTACTGGGGGCGGTACAGCCGGACACGTTATGATTAATATTGTATTAATTCCTAAATTTATAGAGCAAGGATGGAGAGTCGAGTATATTGGATCCAAAAATGGAATTGAAAAATCATTAGTGCAAAATGTTAAATACAATAGTGTTTCAACGGGCAAGCTTAGGAGATATTGGGATTGGGAAAATTTCAAAGATCCTTTTAAAATTATACGAGGTTGTTTACAAAGTTATAAATTAATTAAGAAAACAAAGCCTGACGTTATCTTTTCAGCAGGAGGGTTTGTTTCAGTTCCTGTAGCTATAGGAGCATGGTTAAATCGTGTGCCTATCATTATACGTGAACCAGATAGCACATTAGGACTTGCCAATAAAATAGCATTACCTTTTGCTACAAAGCTATGCACAACATTTCCTCAGACAGGAGAAAATGTAAGTAATGAGAAGAAGGTTTATGTAGGACCAATTGTAAGGGAAGAAATTGAGAAGGGTAACGTATTACGAGGAAGAAGATATTGTGAATTTCAGCAAGATAAACCAGTATTATTAATTATGGGTGGGAGTCAAGGTGCTAAGTGGATAAATGACATGGTAAGGGCATGTTTAGATACAATAATATTAAACTTTAATATTATTCATATATGTGGTAAAGGGAAGGTAGACCCATCTATTGGCATGGAGGGGTATATGCAATTTGAATATATAGGCGATGAGTTGCCGCATATACTAAATATGGCAAGTGTTGTAGTTTCAAGAGCGGGTTCTACTGCTATTTCTGAATTGTTATTTTTGAAGAAACCGATGTTGCTTATCCCGTTAACTAACAGTTCCAGTAGGGGAGATCAAGTCTTAAATGCTGAATATTTTTCACGGCAAGGATATGCGGAAGTTATACTCCAAGACAGAGTAAGTACGAATACATTTATACATGCAGTAAATAAGTTGTATACAAATAAGGAGAAATATATTCAAAACATGAATGGATATAAGAAAACAAATGATGAGGGGATTCATCATTTAATAGATATAATAAATGAAGTGGTGAAGTAATAGAAATGTAAATAGAAAAACAAAAGGAAAGAAGGTATCTTCTTTCCTTTTTACTAGAGTTGTTCAAACTCATTATTATTTATTCCAATTAGCTATGTACTATGGGCGAATACCGTTTTCTAATAGCTCAGTAAATGCATTAATATGAATAGGCTTGCTGTAATAGTAACCTTGAATAAACTGACATTTATTTTTTTGAAGGAAACTCACGTGCTCTTTCGTTTCTACACCTTCAGCAATGACAGACATTCCTAATGTATTTGCTAATGTGATGATTGTTTTAATAATTTCCATTCCATCGTCACATGTTTCAGACATTGTAATAAATTCTCTTGGGATTTTTAACGTATCGATTGGATATAAAGGTAAGTAAGCTAGCGAAGAATAGCCTGTACCAAAGTCGTCGATTGAAATGTGAATCCCTAAACTTTTTAGTGTACGCAATTTTATCAATGTTTCTCGCTCATCCATCATTGCAATTCGCTCTGTTAACTCAAGATCGAGAGAACTTGCGGGTAAGCCTGTATGTGCTAATGTAGCAAAAATAGACTTTACAAAATCCTCTTGTTCAAATTCTTTAGCAGATAAGTTTACACCAATTTTTAAATGTGAATATCCGAGTGCGTGCCAACGTTTCATTTGCTCACAGGCTTGCTGCAATGTCCATTTTCCTATTGGAATAATTTGTAGTGTTTCTTCTGCAATCGGAATAAACTCGTATGGAGAAATAACACCTAATTCAGGATGATTCCACCTAATTAAAGCTTCTGCACCGATAATGTTATTAGACTTACTATCAACTTGAGGTTGATACAAAAGGAACAATTCTTCATTTTGTATTGCGTTTGGTAAATCTTTTTCTAATCGTAATCGTCTTTCGATCTTTCTAGCGATTACATCGTCATAAATAGAGACAGAGTTAAGCTCTTTTGCCTTTGCATCATACATTGCAACATTAGCGTTTTTTAATAGAGTAGTGATATCGATTCCGGAATGTGGATAAATAGCGATACCGATACTAAGTGATAAAGTTAATGTATGTTCATGTAGGACAAACGGCTTTTCCATGCTTTCAAATAATTGGTTACATAAATGGAATAAGCAATCTTCGTCAGTATAGTCTTCAATTAAGATTGTAAACTCATCACCACCGATTCTTGACAGATGGGTATGTGCTGGAAGGCATGATTGGAATCGCTTTGCTACTTCTTCTAATATGTAATCCCCTGACGAATGCCCAAGTGTGTCGTTAATTACTTTAAAGCGATCTAAATCTAAATATAATAACGCAAACTCGCTTTCTGTTGTTTTAGCTTTTCTTATAACTTTTTTTAATATCTTTTGAAAAAAGGCACGGTTCCCTATGTTTGTTACAGTATCATGGAATGCTAAGTATTTTATTTCTTCTTGCTGTTTTTTTAGTGCAGTAATATCTTTCACCATAATATAGCTTCCTGCAATTTGTCCGTCTATCATAATAGGGACGATGGTAACGTATAAAAAATAAGTAAAGCCATCTTTATATTGAGAACTTAGTTGTAAGGATGCCGATTTTTGTTGTTTCACTTTTTCTAACGCAGATGCTAGTTTATATTTGTCTTCATCTAAAATAATTGAAAAACATGTTTCGCCGAGTAACTCGTTCGTTGGTGCTCCAAGTAGTGTACTCCCAGCTTTATTTACATTTAAGAATACTCCATTTAAATCAATTGTAAAAATAGGATCAGGGTGATATTCATATAACGATTTGAATTTTTGTTGTTTTTGAGATAGAGCCTCTGATTTATGAACTAAATCTGAAGTTCGTAAAGTAACTTTTCCTTCTAGTTGAGCATTAAATGCTTGTAGACGTTTTGTAAGAGTAGAGTTTTGCATACCTACAATAAAATGTCGAATAAGTACAAAAACAAAAACGATACAATTTCCTGTAATGAGAGTGGAAGATGATGTTTGTTCTTTTAGTGTAAACCCGATTAGTATTGCAACGGCAAGATAGGGGAATACAACTAAAACTTTTTTTCCTAGTTTAGGGTGTACAATAAAATAATTTTTAGTGCTATTAGAATTATCTGAAATAGAACCAGCTATTGCAATAAATAATATAGGGATTCTATATAAAAGGCGTAATAATGTTATAGTATCAGTTGTTAAATGGCTACATAAGTAGAAATAAATATAATTAAAAGTTGCAGAACTTATTAAAACAAAAATAAAAATATAAATTTTTCGTTTAGAATTAAAAACAGTTGGACGGAAAAAGAGACTAACACCAAGTAGAATAAATAAAAGGTCTGCAATTGGATATAGAAAAGAAAGAAAAATATCTCCCAGTGAAAGGGAAAATATATTTAAATCTGGCTGATTAAATAAATACCATTCTAATGTGAATATGGAAATGAGCACGATACATAGGTCACAAATAAAGAAAGCTTTTTCCCATTTATCGCATTCTTTTAAGATTTTATAGCAGAAAGCGATAAGACAGAAGAGTAGAAAAAACATGTAAAATACATCAGAAATAGTAAAACGATGTATTGGAATTTCGAAGAAGCTATCTTGATATGTATATACTATTTTTCCTAATAAAAAACTACCAATCGCTATTGTGATACATATCCAAAACGGATTTGAACTGACTTTTTTAGAATATATAGAGTAAATCAATGAGACAAATGTAATGGTTTCAACAATAAGTGAAGCGAAGCGTACATCTGAATTTGAAAAATGAGTGGGGAACAGATAGAAAAACATAAAATAGATTGAATAACATAGTAATGTTCCAATTAATATACATAGTTGTAAATTTTTATTTAATTTCAATAAAATCACCTTCTTTAATTATGCACTATATTCGTAATATCTATACATAATAATATTACTTAAGAATTGTATCAGATTTCCTTATAAAAATCTTGTTTATAAGGAAAGTATTGAAGAGTTTAATACTTCTTAAAATTTAAAAAACATTGCGTTTGATAATATGTATTGCATCAAGATTTTAAATAGAAATTGTATATTTAGTCATCCTTTGAATTTTAAAGATTTTTTAGTGATTTGCAAGTAGAGATGCAAAATTGCATATAAAATGGTAAGGGCTTTCTTTGAAGGTGAGTTTTTGGTCGTAATAGGTTATTTTGAGTAAGACCTTTGTATGTATCTATTCTCATACTAACGAGTGATTTCAAAAACGTGTTACGTATGTACAATAATACGTAATCAAGTATGAAATTTTTAGTATGGGAGGAAAAGCATGAAGAATTGGGTGAAGTTTCGAATCGCACGTCCAACTGATCAGTTTGAAGAGGTTACAACATTTTATGAAAAAGGATTAGGTTTAAAACGTATAGGTGAATTCAACGATCATGAAGGTTATGATGGGGTCATGTTTGGACTCCCAGATGAAGAGTACCATTTAGAATTTACAAGACATATAGATGGAAGTCCTTGTCCAGCTCCGACAAAAGATAATTTACTTGTATTTTATATGAGTGAAGATAGTGAAATGAAAAAGGTGAGTAAAAGGCTGCATGCATTGGGATATGATGAGGCCGAACCTGAAAACCCATACTGGAAAGACAAGGGGATAACGATAGAGGATCCAGATGGTTGGAGAATTGTGTTAATGAAAATCGAAGAATAAAGAATAACGAAATTAATAAGAACAAGGTTTCAAATTAGGATAGGGTAAAAATAAATCCGCTTTCTTCTATGTAATATAGGGGAAAGCTTTTTCGTCTTTATAATCTGAAAATTTTCATTTGACAACTAATTATAAAAGAATGTAAATTGAGAACGTGTATTCTTATAAGTTTGCTACTGTTTCTATTCAAAAGGAATGTATAAATAGGGAGGACTTTTTATGTTATGGCGAATTAAAGATACACAAATATATTATGAAATTGTTGGAGAGGGTAAACCGGTCCTTATTATACATGGATGTGCTCCTGACCATAGGTTAATGATGAAATGTATGGAATCGGTATTTCAGAAATATGAAGGTTATCAACGAATATATATTGATTTACCTGGTATGGGAAAGTCGAACGCTCCAGATTGGCTAAATAGTTCAAATCATATATTAGAAGTGTTAAATACATTTATTGAAGAAATCATTCCAAGGAAAGATTTTTTACTAGTAGGAGAGTCTTTCGGCGGATATTTAGCTAGAGGGGTACTTTCAAAGATGTTTGAGAGAGTGAATGGATTATTATTAGTATGTCCTGTTGTTGTAGCCCAGCAAAAAGAAAGACGTTTACCAGATAAACAGGTAATTGTACAAGATAGGGAGTTTTTAAATACACTAACTTCTACTGATAGAGAAGAGTTTTGCGAGTTAGCAGTGGTCGCGAATGAATATACATATAGGAGATTTAAAGAGGAAATTAAGCCAGGACTAGCTATTGCTAATTATGAATTTATTGAAAGGTTGCAAAAGAATTACTCTCTTACTATGGATTTTCATCATAAGAAATACGAGAAACCCGTTCTTCTATTAGCCGGAAGACAAGATATATCGGTAGGTTATCAAGATATTATAGGAATTATTGATGATTATCCAAGAGCGACATTAGCGGTGTTAGATATGGCAGGGCATAATTTGCAAATTGAACAGCCTGAATTATTCGAGAGTTTAGTAGGAGAATGGATTAGACGAACAAATCATCAAAGTTTATAAAAGACGAATGAATATTTACAAGGAGGAATTATGAGCACATATATTTATATGGTTAGGCATGGTGAATCACCAAAATTAGAAGGAAATGAAAGAATGCGCGGGTTAACTGAGAAAGGACATATGGATGCCCGTAGGGTAAATGATATATTAAAAGCGGAGAGGATTGATACTTTTATTTCCAGTCCCTATAATCGGGCTATGTTAACGATAGAGGAGTCAGCGAATTTCTATGAAAAAGAAATAGTAGTATATGAAAATCTCAAAGAGTGTATGTTTTCAAGTGAGGGTCAGATTATATCAGATAAAGAGGTGTACCCACTTGTAAAGAAGATGTTCGCAAATCCGGATTTTGCACGAACAGAAGGGGAGTCATATAAGGATTGTCAGAGACGGGTAGTGAAAGTGTTAAAAGAAATATTAATGGATTTTCAAGGACAAAAAATTGTAATTGGTACACATGGGCTTGTCATGACATTAATGATGAACTATTTCGATAAACAATATGGTTTTGAATTTTTAATGAATACGTCAAAACCAGATATATATAAGATGGAGTTTAAAGAAGAACAATTCATGAATGTAGAGAGATTATGGAAAGCGGAATAAAATTGGTTGCATGGATTTCATAGTAAAATCTTCTTATTTGAATAGAAAGCATTTTTATCAACTATTTTTAGAATGTTAAATCAATAAGTAATTATTCAGTATTTGAATAAATTATGTGGAAATTGGTTTAGGGAAACAATTTTAAATGTGTCAAAATTCCAAACGATGGATTTATATTCAATTGGAGAAAAAGATGTAGTATTTTGTCGTACTGTCCTCGTTTACATTTCATTACATTACATATAGGCTTTGTGGTGTAAAGGGGGAAATCGCCTTTACACAAAATCTATAAGGAGGACATTGTGATGAAAAAGATTAAAAAGTTTGCGGGAGTAGCTTTAGCGGGAACGATTGGATTAAGTGGGCTACTGTTTTTAGAACCAAGTGTAAGCGCTGCGGAATCAAAGCAAGTGGAAGGTGAAAATTTCAATGCAATTGATGTAACCATGAATCTAAATGAGTTTTATTTATTAAGTGGTAGAAGCATAGATGTTCTTTTGGGAGATAAAGAAGCAATTCAGCTAAACAAATATACAATTAGTTTTAATAACCCTGGGAAGTATGTGATTAGAGTAAATGGTTGTGTTTATGATGATGTATATACTTTTATTGTGAATGAGTAGTATATATTCTTAAATTGTGAGATGAAAAAAGAAACACCCTATTTGCGGTGAGAATCGTAAATAGGGTGAATTTATTTGTATTAAGTTGTACTTTAAATATGCTCACTAATTTTCTTTTTGTTATGTAAAGTATGTAAAAGTGTTTGAAACATCTTAAATGATTGCTGAAAGATTGGACTTTGAATAAAAGTGTATAGAAAAGTTACGATAAAAACAGGACCACCGAGCATAAATCCAATAACTAGTACAATGCATTCTACAATGATTCGCGCACGGCTAATAGATAGTCCTGTTTTGTCGGAAATAGTAAGCATGAATCCATCACGAGGTCCAGCACCAATCCCAGCCGCAACATACATACCTCCCCCGATACCTGTAATGGTAATACCAGCAAATAAAATGAGTAAGTTAATCCATAAATAATGAGAAGCGTTTGGAAGAATATTTGATTGTAAGAAAAAATCCATAATAGGACCGATAAGTAGTGCATTTAAAAATGTACCTACATTTATATATTTTCGATCTACTAGTAAAGAAATGAGAACAAGACATAATCCGCATATGACACTCCATGTACCAATGGTCCATCCAAATTTCTGGTAGAGGGCCATATTTAAAACTTCCCAAGGGTGCAAGCCGAGAAATTTAACTTTGACTGCAAGAGCATTTCCAAGGCCAAAGAAAATTAATCCTAAGAAAAAAAGAAAATAGCGAAAGAGGGTTAGCCTCATCTTTCATACCTCCTATATTATATAATTATGTATGTTACATGTTAGGGTTTTAATGTACAAATATTATGTCTTTTAGGTTTTGTTTGAAATTATTAAAATGAAATATACGTATCCACAGTCAAAAAAGTTAAAATATTTTGTTTTAAGGATTATAATAGAGAAAGAAGAAAAAAAGGGAGTGAACGAGTTTGAAACAAGAACTTATTGAAAGATTTACGAGATATGTAAAAATTGATACACAATCAAATGAAGAAAGTCATACAGTACCAACAACACCTGGGCAAATTGAGTTTGGAAAGTTATTAGTGGAAGAGCTAAAAGAAATTGGGTTAACAGAAGTAACGATGGACGATAACGGTTATGTAATGGCAACCCTTCCTGCTAACACGGATAAGGATGTTCCTGTAATCGGCTTTTTAGCACATTTAGATACGGCAACAGATTTTACAGGGAAAAACGTAAAACCACAAATTCATGAAAACTTTGATGGGAATGCAATCACATTAAATGAAGAGCTAAATGTTGTGTTAACACCAGAACAGTTCCCAGAGTTACCATCTTATAAAGGGCATACAATTATTACAACGGATGGTACGACACTTCTTGGAGCAGATGATAAAGCTGGTCTTACAGAAATTATGGTTGCAATGAATTATTTAATACATAATCCGCAAATTAAGCATGGGCAAATTAGAGTGGCATTTACGCCGGATGAAGAAATTGGCCGTGGACCAGCGCATTTTGATGTAGAAGCGTTTGGTGCATCATTTGCTTATACGATGGATGGAGGTCCGTTAGGTGGTTTAGAGTACGAAAGCTTTAATGCTGCAGGTGCTAAGTTAACGTTTAACGGAACGAATACACATCCTGGAACAGCGAAAAATAAAATGCGTAACGCAACTAAACTTGCTATGGAATTTAATGGACATTTACCAGTAGAAGATGCACCGGAATATACAGAGGGTTATGAAGGATTTTACCATTTACTTTCTTTAAATGGTGATGTAGAGCAAAGTAAAGCGTATTATATTATTCGAGATTTTGATCGTGAAAATTTTGAATCGCGTAAACATAACGTTGAAAATATTGTGAAGCAAATGCAAGAGAAGTATGGACAAGATGCAGTCGTTTTAGAAATGAATGATCAATACTATAACATGCTTGAAAAAATTGAACCAGTGAGAGAAATTGTTGATATTGCATATGAAGCGATGAAAAGTTTAAATATCGAGCCAAACATTCATCCGATTCGCGGTGGAACAGACGGATCACAATTATCGTATATGGGATTACCAACTCCGAATATTTTCACTGGTGGTGAAAACTATCACGGTAAATTTGAGTATGTTTCGGTAGATACGATGGAAAAAGCTGTTCAAGTTATTGTAGAAATCGCAAGACGATTCGAAGAACAAGCTTAAAAAAGAACCAAGTAGTGCAGATGTGCTACTTGGTTTTTTAGTATAATACTCGCCACAAATAAAAAGTTGCGTAAGACTCCCAGTTGATCCAATTTGCCGCAAAATCTTTTATTTCATGTTTAGTCGGTTTACTTTCGGAACCGGTTATACATTTAATTGCATTATGCAAGCCAACATCGTCAATTGGGAAAGCTGAAGGGAATCGTAAACAGCGCATTAAAACATAGTTCGCAGTCCAAGGTCCTATACCATGTATAGCAGTTAATTGTTTTTCAGCAATCTTTACATCTTGTGTTTGTAGTAAAGATTCTTTTGATAGTTTTCCTTCTGTAATAAGCTTTGCAATACCGATTAAATATTCACACTTTCTAGTCGTCATTTTTAAGTTTTTGAGATCCTCTACATGTAAATTGGCAATCGTTTCAGGAGAAGGAAATATCCAATGTTTTCTATCGTTCCATTCTACATAATTTCCAAATGTCTCGACTAATCTTCTTTTTAGCGTATAAGCGTATGTGAGATTAATTTGCTGACCGATAATTCCCCAGGAAAGTGCTTCAAATAAGTCTGGAATACCTAAAGTACGAAGACCATAATATTGTTCAATTGGTCCTTGAAGGAGTACATCATGTTTAGCTAATGTATAAAAAGGAGCTAAATCAGTAGTTAAATCAAACCACTCTTTCACATAGTTAGCTACAGCTTCGCATATCGATTTTTCAGATGTATAGAATTCTTCTAAAAAATGTATTTGAATATTACCATCCGTATTCATACTAATTTCAACTAAAGGATTCACACCCTGAACAGGGATAACTTTATAAATTTTGTTATCTTCAATGTGGAACATACATTCATTGTTAGAACGTGATAGATAGCGTGAATTTTCTTGGAAACTAAATTCTGTTGGAACTTCTAAAGTTAATGCGCTAGTATATTCTGCTGTCATATGCATTCTACCTGCGATTTTTCTAATGTAAGCAATTCTTTCTTCATTTCTAATCCACCTCTAAAGCCGGTTAGTTTACCATTCTTTCCAATAACACGATGGCAAGGAATTGTAATGAGAAGAGGATTGGCAGCAATAGCAGTAGCAACAGCACGTACAGCTGTAGGTTTTTGAATTTTTTCGGCAATTTTTGAATAAGAATATGTTTCACCATAAGGAATTTCACGTACCGTATTCCAAACAGATAATTGAAAGTCAGTTCCGTAAGCATCGATAGGGAATGTAAAAGTTTCTCGTTTACTTTCTAAATACTCGATAACTTCTTTCGTATATGATTGTAGATAATTTGGATTACATGTCAATATATGTTGTGGCAATTTCTTTCTAGCCCATATATTTAGTTCTTCAAATTCTTCATCTTGTGATCCAATGAAGCATAGTCCATTTTCAGTTGCAGCAATATGAAAATGCCAATTCTTATGTGTAAGTAGCGTCCAATATATAAATTTATTTTTGTAGGAATTCATTATTTTATCCTTCTTTCATTTCGTTCTTTTTTCGATATTCAGTAGGAGTAAATCCGGTTTTCTTTTTAAATAAAGTTGCGAAATACTCTGGGTTTTCTATCCCGACAGCAGTACTAATTTCTTTAATGGATTGATTTGTGTGTAAAAGGTGTTCTGCCGCTTTAACAATCCTGAACTGTAGTATATATTCCATTGGACTTATTCCTGTCATTTTTTTAAAAGTGCGTTGTAAATGAAATGGGCTACCATGGCACATTTCTGCAAGTATGTCGAGAGTCAATAATTCGTCAAAGTGTTTTTCGATATAATCTTTAATTTGTTCTATCCACTCTTCATTAGGTAAAGTTATCCCATTGGGCTTACAACGTTTGCAAGGGCGAAAGTTTTCACTTAGTGCTTGCTCTGCATGATGAAAAATTTGTACATTGTTTCTATTTGGTATTCTTGATTTGCATGATGGTCGGCAAAAGATTCTGGTTGATTTCACAGCATAAAAGAATTTGCTATCATAGGAAGAATCATTATGAATAATTGCTTGCCAATGCTCATTTGTTAACGTTATCCCTTCATTGTGCAAAGAACATCACCTCTGAAATTAGTATAACCTGAATAAAGTGCGTATGTATGTATTCACAAATGTAAGAGCAAGATTACAAAGGTGAAAATATGATTGTTTTTCTATTTTGTGATAGCATGAAATTTGGAAATAAACATCAAGAGGAGGGCTATAAATGAGGTTAATTTCGTGGAATGTAAATGGTTTACGTGCAGTTATCGCAAAAGGTGGATTTTTAGAATATCTCGAGGAATCCAATGCAGATATATTTTGTTTACAAGAGATTAAATTACAAGATGGACAAATCGATTTAAATCTAGAGGGATATTATACATATTGGAATTATGCTGTGAAAAAAGGTTATTCAGGAACGGCGATATTTACGAAAAAAGAACCAATTGCTGTTACATACGGTTTAGAAATTGAAGAGCATGATCAAGAAGGCCGAATGATTACTTTAGAGTTCGAAGATTATTACATGATAACGTTATATACACCAAACTCAAAACGAGGATTAGAACGATTAGATTACAGAATGAAATGGGAAGATGATTTCCGGGCTTATATTAAGCAGTTAGATGAGAAAAAAACAGTTATTTTTTGCGGAGATTTAAACGTTGCTCATAAAGAAATCGATTTGAAAAATCCAAAAAGTAATCGTAAAAACCCTGGTTTCTCTGATGAGGAACGAGAGAAATTTACATGTATTTTAGAAGAAGGATTTATCGATACGTATCGTTATCTGTATCCTGATCAGGAAGGTGCATATTCGTGGTGGTCGTATCGTATGGGAGCGAGAGCCAAAAATATTGGATGGCGTTTAGATTATTTTGTTGTTTCCGAAAGAATGAAAGACCAAATAATAGAGGCGAAAATTAATAGTGAAATAATGGGATCAGACCATTGCCCAGTTGAATTGCATATAAATTTCTAAAAAGAGAAGTATCTCCCTGATAGTAGGCGGATACTTCTTTTTTTATTCAGTTTGTTAAAATTTTTCAAATCTTTCTTGAAATAATTGCATATTAAATATATACTTAGTAACGATAATCATTATCAATGAAAAGAGTTATCAATGGATGAGGTGTAAAAGAATTATAGTTTAGGGGAAGTGAACGAGAATGAGTTCTGGATAGGATTATTAATCTAATGAAATATATATGTAAGATAAGTTTCATATAGTTAAATTTTATTGAGAATGTAATTTGAAAATTCGAGAGGAGATATATAAAGATGAACAAGAAGTTATTTACATTAGGGATGGTTACAGTTTTAAGTGTAGGACTAGCAGCATGTAATAGTGCAGATAAGACTTCAGGTGAGCAGAAGCAGCAGACAAAAGCTACGGAAACGAAAAAAGACGAAAAACGAAAAATTACATATTTAGGTAAAGAATATACAGTACCAGCAAAAGTAGATAAAATTGCGACAGCTAGTTTAGAGTCAATGGAAGATGCAGCGGTACTTGGTATTAAGCCAGTAGGTGCCATTACTGTTGGTGGTAAATTACCGAAGTATCTAGAGAAAGATTTAGAAGGTGCGAAATCTGTTGGTGAGAAAATGGAACCAAATTTCGAAACATTACTTCAATTAAAACCAGACGTTATTACATC
Organism: Bacillus sp. GbtcB14; assembly: GCF_019091205.1. Taxonomy (NCBI): domain Bacteria; kingdom Bacillati; phylum Bacillota; class Bacilli; order Caryophanales; family Bacillaceae; genus Bacillus; species Bacillus sp. GbtcB14. The sequence continues at coordinate 914,804 of NZ_JAGXJT010000001.1, forward strand.
AAGTACGAAATTCCCAGCAGAAACAGCTGAAAAGTTTACGAAAGTAGCTCCTACATTCCCAGTATCACATGTTTCAACAAATTGGGAAGATAACTTAAAGTTAATGGGAGAATTAACTGGTAAAAAAGATAAAGCAGAAAAGATTATTAAAGATTACAATACGGACGCTGAAAAGGCAAAAGCAAAACTAGGAGATAAGTTAAAAGACAAAAAAGTTCTTGTCATTAGACTAAGAGCAAATGACTTATTCCTATACCCAGAAGGAGTATACTTCAACCCTGTAATTTATAAAGATCTTGGACTAACTGCTCCAGAACAACTTAAAACGGTAAAAGCACAAGAAAAGATTTCTTTAGAAAAATTAGCTGAAGTTAATCCTGATTATATCTTCTTACAATATGAGGCAAGTGAAAATAATAAACCGAAAGTGTTAGAAGACATTGAAAAGAATCCAATTTGGCAAAGTATGAATGCTGCGAAAGAAAAGAAAGTATTTGTAAACGTTGTAGATCCAATGGCGCAAGGTGGTACAGCTTGGAGTAAAACAGCATTCTTAAAAGAAGCAGTGAAAAATTTATCTAAATAATACAATAAGTAAGGTGCGTTGAATGATATGCAGAAAACAAATGCAGTACCAGTAACTATATTATGTATAGCACCCATACTCATTTTATTTACAGTTATACTTTCTATTTTGTATGGGGCAAAAAGTATTGATGCTGAAACAGTGTGGAACGCATTATTTCATTTTGATTCAAGCAATGTAAATCATAATATTATTATTACTTCACGTTTACCAAGGGTAGTTGCAGCTCTTTTAGTCGGAGCATTTCTAGCCATATCAGGAGCACTTATGCAGGGGATGACAAGAAACTATCTTGCATCCCCTTCTATTATGGGTGTGACGGATGGGGCAGCTTTTGTTATTACACTTTGTATGATTTTTCTTCCGGGGATGTCATCAATCGGTATGGTTTTATGTTCAATGATTGGTTCTGCATTAGGAGCAGGTATCGTGTTTGGTTTTGGTTCGCTCCTTCAAAATGGTTTATCCCCTGTTAGGTTAGCAATTATCGGAACAGTTATTGGAACATTTTTAAGTAGTCTATCTGCTGCGATGGCTTCGTATTTCCAAATTTCTCAAAACGTTAGTTTTTGGTTTAATGCAAAGTTAGATCAAGTGGACCCTACTGTAATTAAAATTACGATACCTTTTGGGATAATTGGGATAGCTTTAGCATTATTAATATCGAAGTCTATTACAATTCTTTCTTTAGGAGAAGAGGTTTCTATTAATCTAGGGCAACGTACAAAACTAGTTAAAGCGATGGCAATTTTATCTGTTATTTTTTTAACAGGAACAGCAGTTGCTTTAGTCGGGAAAGTAGGTTTTGTAGGTTTAATTATTCCGCACATTACTCGCTTTATAATTGGGGTAGATTATAAGTGGATTTTGCCATGTGCAGGTGTTATTGGCGGAGTGTTCTTAGCGTTATGTGATGTTTTAAGTAGATTTGTAAACTATCCATTTGAAACACCAATTGGCGTCGTTACCTCCTTAATTGGAATTCCTTTCTTCCTTTATTTAATCCGTACAAGAGGAGGAGAGAGACATGCCTAAAAGTTCAAGTCAACGTTTCGGAATGACAATGGGGATTATTATATTTTTAATTTTTGGTGCTATTTATATTAGTTTAACGAACGGTACGTTTGATATTACGATTACGGATGTATTTAAAACACTTTTTAGAATTGATCCAGTACCAGAACATGATCTAGTTATCTTTGATTTTCGTCTTCCACGCATCGTAATTGCTGGGTTAGTAGGATTAGGCCTCGGCGTTGCAGGTGCTGTTATTCAAGGGATTACGAGAAATGGATTGGCGGACCCAGGTATTTTAGGAGTGAATGCTGGGGCCGGAACAGCGATCGTCATTTTTATGTTTTTCTTTCAAGGGCAATTAAAGAGCACAGATTGGATGTCTATTATGATGATGCCAATGTTTGGTTTAGTCGGCGGATTAGGTGCAGCTATCATCATTTATCTGTTTTCTTGGAAAAACGGTAAGCTAGACTCGCAACGTCTTTTATTAACAGGGATTGCAATTGGATCAGGATTTGGAGCATTTTCTATGTACTTATCACTCAAAATGAAGTCAACTGATTTCGAAATGGCTGCAGTTTGGGTGTCTGGAAGCATATATAGCGCAAACTGGAAGTATATTGTCGCTATGTTGCCGTGGCTCATCATATTAATTCCACTTATACAAAAGAAAGCTTATTTATTAGATTTATTTCAACTGGAAGAAACGAGTATTACAAGTTTAGGTGTTTCAGTAGAAAGAGAGAAATCTATTTTACTACTAAGTAGTATCGGACTTGTGAGCGCATGTGTCGCAGTTTCAGGAAGTATTGGTTTCATTGGATTAATGGCACCGCACATAGCGAAAAGGCTTGTTGGTATTCAGCATAAATATATCATTCCTACGTGCGGAGTAATCGGAATGTTTCTTGTAATTGCTTCAGACTTTATTGCAAAAACAGTTTTCACACCTGTAGAGTTACCAGTTGGAATCGTTATTTCTATTGTCGGTGTACCGTATTTCTTATATTTACTTTATAAGGCGAAAGCGTAAGAGGAGGAATAAAAGTGAGTATTTTAAGTGCAAAAAATTTAGAAACGAGTTATGAAAAGCTTACAGTGTTTCGCAATTTAAATGTGGAAATACAAGAAGGAAAAGTAACGACAATTATAGGGCCAAACGGGTGCGGTAAATCGACATTGTTAAAAACAATGGGAAGAATCTTAAAGCAAAAGAGCGGTAAAGTATATTTACAAGGACAGGATTTAAATACAATTCCAACGAAAGAAATTGCGAAGCAGTTAGCTTTACTTCCGCAAACTCCAATTGCGCCAGGAGAGCTTAAAGTAGAAGAGTTAATTTCTTATGGACGCTATCCACATCGAAATAACGTAAATAAGTTAACTTCAAAAGATAAAGAGATGATTGATTGGGCACTAGATATAACGAAAACTTCTGAATTTCGAACGAGACAAATTGCAAATCTATCAGGTGGTCAACGACAAAAGGTATGGCTAGCGATGGCTTTAGCACAAGAGACAGAAGTGTTACTACTAGATGAACCAACGACATATCTTGATATGTCTCATCAATTAGATGTATTACAAATTGTGGAGAAGTTAAATAAAGAACATAATTGTACGGTCGTAATGGTACTACATGATATTAACCATGCAGCAAGGTTTTCAGATGAGATTATTGCAATGAAGGAAGGGGAAATCGTTACAACTGGTAGCCCAGAAGAAATCATTACAAATGAAGTGTTAAAAGAAGTATTTCATATTGATGCGCGTGTCATGATTGATCCATATAACGGATCTCCTGTTTGCTTTGGATACGATAGCGTTGTATCTCAAGAAGAGAAAGTTGAAATATATGTAACGAGTTAAGAGGGGGGATATAGGATGAATACTACTATTGAAAAACAGCAGATTATAACATTTAATACAGAGCAGTGGAAAATGTATTCAAAACTAGAAGATAAGGAATATCAAATTCACATTTCAAAGCCGAGGCAGCCAGCACCAGAGTCAGGCTATCCTGTTATATACGTATTAGATGGCAATGCTTTTTTTCAAACATTCCATGAAGCGGTTAAAATACAATCAGTTAGAGCAGAAAAAACAGGTGTTTCACCAGCAATTATAGTAGGTATTGGTTATCGTATTGAAGGGGCATTTTCAGGTGAAGAAAGATGTTATGATTTTACACCTAGCGTAATTTCAAAAGATGCGCCTTTAAAACCAGACGGTAAACCGTGGCCTAAAACAGGAGGAGCACATAACTTCTTTACTTTTATAGAAGAAGAACTGAAGCCTCAAATCGAAAATGATTTTGAGATTGATAAAGGAAAGCAAACGTTATTTGGGCATTCGTTAGGTGGTTTATTTGCTTTACATATACTATTTACAAACGTAAATGCCTTTCAAAATTATTTTATTAGTAGTCCATCTATTTGGTGGAATAACCAATCTGTGCTTGCAAAAGAAGAGAATCTTATAAGTGAATTAAATAGTGCCAAGTTTGAAACGGGAGTGTTCCTTACAGTTGGGTCACTAGAACGAGAGCATATGGTTGTAGGGGCAAACGAATTGTCAGAGCGGCTTCTCCAAGTAAAACACGACCAGTTTAAATTTACGTTTTATGAGGCTGAAGGGGAGAATCATGCATCTGTTGTGCCGACTTCTTTAAGTAAAGGGTTAAGGTTTATTAGTCACGTATAGAAGAGGGAAAAGGTAAGCAATTGCTTACCTTTTTTCATTATCGCTTACACGCAACGTATCCATCAATTAAAAAGCTAGTGAAAAAGCGAGTGATTTGAGTAAAGCCACATTCCTCCATAATAGTTAGTAGATTATTTTCGGAAATAGGAAATATTTCTGTTTCAAAAGAATTTTCAAATCGGTCCCAATCTTTTAATGGAATTTGATTTTGTATCATATGATTGCGCCAAGCATGTAATTGTGCAGAAAACATACTTGTATGGGGTATACCATTTATTGAAGAGAGAAAGAATGGAGCACCAGGCTTTAGATAACTACTAATTTCATTAATAAGTTCTTTTTTCTCCTTAATAGTTGGGACGAAGTGCAGGACAAGCATACAGGTGGCAGCGTCAAATAATTGATTTGGTAATAATGTATGGATAGTTCCATGTACAAGGTGAACATGATTTTGTATGCCTTCGTTTTTAATTCTTTTTTTAGCTAACTGTAGCATGCTTTCAGATGGATCGACACCTGTAAAAGATAAGTTGCTATTTTGTTTACTGATTGAGAGAATCTCTTGTCCACCACCAGCACCTATAACTAGTAAATTTGGATTCATATTTTCTTTAGGGAATGTAGTAAGTAGAAAATGATTCATCATGTCATAAAGGGTAAAATATCCAGGGATTTTCAACGGAATTGTTCGTTCATACGTATGTACAGTACAATCATTCCAGCTCATTTTTTAGCCTCCTCTTTTATAATAAAGTTTCACTTTATTATGAAATGAAATGGTTAGAGGAAACAATCCCATAAATCTGGGGGGAATCAAGATGATTTATGAACAAGCAACGAAAGAAATAACAGTGTTAATGAAAAGCGAGAGTTCAACTAGACAATTTCAAAAAGAGTTTTTAAATATATTAAAAAAAGTAATTCCTTTTGATGCTTCCTGTTTCACCGCGATAGACCCGCGTACATTTTTATCAACCGGAGCATGTACAGATCAAAGAATTGAACAACTGCATCCGCAGTTATTTATGAATGAATTTTTAGAGGATGATTACAACAAATTTAAAGATTTAGCACGAAAGGCCCCTCATGTTGGCGCGATACGTATTGTCACAAATGATAATCCGATAAAAAGCGCTAGGTATCGAAATGTTTTAAAGCCAGCCGGTTTTATAGATGAAGTAAGAGTGGTTTGTATGAGTAAAAGAAAATGTTTTGGACACTTAAGTTTGTTTCGAGATAATACAAAAATACCCTTTCAGCATGATGAATGTAAGTATTTATCGAAGGTGGGTTTATTGGCAGGAGATACTTTAAGAACATCCTTTATAATCCGTTCAGAAGAACAAATAGAACTAGTAGGAATGGGTATGATTATATTAAATGAAAATCTTAAACTAAATTATTGGGATGAAACAGGATACATATGGTTATCAAATTTTAGAAAGTATGAACAATTAAATGAAGATGACATACCGAGGCCGATACGTGCAGTTTGTTCGCAAGTAAAAGCAAATGAAACTAATAAAGAAGCAACAGTTTGTATAAGTTTAACGTGTGGACAATTTTGGGTTATTCGTGCAAGTAGGTTAGAAAGTTACAGTAGTTGTCATACAGGATATAGGGTTTTGTTCGAAAGAGCACGGCCAGAAAAAGCTTTTCCTCTTCTTGCAGATTTTTATAATTTGTCTCAAAGAGAGAAAGAAGTGATAGTAGGAATTGTTAGAGGGATGTCAACGAAAGAAGTGGCAAAAGAATTGTGCATTTCTACATATACAGTTCAGGATCATTTTAAGTCAATTTTTGAAAAGGTTGGAGTATGCACTAGAAACGAACTTATATGGGAGCTTTTTTATAAGGTTTGTTTTTCAAAGGGGGAATATTAAAAGGAAAATAGTTTAATTTATCCGGTATTAACAGTCGGGAAGCTCATAAGATCAGTAGCTGTGGGCTAATAATCAGTGGAATTTTAATATAAACGAGAAACATTCAAATAAACATTTGAATGTTTCTCGTTTATACGGTATACTACATACATAATCAAATATATATTTGAATAAGAGGTGTTACATATGAAGGAAGAACATTGTGAACTTTGTTATCATGATGAGCAAAAAGTAAAACATGCAAGTGATATGCTAGAGAAAGAAAATATAAGTAGTGTAGCAAAAATGTTTAAGGCACTTGCAGATGAAACACGTTTGAAAATTGCTTATGCGTTGTATACGGAAAAAGAGCTTTGCGTACGTGATGTCGCAAGTATTATTCATAGTAGTATTGCAACAGCATCACATCACTTAAGACTATTACAAACGATAGGATTAGCGAAAAAGCGTAAAGAGGGGAAACTTGTTTTTTATTCATTAGATGACTCTCACGTAAATGGATTAATTGAATTAGCGTTTAGTCATAGTAGTGAAATGAAGAATAAAGAAGTTGATATGTAATTACGCATTTTCATAAAGATACTTCTTTATGAAAATGCAACTTTAAAAGGAGAGGAGATAATAAGTATGGTAAAGCTAGTTTTAATACGACACGGACAAAGTGAATGGAATGTTGAAAATAGGTTTACAGGTTGGACGGATGTCGATTTATCTAGTAAAGGTTTGGAAGAAGCAAGAGAAGCTGGAGTAATGCTGAAAGCAAATGGTTTCTCATTTGATGTAGCATATACATCTGTTTTGAGAAGAGCGATGCGTACTTTATGGATTACTCTCGAAGAAATGGATTTAATGTGGATACCTGTTCATAAAACATGGAAATTAAATGAGCGTCATTACGGTGCACTTCAAGGATTAAATAAGGAAGAAACAGCGAGAAAATACGGTGATGAACAAGTAACTTTATGGAGACGTTCAACAAATGCACGCCCACCAGCACTTACAAAAGATGACGAAAGATATGAAGCAGCACATCCGAAATATAGAGATGTAAAAGAGTATGAGTTTCCTCTTACAGAAGATCTAGAAGATACAGAGAAACGAGTTGTTTCATATTGGAATGAAGAGATAGCTCCTAATATAAAAACTGGTAAACAAGTAATTATTGCAGCCCATGGAAATACAATACGTGCTTTAGTAAAACATTTAGATAAAATTTCAGATGAAGATATAGAAAATGTAAACATTCCAACAGGAACACCATTGGTTTATGAATTGGATAACAATTTAAAACCGATAGGCCATTATTATTTAAATAGGGAAATTTGTATGAAATAAACACTTGTAAATACCCTACCGTAGTATTGTATTTGTGTGACGGAGGTGAGTTGAATTGCTACATTATACGGTTGTAAATAAAAAGAATTGTGAGTCATGTGGATTATGTACTTCTATAGCACCTGATATATATCAATTAGATGGAAGAGGAAAATCATTTGGTGTATTAGATAATAATCAAGGAATAATGGGAATCCCAAAAACTTTCTTGAAAGCCATGTTGGCGGCAAGTGACAGTTGTCCAACAAGTGCAATTCAAGTAAGAAAAGAACCATTTATAAAGAAAGTAAAAATTCAATAGAGGAATTATGAAAGACAAAACAAAATTAAAAGGAGGCATTTATATGGGACATCATCACGGTCACCAACATCATGGACATGCTCACGGGCATTCTCATGGACATCATCATTTTGAGGAAAGTAGGAAAGGAAATAGAAAAGGATTAATTACAGCATTAGTAATTACAGCAACTATTATGTTCCTTGAATTTTTCGGGGGACTAGTTACAAATAGTTTAGCCTTATTATCCGATTCAGGACATATGTTAAGTGATACAAGTTCATTATTATTAAGTTTAATTGCAATCGGACTTGCAGCTAGAACGGTTACTTCTACAAAAACGTATGGATATTATCGTTTTGAGATTTTAGCGGCATCAATTAATGGTATTACGTTATTTGTTGTAGCAGGGCTTATCGTATGGGAAGCAATTGGTCGTTTTTTTGAACCACCAACTGTAGCAAGTGGTCCAATGATGTTAATCGCATCAATTGGTTTACTAGCAAATTTAATTAGTGCATGGGCACTCATGAGACAAGGTGACGTGAAAAATAATGTGAATTTACGTAGCGCGTATTTACATGTTCTTGGGGATGCTTTAGGATCAGTGGGGGCATTAGTAGCTGGTGCACTTATGTCATTATTTTCATGGTATATTGCAGATCCAATTATCTCAGTAGTTGTAGCTTTATTAATTTTAAAGAGCGCGTGGGGAGTAACAAAACACTCCATTCATATACTTATGGAGGGTACACCAGTTGCAATTGAACTAGAGAAAGTGAAGCAAGCGATTAAAGGAGTAGAAGGTGTAGGTGATTTACATGACCTTCATATTTGGACAATTACGTCTGGATTAGATGCATTAAGTGTCCATGTAATGATCGATAAAAAACAGGATGATCAAGAAGTACTGCAAAATATTATTGATATGCTAAAAAAAGAGTTCCATATTGAACATGCTACAATTCAAATTGAAACACTTAACGTTAAACATAATGAAATGATTGTCTAATAAAATGCAAACAAAAGGCTATGGGGAAATTCTCCATAGCCTTTTGTTTGTGCAAGTAGAATTGTCCTTTTTGAAAGTTTTGTTTCAACTTTTCGTCTAAAGAGACAAAAAGTTGTCACAAATCGGTCACAATTAGCATAAACATAAAATAGACGAAATGAACTTATTTCCAAAAAGGCTTGTTTCATTCCAATCATGATTTGTAGAGCTGAAAAAGCATGGATGAAAAGTTCACTATATTCTCAAGGAGGTAGATCGTATGAAAACTATTCTTGCTATCGCTGGGCTTATTTGGGTTTTATCACATGGCATTCCAATTTATGAAGGAGAACAAATTCGCAGTGCTCTAAATAAAAATTTTAATGAATATCACATTATTGATCGGCAAGATAATGTTGTGACAGTTCGTGTAAATGACTGTTTTCATACGGTAACCGTTGAAGGAACTTCAGTAGTGAATGACACAAAAGTATGTGATCAGCAATAATTATATATAGGAAGAAAAAAGTCTCAATTTACACGTGTGTAAATTGAGACTTTTATTATTGTTTTTTGAAAAAAGGCAAGGGTATTATAATAATTGAGTCTGAGAAGCTAATAAGTTGTTAAGAATAAGCATAGAGTGGAAATATACTCATATGGGGTATCATACATAGATAATTAATGCTATAATTGGTATACTCGTAAAAGCAATTGTTTTATTGGATGAAGAGAAACTTTAAGAAGGTGATAATATGGATCATAAAGAGCATGAAGCAGTAACACATAGATCAGAAAAAGAAAAAGAACAGATTATAAATAGATTAAAGAGAATTGAAGGACAAGTCCGCGGTATTCAAAATATGATTGAAAATGATCGTTATTGTGTGGATATTTTAGTACAAATTTCAGCGATTAATGCAGCGATGAAAAAAGTTGGAATGGGTGTATTAAAAAACCATACAAGTCATTGTGTTTCAGGAGCTATTAAAAATGGTAATGGTGACGAAGCAATTGAAGAATTGATGACAGTATTTGAACGTTTTTCAAAAGCGTAAAAACAAGCTAGTATATAACTGGCTTGTTTTTTTGTTTACCTTTATATCGGGTTTTGGTGTGCAAAAGTGTGTGTAAAATAAACTTTTAGAAAATAATTGAAAAATCATGATATAAAACCATTGATTACCTTAGGGGGGTATGGTAAGATGTAGTTGTGATTAACAAACAATGAAGAAACAAGAGGAGGATTTTAAATGGAACAGTTAACATTACAAGTTGAAGGTATGTCTTGTGGACATTGTGTAAATTCTATTGAAAGCAGTGTGAAAGAACTAAACGGTGTTGAGCAAGTGAAAGTTCAATTAGCAGAAGGTACTGTTGAAGTTACGATTGATTCATCAGTTGTAACGTTAAAAGATATCGTTGCTGTAATTGAAGATCAAGGGTACGATGTTCAATAATTATTTTTAGATATGGAAATAAATCGTACTTTATAGGAAGTACGATTTATTTTGTTAATAATTATACCTTATGAGGGTATATAGAGGTGAGAGACATGAATGAACAGAAAGAGGCCAATCTTCAAATATCAGGAATGACATGTGCGGCATGTGCAAATAGAATTGAAAAAGGCTTGAAAAAAGTAGAAGGTGTTCATGATGCAAATGTAAATTTTGCACTTGAAAAAACAAAAATAATGTATGATCCCCAAAAAACAAACCCGCAACAGTTTAAGGAAAAAGTTGAATCGTTAGGATATGGAATTGTAAGTGATAAAGCTGAGTTTACTGTTTCTGGGATGACATGCGCAGCATGTGCCAATAGAGTAGAAAAGCGTTTAAATAAGTTAGAAGGTGTGAACGGGGCGACAGTAAATTTCGCTTTGGAATCGGCTACAGTAGATTTTAATCCTGATGAAATTCATGTAAATGAAATGAAGAGTGCAATTACAAAATTAGGATATAAATTGGAAGTGAAATCAGATGAGCAAGACGGATCAACTGATCATCGCTTACAAGAAATTGAGCGACAAAAGAAGAAATTTATCATTTCATTTATTTTATCATTCCCGTTATTGTGGGCAATGGTAAGTCATTTCTCATTTACATCGTTTATTTATTTACCTGATATGCTTATGAATCCTTGGGTACAGCTAGCTCTTGCAACTCCAGTTCAGTTTATCATTGGTGGGCAGTTTTATGTTGGAGCTTATAAAGCGTTACGAAATAAAAGTGCCAATATGGATGTTCTCGTGGCACTTGGAACATCGGCTGCTTATTTCTATAGTGTATATTTAAGTATTCAATCTATCGGTTCTTCGGAACATATGACAGATTTATATTTTGAAACGAGCGCGGTACTTATTACACTAATTATTTTAGGTAAATTATTTGAAGCAAAAGCAAAGGGACGTTCATCAGAAGCAATTAAAAAGTTGATGGGTTTACAAGCAAAGACAGCTACAGTTGTGCGAGATGGAACAGAAATAAAAATTTTAATCGAAGAAGTAGTAGCTGGTGATATCGTTTATGTAAAGCCTGGTGAAAAAATCCCGGTAGATGGGGAAATTGTAGAAGGAAAGTCAGCGATAGATGAATCGATGTTGACAGGCGAGAGTATTCCAGTTGATAAAACAATTGGGGATGTAGTAATCGGCTCTACAATGAATAAAAATGGATTTTTAAAAGTGAAAGCAACTAAAGTAGGCAGAGATACTGCATTAGCTCAAATCATTAAAGTAGTAGAAGAGGCTCAAGGTTCAAAAGCGCCTATTCAAAGGGTAGCGGATCAAATTTCAGGTATTTTCGTACCGGTTGTAGTTGTGATTGCTATTATCACATTTGCAGTGTGGATGCTATTTGTTACACCTGGTGATTTTGGTGGAGCACTTGAAAAAATGATAGCCGTACTTGTTATCGCATGTCCGTGTGCATTAGGTCTTGCGACACCTACATCTATTATGGCGGGATCAGGAAGATCGGCTGAGTATGGCATTTTATTTAAAGGCGGGGAGCATTTAGAAGCAACGCATCGATTAGATACAGTTATTCTAGATAAAACAGGTACTGTGACAAATGGGAAGCCGGTGTTAACAGATGTAATTGTAGCAGATGAATTCCACGAAGAAGAAATGCTACGTCTAGTAGGTGCGGCAGAAAAAAATTCTGAACATCCACTTGCAGAAGCGATTGTAGAGGGAATTAAAGAAAAGAAAATTGATATCCCAAGTTCAGAAACATTTGAAGCAATTCCGGGATTCGGCATCGAATCAGTTGTAGAAGGGAAACAATTATTAATTGGTACACGTCGATTAATGAAGAAATTCGATATTGATATTGAAGAAGTTTCTAAATCGATGGAAGCGCTAGAACGAGAAGGAAAAACAGCAATGTTAATAGCAATAGATAAGGAGTATGCTGGAATAGTTGCCGTTGCGGATACTGTAAAAGATACTTCAAAAGCAGCTATAGCAAGACTTAAGAAAATGGGTCTAGACGTTGTTATGATTACAGGAGATAATACACAAACTGCTCAGGCAATTGCTAAGCAAGTTGGTATTGATCACGTAATTGCAGAAGTATTACCAGAAGGAAAAGCAGAAGAAGTGAAAAAACTCCAAGCGCAAGGTAAGAAAGTAGCAATGGTTGGTGATGGAATAAATGATGCTCCTGCACTTGCTACGGCGGATATCGGTATGGCAATTGGAACGGGAACGGATGTAGCGATGGAAGCGGCGGACATTACGTTAATCCGTGGTGATTTAAATAGTATTGCTGATGCAATCTTTATGAGCAAGATGACGATAAGAAATATTAAGCAAAATTTATTCTGGGCACTAGCTTATAACGGCTTAGGCATCCCGATTGCAGCGTTCGGTTTCTTAGCACCTTGGGTTGCTGGAGCCGCGATGGCATTTAGTTCTGTATCCGTTGTATTAAATGCATTACGACTGCAAAGAGTGAAATTAAAAAAATAAAAATCTATAGAGTAATTGCATAGGCTTTTAAACAAAAACAATACTTTGAAATAAGTATTGTTTTTTGTTTATATAGAAAGAAAAAAGATATAATAAAGCAGAAATATTGAATACTAGATGGTAGAAAAGTTAAATGATAGTTTCGTAAGGAGGTAATAACAGTAAATGAGAATCTATAAAAAACTATAAAAATTTACAATTACAGGTTTTATATTTTACAGAATTCAACCTATAATATTTTCAGGTGATGAAAAGGGGGGAAGGATGAAAACAACACGTACTTGTAAAATCAATTCTATTACAAAAGAACAAACGGAAGATTTAATTACTTTGATCCGTACGTTCGAAAGTGCAAAACGATATAGTTTTAATCGTTTGATTGAGGGCGAAAACGAGAAAGAATTGATAAAAAAACTACAACCTAAATATTTGTTAAATAAACGTTTTTGTGAAGATGCGATTTTACAAGCGCAAACGATCCTTTTCTCTCAAAAAGAACTTCTTCCTGTTTACCTAGAAAACAATCAAAAAAAGTTAGAAAAGACGTTACAAAAAATAGATGATTATGAACGCGGCAAAAAAAGACCTAAACAAGTTGCATTAGAAACTTGTTTAATTGGCTTAAGAAAACGAAAACAAAAATTAGAACAAAAAATTGAAATGTATGCAAAACATATTAAAAATAAAACATTACCTCCTATTATTTTTGGTGGGCGGAAAAATTTCTATGAAAGAATGAAAAACAAGATATCCAATCAAGAATGGAAAGATTTGCGGACACGACAATTATATTCTCGTGGAGATAAAAGCAAAAAAGGGAATTTGAACATGCGCATTACAGTTGATGACTGTGGGCAAGGATGGTTAGAAATTGCAAATCCATTAGGACGAACAAATGGAAAAACAAAAAGCCCACGAATCAAAGTTCCGATTATCATTCCATATCATTTTTATCATCAAATCACAAATGTCGTTATGGGAAAGCAAATCGGTGTAAATCCAAAAGGAAAACCGATTATAGAGCATCAAAAATATAGTGTAGAAATCATTCGTAAACAAAATGAATTTTATGTAAATATTACGTTTGATGAAACAGAAATAGGTCGTGTACTAGATTTCAAGGAAATATCACAATCAGATGTAATTGCAGGAATTGATGTAAATCCGGACCGCATTGCAGTTAGTTTATGTACAAAACAAGGTAATTTTAAAGGGTCAAAAATTTTTTATCTACACAATCTGAATACGTTTTCAACAAACAAACGCACAACGATAATTGGACAAATTGTACAACAAATTAAAACATGGTTATTGGCAAACAATGTAGGGGGAATTGTTTTAGAAGATTTAAAGTTTCAACAATCTCATGATACTGATACATACAGTAATCGTAATTTCCATCAATTTACGTATAAAAAGATGTTGAACAATTTAATTCGTATGTCTCTTCGTAACGGATTTTCTGTTAAAACAGTAAACTCCGCTTATACAAGTGTGATTGGAAAATTAAAATACAGTAAAAATTTCGGTATTAGCGTTCATGAAGCAGCCGCATTCACGATCGCAAGACGTGGATTAGAATTGCAAGAACAATTACCAAAAGAGATTATATTATTATTAAAAAACCAAATTACAACAAAACTGCGTATTCTTGTTGCTTCCATGGAAGAAAGTAAAAAGAATACGAAAAAAGTATATAAAAAATGGTTACAAACAATTCAAACGTGGAAAGAATATCACAATTGGAAATTGTGGAGCATTCTTCATAAAACTGTTTATATGAGCAATCAACAATTCGTATTTAAAATTTAAATGAGAAGGGGGGTACTGGTTTATTTCTTATAACCTCTTGCATACTACTGACTTGGATGAATGGTAGTATGCAAGGACAGATCGTTCCTAACAGGAACCTGCCGTCATTCTTTCACAATAGGTGGATGAAAAGGTCACAACCCTTACGGACAGGAAAAAGGTGAGATTCCTTTTCGGTAGTTGGCATTTGACTTGGTTCGCCAACAATTTATAGATTTTTATAAGAATTTTAAACCAGGTTCATATATGTTAAAAGACACGATCATTAGAACATTCCATAAAGAGGATTTAGAACAAGTATTACAATTGTTCTATGAAACAGTTCATACAATTAATGCAAAAGATTATAACGTGTTACAGCTACAGGCATGGGCACCAGATCAACTAGATAAAGAAAGTTGGTTAAGGTCTTTAGAAAAGAATATTAGTTATGTAGCGGATCATAACGGTGTGATAGTGGGATTTGGGGATTATAATGATGAGCATTACATAGATCGTTTATTTACGCATAAAGATTATCAAGGAAAAAGAATAGCTTCATACATACTACAGAAGTTAGAAAAAGAAGCAGTGAACTTGGGGTGTAGGGAAATATATACAGAAGCGAGTATTACAGCAAAACCTTTTTTTGAGAGTAAAGGTTTTATTTGCATAAAGGAACAAAAGAAACAGCATAATGGTCAGATTTTTATTAATTATGTAATGAAAAAATAGCCCTCTCGTAAACGAGAAGGCTATTTTTTTCATTATTTTACAGCTTCTTTAAGTTCTTTACCAGCTTTGAAAGCAGGTACTTTAGAAGCTGCGATTTGCATTTCTTCACCAGTTTGTGGGTTACGGCCTGTACGAGCAGCTCTTTCGCGTACTTCGAATGTACCGAATCCGATAAGTTGTACTTTTTCACCAGCAGCTAAAGTGTTAGTGATTGATTCTACTACAGTTTGTAAAACTACAGTAGCTTCTTTTTGAGAAATCTCAGCATTTTGTGCTACGTTTTTGATTAATTCTGTTTTGTTCATGTTTTTCACCTCATATGTAAATAATGCTATTTAAGTTGTTATTATAACGTATAAAACATTCGAGAACAAGTGTACGCACATATATTCGTAAAAAAAATGAAATTTGTAATATTTTTTAGAGCCACTGTATAGACAGTTCATTTAAGCGGATACAGATTGTTTCTTTAATTCAGTTTGCTCTTTATTGGAAGGGAGCTTCTTATTATATGATATGAAATAAGGTAATGCTACAAATAACATACCTCCTACTAAGTTTCCAAAGAAAACAAAAATGAAGTTTGGAAAATATTCAAACCAAGTTAAATGACCGGCAAAAATTGCAGCTGGGATGACAAACATATTGGCCACAACGTGTTGAAATCCAATCGCAACAAAAGTCATAACTGGGAACCAAATACCGATAATCTTTCCGATAAATTCTTTACTTCCCATACTGAGCCAAACAGCTAAACAAACGAGCCAATTACATCCGATTGCAGAAATGAAGGCTTGCAGCGGTGTATCTTGTAGTTTAGCTTGCGCAATAGAAACTGTTTTCGCTAAAAAAGCGCCCTCTGTTAATCCGACGATATGACCGAAAAAATAGGCAACGAATACAGCACCTATGAAGTTGCTAAACGTAACAATAACTAAATTTCGTATGAAATGAAATAAAGTAATTTTCTTTTGAAGCCAAGCCATAGAAACTGTCATCATGTTACCAGTTACTAGTTCACCGCCTGCAAGAATAACGAGTATAAGACCGATAGGGAATACAGCAGCGCCTAGAAAACTAGTAAATGATCCCCAAGATTTTGGCATTGTTCCGATAACATGGATATCGAGTAAATACCCTAATGCTATGAAAGCACCACCAAAAAAACCGAGAATTAGCATAGGGAGTAATGATAAATGAGCTTTTTTTCTTCCGGAATTCGCTGCAAGTTCCGTAATTTCTTCTGGTGTAAATACAGACATGAATAATCTCTCCTCAATAAAATGATAGAATGAATAGAAGGAACATTTTTAAGAATCTATGTATTATAAAAATATGTTATGACTTCTGTATAAGTTTGTCAAAGTGAATGGGTATAATTGGATATAACTAACATTGTTCATGTTGTCACATGAATGTAACAATAAGGCTGTAAAGTGCTTTTAGAGGTGAGAACATGAATACGCATCATGAAAAAAAAGAACAAAAAAAATCAATCATAAAAATATTCATACTCAGTTTTATAAGTATAGTAATGATTTCAGTAAGTTTGTATTTCTATGCGACAGAAATAGAACGAAAACTAGTAACAGTTACGTGGAATGAAATAGAAGCATCTACAATTCCTAAAGAGTTTAATAATAAAAAAATATTACAATTCTCAGATGTACATTTAGGGCCAGAATTTACACTGAAACAACTAGAAAATTTGGTGGAGAAGATGAATGCGTTACATCCAGATGTAGTAGTTTTTACAGGGGATTTAATAGATAAGTTTGGATCGTATAAGGCGGAAAGAGAAGAAGCGAAAGGTATTTTACAGAAAATACATGCACCCTTAGGGAAATATGCAGTGTTTGGGAATCATGATAGGGGCGGGGGAGGTAGTTTATTTTATAAAAAATATATGGAGGAAGCTGGTTTCTCTGTGTTAGTAAATGAAATGCAAAAAATTAAAGCGGAAAACGGAAAATATATTACAATATCAGGTTTGGATGATTTCTTATTAGGAAAGCCGCAAATAGACTCGACTTTAAAACATGTGAGGCAACAAGATTTCAATATGCTTTTAGTACATGAGCCGGATGTTATAGACAAAGTAGCTCGTTACCCAGTTGATTTTCAAATGTCAGGCCATAGTCACGGAGGACAAGTTCAAATTCCTTTTATAGGTCCATTAATTACTACAAAATTAGCTGAGAGCTATGTGGAAGGTATGTATGAATTAGAAGGAAAGAATAAGCCGTTACATTTATACGTAAATCGTGGTATTGGGACAACCCGAATGCCTGTTAGATTTTTGAGTGTACCTGAACTTTCGGTATTTGTATTGAAGCAAAATAGTAACTAGACCATTCAGTAGTAGGAGGGTTTTCAAAGAAAGTGCTCTTTTTTATTGATTAAAAACAGAATATTGTGTAACTTTTATTTAAAGTGTTAAAAAAGAAAGGGGCATTTCTATGATAGAAACATGGCATAAAGAATTGGAAAATTTATATAAGCAAATGGTTTTGTGGCGAAGAGATTTTCATCAATACCCAGAGCTATCGTTTCAAGAAATAGAAACACCGAAAAAAATAGCCGAAATCTTAAAAAGTTTTCATATTGATGTGACAACAAATGTTGGAGGAAGAGGGGTAATTGGCGTAATTGAAGGTGGAAAACCTGGGAAGACGATAGCGCTACGTGCTGATTTTGATGCACTACCTATTCAAGATGAAAAGCAAGTTTCATATAAATCAAAGGTTCCTGGCGTAATGCACGCTTGCGGCCATGATGGACATACAGCAATACTTTTAGGTGTTGCAAAAATATTAAGTGACCATAGAGGTCAGCTTTCTGGAAAAATAGTTCTTATACATCAACATGCAGAAGAGAAAGAGCCTGGCGGAGCCATTGCTATGATTGAGGATGGTTGTTTAGAAGGGGTAGATGTTGTTTTTGGGACACATTTATCTTCTCAAATGCCTTTAGGAGTGGTTGGGGCGAAAGCTGGAGCAATGATGGCGGCGGCTGATACTTTTGAAGTAAAGATTCAAGGGCGAGGCGGTCACGGCGGTATGCCGCATCATACTGTTGATGCTATTATCGTTGCAACACAAGTAATTAATCAGTTACAACTTTTAGTGAGTCGAAAAATAGATCCGCTACAATCGGCGGTATTAACAGTTGGTACGTTCCATGCTGGTCAAGCGGATAATATTATTGCGGATACGGCTACGTTTACAGGAACCATTCGAACGTTAGATCCTGAAGTAAGAGCATATATGGAGAAGGAATTTAGACGAGTTGTTGAGGGGATTTGTCAGTCTCTTCATGCTGAAGTTACTATTCAATATAAACGAGGCTATCCAATATTAATAAATCATGTAGATGAAACGAGTCATTTTATGGAAATCGCGAAACGTGACATTGGAAGAGAAAGAGTCATTGAAGTGCCACCTATTATGGGGGGAGAAGATTTTGCATACTACTTAGAACATGTTCCAGGAGCATTTTTCTTCACTGGTGCGGGTAATGAAGAAATAGGGACAACATACCCACATCATCATCCTCAATTTGATTTTGATGAACGAGCGATGTTAATTGGTGGTAAATTACTTTTAAGTCTTGTAAATAGTTATGTTAGAGATGGAAAAAAATCTCTTCATCATGTAGAAGTGAAAAAGTGATTTATAAAAAAACAACAATAGGTTATATAACCTATTGTTGTTTTTTTTATTTTTGCAAGGGGATAGCATCAAAATATGTTCTATAGTTATTAGAGAATTCAAAGTTGTTTTTTGCATCCCAGTTAATAGACCAAGACATTAGGCCGCGGAATGCGGGATAGCCACTCTGATTTGAAAGTTTATACTTTCCTCCGAAAGGAATTCCTTTAATGATATAATCTAAAGCTTTTTTCATTTCAGTTGGAGAAATATATCCGCCACTTGGAGCGGCCGCTGGTGCTGCAGGAAGTCCAATCATGACTTGATCCGAACGAAGAGCTGGGAAAATGTTATTTGCATTACCACCTACAGGAAAACCATGTAAGAGCATGTCTGCCATAGCGACTTCGTAGTCTGCAGTACCTTGATTGTAGTTATTACCGTCCATTCCAATCCCGCTACCAGCGTTGTAGTGTTGAACGTGAATGTATGTTAGTTTGTCTTTCACTCCATAAATAATCGGTAAATATGCACCCCAGATGCTTCCATATGCGCTATAACCACCTTGAACATAAGCTGTTTCAGGAGCCATGCTTAATAGAAAATTCGGACCATAATGATCTGAGATTGTCCGAATAGCTGAAATAAGATTTACGATTTGAGGAGTCGTTGGGTTTTTGAAATTAGTGTCATTTCCGTTTAAGTAAATTCCTGATTCAAGGTCAATATCTATTCCATCAAAACCGTATTTATCAATTAGAGATTGTATGGAATTAATAAAACGTTGCTTAGCGGCATTATCAGGAAGTAAAACGACCCCATTTTGTCCACCTATTGAAAGAACCACTTTCTTTCCTTTACTTTTTAAATAAGTAATATCTGATTTGAATTCTGCATCCGTACCATATACAGGAGAAAATTCAACAGTGGAACGATCACCACCAGTTTCACCGAAAGATACATTGATTACATCCCATTTTGGTGAAACGTCTTTTAATTTAATAATGCCAGTACCGTTATCAAAGTTATGCCAGTATCCAACGAGTAATTTTGATCCTAAATTGTTTGCTGCTTGTGCTTGAAAGGGAGCTAGCGGTAGCAGTAAGAAAATTACTAAAGTATAACAAATGAATTTGAACTTGTTTAACATATCAACACTCCTATACAAAAAGTTGTCTAGATGTATAATCTTGTTTATTTAATAATATCTGAAAATTCATTCTTTTGTAAGGTGACTATAATTTTCTCAACAATTGTATATGGAAAAATATTAAACCTAATGTAATAATTTTTGAAGGAGGTCGAATTACGATTGTTAAATTCAGAATATTTTGATATATTTTAAAGTATAGGACAAGATTTTTCGCATAATACTCTTACATAAATTTCAAAATTAAGTTTGGAAGGGGATGTACAAGAGTTGGATAAAAATCTTAAGAAAGACCTCAAAATACGCCATATAACAATGATCTCAATTGGTGGCGTAATAGGAGCTGGTTTGTTTGTTGGAAGTGGTGCGGTTGTGCATTCAGCAGGTCCAGGCTCTATCGTTTCATATGCATTAGCAGGACTGCTAGTTATTTTCGTTATGAGAATGCTAGGAGAAATGGCAGCTATTAATCCGACAAGTGGTTCATTTGCAACATATGCAAGAGAGGCAATTGGTCCATGGGCAGGTTATACAATTGGGTGGCTATATTGGTTTTTCTGGGTAATTGTTATTGCAATAGAAGCTACAGCAGGTGCTGGTATTATTCAATACTGGATTCCAGAAATCCCACTCTGGTTATTAAGCTTAATATTAACGATTTTATTAACGTTGACGAATGTTTTCTCGGTGAAATCATTTGGAGAATTTGAATATTGGTTTTCATTTATTAAAGTAATAAGTATTGTTTTATTCCTTTGTCTTGGACTAGCTGTTATTTTAGGATTTGTACCAGGAACGGAAGCACCTGGCACTTCGAATTTAGTAGGGCAAGGAGGATTTATGCCAAATGGTATAAGTTCGGTGCTACTTGGAATCACCGTCGTTATATTTTCATTTATGGGATCTGAGATTGTTGCAGTGGCCGCTGGAGAGTCTGCCGAACCTGTAAAGGCAGTAAAAACAGCAACAAATAGTGTAATTTGGCGTATTCTCGTATTTTTCATTGGATCAATCGCTGTAGTTGTTACACTTCTTCCGTGGAATTCGGCGAACGTACTAAAAAGCCCGTTTGTAGCGGTGCTTGAACATATAGGAATACCAGCGGCAGCACAAATTATGAATTTTATCGTTTTAACAGCTGTACTTTCTTGTTTGAATTCGGGTTTATATACGAACTCAAGAATGCTTTTTTCAATGGCAGAAAGAGGAGATGCGCCAAAGGCATTTTTGAAATTGAATAATAGTGGTGTTCCAGTTCGGGCAGTTTTATTTGGAACTTTCTTTGCTTACATCGGAGTTGTTTTTAGTTACATATCTCCAGATAAAGTATTTTTATTTTTAGTGAATGCATCTGGCGGGATTGCATTACTCGTTTATCTCGTTATAGCAATTTCTCATTTCAAGATACGTAAAAAAATGGGGAAAGCGGAACAACAAAATTTGAAAGTGAAAATGTGGTTTTTTCCGTACGTAACATACGTTACAATTGCTGCGATTATAGCAGTTTTAGTTGCAATGCTCGCAATTGAATCTTTACGTTCACAGGCACTATTAACGATGCTAGTTACTGTTCTTATAATAATTTCTTATTTTATATTCAATAGAAACAAAAATAGTACAGTGTTGAATCCTAAAAGTAAAAATGAAGAATCTGTTCGATTCTAATTTCTTGTTTTAGAAGAGAGTTACACCCAATCATTGCTATAAAAGAATCATATATAATCATAGAAACAAGTAATTACTATTGTCATAGTGAATATAAACTTTTTTCTTGACTTTTTTTATAAAGGCGAGCAAAATGGTAAAAAAGGAAAGGGGGATGACGATGGAAGAGTACGTATTAGAGCTATATAACTTGTTATATACGACAGAATGGCAAGATATTGTTTCGTTTCTAGGAATAATGTTTTGTATGAAAATTGTAATTGTATATATGGAAGAGCAAGGTATGTTCTATTCCTTCTCATCTCCGTTCGATGTGCAGCGCGAGCCGTTGCCAAACTATGCCAAGGTAAATTACGAACAATTTCCTTTTGTAATTTTCTTTATGATTCGATTTATAACAGCAATTGTAAAGAAAAAGGAAAGTGACGATGAAGAGTACCACTCAACTTGTAATATAGCGTCTGCTTTATAGGCTAAATACAAGGAGGAGATTTATATGTGGTTTCGATTTCTTATGATTGGTTTCTTTTCATTAACAGCAATTTCTTTAATGGGATATCAAGTATCTGAAATTTATCAAGCATATAGCAATACGTTTTTTAACAAAAACTAATTACATTGCTATTTAAATAATAAAGCGATAAAATCCTTCTTAAGAAGTTTTATTAAGAAGGATTTTTTTCTTTGCTCTGTCTTACTGTGTCAAACTATTGTCACATTTACACTGTGAATAATATGTTAAAATAGTGAGGTTACGTATACATATTTGAAGGAAGAGGAGTGACCATTTTGGTGGATCAATCAACTAATCAGAAAAGCTATGCTCCTATTGTGATAACGCTTTCTGTAATTGTAAATGCGATTATTTTATTTTTGTTCTTTGGACCTGTGGGCTATGAAGGAGAAGTACATTTTGATGTAACAATTTTACCAATGTTAAATGCAATTTTTAATAGCTTTACGTTCGTATTCTTATTAGCAGCTTTATACTCTATTATTAAGAAGAATGTGAAAATGCACCGTGGTTTCATCCTGGCAGCATTTACAACGACGTTGCTATTTTGTGTTTCTTATTTATCGTATCATTACTTGGCGCCGGCAACACATTTTGGTGGGGAAGGATTCATTAAATATGTGTACTTCATTATTTTAATTACACATATTATCCTGGCGGCTATTATTGTACCACTTGCATTGTTTGCACTTGTATTTGGTTTTACAAATCAATTAACACGTCATCGTAAAATTGTACGTTGGACGATGCCGATTTGGTTATATGTAAGTTTATCTGGTGTTATTGTTTACTTAATGATCTCACCTTATTACCAATAAAAAGATCTCAGCCTGTAGGCTGGGATTTTTTTATTAGGCAAATATTTTTGTGAAATGAAAAAAATATGGTATACAAAAGTATAGTTGCTTTTCATATAGAAGGGATGGTAAAGAAATATGCAAAATTTTGTATTTCATAATCCAACGAAACTTATTTTCGGTAAAGGTCAATTAGAACAGTTAAAAACTGAAATTCCACAGTTCGGTAAAAAAGTTCTTCTCGTATATGGGGGAGGCAGCATTAAAAGAAATGGTATTTATGATAATGTACTATCTATTTTAAAAGATATAAATGCAGAAGTATTTGAATTGACAGGCGTTGAACCGAATCCTCGTGTATCAACTGTAAAGAAAGGGATTCAAATTTGTAAAGATAATGGAGTCGACTTTATTTTAGCAGTTGGAGGAGGAAGTGTAATCGACTGTACAAAAGCAATTGCCGCAGGTAGTAAGTACGATGGAGATGTATGGGACATTGTAACGAAAAAAGCATTTGCTAGCGAGGCGTTACCATTTGGTACTGTTCTTACTCTTGCAGCAACAGGGTCTGAAATGAATGCAGGATCGGTAATTACAAACTGGGAAACGAATGAAAAGTATGGATGGGGAAGCCCAGTTACATTCCCGCAGTTTTCAATTTTAGATCCAGTTCATACTGCATCTGTGCCGAGAGATCAAACGATTTATGGTATGGTAGATATTATGTCACATGTATTAGAACAATATTTCCATCATGGAACAAATACAGAATTACAAGATCGTTATTGTGAATCTGTTTTAAGAACAGTAATTGAAACAGCTCCTAAGCTGTTAAATGATCTAGAAAATTATGAGCATAGGGAAACAATTTTATATTGCGGAACGATGGCGTTAAATGGAATTTTAGCGATGGGAGTAAAAGGAGACTGGGCAACTCACAATATTGAGCATGCAGTTTCTGCGGTTCATGATATACCACATGGAGGCGGCCTTGCAATTTTATTCCCGAACTGGATGAAGCATGTTGTAAATGAAAATGTAAGTCGTTTTAAACAGTTCGCTATTCGTGTATTCGATGTAGAAACAGATGGAAAGACTGATCAAGAAATTGCGTTAGAAGGAATTGAGGCGTTACGTCAATTTTGGACTTCAATTGAGGCGCCGCTAACATTAGCTGATTATGCTATTGGAGAAAATGAAATTGATTTAATGGCTGATAAAGCGATGGCTTATGGTGAATTTGGTAACTTTAAAAAATTAAATAAAGAAGATGTTTTAAGCATATATAAAGCTTCTTTATAAGTGAAGTAAGAAAGAAACCTATTTGATTGTTATATCAAATAGGTTTTTTTGTTGTTTATAATCGTTCGTGATTGTTTTTGGTTATTTATGAATGTTTGTGGTTGATTTTTGTGATCGTTTTCATTATACTGTAATCAAAGAAGAGGTGAATAAAATGTTAACTCCTGAACGTCATCAAATGATATTGCAACTTGTAAAAGAGCAGAAGGTTGTTAAATTACAGCAATTAGTGGAAAGAACAGAAAGCTCTGAATCAACAATTCGTCGTGATTTAGCACAATTGGAAAAGCAAAGGTTATTAAAAAGGGTTCACGGTGGTGCGGCTGTTTTAACAGGAAAAGGACAAGAGCCGACGATGGTTGAAAAATCATCCAAAAACATTCAAATAAAACAACAAATTGCGAAGCATGCGGCTAGCATTGTTGAACAAGGTGATTGCATTTATTTAGATGCAGGAAGTACAACATTTGAAATGATTCCATTTTTAATAAATAAAGATGTTACTGTCGTTACGAATGGACTTATGCATATTGAAGCTTTAGTTGAAAATAATATTCGTGCATATTTACTAGGCGGGATGATGAAAAGTAGGACGAAAGCTTTAATTGGTGCTATGGCACAGGAAAGTATGCAGAAGTACCGTTTTGATAAATGTTTTTTAGGAGCGAATGGTGTACATGAACAGCTTGGTTTTACAACTCCAGATCCAGAAGAGGCACTTTTAAAACAAATGGCATTAACATTAGCGAACGAAGGATATTTCTTAATTGATGAAAGTAAGTTTTCAGAAGTTGCGTTTGCGAAAATTGCAAATGTTGAAGAGGCAAATATTATTACAAACTATTTAGAAATTGATTTAGAAAAATATAAAAGACAAACCAATGTAATTGAGGCTGATAAACAATGATCTATACAGTTACTTTAAACCCATCTATTGATTATGTAGTACAAGTTAATTCCTTCGATCTAGGCGCAGTAAATCGAACAGAGAAAGATATGAAGTTTCCTGGAGGGAAAGGGATTAATGTTTCTCGCGTTCTTCATCGTTTAGGTGTTGAAAATGTAGCGCTTGGATTTACTGGTGGATTTACCGGTCAATTTATTAAAGATGTATTACAGGCGGAAGGTGTAACAACAAACTTCGTCCGAGTAGACGGAGATTCCCGAATTAATGTGAAAATAAAAGGGCAAGAAGAAACAGAATTAAATGGGCAAGGTCCTAATGTGACAAATGAGCAATTTGAACAATTAATGAAACAAATTGAAAGTATGAAGCAGGGAGATTGCGTTGTACTAGCTGGAAGTATACCTGCGTCTATCTCAAGTGCCTTTTATGAATCAATCGCAGCGTTCGGAGTAGAAAAAGGCATTCGCGTAGTAGTAGATGCGAGTGGAAGTGCCTTGCAACATGTAATTAAAAATAAGCCATTTTTAATAAAGCCTAATCATCATGAACTTGGTGAGTTATTCGGGGTAGAGATTTCAACAGTAGAAGATATTTTACCGTATGGAAGAAAATTAATCGAACAAGGTGTAGAGCACGTTATCGTATCAATGGCCGGAGATGGAGCTTTATTATTTACGGCAGAAGGTATATATGAAGCAACTGTTCCAAAAGGTGTTGTAATGAATTCGGTTGGGGCCGGGGATTCTCTCGTTGCAGGATTTGTAGGTAAATATGAACAGACAAAAGATATTGAAAAGGCATTTCAATATGGCGTTGCAACAGGGAGTGCAACAGCATTTTCAGCTGATTTATGTGAAAAAGAAAAAGTAGAAGAATTATTGTCGCAAGTAATTGTAACTAAGCGATAGGGGGAAGCAACATATGAAAATTACAGAACTATTAAAAAGGGATACAGTTATTATGAATTTGACAGCTTCAAATAAAGAAGCTGTCATAGATGAATTAGTTGAGAAATTAGACGGCGCAAATCGTTTAAATAGTAAAGCGGAATTTAAAGAAGCTATTTTAAAGAGGGAGTCACAAAGTACGACTGGAATAGGGGAAGGGATTGCAATCCCTCATGCGAAAACAAAAGCTGTTAAGCAACCAGCGATTTGTTTTGGGAGAAGTGTAAGCGGTATCAACTATGAATCACTTGACGGACAGCCAGCGCATTTATTCTTTATGATTGCTGCGAGCGAAGGGGCGAATAATACTCATTTAGAAACGTTATCGCGCCTATCTACAGTATTAATGGATGAAGGATTTCGTAAGCGATTATTAGAAGCAAAGGATGAAGAGGAACTTCTTCGTTTATTTGATGAAAAAGAGAATGAAAAAGAAGAAGAGGTTGAAGTTGCAAAACCAGAAGGAAACGAACCGTACGTGTTAGCGGTTACGGCTTGCCCGACTGGAATCGCTCACACGTATATGGCAGCGGATAGCTTAAAAGCAAAAGCGGCAGAGTTAGGAATAGCGATTAAAGTTGAAACGAACGGATCAACAGGTATTAAAAACGGTTTAACGAAAGAGGATATTGAACGTGCAACTGCTATTATTGTTGCGGCAGATAAACAAGTAGAAATGAACCGTTTTGCTGGAAAGCATGTCATTCAAGTACCAGTCGCTGATGGGATTAGAAAAACGGAAGTGCTTCTTAATCGAGCTGTAAAACAAGATGCGCCAATCTTTAAAGGAATAAAGGAAGATGGGAAGACAGAAAGTACAGAGAAAGAAAAAGGATTAGGAATTTATAAGCACTTAATGAGCGGTGTAAGTAATATGCTTCCATTCGTTGTTGGTGGCGGAATTTTAATCGCATTAGCATTTATGTTCGGTGGAATTAAGGCGGAAGGTCCTATTGCTGAAATATTAATGACTATTGGCGGTGGAGAAAAAGGAGCCTTTTTATTCCTTGTACCAATTTTAGCTGGATTTATTGCAAGTTCTATTGCTGATCGACCTGGTTTTATGCCTGGTGTTGTAGGTGGATTTTTAGCAGCACAAGCAAATGCGGGCTTTTTAGGTGGATTAATTGCTGGTTTCTTAGCTGGATATGTTGTTGTTGGTTTGAAAAAGTTATTTTCTAGTTTACCAGCGCAGTTAGAAGGTATTAAACCAGTCTTGATTTATCCGGTATTAGGGTTATTAATTACAGGTGTTATCATGTTAAAAGTGGTTAATCCGCCTGTAGTTGCGTTAAATGAAATGTTAACGAGTTGGTTAAATAGTTTAGGTGGTACAAATGCTATACTATTAGGTTTAATTTTAGGTGGTATGATGGCAATTGATATGGGGGGACCAATTAATAAAGCGGCATTTACATTTGGTATCGCTGCAATCTCAGCAGGGAACTTTGGTGTTCACTCAGCGGTTATGGCTGGTGGTATGGTACCGCCGTTAGCGATTGCATTCGCAACTACCATCTTTAAATCAAAGTTCACTGAAGCAGAACGTAAATCTGGTTTAACAAATTATATTATGGGGGCGTCGTTTATTACGGAAGGTGCGATTCCATTTGCAGCTGCAGATCCGGTTCGAGTAATAGTAAGTTGTGTTGTTGGCTCAAGTATTGCGGGTGCATTATCTATGTTATTCCAAATTACATTACCAGCACCACATGGTGGATTATTTGTTATCGCATTAGTAAATAAACCGGTGTTATATATTTTATCGATATTGATAGGGACAGTTGTTTCAGCTCTTATGATGGGGATTTGGAAAAAGAAAGTGAAATAACATATGAAAAGGAGGAGCTTTTATTAGCTGCTCCTTTTTATTACAAAAAAGCAAGTTAATAATTGGAGAATGATGGATTTTGGTAAAAGATGTAATGAAATATGAATTTTTTGTAACAAAAAAGTAATACTGTAATTTTTTTTGGAAAAAAATCTGGTGCTTGTATGTGGAAAATATATGAAAACTATTGGGAATTCTATTGGAAATAGAATTCATTAATATGGAAATTTATGTTACAACTCATTAATCGCATATTACGAATGGTTTGTAATTGTGTGATTTCTAAAAATCTCAAAAATCCGTTGCTATAATGAAAATACGAAAACAAAGCAAATGGAGGCTATTCATGAAAAAATTATTAGGTATAGCAACGGCAGCAGTTTTTGGTCTTGGGATTTTTGCGGGTTCTGCGAAAGCAGAAACGATTGTAACAACAGACGTATTAAATGTTAGAGAAAACCCAACTGTAGAATCAAAGCTTGTAGGTAAAATGTTGAGTGGAAATACATTAGATGTTGTAAATACAGAAAATGGATGGACAAAAATTAAATTAAATGGTCAAGAAGCGTTTGTGAGTGCTGAGTTTACAAAAAGTACATATTATGTAACAGCGGGTGTGCTAAATGTTCGTGCTGGAGCGAATACGGATTCTGAAATTCTTGGTAAACTTAATAAAAATGATGTAATTGAAACGACAAATCAAGTTCAAAATGAATGGTTACAATTTGACTATAATGGAAAAACAGGATATGTTCACGTGCCATTTTTAACAGGGACGGCACCTGTGATTGAAAAGAAAGAAGTTGTAACGCAAGAAGAAGCGCCGGAAAAAGTAAATACGCCGGTTAAAAATAATAAAGCGGTTAAGAGTAAAGAGTCTGTTAAGAATGTAGAAGCAAGTAAACCTGTGGCAAAAGAGAAGCCAACTGCGAAACCAGTTGCGAAATCTACTGCAACAAGTGCGCCTGCTGGTGGACGTGAAATAACAGTAGAAGCGACAGCGTATACAGCGCACCCAAGTGAGAATGGTACGTATGGTGGTCGTGTATTAACTGCGATGGGGCATGATTTAACAGCAAATCCAAATATGAAAGTCATTGCTGTTGATCCTAAAGTAATTCCACTTGGATCAAAAGTATGGGTAGAAGGATATGGAGAAGCGATTGCTGGAGATACTGGTGGTGCGATTAAAGGAAATCGTATTGATGTTTTAGTTGGTTCAGATGGTAGTGCTGATAACTGGGGGCGCAAATCTGTAAAAGTGAAAGTGATAGAGTAGTAGATATGTATTAATATGAAAGGCGGTTGCTTGAAAGTATGTAAGCAACCGCCTTTTTGGATTATTGAAAAGGATAAATAGTTTTACCTGTAATAATTTTATAGGCACTGCAAAATTGATTTTGAATATATTCTGTATTTTTATTTTCTGGATGTAATGTTGTTTCTTGGAGAGTAGAATGAAAAGAACGTAGCAAACAATTTAAGGCGAAGTATAATTCTTCTTGTGAGCAATTTTGTTCTTTTGTAGCAGTGGCTAAAATGAGGTCTTTTGTTAAAGATGAAAAATTAATGGTGGATTGTTTCATAGTCAACTCATCCTCTCGAAGGTATTTTTAATCATGTATATGCGGAATTGGACAAACTATGTTCTTTTTTAATTTATAATTTCATGTACCGGAATGAAAGAACTTGCAATCATGCCGTTAAAATTGGTAAGATTGGATATAATCAATAGATGGAGTACATCACATAAAGAGAGTTGAATGATATGGGAGAAGTGCAACGTGAAAAAGTTGCTGTCATCATTGGACCAACTGCTGTTGGGAAGACGAAGTTAAGTATTGATCTTGCTAAAGCGTTGAATGGTGAAATTATAAGTGGAGATTCTATGCAGATTTATCGTACGATGGATATTGGAACTGCAAAGGTGACGAAAGAAGAGATGGACGGAATTCCACATTATATGGTGGATATAAAAAATCCGGAAGAATCATTTTCTGTTGCCGAATTTCAAGAACGTGTTCGTAAGCATATTCGAGAGATTACAGAGCGTGGTAAATTGCCAATTATCGTTGGTGGAACTGGCCTGTATATACAATCTGTTTTATTCGATTATCAGTTTACGGATGATGCTGGTGATACTATATACCGAGAACAAATGGAACAGTTAGCATTAGAACGTGGTGTGGAATATGTACATAAAAAGTTACAAGAAGTAGACCCAGAAAGCGCTGAGCGTATTCATGCAAATAATGTACGCCGTGTCATTAGAGCGTTAGAAATTTTCCACACGACGGGTGAAAAAATGAGTGCTCAACTTGAAAAACAAGAAAATGAGTTATTATACGATGTTTCCTTGATTGGCTTGACAATGGATCGAGAAATGCTATACGATCGCATTAACTTGCGAGTTGATATAATGATGGACCAAGGTTTATTAAAAGAAGTAGAAGGATTGTATAATAGCGGGATACGAGATTGTCAATCTATTCAAGCGATTGGGTATAAAGAGATATATGATTATTTTGAGGATCGTGTCTCTTTAGAAGAAGCGGTATCGCAATTAAAGACGAATTCACGTCGTTATGCAAAGCGTCAATTAACATGGTTCCGTAATAAGATGGATGTCACATGGTTTGATGTTACAGACGGTGAAAAAACGTCAGAAATTTTACGATACATAGAAGGAAAGTTACAACTAAAGTCGAATAATAGTAAGTAGAGAAAAAGAGGAGGATTCGACATGAAGCAATCAATCAATATTCAAGATCAGTTTTTAAATCAACTCCGTAAAGAGAATACGTTTGTTACGCTGTACTTATTAAATGGTTTCCAGCTTCGTGGATTAATTAAAGGATTTGATAATTTTACAGTCCTACTGGAAACAGAAGGTAAGCAACAGCTTATTTATAAACATGCAATTTCTACATTTGTACCACAAAAAAATGTTTCAATTGAATTAGAGTAGTAATGAATTATTGTACATAACAAAAAAAGAGCGAGTTTCTCGCTCTTTTTTTATTTGCTATAAACAATACATAGTGAAATTTAAGCGATTCTAAATACAGTAAGGCGGATGTTAGTATTTCCTGTCGCAGGGATCGTAATCTCATTAAGAGTAGATTGGACAGAAATTCTTGCACCAGCTGCTAATGTTTCGATTGTAGTAAATGAAAGTGAGTCGCCTATTAAATTTGAAGAGAAGTTATCAGTTGCGACTGCTCCATTAATTGAAATGCCTACTCCAAGAGGAGCGCATCCTGGCGCAGTTGTAGAAATAGATACGCTAATTACATAAATACCACCGTTGATAACTGTAACTGTATCTGTGCCATTAAAGATAATATTGTTTACGTTAATTGCAGTACTGAAAATAAAGTTATTAAATTGTAGTACTGTTTGTTGAATGTTGTTTGTTACAACAATTGTTGCTACAGGGAAGCTAGGTCCAGTAGGCCCGGTAGGTCCAGTAGGTCCACCAGAAGGTCCAGTAGGTCCAGTAGCTCCTATACCAGTGGCGCCGGTAGCACCAGTTGGTCCTTGGATGCCCTGAGGTCCAGTGGCACCAGTAGCACCCGTCGCGCCAGTGTTGCCTTGAACGCCTTGAGGCCCAGTAGCACCAGTGTTACCTTGAGCACCCTGAGGTCCAGTAGCGCCGGTAGCACCCGTGTTACCTTGAGCACCTTGAGGTCCAGTGGCACCGGTAGCGCCAGTGTTACCTTGAATGCCTTGAGGTCCAGTAGCACCAGTGTTACCTTGAACACCTTGAGGCCCAGTGGCACCGGTAGCGCCAGTGTTACCTTGGATGCCTTGAGGTCCAGTAGCCCCCGTGTTACCTTGAGCACCTTGAGGCCCAGTAGCGCCAGTAGCCCCCGTGTTACCTTGAGCACCTTGAGGTCCAGTGGCACCGGTAGCGCCAGTGTTACCTTGGATGCCTTGAGGTCCAGTAGCCCCCGTGTTACCTTGAGCACCTTGAGGCCCAGTAGCGCCAGTGGCACCAGTAGCCCCCGTGTTACCTCGAACGCCTTGAGGTCCAGTGGCACCAGTAGCCCCCGTGTTACCTTGAGGCCCAGTAGCGCCAGTAGCCCCCGTGTTACCTTGAGCACCTTGAGGTCCAGTGGCACCGGTAGCGCCAGTGTTACCTTGAATGCCTTGAGGTCCAGTAGCCCCCGTGTTACCTTGAACACCTTGAGGCCCAGTGGCACCGGTAGCGCCAGTGGCACCAGTAGCCCCCGTGTTACCTCGAACGCCTTGAGGTCCAGTGGCACCAGTAGCCCCCGTGTTACCTCGAACGCCTTGAGGTCCAGTAGCGCCGGTAGCCCCCGTGTTACCTTGAACACCTTGAGGTCCAGTGGCACCAGTAGCCCCCGTGTTACCTTGAGGCCCAGTAGCGCCAGTAGCCCCCGTGTTACCTTGAGCACCTTGAGGTCCAGTAGCCCCAGTGTTACCTTGAACGCCTTGAGGTCCAGTAGCGCCGGTAGCACCAGTGTTACCTTGAACACCTTGAGGTCCAGTGGCACCAGTAGCCCCCGTGTTACCTCGAACGCCTTGAGGTCCAGTAGCACCAGTGTTACCTTGAGCACCTTGAGGTCCAGTAGCACCAGTGTTACCTTGAACGCCTTGAGGCCCAGTAGCACCAGTGTTACCTTGAGCACCCTGAGGTCCAGTAGCCCCCGTGTTACCCTGAGCACCTTGAGGACCGGTAGCACCCGTCGCGCCAGTGTTACCTTGAACACCCTGAGGTCCAGTAGCACCAGTGTTACCTTGAACACCCTGAGGTCCAGTGGCACCAGTAGCCCCCGTGTTACCTTGAGGCCCAGTAGCCCCCGTGTTACCTTGAACGCCTTGAGGCCCAGTAGCACCAGTGTTACCTTGAGGTCCTTGAGGTCCAGTAGCCCCCGTGTTACCCTGAGCACCTTGAGGACCGGTAGCACCCGTCGCGCCAGTGTTACCTTGAACACCCTGAGGTCCAGTAGCACCAGTGTTACCTTGAACACCCTGAGGTCCAGT
>NZ_JAGXJT010000010.1:0-177218 GCF_019091205.1 Bacillus sp. GbtcB14
GGGTAAAATAAATGCTTGATAATAGGAGGTAACGATACTGCCTCGTGTGGAGTGTTATACCCCTCGTCCCTTCGGGGGTGCGAGAACACGATGAAGCACTAACTTGTGTAAATTTGATTGAATTGTATAGATTTAGTTAAGTTTATCGTATCGGATAGATCCTTTAACTTTAGCAAAAATAAAAAAGCATATGTTAACAGTGAATGAAGAAGGAATTACAGCAGAAGTGTTAAGTACAATGGTAGGAGTAAGCAGATCAACAGCGAGGCGTTATTTAGAGTATTTAATATCAGGAAAGAAAGTTCATGCGGAGCTTACATATGGGAGTGTAGGGAGACCAGAAAGAAGATATTTTCTTGTTTCTTCATAATAAAAAACAGTGGAGGATATATGTCCCCTACTGTTTTTTTATCTTATATTGGAATAATCCCAATTACAATTCCAGTAATCAACATCACCATTGTCGTTCCAACTGCCCACAATAAAGTGAAACGTTGATGTTCACCAAAATCAACTTTGGCCATTCCGACTAATAAATAAGTGGATGCGACAAGAGGACTTAATAAGTGAACAGGTTGCCCGAGTAATGAAGCGCGTCCCATTTCAGCTGCACTAATTCCGTAAGTAGCGGCAGCTTTCGTTAAAATAGGTAAGACTCCGAAGTAAAATGCATCATTGGACATGAAAAATGTGAATGGCATACTAAGAAGAGCTGTAATAATTGGTAGTTGTGGTCCAAGAGCGTCTGGTATAAGAGTGACTACACTTTGAGCCATTGCATCTACCATTTTTGTTCCTGATAGAATACCAGTGAAAACTCCAGCAGCAAATACGAGAGAAACAACCGCCAATACGTTTCCTGCGTGAGAAGCAATACGTTCTTTCTGTTGTTCTAAGTTCGGATAGTTGAGCATAACAGCAATAGCGAAAGCGATTGTAAATAAAACAGGTAACGGCATAACTTCTAGTATGAGACAGACAAGTAAGGTAACAGTTAATAAAAAGTTAATCCATAGAAGTTTAGGGCGTTTATGAACGGCAGCTTCCACTGTTGCAGCTTGCTCATCCATCGTTTGCATTTGTTTTAAATATTGTACATCCATAATTCCTAATCGTTTTCTTTCTTTTTTTCCAAGATAGTAAGCAACGAAAACGACCCAAATTGCACCAGCGATCATTCCTGGTATAAGTGGTGTAAAGAGCTCTGATGCGTCTAGTCCAAGAGCACTCATAACCCGAGCTGTCGGTCCGCCCCACGGTGTAAGATTTGTCACTCCTGCTCCTAACATAACAACCCCAGCTAATATAAGTGGATTCATTCCAAGGCGTTTATATAGTGGGTACATTGCGGAAACAGTAATCATATACGTTGTTGTTCCATCGCCATCTAATGAAACGATAATTGTAAGAATAGCCGTACCAACAACAATTTTTAAAGGATCCCCTTTTACAAATTTCAAGATTCTACTAATGACAGGATCGAATAAACCGCTATCAATCATAATTCCAAAATACAAAATAGCAAACATAAGCATAATACCAGTAGGTGCTAGTTTTTGGATTCCTTCTAACATCATAGGTCCCATATTTGCATAGAAACCACCAATTAATGCGAAAGTAATTGGAATTAATATTAATGCTACTAGTGCAGACATACGTTTCGTCATAATTAAAAACATAAAGACAAATACCATCGCAAATCCAAGTAGTGCTAACATGTAATCTCCCCCTCAAAAATGATTGCGCTTTCAAAATGTAATGAAAATTCAGAAAAAAGTTTTTTTGTTTATCATAAAAGCATCCATCCAAATGGTAAATAATTTGAAAAATAACATCATTAGAAGCATAATTTTTATTTTGGTCATTTTGTTCACGGGAGTTAATTTGAATTTTTAAAAAGTAAGCTGCTCTCCGTAAGAATGGTAGAATAAGATGAAAATATTGAAGTGTGAAATAGGGAGTAGATTTTATATGAAAACGAGAATGGAAGAGATTTATAGTTCTTATGAAGGAAAAGTAGAAGAGATTTTTGTTAATGAATCTTCTTACGTATATGAGTGGGAAAAATTAATGATGATTCGAAAAAATAACGGTGAACTAGAAAAAGTTGCGATCGGTATCAGTGGAAATATAAGATTAGTAAATGTAGTTGCTGGGCAGCAAATTAATACAGATACATTATTAGTTACGTTAGAAGACGATTTATTAATTACAGGTTGTGAATGATGAGAGATGTGTAGAAATGACTACACATCTTTTTTGTTCCATATATTACAAAAAGAACATTGTTTTTTCACAAATCTCACACAAGTTTTTGGTATTCTCCTTGTAGAAGATACGGTTAGGGAGGAAATAAAATGAGAACGAAGTATGTGATGCTTGCTATATGCTTATTTTTTGTCTTTACAATAGTAGGATGTGGTAAGAAACAAGCAGAGGCGGTGGCAATTGATGAGAAACATGATAAGTGTGATATTTGCCAAATTGGGGTAATGGATAATCAATTTGCAACAGAAATTATTTTAGAAAATGGAAAAGCGCTAAAGTTTGATGATATCGGTTGTATGTATAAATGGATGGAGATTAATCCAGGTGAAAAGACGAAAGAAAAATTTGTTCGAGATTATGATTCGAAAGAGTGGATTTCATTAGAAGATGCGACTTACGTATATGATAAAACAATAACGACACCGATGGCTTATAATGTTATTTCATTTGAAAATAAAAAGGATGCAGAAAGCTTTGTGTCTAACTATAAAGGGAAAGTTCTTTCGTATAAAGAGTTATCAGAGCATAAATGGGAAATGAATAAAGAGATGATGGGGAACCCGAAAAAGGGAAATCACGGTGGGCATCATTAATAATAGAAAAAGACAACTATATAGTTGTCTTTTTTTATTATTACTCAGGTGTAAATATAGAAAAGGTGTAAAATTTTTAGAAGAACGGTTACAATGGAATATAGTAACCTAAAGCAATCATTTATGTACTTTTTAGAAATGTATACAAATGCGGTAAAATCGTGCTAAACTAATTGCTTCATAATGTTAATGATGAGGCCATCAGGCGTATCATTCCAATAGGTTGAGAAACATAGTATAGGTTTTAAGATAATCCGATTAAAGAAGGAATATAAAGGGCTTATGGATAAATGTACTCAAGAAGAGTTATTGTATGTGATGGAGGAATGGTTAAGAAAACATTATCTTTCATAGGAGCTGTAGTTGTGAGAAAACAAAAAATTTTATTATGTATGTTATTAGGACTTTTAATGACGGTAGTGGCTTGCGATAAGCAAGAGGAGCCAGAATCGAAACCGGTTCATGTGAAAAACGAAAAGAAAAAAGAAAAGCATAAAGAACAGGAAGAATCTAAAGAAGAAAAAAGTATAAATTTAATGGACAAACAGTTGCTACTTTCTGCAACTCTTGGGGATACGGAAACAGCTATGAAGCTGATTCAAGATGGAGCCAATATAAATGTAGAAGGTGACAACGGAGAAACGCCTATCCTTGCAGCAACGTATCAAAATCATGTAGAAACAGTTAAAGCATTAATTGGTGCAGGTGCTAATATTGAAAGTAAAGATGAGAAACAAAGTAATCCATTTCTTTATGCAAGTAGAGAAGGATATACGGATATTGTAAAAGTATTAATTAATGCAGGAGTTAATACGAAAGAAACGACTAAGTCAGGTGGAACAGCACTTGTTTCTGCATCTGAGCGTGGCCATGTAGAGGTTGTAAAAGAACTATTAGAGCACACAGATATTGATGTGAATTATAGAAATGCTCGTGGTGGAACAGCTTTAGTAGAAGCAATCGTATTAGGAAATGGTAGTGAAAATCATAAGAAAGTAATTCAAATGCTTATTGACCACGGGGCAGATGTAAATATGGCCAATAAGGAAAATATTACGCCACTGCAATATGCTGAAAAAAGAGGTTTTAAAGATATTGCAAATATGTTGAGGGTAGCTGGAGCGAATGAAGTCGTACAGCCACAACCACAACCAGTGGAATAAAAAGTATGAAGTAATCCCATTTAGATAGACAGAATGAAGAAGTCATTTAGTATGATGGATTCAGTAATGTGTATTTGAATGGGATTTTTGTTTTGGGCATGAAAAATAGATTATGAATGGTATATGGAGTAACTATAGTACTTCTTGGGATAATTATGCTTCACAAGCAGTTGCGAGAAAACTAAAACCGATTAACTATGGAATAAATTTGTATATCACTTAAATTGTAAGATAGTTGGTTGCTGTTGGAGTTTATTCGTATATCTAGACTATTGTTAAGAGGATATGGTGAATATTAACATTCGATTAACACCTAATTAACAATCTATCAAAACTGACTTAATAAATGCGTAATATAGTAAAGGTAACAAAATAACTAGGGTAGAGAACATTTGAGAACACCCGCTTACATATAACGTGCCACTTTCTTAGGTGTGCTCTATTCCCTAGAGTTCAAATAAGGAGAAAGGTGTTCTATGTAAGTAGGTGTTTTTAGTTTGGATAAAAATAGAAAAGCTAGGTGGAATAAATGTTTAAAGAACCTTATATTGCGATGATAAAGGATTGGAAAGGATACAAAGCATACAAAAAATTACCAAAAACAGTTTTTCTTATGACTGGTTCAATGCTGGAGTTACCAGAGCGTGTATATGAATTACAGAAACATGGACATGATGTATTTCTTCATTGTGATTTTATACAAGGTTTAAATACGAATACAGAGGAAGCTCTTTTGTATATTCAAGATGTTATCGGAGCACAAGGTATTATTTCAACAAAAGGCTCGACAATTCGAAATGCTAATAAAATTGGATTAAAAACGATTCAACGTATTTTTATTGTCGATACTTTATCTCTTACAAAATCAATTGAGAATTGTAAAACAACTAAACCGAATGCGGTAGAGATTATGCCTGGTATTATGCCTTCAATTATTAAGCAGCTAGCAGAGGAAATAGAATTTCCTATTATTGCAGGCGGGCTGATTCAAACACGGGAGGATGCGGAAATTGCTATTCGTGCAGGAGCAAGTGCGATTTCAACGAGTCATTATGAAGTATGGATACAAGAAGAAAAAAGGAGTGCAACCTTGTGATTGAATTAAAAAATGTTTCAAAGGTATATAAAAATGCGGAAGAGACAGCAGTTAATGGTGTATCAGTTCACATTAAGAGAGGAGAATTTTTTGTTTTAGTTGGACCTTCAGGATGTGGGAAAAGTACACTATTACGAATGATTGCTGGCTTAGAAGAAATTTCTTCGGGAAATTTAATTATTAATGAACGTGTTGCAAATGATCTAGAGCCGAAAGACCGTAATCTATCAATGGTATTTCAAAATTATGCGCTATATCCACACTTATCTGTGGAAGAAAACATTTTATTTGGACTTAAGGTAAGAAAAGTACAAAAAGAAGAGCGACAAAAGCGATTAATGGAAGCAATTGAAATGGTAGGACTAAAAGAATATGTAAAAATGAAGCCAGGACAATTATCAGGGGGACAAAGACAGCGTGTTGCGCTTGCTAGGGCAATCGTGAGTCAAGCGCCGATTTGTTTAATGGATGAACCACTATCGAATTTAGATGCGAAATTACGTGCGCAAATGAGGATTGAAATTAGAGAAATTCAGCAACGGTTAGGAATTACAATGATTTACGTTACTCATGATCAAATAGAAGCGATGACTATGGGAGATCGTATCATGGTCTTAAATAAAGGAAGCATACAGCAAGTTGGAACACCGCTTGATATATATAACGAACCAGCAAATGAATTTGTTGCAAGCTTTATAGGATCTCCTTCGATGAATATAAATGATGGAGAAGTGGACAAAGAAAAATGCGTATTACATATAGGGCAATTGCAAATTCCATTATCTAATGGACGGTTAAAGCAATTACCAAAAGGAAAAATTCGAATAGGTATGCGTCCTGAACATATTGAACTGTCTGAGGAAGGGCAAGAAGTTACATTACAATCTGTAGAAGTATTAGGGAACGAATCTATATTAAACTTCACGGTAAATGGAACAACTTGGAGTGCGAAAGTCATCGGACAGTTACTCTTGAACAAAGGTGACAAAGTAAAATTATTATTCTCGCAAGAAAAGTTATGCTTCTTTAACCAAAACACGAATGAACGCTTAAAAGTGGTAGCTGAAGAAGAGTTGAAAGTGGTGGCGAAATAATGATCGAAGTAAGTAAGTTACCAGTTCAAACAAAGGTGTCAAAAAAGAAAAAATTATGGGGGAGAACGAAAGATTTAAGAATAGGATTATTGTTTTTGGCGCCATCTATTTTGCTATTTTCGATTTTTCTGTTCTATCCATTGTTTAGGACGATTTACTATAGCTTTTATTTAACAGATATACATGGAGAAGCTAATCTTTTTGTTGGCTTAGAAAATTATCAATACTTATTTTCTGATCCTGCTTTCTACAAAAGCATAAAGTCAACTTTATTATTTGTCGTATATACAGTACCTACGAGTATTATACTCGCTTTATTTCTTGCATTGATTGCAAATGGAAAAGTAAGAGGTATTGGGTTATTCCGTGTATTATTTTCTTCCACTATGGGAATATCAGTAGCTGCTAGTGCAGTGATTTGGCTATTTTTATTTCATCCAAGTGTAGGATTATTTAATAATATATTAGCCTCTATGAATCTACCTGCAATTGCATGGTTAACGAGTCCAGATTGGGCGCTATTCTCAGTATCAGTTACAACAGTTTGGGTGAATACAGGATTTGCATTTTTAGTTATATTAGGTGGTTTACAAAATATCGATACGTCTTTATATGAGAGTGCATCTATAGATGGTGCTAGCTATTTATATAAGCTTCGCCGTGTTACATTACCGATGCTATCACCTACTTTATTCTTTATCGTAACAGTAACGTTAATTAGTGCGTTCCAAAGCTTTGGACAAATTGATATTTTAACGCACGGTGGACCGAATGATGCAACGAATTTAATTGTGTACTCGATTTACAAAGAGGCGTTTGTGAATCATCAATTTGGAACAGCAAGTGCACAAGCGATGGTATTATTTGTTTTCATTTTCATTGCTACATTACTTCAATTTAAGTTTGCTGAGAGAAAGGTGCATTATAAATGATTGTTAAACAGTGGAAGCAAAATTTCCTATTATACATGCTGCTCATTATTAGTGCAGTAATGGTATTTTTTCCTGTACTGTATGCGTTTTTAATAAGCTTTATGACACCAGATGATATTCAAATGAGAAGGTTATTTCCAACTCAATTTACTTTTGATAATTTCATTAATATTTTTCAAAAAGTACCGCTTTTTACATACTTATATAACAGTTTAATAGTATCGACAGTCGTTATGATTGGACAACTTATCGTATCAAGCTTAGCAGCGTATGCTTTTGTTTTTCTTCAGTTTAAAGGGAGAAACTTAATTTTCTTCCTGTTTATTTCAACGATGCTTATTCCGTGGGAAGCAACGATGGTACCTAACTTTTTAACGATTCAAAACTTTGGCTGGATCAATAGTTTCGCTGGGATGACAGTGCCGTTTTTTGCAACAGCTTTCGGTATTTTCTTACTACGTCAACATTTTATGACGCTTCCGAATGAACTGAAAGAAGCTGCTTTTATTGAAGGGATTGGAAATGTAAAGTTTTTATTCAGCGTTGTAATTCCGTATTGTAAAACGAGTTTTATTACGCTTGGAGTATATAGCTTTTTAACAACATGGAATATGTACTTATGGCCACTTTTAGTGACCACTGATGAAAAAGTAAGAACAGTCCAAATTGGTGTGAAGCAGCTTCAGTCACAAGAAGTTGCAACTGATTGGGGAAGCGTAATGGCCGGTGTTACGGTTATCGTTATTCCAACATTGATTTTACTATTTTTAGGACAAAAACAATTACAACAAGGATTAACAAAAGGTGCAATTAAATAACTAAGAGAAGGTGAGATTAAAATGAGTCTAGTTAAAAAAGGTGCTGCTCTATTGATGGCAGCAACAATGGCATTATCTAGTGCCGCTTGTTCAAATAGTAAAACAGAGGGGAAACCTGAAGCGCAGGCAAAAGTAGCACCAGTTGAAAAAAATGGTGATAAAACTGTAATTCGCTTCTGGCATGCGATGGGTGGAAAAACACAAGGTATACTAGATGGTCTTGTTGCAGACTATAATAAGTCACAAAATAAATACGAGATAAAGGCAGAGTTCCAAGGGACATATGAAGAGTCTTTAACGAAATTTAGAACGATGTCTGCAACGAAAGAAGCACCAGCGCTTGTTCAATCGAGTGAAATTACAACGAAATATATGATTGATAGCAAAAAAATCACACCAATTGATAGCTGGATAAAAAAAGATAAGTACGATACTTCAAAGTTGGAAAAAGCAATTACAAATTATTATTCAGTTGATGGGAAAATGTATTCTATGCCATTTAATTCATCTACACCAGTATTAGTTTATAATAAAGATGCTTTCGCGAAGGCTGGATTAGATCCTGAGAAAGCTCCGCAAACATATGCTGAGTTAAAAGAAACGGCGAAAAAGTTAACGATTAAAGAAGGCGGAAATGTAAAACAATATGGATTCTCCATGCTTAACTATGGTTGGTTCTTTGAAGAATTGTTAGCGACACAAGGTGCTTTATATGTAGATAACGAAAACGGGCGTAAAGATGCAGCAAAGAAAGCGGTATTTAATGGTAAAGAAGGACAGAAAGTATTTGGGATGTTAGATGAATTAAATAAAGCTGGTGCGCTTGGAAAGTATGGAGCAAGTTGGGATGATATTCGTGCCGCGTTCCAGTCAGGACAAGTTGCTATGTATTTAGATTCTTCAGCAGGTGTTCGTGATTTAATTGATGCATCTAAGTTTAATGTAGGTGTTTCATATATTCCGTATCCAGAGGATTCGAAACAAAATGGTGTTGTTATTGGTGGAGCATCATTATGGATGACGAATATGGTTTCAGAAGAAACGCAACAAGGTGCTTGGGACTTTATGAAATATTTAACGAAGCCAGACGTACAAGCGAAATGGCATACTGCAACAGGGTATTTCTCTATTAATCCAGACGCATATAATGAACCATTAGTAAAAGAGCAATATGAAAAATATCCACAGCTAAAAGTAACAGTAGAACAATTACAAGCGACGAAGCAATCTCCAGCAACTCAAGGAGCATTAATTAGTGTATTCCCAGAATCACGAGATGCAGTTGTAAAAGCATTAGAAGCAATGTATGACGGGAAGAATAGTAAAGAAGCGTTAGATGAAGCTGCAAAAGCAACTGATAGAGCAATTAGTATTTCAGCTCGTACGAGTCAAAAATAAGAAAAAGCCGTATCCCGAAAAAGGATACGGCTTTCTTTACAAGGAGATAAGGGATCAAAAAAATGAAGAAGTCTTATCTCTTTTATATGAGTAAAGGGTCTAGAATGAATCTTGTCCTTTTCATTATTTGTTTAGCTCCATTGCAACTTGTTTGCCATTTACGAAAGCCTCTACCACTGCTGCTACAACTTCCATCACTTTTTTCATTTCTCATCTCTCCTTGTTTTTTGTTTCATTTCTTACTTTTAGTATAAGGAAATATAGCAATTGCAACTATCGAATTGGATGACAAGAGACTTACATTGTTGTAAGGATAAGTGTTTTAGTTGTAATGAATATGGATTCAGAAATTTCTGTTGTTTTGAACTATAATTAGAAAGAGAGTGTCTTAGAAAGAAGGGGATAATATGAAAAGAATTCTTGTTATTAGTGATATTCATGGAGAAATAGAAAA
Source organism: Bacillus sp. GbtcB14 (assembly GCF_019091205.1). Taxonomy (NCBI): domain Bacteria; kingdom Bacillati; phylum Bacillota; class Bacilli; order Caryophanales; family Bacillaceae; genus Bacillus; species Bacillus sp. GbtcB14. The sequence goes on from NZ_JAGXJT010000010.1 coordinate 9,817, forward strand.
GTTCGAACAGTTATTGGAAGAAGCTCAATACGATGCAAGACAAGATCAATTAATTCTATTAGGGGATTATATAGATCGTGGTCCCAATGCGCGTGCTGTAATCGAAAAGGTAAAAGATTTAAAAGAAGAAGGTGCCTTTGTTTTAAAAGGAAATCATGAAGATATGATGATTAAGGCGCTAACGACAGATGAGGAGCGTCCATGGAGCCATTGGGTAAAAAGGAATGGTGGAGATAAAACGTTATATAGCTATGGATTTGTAGAAGAAGACATTGCGGTTAATGAGGAAAACTTCCAAAAACCGATTTTACAATCTCATGTATTAGAGGAACATGTAACGTTTATTCAAGGATTAGATCATTACATTGAAACAGAAGAGTATATCTTTGTGCATGCTGGTGTTGAGCCAATGAAACGAGTTTCTGAATCTGAACCATACACGTTAATGTGGATCCGTAATGAATTTCATAATGGGTATAGTGGTGAAAAGGTTGTTGTATTTGGACATACGGAAACGAAGACGCTTCATGGTAATGATGATTGTGGAGTGTATTTTGGTAGTAATCGTATTATAGGGATTGATGGCGGTGCTGTATATGGTGGCCAGCTAAATTGTTTAGAATTGCCGAGTAAAAAGGTGTACGTAGTAAAAAATTGAAAGAGATAAGGGGAATCTATTTCAATTTTTTATTAAGCAAAATTTAAGGAAGAGCTTTTATAATAGAGCTTCCAAATTTTATATCGAGAAAAACGTTAAAATGTAATTATAAATAAAATTGAACAATATGGTGGAAGGTGAAAATATGCGTTTACTTGTAGTAGAAGATAATGCTTCTTTATTAGAGTCTATTGTCCAAATCTTACGTGATGAGTTTGAAGTAGATACAGCGTTGAATGGAGAAGATGGATTATTTTTAGCACTGCAAAACATTTATGATGCAATCCTACTTGATGTGATGATGCCAGAAATGGACGGATTTGAAGTGATTCAAAAAATACGTGATGAAAAGATTGAAACGCCAGTCCTGTTTTTGACAGCGAGGGATTCTTTGGAAGACCGGGTGAAAGGATTGGATTTTGGTGGAGACGACTATATTGTTAAGCCGTTTCAGGCTCCTGAATTAAAAGCGAGAATTCGTGCTTTACTACGTAGAAGTGGTAGTTTAACAACACAGCAGACCATTCGCTATAAAGGGATTGAATTGTTCGGGAAAGATAAAGACGTTCAAGTAGATGGACAAGGTATTAAGCTTACATTAAAACAGTATGAGCTTTTAGAGTACCTCGTTCAAAATAGCGGAAAGATTTTAATGCGTGAACAAATTTTTGATCGCGTTTGGGGATTTGATTCCGATACGACAGTAGCAATTGTAGAAGTGTATGTACATCATTTACGTAAAAAATTAGAAGCATTTGGTTATCAGAAAGATATTCAAACCGTTCGAGGTATTGGATATATATTAAAAGAACAATGAAAAAGGGAAGTATGTTTCAGAAGACGCGTATTCGTCTGACTATATTAAATTCGTTAGTGTTTATTATATTAATTGGAGTGTTAGGAAGTTTAGTGTATTCATATACATCCAATGAAATTTATAAGGGAGTAGATGAATCGATAAAGGACTTTATTATAAAGATAACGAGAGAAAAGCCACTAGGACCTCCACGATTTGAGGTGGGTAAAGAATTACGTATAGGGGATTCAAAAGCTTTTTACTTAATATGGGACGAAAGTAAGCAATTGCGAGAGATTGATCCGAGAGTTCGAGATCGTAGTTTTCTGGAAGAAAACAAAATAAAGCTATTTCCCAAAAAAATTGGAGATTTCTACGATATAGAAATAAAAGGAAAAAGTTATAGAACCGTGGCAGTCAAAGAAACTATACGTTCGGGAGAGAATGTCACATTTCAAATATTACGTGAAACTACGACTGAAACAGAAGTACTGCGTACATTGTTTTTAATTCTTATTATTGGTTGTAGCATAGGAAGTTTATGTGCAATAGGAATCGGCTTTTTCTTAGCTGGTAGGGCACTCGTACCAATTCAAAATTCATGGGAGAAGCAGCAACAGTTCGTTTCTGATGCATCGCATGAATTAAGAACACCACTTGCGGTTATTCAATCCAAAACAGATATATTATTTCAGTCACCATCTGCGACAATAGAAGAAAAAGCGATGGATATTTCTACGATTTCAAAGGAATGTAGACGGTTATCTAAGCTTGTAGCTAATTTATTATTGCTAGCACGTTCTGATTCTAATCAAATTGAGGTGGATAAGAAAACATTTGAAATGGATAAATTGTTAGAAGAAATAGTAGATCCATATAAGGAAATTGCTTCTTATCAAGAAAAAGAGATGATATTGAAAGTAGAGAATGACATATCATTTATGGGCGATAGAGAGAGAATTCATCAAATGATGGTCATCTTGTTAGATAATGCGATGAAGTATACGAATGAAGGTGGGCATATTCAAATTGATTGTACGCAAACGAACAACTCAATTCGTATACGAGTGAAAGATGACGGCATAGGAGTGAAAGATGAGGACATTCCAAAATTATTTGATCGTTTTTATCAAGGAGATAAAGCGAGAAGTGCATCAGAAGGAGCGGGATTAGGCCTTTCAATCGCGAATTGGATTGTAGAAAAGCATTATGGGAAAGTATCAGTAGAGAGCAAATGGGGAGAGGGGACTTGTTTTGAAGTAATTCTTCCTAAAAATCAAAGAATATAAGTGAGAAGACGATCTTGTTTTTACAAGGTCGTCTTTTTTTAAGGGAAAGTTAAGAAACTATTTATAACATGTATTATATACAGAAAGTTCGTCGCATGAAGAAGTGATTATAAAAAGGTATGTGAACAGATTATATCGATCATAATGTTATTTTGATTATGTATAGGGAATGATGGAAAAGAAAGTGTAAGAGGGAGGAATTAATTTTGAAAAAGAAAATGATGACGGTATTCACTATTGGAGTAATGAGCTTAAGTATATTAGGGGGTGCCTCTCCTTCTGAAACATCAAAAGGAAAGACAGATTACACGCAGCGCAGTAAAGAACAATTAAACAATGGCAAGGTACATGCGGTGCATACAGAAGAAAAGGCGGAGAATCTAGGTATTGAAACGGAAGGGAAAGAACAAATTACGCTAGAAAAAGAAATTCATGAAACGGAAGTAGGAAGAGAAGCTGAGCAGTTAGGAATTTCGATTGAAGGAAAAGATGTTGGAACTCTTTCAGAAGAAATCTATGAAACAAAAGTGAAGCAAGAAGCTTTAAAGTTAGGCATATCTATAGAAAATACATCAATTGTAAATTTGATTACTCAAATTAATACGATTAAAATTAGCGATGAAGCGGATAAATTAGGTATTTCGACAAATGGAAAAGAAATAGAGGATATTGCGGAAGAAATCTATGGAACGAAAGTAAGAGAGGAAGCAGGGAAGTTAGGTATTTCACAAAAAGGAAAAGAGATAGAAGCGTTAGCACAAGAAGTGTACGAACAAAAAGTGCAGGAAGAAGCAAAAAAATATCATATTGATTTGTATGGTAAAGATATATATCAAGTATTAAGCGAAATTAATGAACAAAAAGTATTGCAAATGGCAGACGAGCTTAATATGGATAAAACAAATATGAATGTTCAAGAATTAGCAGGAAAAATAAAAAAAGATCAGCCTGAAAAAGGAAAAGAACTAAATTTTGTACCGGTGATTCGCACGGATGCTGACGCGTTTTATTCTTATTTAACGAACTAAAAAGGGCGTGAGAGTGATACGGAGATGGAAGTGGTATATATGTATAGCATTACTAGCTATCGCAGTATGGAATGTATATACAAATGGAATTCCAAAGTATATGGAGAAGTTGACATTCTTCAATATACAAAGCGGAAAAGAAACGGAGTTTAGTAATAATGATGAAAAGGTCATCTTATCAAATGTACCTTTAATTCAGCAATTACCAGAGCTAGATAGAGGCTGTGAAGTGACGAGCTTAGCGATGATGTTACAATACGCAGGCATTACAGTGGATAAGATGAAATTAGCAAATGAAATAAAGAAAGTTGATTTTATGATAGAGGGTGTACGTGGGAATCCGAATGAAGGATTTGTAGGAAATATTTATACCTTTTCTGAATCTGGATATGGTGTATATCATGGACCACTTTTTCAATTAGCGAAAAAGTATTTACCTAATAAAGCTGTGGACTTAACAGGAAAGAGTATAGAAGAAATATATAAGAGTGTAAAATCAGGACAACCGGTAGTTATGATTACGAATGCAACATTTGCGCCATTAGATGAGGACGAATTTACTACATGGGAGACAAATAGTGGAGATATTTCTATTACGTATAATGAACATTGTGTAGTACTTGTTGGATACGATAAGGAATTTGTATATATTCGAGATCCACTCGATGATAGCCTAGATGTAAAAATGCCAAGAGAAAACTTTGAAAAGGCATGGATACAAATGGGGAGTCAGGCGATTAGTTATGTGAAAAGTTCTAAATGAATTAGTAAGGAAAGAGATGTAAGGAATTGTAAGAGTAGTTTTTGTAGGTGTTTTTTTGTTAAGAAATAAGAGAACTTCAGCTTATTATATAAGCTGAAGTTCTCTTATTTCTTATGATTAAATGTTTAGAAGTAGTGAATATGTAAAAATGCATAATTGACGAAAAAATTACATGTTATCATTATATATTGTTTTATATATGTTAATTGTATAAAATGACACAAGTATCCACATTACATAAAGGAGGCTTATTATGCAAAAAATATTTAACTGGGTTAAATGTATGAGCATCAAGAAAAAATTAATCATTTCATTTTTTCTTATTTTAACTATACCAGGACTTATTATCGGTGGTGTTTCATATCAAACTGCCAAAACAAATTTTGAACAACAAATTACAGGTAAAGCAAAGGAGAATATTTCAGTTTTAAATACTGTTATTTCTCAAAATATAGAAGAGAAATTTGTTGATGCGGCGTACTTTGCAGACATCTTAACAGAGGATACATATCCAAACGGACAAGAAGAAATAGTAAGAACGAAGTTAGCGCAATATATAAAACTTCATCCAGAAGTAGAAGGTATTTATATTGGAACACAGACAGGAAAGTTTATAAGAGAACCATATATCAAAATGGCTGATGGGTATAATCCAACAGATAGATCTTGGTATAAAGAAGCAAATGAAAATAAAGGGAAAGTAATTGTTACTGCACCATATCAATCAGCATCTACCAAAAATATGGTAGTGACAATTGCGAAAGAAGTAAAAGATGGTAAAGGTGTTATAGGAATTAACTTAAATTTAGATAACATCTTAAAAATTTCCAAAATGATTAACATTGGTGAAAAAGGTTATGCAGTTATTTTAGATCAAAATAAGCAAATTGTTAGTCATCCATCTAGAAAACCAGGTGCAAAAGTTACTGACCCTTGGATTAAACCAATTTATGAAGAAAAACAAGGAAATGTGTCTTATACAGAACAAGATGATAAAAAGAATTTAATCTTTGCAACAAATGAGAAGACAGGATGGAAAGTAGTTGGAGTTATGTTCGACGAAGAGATTACTCAAGCTGCGAATCCAGTGTTCTATAAGACTTTGATTGTCATTGCTATCGCTATTGCATTTGGTAGTGTATTAATTTATTTCATTACAAAGTCTATTACAAGACCATTAAGAAAAATAGCTGACTCGGCACATAAAATTAGTAAGGGAGATTTGACAGAGAAAATTACAATCCATTCAAAGGATGACATAGGGAAATTAGGAAATTCATTTAATGAAATGTCTGCTTCTTTACAAGATGTGATTACTCAAATTAGTTTTTCAGCAGAACATGTCGCTGCATCGGCTGAAGAGTTAACAGCGAGCGTACAGCAAGCAAATGATGCGACAGATCAAATTACAATTGCAATGGAACAAGTATCAGGTGGGGCTGAATCACAAAGTCAAGGTGTTGAAGAAGGTGCGGCTACATTACAACAAGTAAATACAGCAATTCAAGATGTAACGGGAAGCGCGGAATCAATTTCTATCTCCTCATTACATGCGCGAGAAAGAGCTGAAGAAGGGGAAGAATTGGTTGAACAAACAGCAAAACAAATGCAGTCTATTTCTAAATCGGTATCCGAATCAGATGCTATTATTAAACTTCTGGATGAGAAATCAAAGCAGGTAGGAGCTATTTCTGAAGCAATTCAAAACATCGCTACTCAAACGAACTTATTAGCTTTAAATGCTGCTATTGAAGCAGCAAGAGCAGGTGAACAGGGCCGAGGGTTTGCTATTGTAGCAGATGAGGTTAGAAAATTAGCGGAGCAATCAGGAAAATCATCTGGAGAGATTGCAAATTTAATTGCAGAAATTAAGGCTGATATTGAACATACTGTTAAGGCGATGGATAATGTGAATGGGGAAGTTCAACAAGGCCTTGATGTTGTAACAAAAACGAAAGTAAGTTTTACGGAAATTTTAAGTTCTACTACGCATATTGTTTCTCAAGTCAATCAAATGGTAGAAACAACAAAGAGAATTGCTGGAGATGCAAATGAAGTGACAAATGCTATTGATGAAATTGCAGCGGCTGCAGAAGAAAATACAGCTAGTATGCAAAGTGTTGCTGCTTCAACAGAAGAACAAGTGAATTCAATGGAAGAAATTAGTTCAGCTTCGCAAAACTTAGCTGAGATGGCCGAAGAACTACAAGCGATGACTAGTAAATTTAAAGTATAATAACAGCAGATAAGTAAGGTGAAAATAATATCACCTTACTTATTTTTCTATTCAGCAATTAGGGGAGTCATTAACGGGATGAAAAAAAGAAAAAGACTATGGAATTTATGGAAAACGATTACATTGTTAGTTTGTACAGTTGTAATTTTCTCTTTACTTGTGACAGATATATTAATTAGTCATAATGTAGAACGGGCGACGGAGGATAGCCAAGCAGAGAAAGCAAAAACAATTGCACACATTGTGGCGAATGATTCAATTGTAATCGATGGTTTGATTGGGAAAGCAGATACTTCTGAAATCCAAACGTATACAAATAGAATATTAAAAAACACAGGTGTTCAATTTATTGTAGTTATGGACATGAATGGAATAAGAAAATCACATCCAAATCCTCAAAAAATAGGTCATCATTTTATTGGGGGAGATGAAGGGCCTGCATTGAAAGGAAAGGAACATGTATCGCTGGCAGAAGGAACTTTAGGTATTTCAATGCGGGTGTTTGTACCTGTATTTTCTGAAACAGGTGAACAACTTGGAGCAGTGGCCGTTGGTATTTCAGCAGATAATGTAAAAGAGAGAGTTAAGGAAAGTAGACATATCATTTATATTGGTGTGGGAGTTGGAGTACTAGTCGGAATTATAGGAGCAATATTACTAGCTAGACATATAAAGAAAAGTTTATTTGGTCTTGAACCTCACAGGATAGCAAAAATTCTTGAAGAAAGAAATACGATGCTACAATCTGTAAAGGAAGGTATTATTGCTGTAGATAAAGAGGCCAATGTAACTTTAATAAATAATGAGGCAAAACGATTGTTTAAGAAAAGTGGTCTTGAAGAAGAGTTTATTGGTAAAGATGTTGAGTTGTATATGCCTAATTCACGTATAAAAGAAGTATTACAAACGGGAGAGGTACAATTAAACGAAGAACAAAATATTTATGGAATTACGATTGTGACGAATCGTGTTCCTTTATATGTAAAAGGAGAAATAGTTGGTGCGATTGCAACATTTCGTGATAAAACAGAGATTAGAAAATTAGCAGAAGAATTAACTGGTATTAGACTATATGCGGAAGCATTACGGGCACAATCGCATGAATTTATGAATAAAATGCATGTCGTATTAGGGCTTACACACATGAAGCAGTATGAAGAATTACAGAAGTATATAAGCGGTATGGTATCAGAGCATCAATATGAAATTGGTGGGGTTATGGAGAGAATAAAAAGTCCAGTATTTGCTGGTTTTTTACTTGGGAAACTTAGCTATGCTAGAGAGAAAAATATAAAATTAATCGTAAGTGAAGATTCTTACATGCCAGAAATAGATGATGAAAGTATTATTCATGAACTAATTACGATTGTCGGAAATTTAATTGATAATGCATTAGAGGCAGTGACGAATTGTGAAAAGAAGCAAGTTGAACTTGAGATACAATATGGGGATACATTAATCATTACAGTACAAGATACGGGGAAAGGTATACAAGAAGAAATAGGGGCATTATTTACGAAAGGTTATTCCACAAAGGGAGATAATCGTGGTTATGGTTTGTATCTTGTAAAAGAAAGTATACAGCGAATAAATGGGGAAATTCATATGCATTCATTAGTAGGAAAGGGAACAACGATAACAATTGAAATACCTAAAGGTAGGGATGAGAGGCAAATATGATTAAAGTTTTAATTGTAGAAGATGACCCGATGGTAGCAATGTTAAATACGCATTATTTAGAGCAAGTAGGAGGATTTGAACTTGTTCAAGCAGTTAACTCTGTAAAATCGGCGATAGAAGTATTAGAGGGATTACGAGTAGATTTAGTATTACTTGATATTTTTATGCCTGAAGAGACTGGATTTGAGCTTTTAATGTATATTCGGAACCATGAAAAAGAAATCGATATTATGATGATTTCAGCTGTACATGATATGGGGAGTATTAAAAAAGCATTACAATATGGCGTAGTAGATTATTTAATTAAACCATTTACATTTGAACGATTTAAAAAGGCGTTAACTATATATCGAGAAAAACTTACTTTCATGAAAGAACAACAAAAAATTAGTCAATCGGAATTAGACTCGTTAATTTTGCAAAAAGAAAAAAGAGAGCCTACTGTCACTAAAGAGCTTCCGAAAGGATTAACGAAGCAAACGCTGCAATTAATTTGGCAGAAGATCGAGTCGCTGAATGGACGAGCATTTACAACAGAGGAAATGGCGCAACTAGTTGGTGTTTCAAGGGTTTCTATTCGAAAGTATGTAATGTTTTTAACTGAAATTGGAGTATTAGAAAACGAAATGGTGTATCAACATGTAGGAAGACCAGTGAGTAAATTAAGATGTATTGACCAAAATAAAATAGAGTTTTACGTATAAGCGACTTAGTATAAGTCGCTTATACTTTTTTTAATTACAAAATCAATTACAAAACTTACAAAAACTATTTTTACTATTGAAAGCGTTTTAATATTGTTATTAAGAAAACAAGGGGGTGCCATATGGGAATTCAAAAGAATGTGGAAGCGGTATCATTTTCTGGAGGAAATGAAGTCCAAAGAGAATCTTTCGCTTCTAAAATTATGAATGTGAAAATCGGTGTTATACCTTTACCGTTATATGTAGTATTGGCTGCTATTATTTATGGGGCATCTGTATATAATAAATTGCCAGCAGATATGATTGGTGGATTTGCAGTTATTATGATCATGGGGATTTTCTTAGGCGATATTGGGATGAGAATTCCAATTTTAAAAAATATCGGCGGTCCAGCAATACTTTCGTTATTTATTCCATCATTACTTGTATTTTTTAACTGGATGAATCCAGCTTCAATGGAAGCTGCGACTATGTTAATGAAAAAATCGAACTTTTTATATTTATATATTTCTTGTTTAGTAGTCGGAAGTATTTTAGGAATGAACCGTAAAGTGTTAGTACAAGGTTTCGTTCGTATGTTTATTCCTTTAGTAGTAGGGACATTAGCTTCTGTAGCAGTAGGATTATTGGTCGGTTCATTATTTGGATTTGAAATGAAGCAGACATTCTTCTTTATCATCGTACCAATTGTGAGTGGTGGTATCGGGGAAGGAATTTTACCATTGTCGCTAGCTTATAGTGATATTTTAAATGAATCATCAGCAACGTTTGTATCACAGCTTATTCCAGCAGCTATTATTGGAAATATGTTCGCAATTGTAAGTGCAGGGTATATGAAGCGTTTAGGTGAGAAGAAACCGGAGCTTAGTGGTAACGGTGTATTAGTTAAAACAGACAATCAAGCCGAGTTATTAAAAGAACAAAATACAGAGAAGCCAATTGACTTCTCATTAATGGGAGCAGGTTTATTAATTGCGTGTACGTTCTTCATCTTCGGAGGATTTGCTTCTAAGTTCATCGGTATTCCTGGGGCAATCATTATGATTTTCTCAGCAGCACTTGTGAAATACTTTAAATTAATGCCAGCAAAAATGGAACAAGGAGCATTCCATTTATATAAATTTATTTCAAAGAATTTAACTTGGCCGTTAATGGTTGGATTAGGATTGTTATATATTCCGTTAAAAGACGTAGCAGCAGTTCTTTCAGTAGGATATGTTGTTGTGTGCGCGTCGGTTGTTCTTACAATGGTAGCATCAGGTTTTCTTGTAGGGAAAATGATGAAAATGTATCCAGTTGAATCAGCAATTGTAACTGGATGTCATAGTGGTTTAGGTGGAACTGGAGATGTTGCTATTTTATCAGCTTCAAACCGAATGGAGTTAATGCCGTTTGCGCAAATTTCAACACGTTTAGGCGGGGCAGCAATGGTTGTAACAGCGACAATTTTATTGAAAATGTTTTCATGATCAAACAAGCTAGCTATATTTATATAGCTAGCTTGTCAAATTAAGGGGAGATTATAAGTATGTTAGAAAGTCAAATTAATGAAAGATCATTATTATTGCATAAAGAATTAGTAGGGAAAATTGAAATTACAAGTAAAGTAGAAGTAAATTCAGCGGATGATTTAAGCCTGACGTATACACCAGGTGTAGCGGCGTCTTGCAAAGCAATTGCAGCAGATGAGGAAACAGTGTATGACTATACAGCACGTGGTAATATGGTGGCAGTTGTCTCAGATGGAACAGCGGTACTTGGTTTAGGGAATATTGGACCGAAAGCGGCTATGCCTGTTATGGAAGGGAAGAGTATTTTATTTAAGAAATTTGCGAATGTAGATGCTTTCCCGTTATGTTTAGGTACGACTGATGTGGATGAAATCGTTACCCTTGTGAAAAATTTAGAGCCTACGTTTGCAGGGATTAACTTAGAAGACATTGCGGCACCACGCTGTTTTGAAATTGAAAAGCGATTAAAAGCAGAAACGAATATTCCTGTATTCCATGATGATCAACATGGAACAGCTATTGTTGTCTTAGCAGCTGTTATTAATGCATTAAAAGTTGTAAGTAAAAAAATGGATAATGTAAAAATTGTTATTAACGGTGCGGGCTCGGCAGGAATCGCAATCGGCAAATTATTATTAAAGGCTGGCGCACAGCGCATTACGTTAGTTAGCTTAGAAGGTATTGTTTGTGAAGGTGAATCATGGATGAACGAAGCGCAAATTGAAGTTTCAAAAAAGACGAATCGAGAATATGTGCGTGGAACGTTAAAAGAAGCGATTCATCAAGCTGATGTTTTTATTGGTGTATCTGCTCCTAACGTATTAACGAAAGAACTTGTACAAATGATGAATGAGAAAGCAATTGTGTTTGCAATGGCGAATCCAATTCCAGAAATCTTCCCTGAGGATGCATTAAAGGCTGGGGCAGCTGTAGTAGGAACAGGGCGCTCGGATTATGCGAATCAAGTAAACAATGTATTGGCGTTCCCAGGAATATTCCGCGGTGCATTAGATGTGCGCGCGACTGATATTACAGAAGAAATGAAATTAGCGGCAGCATATGGGATTGCTAACATTATTACGGACGAAGAGCGTGATGCGAATTATGTAATCCCAAATCCGTTAGATAAAAGAGTTGTTCCAAGTGTTGCAGAAGCAGTAGCGAAAGCAGCCGTTGATTCAGGTGTGGCGCAAATTACGGAAATACCAAGTTATTAATAGCTAAAAGCAGTGCCTAAAAAGGCACTGCTTTTTTGAGATAAGAAATCAAAATAATGAAGAAGTGTAAAAGTATTTATTTGTGTTTCTTCACTATTTATTTAATTCCATTGCAACTTGTTTACCATTTACTAAAACCTCAGTTACTGCTACGATCACTTCTATCATTTTTTTCATCTCTCATCTCTCCTCGTGTCATTTCTTACTTTAAGTATAAGAGAAGAGAGATACTTCAACTATCGAAGTATATGACGTAGAAATTACATTGTTGTAAGAAAATGTTTTAGTTTTGTCACTTTACTCAGCAGTAATTACAAACTGATCATAATATTTTTCATTCACATATATATTTAATACCCATAATCCAGATGAAGGTAGTGACATAGTGAGAGGGAGTTCGTTTGTAGTAGAGTCTATTGTATTTGAAGTAGTCCAAGTTTGTTTGGAATTTTCTTGTTGATAGAGTACTGGTGTCGGAGTTACAGATCCTTGTTTTAGTGCAATAATAGATAGTTTTCCAGTTGGCATTTCAGGATCTAAAAAGTACCACATAATCTCATTTAGTTTCTTTGCGACAACAATGGTATCAGCCATTGCGATTTTTCCTTCGATGCCTTTTAAAGGTATTTTTCCATCTACGAATGATGGAGGTTCTTCCCAATTTACATCTTTTAAAACGCTAAGATGAAAGAAGGAAGGTACGTTAACTTGATTGGATGACGTTGAAATAGCTTCTTTTTTAGGTACTTTGGAATCTGGTTGTGTTTGTGTGCATCCAGTGATGAGGAAGGAGAAAAGTAGCATAGTTCCGATTTTTTTCATGGTGCCACACTCCTAATTTTTATTGTTAGTGTAATTGTATTTGCTAGAAAGCGGGACAATTCCTTTAAAACGTCAAAAGAGGTCGTAATTTTTGTACGACCTCTTTTGACATTTTTTATATTCGTTCAGTTGAAAAGGTTGGTTCTCTCTCTTTTTGGGGCATTGTTAAGAAAATAACAGAAAGAACGATACAGACGCCACCTAATAATTGATAGGCTCCAAAAGATTCATTTAGCCAAGCGATTGAAACAATGGCAGCTACAAGTGGTTCAATGCTAGATAAAATACTTGTTTCTGTTGCTGCTAAATATTTCAGACTACCGATATAAAGAAGGAAAGAAAGAGTGCCACTTATGATGATAAGAATAAGCATAGAAAAAGTTTTTGGTGTAAAAGTATGTGAAAGCTGATTCCATCCAAACGAACGATTACAAATAAGCAGGGCGATGCCTCCAATTAACATCCCCCAGCCAATTACTACAGTTGTTCCGCAGTCTTTAATAAGAGAAGCTGGATGAAGGGTATAAAAGGCAAAGCCAAGTGCTGTTAATAGGCCAAAAATAATGGCTTCTTTCGATAAAACAATATTTTCAATTGAACCGTTTGTAATAATAAAGTACGTCCCCGTTAGCGCAGTTATAATTGCGAGTAGTTGCAGAGAAGCAGGGAATTTGCGTTGTTCAAATGCGACATAAATGGTAATAAGAACAGGACCTAGAAATTGAAATAATGTCGCTGTGACCGCGTTACTAATATGAACCGTTTCGATAAAGGCGTATTGTGCACCAAGCATGCCGAGAATAGAGAAAATAATAAGTTGTATAGAATATCTAGGATGTTTCCAAATTTGAAATATGTTTTGTTTCTTTATAAGTAAGAAAGATAAAATAAATATTCCCGCAAGCAACAAGCGAACTGTTAAAAAATCAATTGATGATACGTTAGTATGTTGAAATAGCCACTGAATCATCGGGCCAGATAATCCCCATAAGGTAGCTCCTGTAATAATCATAATGAGTCCAATCCGTCTACTATTGTTCATGATCATGCATCTCCTCTCGAGTATTTGATTTTTTATGTGTGACATGATAAAAGGAATTATATATAACTTCTGGTACTGTAAAAAGTATCAGATTTTAGTTTTATTAAGGGGTCAGATATTATGTTAGAATTAACGCCTAATTTAAATACGAAAAGTAAAATAGCATTGTACGTGCAATTGTATGAGTATATAAAACAAGAGATTAAAGATGGAACGATTCCGGCCTTTACAAAATTACCTGCAAAGAGAAAGCTGGCAAGCTATTTACAAGTGAGTAAAAATACAGTAGAAGCGGCTTACGAGCAATTGCTTGCAGAAGGTTATATTGAGTCGGCATCGAGAAAAGGTTATTTTGTATGTAAAGTTGAACAAATGATTTATGTAGAAGGAAGCGAAGAGAAAGTAGAAGAAGTACCGTTTCGGGAGGAGAACTATAAATTTGATTTCACCCAAACAGGAGTTGATACGAATACTTTTCCGTTCACTATGTACCGCAAGCTTATAAATGATGTATGGCAGCCACATAATAATGAGTTGCTTTTTCTTGGACACCCTCAAGGGGAATTGAGCTTAAGGGAGGAAATTGCGAATTATTTGTATGAATCTAGAGGTGTGCGTTGTTCAGCTAGCCAAATTGTATTAGGGGCGGGAACACAAATATTAGTAAAGCTACTGTTTCAATTGTTAAAGGGAAGCAATTATGCAGTTGAAAACCCAGGTTATCATAGGAAAATGGTCGTTTTTGAACAGGGGGAAAAAAAGGTTCAAATGTTGTCTTTAGATAAGGATGGAATTTGTATGGAGGAGTTAGAAAATAGTGATGCAAATGTTGTATTTGTAACTCCTTCTCATCAATTTCCATATGGAATGATTATGCCTATTACGAGAAGGACACAGCTTTTACAATGGGCGAAGAAAGAAGAAGACAGGTATATTATTGAAGATGATTACGATAGTGAATTTCGTTATTCAGGAAAGCCAATTCCAGCACTACAAGGGTTAGATACAGATGGGAAAGTTATTTATATGGGGACGCTATCAAAAGCTTTGTTGCCCTCATTACGGATGAGCTATATAGTATTACCGAAGAATTTAATTAAAAAGTATCAAAAGGAATATTTGTTTTATACACAAAGTGTTTCAAGAATGGACCAAGAAGTGATTAGAAGGTTTTTAAATGAAGGCTATTGGGAAAAACATATTCATAAAATGCGTGTCGTCTATCGGAAAAAGAGGGATCGACTTGTTTTTGAAATAGAGAAGTATTTCTCTAATCGTGTTGAAGTGATAGGCGAAGATTCGGGATTACACATTTTATTAAAAGTGCATAATGGAATGCGAGAAGAAGAACTAATTAAAGAAGCTGCGAAATATAGTATTAAACTATATCCTGTTTCTACGTACTATAAAGACGGTACTGCGCCTGAAAATGTAGTTTTACTTGGGTTTGCGATTTTATCAGAAGAAGAACTTGCCAAAGCGATTCAACTATTAAATATAGCGTGGTTTAGAAGAAAGTAAAAAAACATCCTCATACACGAGAGGATGTTTTTTATTATTTATTTTCATCTAAGAATAAGACCATATGCTCTTCGTCCCAATATTGTCCGTTATATTTTAATGAACGTTCTTGTACACCGAATGTTTTAAAGCCTAATGATTCATAAAGTTTTTTTGCTCCATCGTTGCCAACAACAACATCAAGCATAACTTGTTCTACTTCTAAAGATTTAGCAAGTTCAAGACATTCTTTAATAAGTGCTTTTCCTGCTCCAAGTCCACGTGCTTTTGGAGACACATATACAGAACCGATTTTAGCTTTATGTTCCTGTTTTACATATGGTTTCGTTTCCAGTGTTGCAACCCCGATTAATTGTCCATCTTTAAATGCACCTAGTGTATAGTTTTCATCTTGTGCTAATTTTTGTGCTTTATATTCAATCGCACACTCTTTATTAATAATATCTTCATAAGAAGAGCTGAAAGCTTCAGGGTTTTGCTTTAATCCTTCTACACGAAGTTCTAAGTAAATTTCCGCTTCGTCTTTTGTTAATACATGGATATCCAATTATATCACCCTCCAAATCTTTGCAAATGTACCTTTATTTTATATTGAAATAAGAATAATTTCAAAAGGTTAGCTTATATGAGCTGATTTTATGAACAAAATAACACCAGTAGTGTTTACTACTACTGGTGTTTTCACACGCATCTTATTCAAAAGGTAGCTCGATTATAAAGTTTGTTCCTACTCCTATTTGGCTTGTTACTAGAATGGAACCGTTATGTAATTCCACAATTTCTTTTGCAACAGCTAGCCCGATACCTTTTCCTCCAGTAGCTCTCGTTCTGGATTTATCAACACGATAAAAACGATCAAAAATATGTGAGATATCTTCTTCAGGAATACCTTCTCCTTCATCGTCTACACTTATTGTAAAAGAATCTGTTTCCGTGAGTACACGTATCGTAATAGATGTGTTTTCTGGCGAATGTTGATAAGCATTGTGTAATAAATTTAACATAACTTGTTCCATACGTCTTTCGTCTATGCAAACTTCTAAATCATCTTTGCAATATACATGGAGTTTCATTTGTTTGTTAGTTAATGTTGTTTTTGTTTTTTCGACCATTCGTTCTAAAAATGGTTTAAGGATCACTTTTTGTTTTTTTATAATAAACTGATGTTGTTCTAATTGCACTAGCATAAATAAATCTTGGACGAGATCGGTTACACTATCTGTTTCATCCTCAATGATCTGTAAGTATTCTTCTCGCTCCTCTTTTGTTAAAGAGTCTCTCTTTGCTACCTTCGCATAACCTTTCATATAGGTCAATGGAGTTAATAGTTCATGAGCGACACTAGCGAGAAATTCATTGCGCTCTTTTTTCATATACGTAAGTTCACTCGATAAATCTTCAATTGTTTTTGCTAAGCTTCCAAGTTCATCATTCCGTTTAATACCTAATTGAATTGGCCTATTTAATTTTGACATTTTTTCTGTTGCCTTCTTCATTTTTATAAGCGGTTCAGTAATAACACGAGAAAAAACAAAGACAGAAATAGTCGTTAAAATAATCGTCAAAATACTAATGATAAGAAATTGATGCAGTAGTTTAAGTAACATCTTTTCTAAGAAAGACGTCTTTAATAACATATATAAATTACCTTGAAATCCTTGAATTTCAAGTGGACTTACTGTTGAAATGAATTTTGATTTTTTCCAGTTTCTTTCTACAATTAACCCGCTATTTGGGATAAGTTCTGTTTTACAAGTAAGTTGTTTTTTCATTTCTTTCGTTACGGGTTCGGAGTTAGAAATAATTTTGCCGTTATTGTCAGTTATAACGATTGTTATATCAGTATTAGCAATTAATTCGGAACCGATTAAATCTTCAGCCGCATGTTCGATAGTGAAATCCTGATACCGAGGATGTTTAGGACGTTCTGTGTATTGCTGTTGTTTAGAATATTCATTCCATCTTGCACGGTTTACAATCTTATCACGATACCGATTACCTTTCTCTAATAGAGCATCGGTTTCTTCTTTCACACGCATTGTTGATATGCTTTTATAAAAAGATACGAAAGCAATTGTTTCAATACATAAAGCTAATATTAAAAAGTATGTCCCAATTTTAAGTGAAAGTTTACTCATTTTCTCACCATACCTTATTTCATATAAAGGGTCAGTGGTATACTATTGTCCACTGACCGAAGTAATTATTCACTTTTCCATTTATATCCGACTTTATAGACAGTTTCTAAGTAATCTTCAACTGGAAATCCTTTTTTACGTAATTTATCACGGATATTGCGAATATGTGAATCGATTGTTCTATATTCAATGTCTGTTTCATAACCCCAAATTTTTTCGATTAAATCATCTCGGCTATAAGCGCGGTTTGTATTTTGTAAGAATAGTCCAAGTAACGAAAATTCGATAGGTGTCAGTGAGATTTTCTCATCATAAACTGTGACAGTATGTTTCGTTTTATCCCACTCGATACCATTGAAGCTAACAAATCCATCTTTCTTTGTACGACGTAATATAGCCTCGATTCGTGCGACTAATACATGCTCATCAAATGGTTTTGTAATATAGTCATCTGCGCCCATAGTAAGACCTTTCACCATATCGTAATTTTGATTACGAGCTGTTAGCATAATGATTGGAACGTTGGAAATTTGACGGATTTGATAGCAAGTATCCCATCCATCCATATTCGGCATCATAACATCTAACAAAATAATATCGAAGTCTTTTTGTTCTATTAATTTTAGTGCTTCAAGGCCAGAGTTAGCTTTCATACAAAAATAGCCACGAGGACTTAAGAACAGATCTAATAATCTTAACATGCGTTCTTCATCGTCTACTAATAAAATTTTTACCATAATCTTGTGCACCCCAAACTGTTCATTCTACTTGTATAGTTTACATGAAAATAATAAAAAACTCTTTTTATGTGATTGAGTGGAAGAGTTATTTTTCGCTCAGAGTAATTGACATAAAAAATGCACTAGTTTTGCACAACTATTTTTTATAATAGAAAACGTAGCGACACAAAATACCCTATGTTGCGACATAACGTCATGTCATTTTATTTATAAAATGACAATTCCATTCTATTGTGTATGTGAGATAGAGAGGATTTTCGTATTCACCTCGCATCGGATAAGAAAAATTTCCTATCTCACACTTTTTTTAAAAAGGAGATCATACACATGAATCCAAAAGAAGAAATTTCAAAAAAAGAAAAGCAAGATCGTAATACGGTTGTCATGTGCATTGCCGTATCTATGGTTATTATTATAAGTTGTGTAAATAAAATTTTGGGGATTTTATAATATAAAAAAGCTTATTGCTTCTTAAGAAGCAATAAGCTTTTTTCATTATTAGTGGAATAGTTCTATATAATAAACCAAGGTAAAATCGCTAACCCAGAAGTTACAATTGCTGTAGTAAATATTAAAAGCATAGCTCGTTTGTTTTGTTTCATGTCACATTCTCCTCTACCTATCAATTGAATGCTATACGTTCATTTCATAAGTGATGCCACACCAATTAAAGTTTCATTTTATACTTTTAGTATAATGAATGGAAAGGTTTGGTACGATCGATAAAGGTGACATGAAGATTACATTGTTGTAATGAAAAAGCACCTTCCTTAATAAGAAGATGCTTTTGGATAACTGCCCGTAAAAGCCCGATTGGTTCAACTAATACTCATTGGAGATGGAAAAATCCCCCACTGAGTAAAGTTTCACTTTATATTGAAGTATTAATCATTTAAGAACAGAACCATATGTTCCTCGTCCCAATATTGACCGTTATGTTTTAATGAACGTTCTTGTACGCCGTAAGTTTGGAAACCTAATGATTCATATAATTTTTTTGCGGCATCGTTACCAACTACAACATCGAGCATAAGCTGTTCTACATGTAATTTATCGGCATTTTCAATAATTGCTTTAATTAGAGTTCGTCCTGCTCCAAGGCCACGCGCTCTTGGGGAAACAAAGACGGAACCGATTTTTGCTTTATGTTCTTGTTTAATAAATGGTTTTGTTTCTAAAGTAGCAATACCAATTAAATCGTTATCTTTGAAGACACCTAGAGTATACTTATCCGGATTGCTTAATCGTTTTGCCATAGCAGCTACAGGATCCTCATGTTTAAGAACATCTTCATAAGAAGAGCTAAAAGCTTCCGGGTTCTTCGTTAAACCTTCCATACAAACTTTTAAATATATTTCTGCGTCCTCTGTCGTTAATAAGCGAATTTCCATAGTTGTAACCTCCTTGGTTGATTTCAAATAAAGTGGACCTTTTATAAGATTGTGTATGTGTTTTGTTAGCAGTCTCTTTTAATTTGTAAAAGAATGAAAAGATATATGCTACAATGTTTTGTTTTTAATTATGTAATGAAATTATATATTAACTTCATTAACTATTCAAGTGTTTAATATATTACATTTTTATAACTAAAATAACTCCTCAATCGAGGAGTTATTTTAGTTATTCGATTAATAACCATCAATTCGATGTGGATGTGTGTAAATATTGCAAGATTCATTTCTAATAAATCCTACGACTGTAATGCCTAAATCATGAGCGAGTTGCAATGCTAGTTTTGTTGGAGCGGATTTAGATAGAACAATTTCACATCCGATTTTTGAAACTTTGAGTAAAATTTCAGATGAAATACGCCCGCTAAATGCGATGATTTTTCCTTTAACAGATATGTCGTTGCGCAAACAATGACCGTATATTTTATCTAACGCATTATGTCTTCCTATATCCATTCTTGATATGAGGATATTATTTCGATCACATAGCGCGGTATTGTGAACACCGCCGGTTTGGCGAAAGGTAGTGGAAGATTGTTGTAAAGTATTCATTAAGTGAAAGCATTCTTCAGGAGTAATTTTCACATGTATATCATGTAAATCTTTTGCTTTTGCGGCATCGTTAGCGAAAATAAAGCCTTGTCTACCTTTTCCACAACAGGAAGTGATGTATCGTTTATTATATAAATTTTGATAGAGCGGATTTACTTTTGATGATGTTACATGGACAATTCCGTTATCTTTTTGAACCCATAGTTCTCCAACATCTTTATAAGAAGAAATAATTCCCTCAGAAATTAAAAAACCAATCACCATATCTTCGATGTAATTTGGTGTACATACGACTGTTACATATTCTTCGCCATTTAATTTAATAGTGATAGGAGATTCTGTGACAATCTCATCAAGTTGTTTTGAAAATGTACCAGACTGATAGCGTACAATTGTATAATTCTCTTGTGTAGGCCCCATATTAAATTCCCCTTTTATACGTATTTCGCTTCTACATTTATCATAAAACATTGAAAAAATAAAAACATCTATTAGAAGGAAGGTATCAGATTATTTTGGTTATTATTGTATATATACGATATAATAGAAATGTAGAATAGTGAAATTTTCAAGCTTTCGTAGTGATACCTTATAAACATCTAGAATCGACTTCATAAGAAAAGTATTTGGGCAGAGCGTTTCAAAAATATGTACAACACATTTATGAAAACGGATTCATAAATGTGTTGTACAGTTGGTTGTAAGGAGAGGGGAAACTATGGCAGAACAGACAGTCCGTGTAACCGTAGATGGTAAAGAATTTTCAGCATCAGGTGAAAAGACAATACTACAATTATTTAACGAGAGTAATTTAGAACATCCTCAAATTTGTCATGTACCAGAAGTAGATCCAATTCAAACTTGTGATACGTGTATTGTAGAAGTAGATGGGAAGTTAATGCGTGCTTGTTCAACGAAATTAGAGAATGGTATGCATATTGAAAGGCAGTCACAGCGTGCAAAAGAGGCGCAGACTGAGGCGATGGATCGACTATTAGAAAACCACTTATTGTATTGTACCGTATGCGATAACAATAACGGTAATTGTAAGGTTCATAATACAGTTCATATGATGGGGATCGAAGAACAGAAATATCCGTATGAGCCGAAGGTAAGTGCTTGTGAAGTGGATATGTCACATCCGTTTTATCGGTATGATCCAAATCAATGTATTGCTTGTGGACAGTGTGTAGAAGTATGTCAAAACTTACAGGTCAATGAAACTATATCGATAGATTGGAGCTTAGATCGTCCGCGTGTTATATGGGACAATGGTGTAAGCATAAATGACTCATCTTGTGTAAGTTGTGGGCAGTGTGTAACAGTATGTCCATGTAATGCGTTAATGGAAAAATCAATGTTAGGTGAAGCTGGATTCATGACAGGATTAAAACCAGATGTGTTAGATCCAATGATTGATTTTGTAAAGGATGTAGAGCCTGGATATAGTAGTATTTTAGCGGTTTCAGAAGTAGAGGCTGCGATGCGTAAGACGAAAGTTAATAAAACAAAAACAGTTTGTACATTTTGTGGTGTCGGTTGTTCATTCGAAGTATGGACGAAAGATCGTCATATATTAAAAGTACAACCGGTTTCAGATGCACCTGTTAATGGTATTTCCACATGTGTAAAAGGTAAATTTGGATGGGACTTTGTAAATAGTGAAGATCGAATTACGAAGCCTTTAATTCGCCAAGGAGATATGTTTGTTGAAGCTACTTGGGAAGAAGCATTAGAAGTTGTTGCTTCTAACATGCAGCATATTAAATCTGAATATGGAAGCGATGCATTTGGATTTATTTCTTCTTCGAAAGTAACGAATGAAGAAAATTACCTTATGCAAAAACTCGCTCGTCAAATATACGGAACGAATAATGTGGACAATTGTTCTCGTTACTGTCAATCTCCAGCGACAGACGGTTTATTTAAAACCGTCGGTATGGGCGGGGATGCTGGAACAGTGAAGGATATAGCTGAAGCAGGCCTTGTCATTATCGTTGGTGCGAATCCAACAGAAGGACATCCTGTACTTGCGACGCGTGTAAAACGTGCTCATAAATTACACGAGCAAAAACTGATTGTAGCAGATCTTCGTAAACATGAAATGGCAGAGCGTGCGGATTTATTTATTCATCCGAGCCAAGGAACGGATTACGTATGGCTTGCTGGTATTACGAAATATATTATTGATCAAGATTGGCATGATAAAAAGTTCATAGCTGAAAACGTAAAGAATTTTGATGAATATAGCAAAATGGTAGAGAAATATACGCTGGACTATACAGAGAAAATTACAGGGATTTCGAAAGAAAATCTGAAAGAAATGGCTCGTATGGTATATGAAGCAGATGGTACTTGTATACTTTGGGGAATGGGTGTAACTCAAAATACAGGAGGAAGTACAACGTCCGCTGCCATTTCAAATTTACTGCTTGTTACGGGTAACTATCGTCGTCCGGGTGCAGGTGCATACCCATTACGAGGACATAATAACGTACAAGGTGCTTGTGATATGGCAACATTACCAAACTGGCTTCCAGGTTATCAAGCAGTATCAGATGACACGCTTCGTGCTAAGTTTGAAAAAGCATATGGTACAACTATTCCGAAAGCACCAGGATTAAATAATATCGCAATGTTACTTGCGGCGGAAGAAGGAAAATTACGTGGTATGTATGTCATGGGTGAAGAAATGGCTTTAGTCGATTCAAATGCGAACCATGTGCAACATATTTTAGCGAATTTAGATTTCCTAGTTGTTCAAGATATGTTCTTATCAAAAACAGCTCGTTTTGCTGATGTTATTTTACCAGCGGCACCAAGCTTAGAAAAAGAAGGAACGTTTACGAATACAGAGCGCCGTATTCAAAGATTATATGAAGTATTGAAACCGCTTGGTGATTCCAAGCCCGACTGGTGGATTTTACAAAAAGTTGCTCGTGCACTAGGCGGGGATTGGAATTATGAAAGTCCAAGTGAGATCATGGATGAAATTGCATCACTTGCACCGTTATACTCTCAAGCAACGTACGATCGTCTAGAAGGTTGGAATAGTTTATGTTGGGGTAGTCATGATGGTAGCGATACACCGCTATTATATGTAGACGGATTTAACTTCCCGGATAAACTTGCTCGTTTATCATTAGATGAATGGGTACCACCGGTTGTAGCGCCAGATGAGTATGATTTACTTTTAAATAATGGACGTATGCTAGAACATTTCCATGAAGGGAATATGACGAATAAGTCGGCTGGTATTTTATCTAAAGTATCTGAAGTATTCGTTGAAATTTCACCAGAACTCGCTATAGAGCGCAATGTGAAAGATGGTGGTCTTGTGGAATTAGCATCACCATTTGGAAAAATTAAAGTACAAGCGCTTATTACTGATCGTGTAACGGGGAAAGAGTTATATTTACCGATGCATGCAACGATAAATGAAGAAGCGATTAATATTTTAACTGGGACGGCAACCGACCTTTATACGTGTACACCAGCGTATAAACAAACGATGGTGAAAATGCGTATATTACGTGAAAAAGGAAATCGCCCATTACCATCTTCAAACCCGCGAGATAAAAAGCGTAATCCGCAAAATGGTGTTGAAATCGAGCAAAAATGGCAAAGAAAACAATACGTATCACTGGTGGACTAGGGGGCGGAGATAGTGGCGAAAGAAATTACCTTAATTAAAAAGAAAACTGTAACAGAGGAAGAACAGAAACAGCAAGTAGCAGATGAACTTCTAAATGAGCTATCTAATAATCGTGAAGCAGTAGAAGAAACGATGCAGCTTTTAGCACAGCTGCAGAAGGCTGGTATATTAGATGCAGCGATTAGTTTACTTGCTGCGAAGGAAGATGTTTCAAAAATCGCTGTGGAGCAATTAAATCGTGAACCAGTTAAAAATGCACTTAACAATATGATGGGGGCGGGGGAAGCACTATCCTCAGTTGATCCGGAAGTAACAAAGCAAATTACATCGAGTTTAGTCACTGGATTGCAATTTGCAACAGATGAATTAAATAGTGGTAAAAAAACAAAAGTGATGGATTTCTTTAAAGTGTTAAAAGATCCAGATATCAATAGAGCTATTACATTCGGTTTTAGCTTCTTGAAAGCATTTGGACAAGGGTTAGAGAAAAAATAGAGTAAATGAAAAGTGATGGGAAGTAGCCATCACTTTTTTCATTGTATGTATAAGAGTGTTCATGTTAAGCGGAATATATTATTATTAAAAAGATGGATTAGAAATGGAAATGTGGAATCCATCTCAAATATCGTTTTAGAATGTGGAGGAATATATGCAACACCGTAAAAGACTATCTATACCAGGAGTAATGGGACATTCCTTTCAAACAGTTCGATTTGCTTTTTGGAATGTATTAACCTTTCAACTTGCTTATAAATTATTAGCAGCGATTGTATTTGTCCCGCTATTCGGGATCATTTTTAATAAGTTATTGTATTTTGGTGGTTATGCAAATGCGACGAATGATGAATTATTAGCGTTTTTAAAGACACCATACGGCATTTTGGCAATCGTAATTTTATCATTGTTAGCACTGTTTCTTATCTTTACGGAATTTGCGGTGCTTATTATCATTTCGTACTTCGCTCATAAAAGACAAAAGGTGAAATTACGTCCGATTTTATATAAAACCGTAACGTACTTACCTACTCTTTTCACATATTGCTTACCGGGATTTATTTTATATGCTGTCGTATTGTTACCTCTTTTAAGTATGGGATATGAAACGGCATTAATTCCGCAAATTCAAATTCCTAACTTCATTACAGGAGAATTGGCAAAGACAACGATGGGACAAGTTGGTTATTACACGTTCTTTGCTGTAGTTGCGTATTTGAACCTTCGCTGGATTTTTGTTTTACCTATTGTCGTTTTAGAACAAAAACCGTTTCGCACAGCAGCACGCAAAAGTGCAGCTTTAGTAAAAGAAAGCTTTTTTAAAGTACTATTCTTTTTAGTAGGATTTTTCATTTCAATAGGGCTTGTTTATATTGTGTTTTTTGGAATATATTTATTGTGCCTATGGGGTGTGTATGAATTTACAAACCCGGAAGGAACATTTGCATTATTAGCCGAATCGACGATTTCTGTATTCCTAACAAGTACATTGTATTTATTTAGCTTCATTGTGACACCATTTTATATTATGGCTATAACAAGATTGTACTTACAAAAGGTTCCGGTTGAAGATGTGTTATTAGAGGAAGGATTAGATTATTCGAAAACGAAAGCAGATAAATGTTTCTTCCAAAAACATCGTTGGAAATTTATTAGTGTATATATTGTAGGGATTATTACGGCCGGAATGGTCGTTGCCTTCATTGTAACGTTTATTTCAAATTCGTATAAAGAACCGATTATTATGGCGCACCGCGGATATATATCAAAAGGGGTAGAAAATACGAAAGAAGCTGTGCAAGGTGCTATTGATGCAAAAGCAGACTACGCTGAAATAGATGTATTACAAACGAAAGACGGTGAACTGGCGGTTATACATGATTTGAAGTTAAAACGTCTTGCAAATGCCAATGTGCATGTGTCAGATTTAACGATGGATGAATTAAGACAGCTTACTCTTAGTCAAGATGGATTTTCAGGACAAATAAGTACACTTGATGAAATCATTAAACTTGCAAAGGGGAAAATCAAACTCAATATTGAAGTGAAGCTTCATGGGGGCGAAAAAGACTTTGTAAACAAAGTATTAAAAACGATTAAAGATAATGAATTTGAGAAGCAATGTGTAATTCAAACGTTACACTATCCACTTATTAAAGAGTTTAAGCGTGCAAATTCAGATATAAAAGTAGGATATATACTGTATGCAAGTAGAGCCAACTTAAAGAATGTGAAAGCTGATTTTTATGTAGCGGAAGAATATATGTTAAATAAGAAGTTAGTAAAAGAAGCAAGGAAGTTAAACAAGCCAATTTACGTATGGACGGTAAATGATATGGAAAGTTTAAAGGGATATTATAAATTAAACGTAGATGGTATCATTACCGATTATCCTGAAGATGCACGTGAAACGATTAAGATGTTAAAAGAGCAAGAAGAGGAAGAAAGTGATCTGTTTGATAAAATTACTGAAACGACAGATGATTTATTTTCCAAGTTATTTATAAGTTATCCAGCTGCTAGCTAAATGCTAGCAGCTGTTTTTTTATGAAAAGAATATATCCCTAAAGTATTGTGTAAATTAATAACTGTATATGTATACGGCATCATTTGTTTTTTTTACATTGTTACATTATTGTCGAATAATAAATGAATGGTACTTATTTTGGGGGAGTATAATAAAAATAGAGTGATAGATTATGGGATGAAACGAGAATCCTGATAGAATCAATGTTTTATATATTTACACTATTCTAAATATATAAACTTTAAAAAAATGATATGTTAGCGTTTTCATAACTTTTAAGTTATGCTAGAATAAGGACATAAGTTATTAATTATTACAAAAAGAAAAAAGACTTTCTTTTTTCTGTTAATTATAAGGGGGCATTTCATTATGCGTATTGGGGTACCAGCAGAAATTAAAAACAACGAAAACCGTGTGGCAATGACACCAGCAGGTGTTGTACATTTAATTCGTAACAATCACGAAGTATTCATTCAAAAGGGTGCAGGTTTAGGATCTGGTTTCACAGATGCTCAGTATGTTGAAGCGGGAGCAAAAATCGTTGATACAGCTGAAGAAGCTTGGAACATGGAAATGGTTATGAAAGTTAAGGAACCAATTGAAAGCGAATACAAACACTTCAGCGAAGGTTTGATCTTATTCACATACTTACACTTAGCTCCAGAACCAGAATTAACAAAAGCGTTAATTGAGAAGAAAGTTGTTGCGATTGCATACGAAACAGTACAATTAGAAAACCGTTCTCTACCATTACTTGCACCTATGAGTGAAGTAGCTGGTCGTATGGCTGCACAAATTGGTGCACAATTCCTTGAGAAAAACAAAGGCGGTAAAGGTATCTTACTTGCAGGTGTTCCAGGGGTTAAACGTGGTAAAGTAACAATCATCGGTGGTGGACAAGCTGGTACAAATGCTGCTAAAATTGCAGTTGGACTAGGTGCGGATGTAACAATCATCGACTTAAGTGCAGAACGTCTTCGTCAATTAGATGACATTTTCGGAAACCAAGTAAAAACTTTAATGTCTAATCCTTACAATATTGCAGAAGCTGTAAAAGAGTCTGACCTTGTAATCGGTGCAGTATTAATCCCAGGTGCAAAGGCGCCAAAACTTGTAACAGAAGAAATGATTCAATCAATGGAACCAGGTTCTGTTGTTGTAGATATCGCGATTGACCAAGGTGGTATTTTCGAAACAACTGACCGTATTACAACTCATGATAACCCAACTTACGAAAAACACGGCGTTGTTCATTATGCAGTTGCAAACATGCCAGGTGCGGTTCCACGTACATCAACTCTTGCATTAACAAACGTAACAGTACCATATGCAGTACAAATTGCTAACAAAGGCTACAAAGAAGCTTGCCTAGGCAACTCTGCATTACTAAAAGGTATTAACACATTAGACGGCTATGTAACATTCGAAGCAGTTGCAGAAGCTCACGGTGTAGAGTACAAAGGTGCTAAAGAATTATTAGAAGCAGAAACAGTATCTTGCTAATAGAAGCATTATACAAAACAAAATCGAACAATATATAAACCAACATGATAAGAGCTAAGAGTGAAGATCTCTTAGCTCTTCTTGGCAAAAGGGGGCATACATCGTGGCCAACCTATTTAAAAAGAAATCCGTTACGCAATTGTTAGGGGAAAGTAAAAGTAAAACTTTAACGAAAACGCTAGGGGCATTCGACCTAACAATGCTAGGGATTGGTGCGATAATCGGTACAGGAGTTCTAGTATTAACAGGATTAGTAGCAGCAAGAGATGCTGGTCCAGCAGTTATTTTTTCATTCATGATTGCAGCAATTGTTTGTGGATTTGCAGCGTTATGTTATGCAGAGGTTGCATCTACACTTCCTGTTTCAGGTAGTGTGTACACATATTCATATGCAACAATTGGTGAGTTTGTTGCCCATTTAATGGGATGGACATTGTTATCCGTATATGTCGTAACAACTGCCGCAGTAGCTGGCGGATGGACGGGTTATTTCAATAACTTAGTGAGTGGATTAGGACTTGAAATTCCTAAAGCCTTGTTAACGATTCCATCGCAAGGTGGTATGGTGAACTTACCCGCAATTATCGTTACGTTGGTGATAACTTGGTTATTATCACGAGGTACAAAAGAAAGTAAGCGTGTGAATAACATAATGGTATTAATTAAAATTGGTATTGTTGTTTTATTCATTGCAGTTGGTGTATTCTACGTGAAACCAGAAAACTGGATACCATTTGCACCGTATGGCATAAGTGGAGTTTTCGCCGGAGGAGCAGCAGTATTCTTCGCTTTCTTAGGATTTGATGCATTAGCAACTTCTGCTGAAGAAGTAAAAAATCCGCAGCGGGATCTACCGATTGGTATTATTGCTTCATTAGTCATTTGTACAATCATTTATGTTGTCGTTTGTCTAGTTATGACAGGAATGGTTTCTTACAAGGAATTAGATGTACCGGAAGCAATGGCTTATGTACTAGAAGTTGTAGGACAAGATAAAGTGGCTGGTGTAATTGCTATTGGAGCTGTAATTGGTATTATGGCTGTAATTTTCGCATACATCTACGCTACGACACGTGTATTCTTCGCTATGAGCCGTGACGGTTTGTTGCCAAAATCTTTTGCGAAAATTAACAAGAAGACAGAAGCACCAACATTTTCAGTTTGGTTAACAGGAATTGGTAGTGCTTTAATTGCCGGATTTATCGATTTAAAAGAATTGTCGAATTTAGCGAATATTGGAGCGTTATTAACATTTGCGATGGTTGGTGTAACTGTCATCATTCTTCGTAAAACGCATCCGAAATTACAACGTGGATTTATGGTACCACTTGTACCGATCTTACCGATTATTTCAGTTGCATGCTGTCTATTCTTAATGGTAAATTTACCGTTAAAAACATGGATATACTTCGGTGTTTGGTTAGCAATCGGAGTAGTTGTATACTTTGTTTATTCGAAAAAACATAGTCATTTAAAAGAAGATGGAAGTTCGCAGGATAATTTAGAACAAGCTAATTAAAAGCTTAATTAAAAGGGATATAAGTATAGTAAGCCTTGTGCGTCTAGGGAACGCGCAAGGCTTTTTCTTTTGTGCAAAATGTACATCCTTTCTTGTATGAGAATGTAATGGATGCGGAAAATATGTGTAAGCCTTATTAAAATGTGAACAAAATGTTCGGAAAAATGTATGAGATTTCATTGACACATATGAATAGACGCTCATATAATAAGAGTATAAGATATATGAACGATTGTTCATATGTTCAAATAAAGAGGTGAGCTATAATGGCTGGAAATAAAGTAGAAGCACCACAAGAAACATGTTCTCAAACGATAATTCATGAAGAAGTTGTTGATCAAGTAAAACAAACTATTCCAACTGATGAAAGTTTAAGTAAAGTAGCAGAATTATTTAAAGTATTAGGTGACCGTACGCGTACAAGAATATTACATGCGTTATTTGAAGCTGAAATGTGTGTTTGTGATTTAGCGTATTTATTGGGAATGACACAATCATCTATTTCACACCAGCTTCGTGTGTTAAAGCAAGCAAAACTTGTAAAGAATCGTAAAGAAGGAAAGGTCGTTTACTATTCGTTAGCTGACCAGCACGTAATTCATATCTTCGAGCAAGCGTTTGAACACGTAAACGAGGAAGAATAAAAAAAGAACGCGAGGAGGGAGAACGATGGCTGAAGCATTAGTGAAAAAGAAACTGATGTTAGAAGGTTTAGATTGTGCGAACTGTGCAATGAAAATTGAAAAAGGTGTTGGGAATATAGAAGGAGTAAATTCTTGCTCTGTAAATTTCGCGACAAAAACAATGGTTTTAGAAACAGCACAAAATAAAGAAAGCGAAGTTGTTACAGAAGCGAAACAACTCGTTACAAAATTAGAACCGCACATTAAAGTGCAAGAAGAAAAAAACACAAAAGTGGCAAAAGAAGTGTTTATATTAGAAGGTTTAGATTGTGCAAACTGTGCGATGAAGATTGAAAATAAAGTGAAAGAAATGCCGACTATTTCAGCAGCAACTGTTGATTTCGTATCAAAGAAATTACGAGTTGAAGTAGCGAATAAAAGAGAATTAGAAGCGACTGTAGCGAATATAACAAATGTCGTTCAAAAGTTAGAACCAGATGTGAAAGTCGTTCGTGAAGAAAAGGGTGGTCATGACCACGAACATAGTCACGACCATGGTGAAGCAAATGTGAAAAAGATGGTAGGACGATTAGTGATCGGCGGAATTTTGACAGCAATTGCTGCATTAGCAGGCTTACCACAAATGATAACAATTCCGTTATTCGTCCTTGCGTATTTATTAATAGGTGGAGATATTGTCTGGAGAGCGGTAAGAAACATAACTCGTGGTCAAGTGTTTGACGAAAACTTCTTAATGGCAATTGCAACACTAGGAGCTTTTGCAATTCAACAATATTCAGAAGCTGTTGCAGTAATGCTGTTTTATCAAGTAGGAGAACTATTCCAAAGTATTGCGGTAAATCGTTCTCGAAAATCAATTACTTCATTAATGGATATTCGTCCTGATTATGCGAATGTAAAAGTTGGAAATGAAACGAAACAAGTATCACCAGAAGATGTGCAAATTGGTGATTATATTATCGTTAAACCAGGTGAGAAAGTACCGTTAGACGGAAAGGTAATTGAAGGAACATCAATGGTAGATACTTCAGCATTAACGGGTGAATCTGTACCACGTGAAGTTGAAGTTGGAAATGATGTATTAAGTGGCTTTGTGAATCAAAATGGTGTATTAACAATTGAAGTTACAAAAGAATTCGGTGAATCAACTGTATCAAAAATTTTAGATTTAGTTCAAAACGCAAGTAGTAAAAAAGCACCAACAGAAAACTTTATTACGAAATTTGCGCGTTACTACACTCCAGTTGTAGTTATTACAGCGGCGATTATGGCGTTTATTCCACCACTTATTTTAGAAGGAGCTACATTTGCTGATTGGATTTATAGAGCGTTAGTGTTCTTAGTAATCTCTTGTCCATGTGCGTTAGTTGTATCTATTCCCCTTGGATTCTTTGGAGGTATCGGTGGTGCATCTAAAAGTGGTGTGTTAGTAAAAGGTAGTAACTATTTAGAAGCTTTAAATGATGTGAAATATATTGTTTTTGACAAAACAGGAACATTAACAAAAGGTGTTTTCAAAGTTACAAAAATGGAACCGAGCGAAGGTACTACAAGTGAAGAGTTATTAGAATATGCGGCATTTGCTGAAGTGTATTCTAATCATCCGATTGCCCAATCTATTCGAAAGGCATATGGAAAATTAATTGATGAAAAAATAATCGATGATTA
Source organism: Bacillus sp. GbtcB14 (assembly GCF_019091205.1). Lineage (NCBI taxonomy): Bacteria > Bacillati > Bacillota > Bacilli > Caryophanales > Bacillaceae > Bacillus > Bacillus sp. GbtcB14. The sequence goes on from NZ_JAGXJT010000010.1 coordinate 41,475, forward strand.
TAACGAAATTTCTGGTCACGGTACAGTCGTAAAAGTAAAAGGAAAAGAAATTTTTGCAGGTAATGCAAAATTAATGAGAAAAGAAAATGTTGAATTTAAACAACCAGAAACAGTAGGTACATTAGTTCACGTTGCTGTAGATGGAAAATATGCAGGTTATATCGTTATCTCCGATGAGGTAAAAGAGGATTCGAAACAAGCGATTCAAAAGTTAAAAGAACTAGGTATTAAAAAGACAGTAATGTTAACTGGTGATGCAAAATCAGTTGGTGAAGCTGTCGGTAAAGAATTAGGATTAGATGAAGTTCATGCGGAATTACTACCGCAACAAAAAGTAGAAGAGATTGAAAAAATTGATGCAACGAAGCACGGAAAAGAAAAAATTGCCTTCGTTGGTGACGGTATTAACGATACACCAGTATTAGCCCGTGCAGACGTTGGTATTGCGATGGGTGGTTTAGGGTCAGATGCAGCAATTGAAGCGGCAGATATCGTTATTATGACTGATGAGCCTTCAAAAATTGCGACAGCTGTAAAAATTGCAAAACGCACAAGAAGTATAGTGTGGCAAAATATCATCTTTGCTTTAGGTGTAAAAGGGATCGTTTTATTACTTGGTGCCTTTGGTATTGCAACAATGTGGGAAGCTGTTTTCTCAGACGTTGGTGTGACACTACTTGCAGTGTTAAATGCAATGCGTGTATTACGAGTGAAAGATTTATAAAAAAGAGGACGCAACCTGCGTCCTCTTTTTTATTGGTGATTTTGTTGAAATTGACTCAATAAAATAATACCAAATATTATTTTACTTTTAAATAGTTTAATATTAAAATTTACAAATAAAATACATTTGTCTTATTATTTTAATATATTTTTGACAAATATCCATATAGTATTGAAAAAACAGAGAAGGGGAAACTTCTCTGTTTACTTTTGTATGTTTTTTTCAACTTGTTCTCGAACAGTTTGAATGTAACTCATTTTATGATCCCAACATTCTTGACTTAAATCGACAGGGTACTCTTCGGGATTTAAAGTTCGCATATACTCTTCCCAAAATAGCGCGAGACTCTGTTCATTATATTTTTGAATATCTAATATGCCCGGTAGTTCATATTTTCTTTCACCTTTAACGAAAATGTCTTTATGCAGTTCGCGTGCTTCAAAGTTTGTTACAAATTTACTTATATACGTGTGAACAGGATGAAACATTTTTAAGCGTTCTTCTTTTCCTGGTTCTTCAGAATCTAATGCAATGTAATCGCCTTCTGCATGATCATTAACTCGATTGATAATGCGATAAATTCGTTTCAGTCCTGGAGTCGTAATTTTTTCAGGGTTAGATGAAATTTTTATTGTATCATTTAATTTTCCATCAGTATCTTCAATCGCAACTAGTTTATACACAGCCCCTAACGCTGGTTGTTCAAAGGACGTAATCAATTTTGTTCCAACGCCCCATACATCAATTTTTGCTCCTTGAGATTTCAAATGCATAATTGTGTATTCATCTAAATCGCTAGAAGCAATAATTTTTGTATGTGTAAACCCAGCTTCATCTAGTAGTTTTCTTGCCTTTTTAGATAAATAAGCCATATCACCACTATCAAGGCGAATACCGTAAAAATCGATACGATCTCCAAACTCTTTCGCGACGCGAATTGCATTTGGAACACCTGATTTTAAAGTATCGTATGTATCAACGAGAAAGACGCATTTTTTATGAGTTTCAGCGTATTTCTTAAACGCGACATATTCATCTCGATACGCTTGAACGAAAGAGTGAGCGTGTGTGCCGGCTACAGGTATCCCGAAGCGCTTCCCGGCCCGTACGTTACTCGTAGATGAGAAACCACCAATAAAGGCAGCGCGTGTGCCCCAAAGAGCAGCATCAAACTCGTGAGCACGTCTTGTGCCAAACTCTAAAAGTTCATCATTATTTGCAGCGTGCTTCATACGAGCAGCTTTTGTTGCAATTAATGTTTGGTAATTCACAATGTTTAACAGGGCAGTTTCAATAATTTGTGCTTCGCCGAGCGGTGCATCAACACGTAATAAAGGCTCGTTATTAAATACAACTTCACCTTCTTGCATACTTCGAACGGTCCCAGTGAATTTCATATTTTGTAAATACTGAAGGAATTCTTCTTCAAATTGTAATTCTGCTAAATAAGCGATATCGCTTTCGGTAAAGCTGAAGTTTTCTATGTACTCTACAATCTTTTCAAGGCCAGCAAAAACAGCATAACCGTTCTCGAATGGAAGCTTTCGAAAGTATAAATCAAACACCGAGCGGCGATTATGAATACCATCTTTCCAATATGTATAAGCCATATTAATTTGATATAAATCTGTATGTAAGGCATAGCTATCGTCTTTATAATAAGTCATCGCGAAAACACCTCCATAATTTGGTTATAGTATACCAATTTTTCATCGCTCGTAGCAAAAAACGGATTTGGAAGTAGAGTCAAGAGGGAAAAAAATGAAATAATGCATATTTTTTAGAAAATTAACATTTATCAATTTATATTTCTCAAGATTTTATGTATTATTAGAGTAATGGGGGTAATGAGAATGGAGGAGGACAATGCAACAAACATTAGAAAAAATAGGCAAACAAGTCTTTTATAAACGGCTACAGCAAAAAATGACACAAGAAGAATTATGTCAGGGCATTTGTTCTGTCTCATACTTAAGTAAAATCGAAAATGGAAAGATCGAAGCATCAGAAGAGATTCTACAATTGCTCTGCACAAGGTTAGAAATTGCCGTGACGGATTTGAGAGATGTAGAAGAAGATGTGAAGGGGAAGCTGGATGAATGGTTGAATGCGCTAATTCGTTTGGAGAAGGCACAGGTTGAACGTATCTATAATGAATTGCAAGAAGATATGCAACATGTTTTAGATTTTGAAATTATAAATTATTATAAACTACTTAATATACGTTATTTACTGATGAAAAGGGACTTGCTGACGATTGCAGAAGAGTTGGAGAAACTTAAGAAGGCATATAAGAAATTCTCGCCTTTTCAGAAATTGTTGTATACGTATAGTAGAGGGTTATTATGCTGTTTACAATATAAGTGGAAACAAGGATTAACTTATTTATTAGAGACAGAAATTATGGCAAAAGAGCTAGGATATCATGAGACAGGAATTTATTATAATATAGCTCTTACGTATAGTCATTTGGAGATCCAACATCTTACGTTGCATTTTGCTAATATTGCACTAGAAGCGTTTAGAAATGAGTATAAATTTCGCAATGTAATAAACTGTCAAATTCTCATTGCATTAAGTTATGCAGAACAAGGGCAATATGAAGAAGCTTTAGAAATGTATGAGAATATATTAAGGGAATCAGAGGCTTTTGCAGATAAAGACGTTCTAAAGGCTATTACTTTGAGTAATATCGGGAATATATACTATAAAAAGAAAAAATATAATCAGGCGAAAGATTATTATTTAGAGGGTTTACAACTTCAAAAACAAATAGATTTAAATTATATAGACACATTATATGAAATGGCATTAGCGTGCATTAAATTAGCGCAGTTTGAAGAAGCGAGAGAATGGATTGATAAAGGTATTGTCGCTGCTAAACGTGAAGAAAGGTTTAATACAAAATTATATTTATTGCTTATGCTTCGAAAGAAGTATTTTGAAGAGGCACGAGAGTATAAACAATTTTTGGAATTGGAAGCTATTCCGTTTTATAAATCAGCAGGTAATAAAATAGAACTGAAGAAAGTCTATGTGGAGCTTGCAGAATATTTTTCTAAATCACTAAACTTTGAGCAAAGTAATCACTATTATAAGTTAGTTATTGAAATGTTAGAAAATCATAAGGAGGATGAAAAATGAAAAAAGTAGTGGCTGGAATTTTAGCAGTTGCAGTAGTACTTACAATTGTCGGTGGAGTGCAGTATACAAGTAAACCAGATACGTATGGATTAGATTCAAGTGTATCACAAACTGTAAATGTATAATATTGAAAAACCCCTTTCCAATCGGAAAGGGGTTTTTCAATATTTGTTCCTCAAAATTCTACAAAACTTGAGAAAATAATTATTTGAATTTTTAGTATATTAATAGTGAAAACATAATGCTAATATGAAACTACTCTTTTTCAAAAAAAATTTTTATTAGGGGGAAGGTTCATGAAAAAGAAAAGTTTAGCATTAGTGTTAGCGACAGGAATGGCAGTTACAACGTTTGGAGGGACAGGCTCTGCATTTGCGGATTCTAAAAATGTGCTCTCTACGAAGAAGTACAATGAGACGGTGCAGTCACCGGAGTTTATTTCTGGTGATTTAACTGGAGCAACTGGTAAGAAAGCAGAATCTGTTGTGTTTGATTACTTAAATGCAGCAAAAGGTGATTACAAGCTAGGGGAAAAGAGTGCGCAAGATTCTTTCAAAGTGAAACAAGTGAAAAAAGATGCTGTAACTGATTCAACAGTAGTACGTTTGCAACAAGTTTATGAAGGAGTACCTGTATGGGGTTCTACTCAAGTAGCCCATGTGAGTAAAGATGGCTCTTTAAAAGTATTGTCTGGAACAGTTGCGGCTGATTTAGACAAAAAGGACAAGCTGAAAAATAAAAATAAGATTGAAGGCGCAAAGGCAATTGAAATTGCGCAGCAAGATTTAGGTGTAACACCGAAATATGAAGTGGAACCAAAAGCGGACTTATATGTATATCAAAACGGTGAAGATACAACATACGCATATGTTGTGAATTTAAACTTCTTAGATCCGAGTCCAGGAAATTACTACTATTTCATTGAGGCAGAAAGCGGTAAAGTATTAAATAAGTTTAATACAATCGATCACGTGACAAATGATGATAAGTCTCCAGTTAAACAAGATGCTCCTAAGCAGGATGCAAAAGCGGTTATAAAGCCTGTAACAGGAACAAATAAAGTAGGAACTGGTAAAGGCGTATTAGGAGATACGAAGTCGCTTAATACAACATTATCTGGATCATCTTACTACTTACAAGATAATACACGCGGAGCAACGATTTTCACATATGATGCGAAAAACCGTTCAACATTACCAGGAACATTATGGGCAGATGCAGATAATGTTTTCAATGCAGCGTATGATGCAGCGGCAGTAGACGCTCATTACTATGCAGGTAGAACATATGATTATTATAAAGATACATTTAATAGAAACTCTATTAATGATGCAGGAGCACCATTAAAATCAACTGTGCATTATGGAAGTAAGTATAATAATGCGTTCTGGAACGGCTCACAAATGGTATATGGTGATGGTGATGGTGTAACATTTACTTCATTATCTGGTGGTATTGATGTAATTGGTCACGAATTAACGCATGCGGTTACGGAAAATAGCTCGAATTTAATTTATCAAAATGAATCAGGAGCATTAAATGAAGCGATTTCTGATATCTTTGGTACGTTAGTAGAGTTCTATGATAACCGTAATCCAGATTGGGAGATTGGTGAAGATATTTACACGCCTGGTAAACCAGGAGATGCGCTTCGCTCTATGAGTGATCCAACGAAATATGGTGATCCAGACCATTATTCTAAGCGTTACACTGGTTCAAGTGATAACGGTGGTGTTCATACAAATAGCGGTATCATTAATAAACAAGCTTATTTATTAGCGAATGGTGGCACGCATTTTGGTGTAACTGTAACTGGTATTGGAAAAGATAAATTAGGAGCAATTTATTACCGTGCAAACACACAATATTTCACGCAATCTACTACATTTAGCCAAGCTCGTGCTGGTGCAGTGCAAGCTGCAGCTGATTTATATGGTGCGACTTCTGCGGAAGTAGCAGCAGTTAAGCAATCATTTAGTGCTGTTGGTATAAACTAAGGCTTTAAGAGATAGCTATTAATAAAATACCTCAAAAATAAAGAAGGAGCCTATGCTCCTTCTTTATTTTTTTCTCCATTTTTTCCACAAATAAAACAATCCAATAGCACCCGCGATGGTTATAATCCACTTCGCTTCATTTGTTCCGTTCATAACTTGGTATGCCGAATATACTTCAATCAATAAGGCCGGTATTTTACCTATTGTGCTGGCAATACTGAAGGAGAGTAATGACATTTTCCCTAGAGCGGCAAATAAAGTCACGATACTGGACGGAATGAAAGGAATGAGACGAAACGATAGGACGAGTAGAAAGGCCTCTTTGCCTTGTACGTAAAGTAGGCGTTCTACCTTTGGATACTTATTTACTTTGTTGTGAGTGAATTTCTGAAGGCCTATACGATAAATATAAAACGAGATAATAGCCCCTAATGCTTCACCTGCGATCGAAATAATGGTTCCGTTTGTTACACCAAAGAGCTGTATGTTAATAGCGGTCAAAAAAATACTAGGGATAACACCTAAAAGACTAATGACGATGTTGATTAAGATACTAAGTGGAATTGCGATTGAATAATAGTCTGTTAAGAAGTTTTGAATTGTTTCAGCCATTGTTTAAAATCCTTTATCTTTTTTTGCATTACACCATATTTCTATTGTGTAGGCAAGTACAAATTTACATAATGTAGAAAATGTTGATAAAACACCTTTTATATACCTTATATAGGTATTAGGTATATAAAAATAGGGGTATTTTTTAGTTGTTTGAAAAAACCCAATAAAATCCTTATTTTAAAGGGTTTTATTGGGTTTTTAATGGGCGGTTTAACTCGGGAAATAATTATAAAAACATAGGGGTATATTTATGGATGGGGCAAAAATAGTGCTTTGATGAAACCAGGGTGGTAATATGGCGAAATAGATTAGGAAATTTAAAAATAAGTATGTTTTTTCGTTGTGAAATTGACTTTTAGTGAAGTTACGATAATAATCATGAAAGAGGTGATATGATGAAACGAATAAGTAGTCTTTTCGTGGGTAGTTTATTGGCATTAATGCTGATCTTAAGTGGATGTGCAGGAAAAGAACAAAAAACAGAGAAACAAACAGGGAATCAATCGACATCAGTAGAAAAAATTAGTGATAATATTTTAGATGAAATGGAAGGGCCACCTAAAAATGGTCATACGATTGAAAGACATGTAGGCAAATCAGAAGAGGATTTGAAGAATCGTTTGAAGACAGATAAAGTATCAGCAGCAAGCACATACTATGATAAGGAAACAGCGACGAAAGCTGTAAAAGATAGTTTGAAGCAGCATGATAAGGAAATTCAAGATTGGTTAAAAAATTCTAAAGAGGCTCGTCTCGTATTAAATACAACTCATTCATTCCCTGTTGGGAAAACGGTAATAAAGAAAAATATGAATGTAAAAGACAAATTAGTAAAAACTGTTACTGTTTTAGCGAGAGATAAGTCAGGAGATTTAGGATATAAGATCATTACTTCTTATCCATCTGATAAATAAGAAGGGGGAGTAAATATGTATAAGACATTACAATATTTTTTCAAATCGTATTGTACGTTAAGTATCCATGAGGATGAAATAGTAGGCGTGATGGAAGAGTTTATAGAGCAAGAAGATGAAGAAATTGTTTCGAAATTACGCGATGAATTATTATATATGAAGAAAAAGAATACTTGGGAAGAGGCGTGCGTATTAGCTGCGAGGCAAGGAAATCGTGTGTGGTCGTTAGAAGAAACGAAAGACCATCTTGCAACCTTTTTATTATTCTTGCAAAAGAAAAAGGCGTGAGCAGATCACGCCTTTTTTTGTTGGTTTGATAGTACCTTATTGTGTTGGAGCGCTTTTATATACGCTTTTTGAAATTTGTCCATTAGATAGTACTTCACCGTTTTGTGTTACTTTTTTATATGTAACTGCTGTTATTTTATCATTAGTCCTGCTAATTACTTGAGAAGAAACTTCAACATTTTTACCAGTATTTGTGCCGAAAATACGAGTAGTAATACTACCTCCATTTGAAAATGCTTGAATATAAATATGATTGCCTGTATTGTTTTTAAATTTTAAATCCGGACCATAATCTGCCACTGCTGCATCTTGCCCAAGTGGTAAATAATTTACGGGCATAGAATGATTGCTTCGAGAAACAATTCCTAAATCTGCCCTTAAAGCGGCGCTATATAAAGTACTACTAACTTGGCAAACGCCTCCGCCTGCACTTTGTATAACTTTACCTTCTGAAAATACTGCTGCGGATTTATAACCATGTGCAGCATCCGTTACACCAACGCGGCCATTAAAACTAAACGTTTCATCAGGTGCGACAATAACTCCACTTAAAGTATTAGCTGACTTATTTACGTTATAGGATTGATTTCCATTACGACCAGCCATAGGAGTTGAATATTCAGCAATTACTTCTTTAATCCCCATTTTCTGTATATCTTCTGTAGAACGCTCAGGTTTTAATAGTGTAACTGGTAATGTAACGTCCGATGAGCCAGAAGTAATGGCCTGTTTCGTTAAATCAGTTAACTTTCCTTTATCAATTTTTTCTCCATTTTGACTTTGGCTAATATTTACTGTAGAGCCTTCAACACTTAATTCGGCATTAACAGGATTTTTTAATGTGTCATTATATTTATCCTTCATAAAGGTTTCATAAGCAGTTGTATTTAATTGAGCTGTTAATTTATAGTCACGTTTTAATTCACCATTTTCGGCCTGCTTCCGCATTTGGTAACGATTTATTGCATTTCCTTCTTGTTCTTTAAAGATTTTGTCGATAATATCTTTTTCTTTATAATTTATCCCTAAATCTTTCCATGTGTAAGTTTGTTTATCATTTTGGAATATGTAGGTAAGAGATTTTTGATCTAATTCAGTTACCTTTTGATTAATAATTTCTTGAATATCTTTTTTATTTTTTCCATCGAGAGAAATACCTTCAAATGTAGTATTTGGTAATGCAGTAGTATCTAATTGATTATTTAGTTTGGATACATATTGATATCCACCAACACCGCCTACACAAAGTAATATGCCTCCAGTAATTGCAGAACCAATCAGTATTTTACTTAGCTTCATTTATTTCCCCCCAGAAATTTTTGTATAAATATATGTATTACATTTTTTGTATAAAAATGATGAAAATAACATTATGTACGTACTAGTATACTATTATTTCCACTATGTGTGTAATGTTTTTATAAAAAATGTTACACTGTTGTAATAATTGTCTCTTTTTGTCACAATATGTACGAGAAATATGTTGAAAGTTATAATAAAAAGGCTGTCTAGAAAAATCTAGCAGCCTTTTTATTATAATTTTTTATGTTCATTTTTATTCGTAACACCGAGATGTTCTTGTAGTGTTGTCGAAATATTATTGACGCTTTTTTCATTTGGAACGTAATAATAAATACCACCTATATATTTATCAGTTCCTTCTACTTGCATTTTGTCCATTTTTAAATTGGAATCCATTGAATTTTTGGCAATTGTCATCATATCATCAAAAGTTAAATTTGTTTTTAAGTCTTTATCGACAGCGTCGAGTAGACCACCAATTTTATTAATGGAATTAAGAGATAGTGCTTTTTCAGCAATAGCTTCTAAAACAAGCTGTTGTCGTTGACCGCGCATATAATCACTATCGATATGACGAGTTCTAGCTAGTGCTAATGCCTCTTCTCCATTTAAATGTTGACGTCCTTTTTTCAGATGAATAGCATCTGCTTCGTCTTTACTATTTTGTTCTGTGAATTCAACTGGAACATCGACAGTAATGCCACCAAGAGAATCGACAATTTTGATAAATGATTTAAAGTTGAATTTTACATAATAATCAACTGGAACATCTAAAAAGTTCTCTACGGTATCAATCGTGCTATCCACACCACCAAATACGTGTGCATGTGTAATTTTATCGTATTTATCACGTGATTTAATGTAGACACGTGAGTCACGTGGAATACTGACAAGTTTAACTGATTTATCATTTTTATTAATTGTTGCAAGTAATAGCGCATCTGTGCGAGTTGCTTTTCCGTAATTCTTGTCCCTAATCTCACTTTCATCAACACCCATAATAAGTACAGAAATGTTGTCAGTCATAGGTTTCACGGCTTTTTCACGTTTGCTGGATTTATCCCCGCGGCCCAGTTCAGAGTAGGCATTACTTAACACAGACTTCGCTTTACTGTATATATGGAAGGAATAGCCTCCTGCTCCAAGTGCTATAATCAGTAATGGAATAAGAAGGAACCAAAGTAGGCGTTTTTTCTTTGAGCGTCCTTTTTTGGCTCGGTTATCTTTGTTCATATCGGATTTCATCATTTTTCTCCTTTAAAACTATCAAAGTGTATACATCTAGAAGCGTATTCAAACACATAAAAAATATTGTACGCTAAATAAAAGCGATTGTACATGTATAAAAAATAGATGTCTTGATTATTTATCCCGTATTAACGGGCAGTAAAACTCCCACCTCAAGGTCCAGCGAATGCAAGGAAGTTAGGTGGGAGATAACTGCCCGTAAATACCCGATTGGTTCAACTAATAATCAGAGGGGGAAATCCCCCCTCTGATTAAAGTTTCACTTTATAAGACATCTATTCGTTATTGTATACAAAAGATAGGGATAAGAAAATGATAAAATTTTACCTAATTACAACATAATGCTTACGATAATTGCAGATAAAATGCTAACGAGAGTAGCTCCATATAGTAATTTAAGACCAAATCTGGCAACGACGTTTCCTTGTTCTTCGTTTAACCCTTTTACTGCACCTGAAATAATGCCGATAGAAGAAAAGTTGGCAAAAGAAACGAGGAAAACAGAAATGATACCCACTGTACGGGGAGAAAGGCTATTAGAAATTTTACTAAGATCCATCATGGCTACAAATTCATTCGTTACAAGCTTCGTTGCCATAATGCTACCAGCTGTGACAATTTCAGAACTTGGTACACCGATAAGGAATGCAACAGGCGCAAATACGTAGCCGATTAATTGCTGGAAAGTAATGCCGAATATAATGAGGAATAGGTCATTAATGCAGCTAATTAATGCGACGAATCCGATGAGCATAGCGCCGACAACGATGGCTACGCGAAAGCCATCTAGAATGTATTCTCCAAGCATTTCAAAAAAGCTCTGCTTTTCGCCTTTAATTTCTAAAATATCTTCGTCCTCTTTCACGTCGTATGGGTTAATGATGAGTACGATAATAAAACCACTAAATAAATTGAGAACGAGTGCAGTTACTACATATTTAGGCTCAATCATTGTCATATAGGCACCTACGATAGACATAGATACGGTTGACATAGCAGAGGCACACAGTGTATAAAGACGGTGTTTTGGAATTTGAGCTAATTGTTTTTTAACTGTAATAAAAACTTCTGATTGGCCGACAATGGCAGATGCGATAGCGTTGTAAGATTCTAATTTCCCAAGACCATTTATTTTGCTAAGGAAGTAACCGATCCAATGAATAAAAAATGGTAGTATTTTGAAATGTTGCAGTATACCAATTAAGACGGAAATGAAGACAATGGGCAATAATACAGTAAGGAAGAATGACATTTCACCTTTATTGACAAGACCGCCAAATACAAAGTTTATACCATCAGCAGCATACTCGAGTAGCTTTGTAAACAGACTGGAAATGACCCGAATAAGTATGAGGCCGATTTCTGTATTTAATAATAAATAGGTTAAAATTAACTGTATAATAAGCATGATGAAAATGGGTTTAAATTTAATATGTTTCTTATTGTTGCTAGCAATATAAGCAAGGAAGAAAACAACGATAAGTCCCACGAAAAAAGTAATAAATTTCATAGTAAGCCTCCTAAAAGAGATATTCTGCTATATATGCTTTTCATTTCAAGGGAGAATATGCATCGTTGGTAAAGAAAGGAATAGAGAGAGTATGAATATATGTAGAGTGCACCATGTTGCAATTATTTGTTCGAATTATGAAGTATCTAAAGATTTTTATACTAGAATATTAGGTTTTAAAGCGATAAATGAAGTATATAGAAAAGAACGAGATTCTTATAAGTTAGATTTATGTGTAGGGGAAGAGTATCAAATTGAATTATTTTCATTTCCAAGTCCGCCTGAACGTCCAAGTTTCCCAGAAGCAGCTGGTCTTAGACATTTAGCATTTGCTGTTACAAATATAGAAGAGGCTGTGAAACATTTAAATCAATGTGGTGTGGAGACTGAATCGATACGTATGGATGAAATAACCGGAAAAAAATTCGTCTTTTTCCAAGACCCTGATGGCCTACCTTTAGAATTGTATGAGGTTTGAAATTGGTGAATTTTATATAGGGTTGCTTTTACGTAAATGAAGAAACTAAAGTGAAACTTCTTTTTAAAGGAGGTGTAACTTTAGCTAAGAAAGCTAAAGGACATATGTGGATATTATAAAATTACTGATGGTAGCCATTCTTATTGCATTAACAGGTTTTTTTGTAGCTGTTGAGTTTGCAATTATTAAGGTACGTAGCAGTCGTATTGATCAACTCGTTAGTGAAAAACGACGAGGGGCATTAGCAGCTAAAAAAGTAACTTCGAATTTAGATGAGTATTTATCAGCATGTCAGTTAGGTATTACAATTACTGCTTTAGGGCTTGGGTGGTTAGGAGAGCCGACTATAAAACATTTACTCGAGCCGTTGTTTTTAAAACTACATTTATCTCCTGCAATTGCAAGTACAGTTTCATTTATTATTGCTTTTGCAGTGATTACATTTTTACATGTTGTCATTGGTGAACTTGCTCCGAAGACGCTCGCTATACAAAGAGCAGAGCAAGTTAGCTTATTATTATCTAAGCCAATTATTTACTTTTACCGAGTAATGTATCCGTTTATTTGGGCTTTAAATGGTTCTGCAAGGCTTGTAACAGGGTTATTCGGATTACATCCGGCTTCTGAACATGAAGTTGCTCATTCGGAGGAAGAATTACGATTAATCTTATCCGAGAGTTATGAGAGCGGAGAGATTAATCAAAGGGAATTTAAATATGTAAATAATATTTTTGAATTCGATAATAGAGTCGCAAAGGAAATTATGGTACCTCGTACAGAAGTTGTAGGTTTATATGAGGACGAACCATTTGAAACACATATTAAAATAATCGCACAAGAAAAGTATACGAGATATCCCGTATTTGGTGAAGATAAAGATGAAATTATTGGGATGGTTAATGTAAAGGATTTATTTATTCGTTATATGGATGGTAATCGAGACGAGGAGTGCTCGATTACGCCATATACAAGGCCAGTTATTGAAGTGTTAGAAAATATCCCTATTCATGATTTGCTATTACAAATGCAAAGAAAACGAATTCCATTAGCTGTATTATATGATGAATATGGTGGTACAGCGGGGATCGTTACACTAGAAGATATTTTAGAAGAAATTGTTGGAGAAATCCGAGATGAATACGATGAAGATGAACACCCGCCTATAGAGCATATAAGTGAAGGGTGTAAAATCGTAGAGGGAAAAGTGCTTATCAGTGAAGTAAATGATTTATTTGGTATACACTTAATCGCTGATGATGTAGATACGATCGGCGGTTGGATTATGGTACAAAAGCAAATCGTTGCTGAAGGAGAGAGCATTGAAAAATACGGCTTTTCTTTTAAAGTTCTTGAAAAGGATATGCATCAAATTAAACGAGTGGAAATAAAGAAGGTAGAAGAATGATTTTCTATAAATATTTATAAAAGATATATATAGAAAAATAAATGTTTGCGCTTTCAAAAAAGGTGCTATATAGTGAAGGTGGATACTGAAAAATTCTTCTGAATGATACTCGTATTTTTAGATAAGGATTTAGAATGAAAAGCATAGGTGATGAAAATGATAGCAACGAAGGATATACGTATAGAGAAAGATTTTTTAGGTGAAAAGGAAGTACCGAGTGTAGCTTATTATGGGGTACAAACATTACGTGCTGTAGAAAACTTCCCGATTACAGGATATCGCATTCATCCGTCACTCATTACGGCAATGGCAATTGTGAAAAAAGCGGCGGCACTTGCAAATATGGATACTGGTTATTTAGCGAAAGACATTGGACATGAAATTGCAGAGGCAGCACAAGAAATTGTTGATGGAAAATTCCATGATCAATTTATCGTGGATCCAATCCAAGGCGGTGCTGGAACTTCTATTAATATGAATACAAATGAAGTAATCGCTAATCGAGCGTTAGAGCGTATGGGGTATGAAAAAGGCGCGTATGCAAAAATTAGCCCAAACACGCATGTGAACATGGCTCAATCAACGAATGATGCGTTTCCAACAGGAATTCATATTGCAACTCTTATGATGTTAGAAGAACTTCTTATTACAATGGAAGAACTTCATTCTGCTTTCCGTGCAAAAGCAAAAGAGTTCGATCACGTCATTAAAATGGGGCGTACACATTTACAAGATGCTGTTCCGATTCGTCTTGGACAAGAATTTGAAGCGTATAGCCGAGTGCTTGCGCGTGATATAAAAAGAATTAAACAGTCTCGTCAACATTTATACGAAGTGAACATGGGGGCGACAGCTGTTGGTACAGGATTAAATGCAAATCCTATGTACATTGAACAAGTGGTTAAACACCTGCGAACATTTAGTGGATTCCCACTTGTTGGTGCAGAGCACTTAGTCGATGCAACGCAAAACACAGATGCATACACAGAAGTATCTGCGGCATTAAAAGTATGTATGATGAACATGTCTAAAATTGCGAATGACCTTCGTATTATGGCATCTGGACCGCGTGTTGGATTAGCTGAAATTCAATTGCCAGCTCGTCAACCAGGTTCATCTATTATGCCAGGTAAAGTAAACCCTGTTATGGCAGAAGTAATTAATCAAGTTGCTTTCCAAGTAATTGGTAATGATCATACAATTTGCTTAGCATCAGAAGCAGGACAATTAGAGTTAAATGTAATGGAGCCTGTACTCGTATTTAATTTAATTCAGTCTATCAGTATTATGAATAACGGATTCCGTGTATTCCGTGAATATTGTATTAAAGGAATTACAGCAAATGAAGAATTGCTGAAGCAATATGTAGAGAAAAGTGTTGGAATTATTACAGCAGTTAACCCTCATATTGGTTATGAAGCAGCATCTCGTATTGCACGTGAAGCAATTGAAACAGGAAAATCTGTTAGGGAGCTATGTTTAGAACATGGTGTACTGACAGAAGAAGAATTGGATATTATTTTAGATCCATTCGAAATGACGCATCCTGAAATTGCTGGAGCTTCTTTATTAAAGAATAAGAAGATGTAATGTAAAAAAACACCGATCCATTTGGATCGGTGTTTTTTTTAAAAGATATTAAATACAGCGTTTAATTGAAGTAAGCTAATGATAGCTAAGAAGATTAAACTGTATTTCATTGCTGTTTTAAATAGGACAGATTCTTTACCAACTAGTCCAACTGCGGCACAAGCAACTGCTACAGATTGTGGTGAAACCATTTTTGCCATTGTACCACCTACTACGTTTAATGCAACAAGAGTAGAAGGAACGATGTTTAATTGATCTGCAGTTACTGCTTGAAGCGGTGCAAATAATGAACCACTTGATACTACTGATCCTGTAATGAATACGCCAATCCATCCTAAGATCGGAGAAAGAACAGGGAATGCATTACCAGTAGAAGAGAATGCAAGTCCAAGTGTAGATGACATACCAGAGTAGTTCTCTACGTAAGCTAAAGCGATAACGCTACAGATTGTATATACTGGAGCTTTTAGTTCTTTTATTGTTTCAACCATTAATTCTTTAACCATTTTCCCTTTTACGCGGTATACGATAAGTGAAACGATAATTGCTAATACGATTGCAGTAGTTGTAGATGAGAATACATCAAATTTGAAAACAGCTGCGAAAGGTGTATCAGCTTTTGTAATTGGTGTAGTTTTCATAACGGCATTATGAAGACCAGGGAACTGAATGTTAAATACTAAGTTTGCTAGTGCGCCATCCGGAGCAAATAAAGCTTTAATTGGTTTTAAATTAAAGATTGTTACGAATGCAGTTAAGAATACGAATGGAGACCAAGCATATAGAATTTGATTGAATGTATGAGCTTCTTTTTCTTCTTGTTTTTCTTCTTTAGTAGAAGATTTTGGCTGCCAAACACGTAAGAATAATGCAAGAGAGACCATACTTACAACGGCTGCGAAAATATTAGTAAGTTCTGCACCTAAGAAGTAAGTTACAAGGAACTGAGTAATGGCGAAAGAAACCCCACTTACAAGAATACCTTGCCAAGTTTCTTTAATACCTTTAATTCCATCGACCATTGAAACAAGTAGGAAAGGTAAAACAATACTAATGAATGGTAAAATAAGAACAGTTTGACGACCGATAGTTAATGCGTCTAGCTCAGTTAATTGTGCTGGTACTGTAACTGGGATACCCATAGCACCCATAGCACCACCAGCGATGTTCGCTACCAAACAAATACCTGCTGCTTTTAATGGATTAAAGCCCATACCTACAAGTAATGCAGCTGTAATAGCAACTGGAACCCCTAGCCCAGCTGCGCCTTCTAAGAAAGCACCGAAAGAATAAGCGATTAATAATACTTGTAAACGTTGGTCATTTGTAATGCTTGAAATACTATCACGAATGACATTGAATTGCTCTGTTTTAACAGTTAATTTATAAAGGAAAATTGCTGCGATAACGATAGTACAAATTGGATAAAATCCAGATAAAACACCAAATCCGGCAGATGCTACAGCTACAGTTGCTGGCATTTTATAAACGAATATAGCAAGAATAATAGCGACAATCACACTGTAAAGACCAGCGATATAACTTTTCATTTTCAGTCCCATTAAACAAATGATGAAGCAGAAAATTGGAAGTGCTGCGATTAGTGCAGATAACCAAATGTTGTTTAACGGGTCATAAATTTGTGTCCAAGTACTCATAATGATGACAACTCCTATCTATTTTATGTGAAGAAATTCACATTATTTGTGAAACAATTCACAATCAACTTACATGCTTAGTATATTCTCCTTCAACACTATTGTCAACGTAAAAAAGTATAATTATTCCATAATAGTGTTAAAAGAAATGCTTTGTTCATAAAGTAGACAAAAAGCGCATTCCAACCTATCTGGGTGCGCTGTAATAAGTTATTTGCATATTCTTTTATTTCTTCGTATATCATTGGTTCTGATGAAGCCTTTGTACCATTGGATCTAGTAGTAAGGGAGAGTTATCACGCAAAATCCCAATTAGTATGGGCTAATAACCGGTGGAGGAAAAGTAAGATGCTCACTGATAAAAGTTTTATTTTCTTTAATAGGAAGTTTTGAATAACAGTTCAGGTAATTGCAGTACGAAAAAACAATAAGTCAATTTTTAATATTACATTAGCTCTTTTTACTGAAAATTCCTTTTAGTGTAACAAAGAGGTTAAATATACTCCAACTACTTTACGAAAGGTTATCAATTATAGATGATATTTTACGATATTATTACCGCACGTTTCAATGAGGTGAAAATATAACAAAAAGCTTGATAAAACAACGTTTGCAAGCAAAGTATTTGCAGCCCGTTGTTTTGCTTTTTCGTTATATCATATAGTATAATATTCAAAATCAGCAAGGATTTATTCCTGAGTTCTTTGCTGATAAAGATGGAAAAATTTTTCGGCTTTATAGGTTGATAAAGTTATGTCGTAACAGGAAATATAAGAACAGATATATAAATAAATAAAAAGAAAATAAAAACGAAAATGAGGGGAACTTTATGAGCCAAAATCAATTCGAATGTCGTATTTCAGAAGAAGATGTACAAATGTTAAGAGCGCTAGCGCATCCGTTACGTTTACGTCTAGTAATGGAACTAATGCAACGAGGAACTTGTAATGTAACACAATTACAGGAAGTGTTAGAAATTCCGCAATCAACGGTTTCGCAACATTTAACGAAATTAAAACAAAACAAAGTAGTGCGCTTTGAAAGACGAGGACTAGAAGTGTATTATCAAATTCATAATGATAAAGTAAGTGAAGTTGTAAAAACATTATTTTCTTAAAATTTGAATATTATGGAAAAAGACGTGTGGGATATACGTCTTTTTTTATTTGTCAGAAAGGTGATATGGGAGGAAATATTAGCATGTAAGGAAGAAAAGGCTATCAATTTACATGTTGCTATAAGGAATATATTCTAAAGGGAAAAGAAAAGATAGGAGGGAGGACAGTAAGTAAAGGGAGGAATAATAGTATGGATGTAAAACGTGTGAAACAAATCTTATCTTCTTCAAGTAGAATTGACGTTACATATGAGGGCGTACCAGTATGGATTGAGAGCTGTGACGAGCAGAGTGGAGTTGTTCAAGTGTATGATGTATCTAATCCTGGAGAAAGCGTTCACGTGAACGTGACGGCTTTAGAGGAGAAGTAATAGAAAAGACGCTTCTAAAATTAGAAGCGTCTTTTCTATTTATTATTCCATCATATGTGCAATTTTCTTAGAGAACATAAGAAGTACTAATCCTAGCACGATTACGATAACACCGATGCTTGCGAATACTTCTAAATATCCTAAAGATTGAGTGAAAGCAGCTAATTGTCCTGCTAATAAGTTTGCGAAGCCAGTACCAGCTAACCATACACCCATTAATAATGATGCTAATTTAACAGGAGCGATTGCACTTACCATAGATAATCCGATTGGTGATAAGAATAATTCACCGATTGTATGGAACATGTAAGTGAATACAATGAATAGTAAGTTTGCTTTCATTGTAATATTACCTTCATCGCTACCAGTTTTTAATACAGCTAAAGTTAGAACTAAATATCCAATCCCTAGCAAGATCATACCAAATGCCATTTTCGTTGGGATTTTCAAGTCACCATTTTTCGTTTTAGAAAGTTTAATCCATAATGCAGAAACCGGTAATGCTAGCAAGATAATGAATAGTGGGTTTACAGATTGGAACCAAGGTGTTGGAATTGTAAATCCACCAATTGTACGATCCACGAATTTATCCGTGTAAAGTGTTAAAGAACTACCAGCTTGTTCAAATCCTGCCCAGAAGAATACAACGAAACAAGTTAAAATTAAAATTGCAGTAGTACGTTTTTTCTCTTGTGTTGTTAAAGGTTTTTTCTCAATTGCTTTTGCATTTTTTTCTTTAGATTGTTTACCGACAACAGTTGTTCCAATAGACCCTAAGTAACGAGGTGCTAAGAAATTAAAGGCAAGCTGTCCAATAATCATACCGATACAAGCTGTTAAGAAACCGTATCTATAATCTGCGAAGTAACCGCAAATGAATGGAGCGATAAGAGCTCCTAAGTTAATTCCCATGTAGAAGATAGTGAAGGCACTATCACGACGAGAATCGTTTTCGCTATATAATTGACCTAATAAAGTCGAAATATTTGGTTTGAAGAATCCGTTACCAATAACTAATAATCCTAATCCTAAAAATAGTCCAGTTTTTGTGTTCATTGAAAATAGTACAAAGTTACCAATTGCCATGATGATACCACCAATAGTAATGGCGTGTCGCTTCGTAATGAAATGGTCAGTTAACCAGCCACCAATAATAGGTGTGAAATATACAAGCATTGTGAAAATACCGTAAATTTGTACTGCAACTGCTTTATCAAATCCTAAACCGCCGCTTACTAAGCTCGTTGTTAAATAAAGAACTAATAAGCCACGCATTCCGTAATAACTAAATCTTTCCCATGCCTCTGTAAAGAACAACAAATATAATCCTGGTGGATGTTTTTTTGGTGATTGTTGCTCTCCAGCTTTGTCTAATTTTAAAGCTGCATCCATGTTTGTTTCCCCCTAATCCTGTATAACGGATATTTATGTAATTATTTTAATTCACAAAATATTTAGAAGTCAATAGAATTATATGGAAATAGAAAGAAAAATTCTGAAAAAGTTCTATTTTTCTTCAACCGTTACTGTATTTTGCCCTGAAAACGAGATGATAAGCGTTTTCAAATGTAATAATTGAATTCTAAAAGAAAATAAAATAGTGATTAATCAGAAAATTTAGATTAAAATATCTATTCTGATATAGAGAAAATATATTCTATTTACTTTTATAATATAACATATTGGGAATAAAAATACAAAATGAAATAATGTGACATTTAAGTGAATCGAAAAATAACCAGCTCCATAGAAGGGGAGCTGGTTAGAAAAATATTATTTAACAAAGCGTTTTTCGATATCATCTAATAGTAGGTTAGCGGCCATTACACCACCAGCTGTATTCCAAATAACGTCGTCAACTTTGTATGCTTTACCATTTTTTACTGCATTTAAATTTCTAAATAGAGGATCATTGATATATTCTTTTTCTAATTCAGAGCCTTTTTTCTCGTTTCCTTTATCGAATGTGAAGTAGAATAATACATCGCCATCCATTGCTGAAATACGTTCTTTAGAAACGTTACGTTCTGCAAAGTCATCTTTATTTTGATCACCAGGACGTTTAAATCCAAGTTCTTTTAAAATGACACCAGAGAATGTATCGCCATGATAAATGCGAACATCACCAGGCATGAAGCGAACCATAGAGATTTCTTGATTTACTTTATCGCCAAGTTTGCCTTTTAAATCTTTTATACGTGATTCGTAATTAGCTACAACTTTTTGACCTTCTTTTTCTTTATTTAATGCTTTTGCATAAAATTTGAAGTTATCTTTCCATTCACCGCGTAGCGTCTCAGAGAACACAGTAGGTGCAATCGCTGTTAGTTGCTCATACACTTTTTCATGACGCATTTTGTTACCGATAATTAAGTCTGGTTTTAAAGAAGCGATTGTTTCCACGTTCACTTGTCCTTCATCACCAACAACTTTTACATCTTTCATTTTATCTTTAATATGTGGATACCATGGATCACCAGTCCAAGATTTTACAGCCCCAACTGGTTTCACACCTAGTTCAAGTAAAGCTTCAGTTCCTTCATTTGTTAAAATAACTACACGTTTTGGATTAGCAGGAACTTCTGTTTTACCCATTGCATGTTCAACTGTAATCATTTCTTTTTTCGTATCTTCTTTTGTTTCCTCTTTCGTATTTGATTTTCCACAAGCACTTAAAAGTAATGAAAAGGCTAGTAAAAATACAAATAATATAAACGATTTTTTTTGCGTGAATTTCATTATGTACCCCCTACATACTGAGAAGTTTTTTCAATAGCAAAGATGATAGTAATCCTTCATGGTCCAATTGTCAATGAAAATAATTCTCATTTCCGTTGACAATGAGAATTAAGTTGAAATACACTTACAACGTATCATTATACATTGAAGGGGAAACGCTGCATGTTATTAAAAACAAATCGAGCAAAATGGATTGGATTATTTGTTGGAATCATTGCAGTCATTACTTGTATTTGGGGAAGTATTATTTTTGGATATACAAATACGAGTTGGAAATTAGCGTTAGATGCTTTTTTCCATTTTAATGGTTCCAATGAACATATTATTATTCAAAATGTGCGTCTTCCAAGGGCGTTAATTGCAGCTAGTGTTGGTGCTAGTTTAGCCATTGCAGGTTGTCTTATGCAAACTTTAACTAAGAATCCGCTTGCTTCTCCAGATTTTATTGGATTAAATTCAGGTGCCGCTTTCTTCATAGTTGTAGCAATTGTTATTTTTTCCGTAACATCATTATCAGCTTTCACGTGGATTGCCTTTTTAGGGGCAGCCGTTGCAGCTGTACTTGTATTTGCTTCTAGTTCTTTAGGAAAAGAAGGGACAACGCCTCTGAAGTTAACATTAGCAGGGGTCGCAATTAGTGCGTTATTTTCATCATTAACACAAGGATTACTTGTGTTAAATGAAAAGGCGCTTGAAGAAGTATTATTTTGGCTTGCCGGATCTGTACAAGGAAGAAAGTTAGAAATTTTACAATCTGTATTCCCATATTTATTAATAGGATGGATTGCATCTATTATGATGGCAGGGAAAGTAAATACATTGATGATGGGGGAAGACGTCGCGAAAGGGCTTGGACAACGAACAATTTTAATGAAATCATTCGTACTATTTATTATTGTTTTGTTATCTGGTGGTTCAGTTGCGGTTGCTGGTCCAATTGGATTTGTTGGAATTATTATCCCGCATTTTGCCAGATTCCTTGTTGGGGTCGATCACAGATGGAGAGTACCATATAGCGGCTTATTAGGTGCAATACTACTAATCTTGGCTGATATAGTAGCAAGATATGTCATTATGCCACAAGAAGTACCAGTAGGAGTTATGACAGCATTTATTGGTGCACCGTTCTTTATTTATATCGCACGTAAGAGAGGGCTTAGCAAATGAAGAAGTATATTCCGTTTCGTATAGGAAAAGGCGGGCTCTCGTTTTTAATGTATAAACGAGCTTGTCTCGTCTTATTCAGTTTACTAGTTGTTTTAATAGGATTATTTTTTGCGAGTGCAGGTATGGGAGACATGAAAATTGCTCCTTATGATGTATGGCAAGCAATCACTGGAAATGGCGATGCGATGTCCAATATGGTTGTAAATAAGTTTCGTATGCCGCGTATTTTAATTGCCATCCTTGTAGGAATCGCACTTGCTGTAGCAGGATGTATTTTACAAGGTCTCGTTCGTAATCCACTGGCTTCTCCTGATATCATCGGGATTACAGGTGGTGCAAGTGTTGCAGTTGTATTATTTTTAGCTATATTTAGTGATAAAAATAATGCGCTAACCGTAAGCATTCATTATATGCCGTTAGCAGCCTTTGTTGGTGCAACGATTGTAGCGCTTTTTGTATATTTATTTGCATGGAGAAATGACGGATTATCACCGATTAGTCTTGTTTTAATTGGTGTTGGATTTTGGGCATTAACGAAAGCAGCAACGACTTTGTTTATGTTATTAGCACCAATTTACCAAGCGAGTCAAGCGAATGTATGGATTACAGGTACTGTTTACGGTTCTTCATGGCAAAACGTTATGGTGCTTGCACCGTGGGTTCTCATTTTAACGGTAATATCATTTATAGCTGCTAGACATTTAAATGCGCAAGAGCTAGGGGATGACATTGCGGTAGGACTTGGTGTTCCTTTAACGAAGTCACGCGTATTCATGTTATTACTTAGTACAGCTTTAATTGGCGGTGCGGTTGCCTTCGCCGGAGGAATTGGATTTGTCGGTTTAATGGCACCTCATATTTCACGAAGACTAGTTGGTTCTTTATACGGTGCATTACTCCCAGTTGCGGCTATTGTTGGTGCAATTTTAGTACTTGCTGCAGATTTAATTGGGCGTACAGTTTTCACCCCACTTGAAATTCCAGCAGGGGTATTTACATCAGCAATTGGTGCACCTTATTTTATTTATTTACTTTATAAAAGTCGGAATTCATAAAGGGAGATGAATATGCAAAAAGCATTGGAGACGAAACGTTTGACGTTGTCTTATGGTGAAACAATTATTATTGATGAGTTGAATTTAGAAATTCCAAAAGGCGAAATTACAATCTTTATCGGTTCTAACGGTTGCGGGAAATCAACTTTATTACGTTCACTAGCTAGATTATTAAAGCCAACAACTGGTGACATTTTGTTAGATAATCAAGCCATTCAAAGTATGCAAACGAAGCAAATTGCTCGTCAAATGGCAATTTTACCGCAAGGACCACAAGCGCCAGAAGGGCTTACAGTATTGCAACTTGTAAAGCAAGGGCGTTATCCATATCAAACGTGGCTGAAGCAATGGTCAGAAAAAGATGAGGAAATGGTGCAAAAAGCACTTGCAGCAACAGGTATGACAGAATTTGCTGAGCGTGATGTGCATGCTCTTTCAGGTGGACAACGTCAACGTGCTTGGATTGCAATGACGCTTGCACAAGATACAGATATTATTTTACTTGATGAGCCTACTACATATTTAGATATGACTCACCAAATTGAAGTGCTAGATTTATTATTCGAATTAAATGAAACAGAACAAAGAACAATTGTCATGGTATTACACGATTTAAATTTAGCATGTCGTTATGCAGACAATATTGTAGCTATTCAAGATAAACAAATATATGCACAAGGTAAGCCTGAAGAAGTAGTGGATGAGAAGCTAGTACGTGATGTATTCCGAATGGAGTGTCAAATCAGTACGGATCCGTTATTTGGAACACCACTTTGTATCCCGCATGGAAAAGGAAGACGTGTACGTAAAGAGGTTGCTCAGGCAATGAGATAAATAAAAAGACGATGAGGGTTCATCGTCTTTTTATTTTTGGCAAGAGAATAAGAGGAAGAGGGGAATTCGTAAACGTCGTTCATATTCTTCCGCGTTTTGAAAATAAGTTTGATCTGGTGTAGCTTCTTTTAAGTTTGTAATCGTAAATCCAGCTTGTTGTAACAATGTAAAATACTCTTCCGTTGTACGATGGTATTTAATAACTTCTTGCTCAATCCAAGGCTCAATGCGTTTTCCCATTTTAAAATAATCATCGACGAGCCAGCTTGTTCTTTTCCCGCTCGTTTGTAGGCTTTCAAATGAAGAGGTAATAATAGGGTGTTGAACGCTAAAAGTAAAGGCTCCATTTGTTTTTAAAGTTTCGTACACATTTTGAAAAATGATAGGAAGATGTTCAATATAATGTAAGGCGAGTCTAGATGTTACTAAATCAAAAGTAGCAGGAGGGTATATGTAGTCTTTGAGGTTTAAAAAATGGACGGTGCCATTTTTATTTTCTAGTTGTTTTTTAGCTTTTTCATACATAAGTTCGGAGCCTTCAATACCAGTGTAAGAGTGGCAGCCTTTTTCTAATAATTCCTTACCGAATTTAGCGTCGCCGCAGCCTAAATCAAGGATTTGTTTTCCTTTCACATCACCAATGAGTTGAAAGAAGGCTGGTTTTTCAAGTGACTCATTTGGGCTATTTTCTCGGTATCTGCGTTTCATATATTGTTTAAAAAATGCTTCGTTATTATATACATCAGATTCAGTAAATGCCATGATTGAAGCCCCCTTAAATATTTTTTTTATTCTATCAAATATGAAAAGTAAATGATAGATTTCTTGTAATGAATCATATATAATCTAGAATTGTAAGCGGTTACTTTAAACTATTTTTCTATAATAAATTCTGAAAACGTGTTAAGCTAGTAGAGGGATTATTAGAACTATTAAGACAATAATTCGCTTACATGAACGATGGGAGGCTTCACAATGTCTAGTAAAACACTTGCGAAATTTTTAGAAGAAAATTTAGAGGATTTAAAATCAAAGGGGCTTTATAACGTAATTGATCCGCTTGAGAGTTCAAATGGACCGATCATTACAATTGGCGGAAAAGAATATATTAACTTATCTTCAAACAACTATCTTGGATTAGCAACAGATAGCCGTTTGCAAGAAGCAGCAATTGGTGCTATTCATAAGTACGGCGTTGGAGCAGGAGCTGTTCGTACAATTAACGGTACTTTAGATTTGCATATTAAATTAGAAGAAACAATTGCAAAGTTTAAACATACAGAAGCGGCAATTGCTTACCAATCAGGATTTAACTGTAATATGGCAGCGATTTCAGCCGTGATGGATAAAAATGATGCGATTCTTTCAGACGAATTAAACCATGCTTCTATTATTGATGGTAGTCGTCTATCAAAGGCAAAAATTATTGTTTATAAACATTCTGATATGGAAGATTTACGTCAAAAAGCAATCGCGGCGAAAGAATCAGGTCTTTACAATAAATTAATGGTAATTACAGACGGTGTCTTCTCAATGGATGGAGATGTTGCAAAACTACCAGAAATTGTTGAGATTGCAGAAGAATTAGATTTAATGACATACGTAGATGATGCACACGGTTCAGGTGTACTTGGTAAAGGTGCAGGAACTGTAAAGCACTTCGGTCTGTCTGATAAAGTTGATTTCCAAATTGGTACATTATCAAAAGCAATTGGGGTAATTGGTGGATATGTAGCAGGGAAACAAAACTTAATTGACTGGTTAAAAGTTCGTTCACGTCCATTCTTATTCTCTACAGCATTAACACCAGCTGATGCAGCAGCTTGCATGAGATCAATTGAAATCTTAATGGAAAGCACAGAGTTGCACGATCGTTTATGGGAAAATGGTCGCTATTTAAAACAAGGATTAAAAGAACTTGGCTTTAATATAGGGGAAAGTGAAACGCCAATTACACCTTGTATCATTGGTGATGAAGTGTTAACACAAGAATTTAGTAAACGTTTAAATGAAGAAGGCGTATACGCAAAATCTATTGTGTTCCCAACTGTAGCGAAAGGAACAGGACGCGTTCGTAATATGCCTACAGCAGCTCATACGAAAGAAATGTTAGATGAAGCAATTCGTAAGTATGAAAAAGTAGGAAAAGAAATGGGCATCATTTAAGTAACGACATCTTTTGAATAGCTTGCAAATGAGGAGTGGGGAAAATGAAAAAAATTCTAGTAACCGGTTCTTTAGGGCAGATTGGTTCTGAACTAGTAATGAAACTTCGTGATGTATACGGCGCATCAAATGTTATTGCAACAGATATTCGTGAAACAGATAGTGAAGTAGTAACGTCTGGTCCATTTGAAACGTTAGATGTAACAGATGGACAAAAACTACATGATATTGCAAAGCGTAATGAAGTAGATACAATTATTCATTTAGCAGCTTTACTTTCAGCAACAGCGGAAAAAAATCCGTTATTTGCATGGAACTTAAATATGGGCGGACTTGTAAATGCATTAGAAGCAGCGCGTGAATTAAACTGTAAATTCTTCACGCCAAGCTCTATCGGTGCATTCGGTCCATCAACGCCGAAAGATAATACGCCACAAGATACAATTCAGCGTCCTACTACGATGTATGGGGTAAACAAAGTAGCAGGAGAATTACTATGTGATTATTATCATCAAAAGTTTGGTGTTGATACGCGCGGTGTACGTTTCCCAGGTTTAATTTCTTACGTAGCTCCTCCAGGAGGCGGAACAACTGACTATGCAGTTGAAATTTATTATGAGGCGATTAAAAAAGGCACATACACCTCATACATTGCAGAAGGAACATACATGGATATGATGTATATGCCAGATGCTTTACAAGCGATCATTTCATTAATGGAAGCTGATTCAAGTAAACTTGTGCATAGAAACGCGTTCAATATTACAGCAATGAGCTTTGAGCCAGAGCAAATCGCAGCATCAATTCGTAAACACATCCCGACGTTTACAATGGATTACGCTGTAGATCCTGCTCGTCAAACAATCGCTGATAGCTGGCCAAACTCTATTGATGCAACAGCAGCAATGAAAGAGTGGGGCTTTAAAGCAGAATACGATTTAGACAAAATGACAACGGACATGTTGGCTAAGTTAAAAAAAAAGCTCACAGCTGAGTTAGTGATGAATTAATAGGAAGGGTCGATTCTTAGGAATCGGCCCTTTTGTTTGTGTTTTAGGAATATACAAATAATTACAAGTGTGATAGAATGAGTTAATTTGTGCATAAAGGGGAGAGATACAATGGAGAAATGGGAGTTAGCAAAGGAAATTTACAATACGTCACGTTTAACGGGAACATTTAAACTTCGATCAGGACAAGTATCAAATCAATACTTTGATAAGTACTTATTTGAATCTAATCCAGTACTGTTATTAGAAATTGCTAAACAATTGAAAGAGCTCATTCCTCCTGAGACAGAAGTACTCGCGGGTTTAGAGATGGGAGGAATTCCAGTAGCAACAGCATTATCTTTACAAACAGGTATACCAGTTGTATTTGTAAGAAAAGAAGCGAAGAAGTACGGTACATGTAAGTTAGCAGAAGGCGTTGATATTACTGGGAAAAATGTTTGTGTTGTTGAAGATGTTATTACGACAGGCGGTCAAATATTATTAAGTACGAAAGACTTAAGGGAACTGGGTGCGAAAGTCCATCATGTTCTAGGCGTCATTGAACGAACGAAAGCGGGAAGAGAAAACTTATTAGAAGATGGCTTACAGCTACATTCTTTATTTACAATGGATGAGTTAATTGAAGGAGAAAAGCAACATGCAAAGAGTTGACGTCGTATATGCACTAATACATGATGAAGAAACGGATAAAGTATTAATGGTACACAATGCGGAACAAAACGTTTGGTCATTGCCAGGCGGGGCTGTTGAAAAGGGTGAAACGTTAGAGGAAGCTCTAGTAAGGGAAGTAAAAGAAGAGACAGGTTTAACTGCCGTGGCAGGTGGACTTGTTGCGATCAATGAAAAATTCTTTGAAGTATCAGGGAATCATGCGATACTTTTTACATTTCGAGCAAATGTAGTAAATGGTGAACTGATTGCGGAAGATGAAGAAGAAATTTCTGCAATAGAGTGGGTGGATCGAACGATCGCAAATGAACGATTCCCATTCTACGATAGAGGATTCGAGGCATTATTAGAAGTAGCCATTCCATACAAGTTTCAACCAGAAACAAAGTGATTGAAAGAAAAAACAGGAGCGAGGGCGCTCCTGTTTTTCTATTCAATCGTCTTCAATAATAACTTTTTCAATAGTGGTTTAATCTTCAAACGTAAATCTTCAGCGTGATTTGCAACTAAGAAGTGGTGGTTATAAATATTTTTCATTAATTGATAAGTTGCTTCTTTCGCTTCGCCTTCTTCGATGAAGATTCCGATTACTTCCATACCACTTTTACGAGCAAGTTTGACAGCTTCATGCGTATCTAAAATACCGTCTTGTTGATAGTCTAGCGCAGAAGGTTCACCGTCTGTAAAGACAAGTAAGAATTTATGCTTTTCTGGTCTTTTCGCAAGCTTTTCAGAAACGATCCGAATAATATATCCGTCGCGGTTATCTTCTTCTTCGCGAAGCTGCATAATTTCGGGACCAACGTTTGGTAACGTTGAGTTTTTATACGTTACAACTTCATGGATAACGTTCGGCTTATCTTCAGGTTTAGCACTAGAAGCATCTTCCCAAAATCCGCTAATAGCGTGCGGGATTTTTAAAGATTTCAACGCTTCATGGAATAGGACCACACTCTTTTTCGTTTCTTCCATTTTGTTATACATAGAACCAGAGCAGTCCACTAACAATTGGAATGCAACGTCGAGTTCTTGTGATTCTTGTCCTTTTTTATAAAACATGCGCGGCTGCTTTTCAGTATAAATACGAAGGAATTTCTTGCGAAGTCTTCCGTAGTATTTATCACTATTTGCATTCGTTTTATTTTCAATCGTTTTTTCGATAATTTTCTTTAATTCTTTTACATCTTTATTAACGACTGATTTGATAGCTTGGTAATCTTTTTTCTCATCGGTATTTGCTTTGCGAGCTTCTTTAAATGTATGAGAGGCACCAACGTTATACTTACCGTATGCACCCTCGCTTTGGCTAGAAGCGTGTGAAGCTCTTGCTTCTTCTGTATCAGCGCCATCAAAGTTGGATTGTGTACTTTTTTGAGAAGTACCTTGTACAGAGCCAAGTGCTTGGTCACCATCTTCTGATTCACGAGCAGTGTCACCCATCATATTTGTTTTTGTTCCGCTTTCTAATTCAAAGCGTAAAAAGTTCTCGTTTTCATTGTTTTTATTTTCACGATGCCATGTGGAGAAACTTTCATCCATTTTGTTTTTATTTTCATCGTCATCTATAAGCTGCGTATCATCATTTGCTAAATCTTCGACGCGACAGTTCTTTTCGTCTGCAATGACAGATAAATAAAGCGGAGCATGTCCGAAATAATTGTTCAGCATATCACTTTCAAGAAGCTCCTCTAAGCGATAGCGAATTTTTTCAACGATATACATAATGTCTTCTGTATTACGAGCTTGGAATGTTTCATGCAAAATTGATTCAATTTGCTCGAAATATTCATTATTAAACATTTCATATTTATCGCTCGTTAATGAAAGATAGCAGAGACAAAATAGACGATCACCGTGATAGTTACGAACACGATTGATTTCATTTTGTGAACCAAAGTAATTGCGATACATTTCTTTTCTTCTTTTAAAAACATGCTTTGTGCCGGGGCGTAAGTTTTTTACGATTTCCTCAACACGTAAATCTTCTAATAGAACAAATAATTGTGTTAAAAACTTTTTTAGATGCGATTCTTGTAATTCAATCGCATAAGAACGAATTAAAGTCATGTCCGAGTAATGTTTATTACCAAGTGCTTTTAAAAACACTTCGCTTTTTAATCCGATTACTGTATCTTCTTCTTTTCGATCATCCCAAAAGTGACTAATGACAACCTTTTTTTCAATTTCGTCGTAGTATGCTTTATAGCCATACTCGAGGTAGGCATCGTCTTCTTTTAGAAGGGCATACATTAAGTTTTCCATTTGTAGAAACAGCGACGCATCAATTTTTTTGTCACTAAAAATTTGTCTCATGAATTATCCCTCAAAGAAATAACTTTCTGCTAATTCACGGACAGTCATTTGTTCTGTTTCATCGTTTAATTTTGCGATAATACTACGTTCAATTGCACGTATAACAGGAATATATACACCTAAATCACATGCGTCGATAATGCCACGAATACTTGCTGCTTCTTCACTTACACGTCCATCACGAGCTAAAGGCATAAGGTCGCTTGCGAATGCAACGAACTTTTCAATTGTTGCAACATCATTTAATTTTGATTCAGATAGTAATAGTTCTTTTAATGTGTCACCTTGGATGTAAGGAACCTCAATAATAACGAAACGGTTTTTTAATGCTTCGTTTAGTTCACTTGTTCCAACGTAACCTTCATTAATTGCTGCAATTACACGATACTCGTCATCACCGTATACAACCTCTTGTGTAAATGGGTTTGTAATCATTTTACGATAATCTAACGCACCGTGAAGAAGTGGTAATGTTTCAGGTTTCGCCATATTGATCTCATCAATATATAGGAAATGACCGTTCTTCATTGCTTTCATAAGAGGACCATTAACGAATGCAACTTCAGAAGCGCCATCTTTCGTTTGTAGTGTGTTGTATCCTAAAATACCTTCTACATCTAGGTCGACAGAACAGTTAATGCTATGCATTGGTTTTTGGAATAAAGAAGAAAGAGTTTCCGCTAGTACTGTTTTACCACTACCAGTCGGTCCTTTTAATAGAATGTTTTTGCCAAGAAGAAGTGCTGTAATGGCATCTTCAATAATGCTGTTATCAGATGCTTTATATATTTTCTTTCCAATTAAATGTGCATTTTCACCAGCTTCTTGCTTATTCTTTTCGTGAATGTTTGAGAGCTGTTGTTTTAAATCAGCATGTATATGAAATTGTTCTAACATGTATTTCCCACCTAACATTATTTTCATAAAGTAATACATCTTATGATAACTTGTTTTAATATGGTATGCAAAGAAAAGGAGAGAAGGGAAATGGAAAAGAAAAAGCAATCAATATTACATTGATTGCTTACAGTAAAGGAGAAATGAGTCGCATAAAGGATTCTAATATTCGTTTTTTGATACTTCTTTTTTGGAATGCGTTCCATTTAATTTCAGTGGAATGCTTAAAGTCTTCTTCAAAATCATGTTTAATATCATGAACGGTTTCTGATTCATAAAGTACGCTAATAAGTTCATAATTTAATTCAAAGCTGCGTACGTCCATATTTGCCGTTCCAATTGTCGCGATTTTATCATCAACGAGTACAATTTTTGCATGCATAAAACCATCTTTATAACTATAAATGGAAGCACCAGCTTTTAAAAGTGGAGTGAAATAAGATTGAGATGCTTGATCACTAATAATACTGTCACTTTTACCAGGATATAAAATGCGTACATCTATGCCAGATATTGCACTTAAACGTAATAATGTTAAAGTTTCTTGATCTGGAATAAAGTATGGTGTAGCGATCCAAATCGATTTTTTTGCAGAACCCATAATAGCTAATAATGTATTGCGAATGCTTTTATCATCTGAGCTTGGTCCGCTCGCTACAATTTGCACAGCGCCTTCTGCACTTGAAATTTCTTTACCTGGGAAGTATTGTCTATTCATAAATTGATCCCAGGAATAAGTATTCAACCCACTAGATGCATAGAGCCAATCCTCTAGAAAGATGGCTTGTAATTTATATAGTGCTTTTCCTTCTATTTTTAAATGACTATCACGCCAAACGGGAAATTTTTTTGAACGGCCAAGGTATTCATCACCGACGTTGAGCCCTCCAGTAAAACCGATTTCTCCATCTACAATGACAATTTTACGATGGTTACGATAATTGACAGTTTCAAGTAACCAAGCTGAAAAAATAGGATCAAATTCTACAATTTCAATACCAGCTTCTTTCATAGGTTGTAAAAATCGTCTTCTTAAAGTGTTACTTCCGAGTCCATCATAAAGGAAGCGTACAATAACACCGTCTTTTGCTTTTTTTATTAAAGCATCTCGAACTTTTGTACCAATCTCATCAGATTTATAAATATAGTATTGAATATGTATGTGATGCTTTGCTTGCTCGATAGCTTGCAAAATTTCTGAGAATGTTTGATCGCCATTTGTTAAAAGTTTTGTAGTTGTTTTATCTGCGGCAGGTCCGCCTCCAAATTTTTGTACGACTTTTGTTAAATGTGTAGAACGTTCATGTAAGGGGACTGTGAGTGATAATTCTACTCGTCTTCCTTCCAATATTTCACGGAATAATTTTCTTTGCTCTTCGGAACGATGTAGATGTTTTTTTCTTCTCCAACGGCTACGCCCGAAAAGTGCATATAAAAGCACACCTACAACAGGGAGAAGTGCTAATACTAAAAACCATGCTAAAGTACTCTGTGGGGATCTATTTTCAATAAAAATAACGAAAGATATCCCTATGATTGTAAGAGACCATAATGCACCGAAAAAGGTATATAGCGAGAGGATAGACGTATCTAAAAGTAAGAGTACGATAGATATAATTGTAAATACCAATAATAATTGAACGATAGGCTTCTTCATTTCTATAAAATTCCTCTAATCTTTCTTAAATATAGACTTCTTATATAAAAAGGTATAATCCGACATTCTTATTATAAAGTGTTTTGTTTTTTTTACAAAATATAGGCATTTTCCCCATGCTTTCCGCATTTGTCCTACATACAGTATATTATCCCACTATTTGTTGGCTAATAAATAGTGTAGGAGGGACAAAACCTTTGCCCCTTATATAGGAAAGGGGATAATCATACCATGGATTTGTAGCAGGTGCATGATGAAACTTAGGGTATGGTTATCCGTATTACGTGGTTTCTTCTTATTATATAGGTTACTAACAAGGTCCGTACTATTCATACAATACCTATTAAGATGAGAAAATGGAAAAGGAGATGGGAAACATGAATTATATAGAAAATAACGGATTGTATTATCGTCATAATCATGGAGGGCACCATCATAATGGAGGGCATAATCACCATGGTGGACACAATCATTATGATCATCATCATCACGGTGGCGGATGGGGCTGGGGTGGCGGCTCATGGGGCGGTGGATTTTTTCCTGGAAGTTTTGCTGGAGGCATGTTAGGTGGACTTACAGCTGGCGCATTAACGGGTGCAGCAGGTGGAGGCTACTATCCAGCACCGTACCCAGTAACTTATCCAGCGCCATACCCAGCACCATATCCAACGCCATATCCGGGTTATCAGCAAATACCATATCCGTATTAAATTAAAAAAGAGGATATCCTCTTTTTTTTTTCGTTTAATAAAGTATTTATTTATAAAATACTTCCAAAATAAAGGTGAAAATATGTTAATATTTTGTTATTGTAATTTAAAAACATATATACTAATTTTAATTTTTATATTATTATTCGTGAATAGTTGTATAGTGTGCTCAAACTTCTATTTTGCTAGTAAAGTAAAGAGGTTAAATGTGAGCGGGATTAATAGGAAACAGTGGTTGTATAGAGCTAGCTATAAAGGAATGTAAGAGAATGAATAAGGTATAATAAAGTAAGCTAATTATAACGATCAGAAACTACTATTTATAATTGAAACGGTATTATATTGCTTTTTATTACAAATAATATTATGTTATTTTAATCGGCATATTTCAAAACGTGATTTATGTAAAGGACGATTATTAGGAAATGAAATATCTCTATTTCTATGAAAAGAAACAAGTTGTGTTTTAGTCAGATAGGAAGCAAGGAGAGATGCGCATGCTAGAACAAAGAGGTCATGCATTATATGACTCTTCATTGCGAGATTTAAAGTTAGCATTAGATGAGTCTTCAATTGTTGCGATTACAGACCGAAATGGTCTTATTACATATGTAAATGATAAGTTTTGTGAAATCTCCAAATATACACGAGAAGAGTTAATAGGGAAAGATCATCGTATTTTAAATTCAGGATATCACCCGAAAACATTTTTTCAAATTCTATGGAAGCGCATTTTGAGCGGAAAGGTATGGAGGGGTGAGATTCGAAATCAAGCAAAAGATGGAACATATTATTGGGTTAAAACAACAATTGTTCCATTTTTAAATGAAAAAGGAGAGCCATACCAATTTATTGCGATCCGAAATGATATTAGTAGTAGGAAAGAAGCAGAACAGAGGTTGCGGTTAAGCGAAAGTCGTTATAGGGAGCTTGCGTATCATGATGCTTTAACGAGTTTACCGAACCGATTGCAGTTAATAACGACTGTAAATGAGATGATTGCAGGCAAAAAAGAATTTGGTATGATTTACTTTGATTTGGATCGTTTTAAATTTGTAAACGATACGTTAGGTCATATGATAGGGGATTTACTTTTGAGTGAAGTTGCTTCACGGTTGCATTATGTGCTAGGAGAGAAAGATGTTCTGGCTAGGCTGGGTGGCGACGAATTTGTACTGTTAACAAAAAGTCATACACAAGATGTGATGAGGCAGTTAGCGACATCTGTGTTGTCATGTTTTCAGGCACCATTTATGCTTGAAGGTCATGAGGTATACATTTCAGCTAGTCTAGGACTGTGCTCATATCCGCAAGACGGACAAGATGTAGAAACTCTATTGAAAAATTCGGATTTAGCTATGTATAGCGCGAAAGAACAAGGCAGAAATGCCGCGTGTTTCTTTACAGATGAGTTACGTGCGAAAATAAATCGTAGAATGAAAATTGAATTCGCTTTGCAAAAGGCAATTCGTGATGAAGAGTTAGACGTGGCACTGCAGCCTATTATTGATTTGAAAACGAAGAAATATATTGGTATTGAGGCTTTAGCGCGTTGTTCGACAGAAGAAGGGCCTATTTCGGCAGGCGAATTTATTCCAGTAGCTGAAGAATCTGGACTTATTATAAAATTAGGGGACTGGATATTAGAAAAGTCATGTCGCTTGTTTAAAACATTGCCAGATTACGAAGAAGGACTAAAGTTATCTGTGAATTTATCCATACAACAATTAATGCAAAAGCGTTTTATTTTATCTGTACGTAGTATTTTAAGGAGAACTGGCTTTCCGCCGAATCGTTTAATTTTAGAAATAACGGAAAGTATTGCTGTACGCCATTTTGATTATATTATTGCTACATTACAAGAATTAAGAAATATGGGTATTTTAATTGCTTTAGATGACTTCGGAACGGGCTATTCTTCCTTATATTATTTAAAACAACTACCACTGGATATAGTGAAAATTGACCGTAACTTTATTCATGAATTTCATTATGATCACGCACAGCCAGAGCGAACGATTGTCAAATCTGTTATTGAAATTGCCCATAGCTTAAATTTAGCAGTAGTTGCTGAAGGGGTAGAAACAGTAGAGCAAGAAAGTTTATTACAATCTATGGGCTGTGATTACGTACAAGGATTTTATTATGCGAAGCCCTTATCTGTAGGAGAGTTAAAAGAAAAGTTAATTATAGATTTTGAATGAAAAAGAGAAGCCGATAGCTTCTCTTTTTTAATTCGTTTTTTGTGAGTTTTTCATTAGTACTGGATAAAGAATAAGACCTAATACAAACAATCCAATTCCTAAGAAGAACGTTTTTAAATCAGCAGTTCCGGTTTTGATAACCCAAATAGAGTATACAAATGCTAATGTAGTAATGATCCCATCCTTTATTCGAGAGCCAGGCATTACATCATACGTTTCTCCTGTAATAACTAATTTGAATTGGTACAACGTAGAAACAAGGTATGGAATTAAATAAGCTAATGTTGCTACAACGATAGCGAAATTATAAGCTTCTGACACAGTACCAGAAATCGTTGAGAATAAGAAAATTTGCGTCATCACATTTGTAATAAATAATGATTTTGAAGGACTCCCTTTTTTATTTGTTTTCGCGAAAAACTTAGGGAAAAGTCCATTCTTTGCTGCCTGGTAAGGTACTTCTGAACTAACAACAATCCAGCCAACTGTTGATCCAAATAAAGATACAAGTGCAAGTAAAGCCATGATGTAGGCACCTTTATTGCCAATTGCTAAATTTAATGCGTCTACTAATGGTTTTTGAGATTCTTTTAAAGCATCTTGCGGAAGAGCTCCCATTGTAAGTAAAGTAATTGACATGTAAATAAGAAGAGCGATAATTAATCCGAAAATGGTAGCTTTTTTTACATCACGCTGAGATTTTGCACGGTTAGAAAGCATTACAGCAGATTCAATACCGATAAATGCCCAGAGTGTTGCGATAGCAGCTGAATTGATTTGTCCACCTAACGAAATTGATTGTCCAGCTTCATTCATAAATGTTTGACCGTCTCCGAAATTAGAGGCATTGAAGATGAATAATGTGATTACAATAAACATTGTAAATCCGATAATCTTTGCAATGGTAGCAAGAAGATTCATATTTCCAGCTCGGTCAATATTTTGAGAAAGAATATATTGAATTCCCCATAACATAAGGCTACATACGAGGAAAGTTAATCCTTTTCCGAGTTCTAGTGAAAATCCGTTCGTTGAAAAGAGAATTTGCTTACTTTGTAAAACTGGAAAGAATGTCGATAAATATCCAGCAAAGGAAATAATAACAGATGCGGTTGCAGCCCAGTTCGCAGCCCAATAGCCCCATGCCATACTATATCCTGCAACTTTACCCGCTTTTTTTGAAGGGAACATTGCTTGAGCGTAACTTTGTGGTCCAGCTTTTAATTCTGGTTTTCGGATTGCTAAATTTCCAAATATGAGTGCAATCATAAATACGCCAAGTCCTGTAATACTCCATGCAAGTGTAGAACCCATTGGACCTGATACGTGTGCTAAATTTGCTGGGAGCATAAATACGCCACCGCCAACCATATTTCCGATCACAAAAGCCGTTAAAATCCATAATCCCCATTTTTTCGTTTCCATTTTTGTTAACTCCTTTGTAGTAAGTTTTGCTTAAACATCATTTTTTACTAGCTTTTTGACAATAAAAAAAGAGCCATGTAGATAAAAAATACCTACATGGCTCTTCGCCTAACGTAGGTACAACGGGAATAACCCTTGTACCTACGCGTAATTTTTCCGCTAGGTTTCAAGGGTTACGTATGATGATGATGTTTTTGTGCAAATGTAACTACAATTGTTGTATAAGTAAGCATAGTTCTTTGCTCCCTTTCTCCTCTGATTTTGAAGTTAGTATACTACATGTTTTTTTGAATGAAAAGAAAAATATAAAAAATTTTATAAAAATACGTTTTAAAGATTAAATATTTACCTGTATTTTTCCTATACTGGAAAATAAGTGAGAGATTGGCAGAAGAGTGTAGCATGGTATAATACATATAGAATTAGAAGGTGACAAGGGGTTATTGTAGATGATGAGTAAGTATGAACAAATTTATACAGCAATCAGCAAGTCTATTGATAATAAACAATTAAAAGAGGGATGCAAAATCCCATCAGAAACTGAATTAATGAAGCAGTATGAGGCAAGCCGAGGTACTGTAAGAAAAGCTGTAGATTTATTGCAAGAGCGCGGATATGTTCAAAAAATACATGGAAAAGGTGTTTTTGTTTTAAAGCG
The DNA here is from genome assembly GCF_019091205.1 of Bacillus sp. GbtcB14. Taxonomy (NCBI): domain Bacteria; kingdom Bacillati; phylum Bacillota; class Bacilli; order Caryophanales; family Bacillaceae; genus Bacillus; species Bacillus sp. GbtcB14. The sequence continues at coordinate 79,343 of NZ_JAGXJT010000010.1, forward strand.
AAAAAACATTGAATTCAACTTTGGTGGTATTGTAAGTTTCCAAGAAGAAAATGAACGTTTAGGACGCCATTGTATTACAGAAGTTGTGGAAATGGAGAAAGTAAAAGCGACAAAAGAGGTTGCAAAGCTATTAAACGTGAAAGAGCAAACTGAAATAGATCATATTAAACGTGTGCGAAATATTGATGGAGAAAAAGTAATTTTAGATATCAATCATTTTGTATCTGAGTTTATTCCAGGGTTAACGAAAGAAATTGCAACGGCATCAATTTATAAATACATTGAGAAAGAATTAGGGCTACATATTAGCTATTCGCAGAGGGTAATTGAAGTGCAGCCGTGTACAGAGGATGACAGAAAGTATTTAGATTTAAATGGAACAGACTATGTTGTCGTTGTGAAAAACTTTACGCATTTGTATGATGGAAGTCAGTTTGAATATACAGAATCACGCCACCGTTTAGATATTTTTCATTTTTCGGATGTGGCACGGAGGAAGTAAAGAGGTGGAACAGAATATTGTTTCACCTCTTTTTTTTATAAAAAAACACAAACTCGTATATACGAGTGTTGACTAACTTATATGTACGAGTTAATATGTAAGTGTAAACGGTATCAAAAAAAGAAAAGAGGGACGGGAATATGGGGAAAGACTATCGTAAAACAGCAGAGGAAGTGTTGCAGTATATTGGTGGGAAAGATAATATCGAACAAGCTGCGCACTGTGTAACGAGGCTCCGTATCGCTTTAAAGGATGAAAGTAAAATAGATAATGATAAATTACAGTCTATTGCATTAGTGAAAGGAGCGTTTCATAACGCTGGGATATTTCAAATTGTAATCGGTCCAGGAGATGTTGATCGAGTATATGCCGAATTGATAACGCTTGCAGGTATGAAAGAAGCGACAGTAGCTGACGTGAAAGACTCTGGAAACCAAAAGTTAAATCCAGCTCAAAAGTTTGTAAAAGTATTTTCAGATGTATTTATGCCGATATTACCAGCGATTGTAACAGCTGGTTTACTAATGGGAATTAACAATCTATTAGGGGCGAAGGACTTATTTTTTGAAGGTAAAAATTTATTAGATGTATATCCAAACTTAAGTGGGCTTTGGGATTTAATTAATATGATGGCGAATACAGCATTCGTATTCTTACCAGCACTTGTCGGTTGGTCAGCAACGAAGCGTTTTGGTGGTAGTCCGATATTAGGGATCGTTATGGGATTAATGCTTGTGCATCCAGCCTTATTAAACGCGTGGGATTATGGTAAAGCAGCAACTGGTTTAGATGGACAAAAGATTGAGTACTTCGATATTTTAGGATTATTTCAAATTGAAAAGGTAGGGTATCAAGGTCAAATTCTACCAGTTTTAGTAGCAGCATTCGTACTAAGTAAAGTGGAAATCTTCTTAAAGAAACATGTACCAAATGCAATTCAATTATTAGTTGTACCAATTACAACGATTGTCGTAACAGGTGTATTAGCATTAGGAATTATTGGTCCAGTTACACGTCATATTGGAGATTTATTAACAGCTGGATTAGTAGGTGTATATGAAACAGTACCAGTAGTTGGAGCAGTATTGTTTGGAGCATTATATGCACCGCTTGTAATTACAGGTATGCATCATATGTTTATTGCTATCGACTTACAATTAATTGCACAACACGGTGGTACATTCATTTGGCCAATGATTGCTCTTTCTAACATTGCGCAAGGTAGTGCGGCACTTGCGATGTTCTGGATTTCTAAAAATCAAAATGATAAAAGTATGGCATCTACATCAGCAATCTCAGCATATTTCGGTATTACAGAGCCAGCTATGTTTGGTGTAAACTTACGAAATAAATTCCCGTTCTATGCAGCAATTATAGGATCGGCTATTGCAGCTATATTTATTACGTTAAATGGTGTATTAGCACCTGCTATCGGAATTGGCGGATTACCGGCATTTATTTCTATCATTCCGAAATCGATTCCAATGTTTATTGTCGGAATGATTATCGCAGTTGTAATCCCATTTACGTTAACGTGGTTATTTGCAAAACGAGTAAAACAGAAGTAGGAGGAAGTTAGACATGAAGGATTGGCATAAAAGTGTAGTTTATCAAATTTATCCGAAGAGCTTTAATAGCTATTACGATAAAGAAACCGGTGATATAAAAGGGGTTACAGAGAAACTAGATTATTTAAAAGAACTCGGAGTAGATTATATTTGGTTAACACCGATATACCAATCACCACAAAATGATAATGGATATGATGTAAGTGATTACTACAGTATTGATCCATCTTACGGAACGATGGAAGAGTTTGAAGAACTTTTAGAAGAGGCAAAAGCACGTAACATCGAAATTATGCTTGATATCGTTGTAAATCATAGTTCGACGGAGCATAAGTGGTTTAGAGAAGCGAAGGAAGATAAAAATAGCCCGTATCGCAATTACTATATTTGGCGTGATGAAAAAAATAATTGGCAATCTAAGTTTGGCGGGTCTGCTTGGAAATATGATGAGAAGACAGAGCAATATTTTTTACATCTATTTGATGAGACACAAGCTGATTTAAATTGGGAAAATGAAAAACTTCGTGAAGAAGTATATGATATGATGCGTTTTTGGCTTGATAAAGGGGTAACTGGATTCCGATTAGATGTTATTAATTTAATTTCAAAAGATCAACAGTTCTTAAATGATGACGGAAGTACGGCGACAAGCGATGGCCGTAAATATTATACAGATGGCCCGCGTGTTCATGAATATTTACAAGAGATGAACCGAAATGTTTTTGAAGGGAAAGATGTAATTACAGTTGGAGAAATGTCATCTACGACAATTGATAATTGTATTAAATATTCAAACCCTGAGCGCAATGAATTAAGTATGACGTTTAGTTTTCATCATTTAAAAGTAGATTATCCGAATGGAGATAAGTGGACGAAGGCTGATTTTGATTTTATTAAATTAAAAGAGATTATGTCTAATTGGCAAATTGAAATGCAAAAGGGCGGAGGATGGAATGCTCTATTCTGGTGTAATCATGACCAGCCTCGTATTGTGTCACGCTTCGGTGATGATAGAAAGTACCGAAATGAATCTGCGAAAATGTTAGCGACAGCTATGCATATGTTGCAAGGAACACCTTATATTTATCAAGGCGAAGAAATCGGTATGACGAATCCTAAATTCGAGTCCATCGAGCAATATCGCGATGTGGAATCGTTAAATATACACGATATAAAGCGAGAAGAAGGATTATCAAAAGAAGAGATTATCGGGATTTTAAAACAAAAATCTCGTGACAACTCTCGTACTCCGATGCAGTGGAATGAAAAGGTGAACAGTGGTTTTACAACAAGTACACCTTGGATTTCAGTTGCTGATAATTATAAAGAAATTAATGTAGAAAAAGCATTAGAAGATAAAGAGTCTGTATTTTATCATTATAAAAAGTTAATAGAACTTAGAAAAACATATGATGTTCTTACAGAAGGAGAATATGCTATTTTAGATAAAAATGATCCTAAGATTTGGGCATATACTCGTACTACAGAGAGTGAAGTGTTACTTGTTATTAATAACTTTTATGGAAAAGACATAACGTATTCTGTACCAGTTCATGTTCAATTAGATGGAATGAAACAAGAAATACTATTGTCGAATTATAAAGATTCAAGCAAGGATATTACAAAACTTAACTTAAGACCATATGAATCAGTTGTGTATCGATATACGAAATAAAAAGGTTGTATGCCCGCGTGGCATACAACCTTTTATTTTAAGACACCACTATACAAAATGCTTACTTCGACTTCAGGTTTAAATTTTACTTTTGCATAATCTTTATTCCAATTTTTTTTCTTCCATAACTCAGGGTGATAGGCGATAAGATGCCTGCCGATACCGAAAGCATCACAATTTGCTTTTTGTAGCTTTTTGGTTATCTGCTTTGCCTCCTTTGTAAGCTGTTTCGATAATTCTTTATTGAGCTTTTTTCTTTCACCCATTTTATAAAGATTATCTCTTGGAGCTTCAAGCGCTATAACTTTTAATTGAAGCTTAATGTGAGCATAAACATTTCCTTTTTTATCTGTTGTTATTTTTAAGTCTCGTTTTAACTTTCGATTGCTAATTTCCATCGTTAAATAATCAGATGTCTTCGCTGATTCCTCGCTAGTAAGTTTTTGGGTTATACGGGCACTTGTTCCCATCTTTCCGGTTAATAATACGAATAAAACAGATTGTTTCAGTGGTAAATGTCCAGTTAATTTGTCCTTATTAAATAACGCTAACCCGTCTGTAATAACTTCTTTTTCTTTTATTTTTATAGAAGGTAGGGTGAAATCTTTACCAGGGTCTAACATTTTAGTGGCGGCTGTTTCTAAAGTTTCTTTTGTAAAAACGCTCATATCCTCTAAGCTTTTCACTTTTTTCTTTAGGAAATCTCCAATAAGTAAGTTGCCTACTTTCTTTTTTTCAAGTACTTCGGATGTGTCACCTTCTACTGAAATAAGTTTTACTAAAGCAGTTGGATTTGTTGGGTCTCGAAAGCTGACATCTAAATAGGGTAATATACCTTTTTTCTGGATTTTTGTTCCTAATAATTGAACGCCATATTTGAAATAACGAATATTACCAGTTACATTTTTTTTCAGTGCATCACTTGTATCTCTTATGTTATATCCGGTTGCTGAATGTACTTCATTCTCGAATGAGGACTGTTCTCCGCTAGAACTTTTTACAAGTTCAATCGTTTGCTGAAGTTTATTCTCTTCCGTAATATCATATCCAATGCTATAAGCTAATCTCGCTTCTCTTAATGGTTCTTGATCCCAACAGCCAGAAAGGAATGAGCTAGTACATAATACAAAAAGTAATTTAACTCTTTTTTTGAACATACTGCTCTCCTTTCTTATTTCTTATTACTGAATAAAGTAGAAATAAAAGAGGGAGGACAACTATGAAAATATAGGTGAACTTATCAGTGAAAGTTGCAATTACTTTTAATTCTTCGGGTGTATCTATAAATACGGCGACTATAAAAGAAAGAAGTCCAACAATAGGGACGGCTTTTTTATGATTAGCAAAATTGAAGATATGTCCAATTCCGATTGAAGCAGCACAATAATAACTAGCAATAGAAGCGACAACTGTTATCATCCATATTGGGATGAATAGTAAATCAGTTCGATCTATAATCCCTATATGCAAGGAGCGTAATAAATAAGCAACTGGTTCTGGAATAAGTTCAATTTGTTTTGGACTGAATACGATAAAACAAATCCAAACAGTAAAAGTATAAAAAAGAGTTACAAGTCCATTAGCGATAGAAATGGCCTTTAGTTTTGCCACAGAACTCCCGTTTACTTTTGGAAAAGCGATAAGAATAATTTCAAAACCATACATGGCTGTAATTGTTTCTTTCGATGCTTGAATAATATTCCACCATCCAGCCTCTGTAATGGGGAAAATATAAGAAAAATCAGCCCGGGAAAGCCCTAGGGCAATTAAAAGTGCCATAGGTAAAATGAGAATGGAGGCCATGACATAAAATCGTACGATGACTTTAAATGTATTATAGGCTACATAACAACAAGCTATTGTAAATAGGATGAGAATGGCAGACCAAGGAGTTGCCTGTAATATCCAAACTTTAATAACATTACAAGCGTTTAACATAACTGTCATACCGATAAGAGTAAAATAAAAAACATAAAGAAAACCTAATAGTTTTCCAAGTTTATTACCAAATAGGATACAAACACTTTCATACATATCAGCATCAGGAAATCGTTTTAAGAAAAGCCACATAAGCAAAATGATAAGTTGAATTGCCAATCCAGCGATGAGTGCAGAAATCCAGCCCCCACCTTTAGCGATTGGGTGAAGGCGGTTTGGTAGAGAAAGGATGCCTACTCCAATTTGGCATTGCATAACGAAAAAGGTAAATTGAACTAGCGAGATTTTACTTTGCGTGTTTGTCACCGTCCTCATCCTCTCTCGTTACATGTTGTCGTTGCATTTCTTTTGGCTTTGGATCATGTGGTCGTTCCCAAAATGACCAAATTGGAAGTCTTACGAAAGAATCTTTCATATCCTTTATCCGCATTGGTGCAAGAGGAGAAAGATATGGTGTATGAAAAGAATGAAGCTGACATAAGTGAACGAAAGTTATAATTAGACCAAATGATATTCCTACATATCCGAATATGGCAGCAAGAATCATTAATGGAAAACGAAGAATTCGAACTGCTGAGCTCATATCGTTTGATGGAACGAGAAAAGATGAGATTGCAGTTAAAGCTACAACGATAATCATTGTGTAAGAAACGAGGCCGGCTTTTACAATCGCATCACCAATTACTAAACCACCTACAATACCGATCGTTTGTCCAACGCGGCTCGGCAGACGAATACCAGCTTCCCGTAATAATTCGAAAATTAACTCCATTAAGAGAGCTTCAAAAATAGGAGGAAGCGGTACTTTCTCTAATGAAGCTTTAATGGTATACACAAGTTCGAGCGGCAACACGTCAGGATGAAAAGCGACAGTTGCAATATATAAAGCGGGCAAGAGAAAGGCAATTAAAAAACTTACTAAGCGAATCATTCGGATGAAAGAACCGACAATCCAGCGGTTATTATAATCATCTGGTGATTGATAGAAAGCGAATAACGTAACAGGTACGATGAGCGCTGTTGGATCTCCGTCAGATAAAATAGCAACTCGTCCTTCCATTAAATTTGCTGCGACTCTATCTGGACGCTCTGTATTTAATTGCTGCGGAAAGGGTGAGAAAGACGTATCTTCTATAAATTCTTGTATGTATCCTGGAGGCATAAGTGCATCTGTCTTAATCATTTCTAACCTTCTTTTTACTTCTGCAACGAGATCTTCATTCGCTATATTTTGCATATAAGCAATTGCCACTTTTGTATGCATTTCTTCACCAAGTGTGAAATATTTAACGACGACATTTGGACTTTTTATGAGTTTACGAATAGAAGCTAAATTGGTTGCTAAATCTTCTACAAAACCAGTATGGGGTCCACGTACAATACCTTCATTATCAGGTTCTGTTATATCTCTCTTTAAAGATAAAGCTGTTTCGAAAATACAAAAACTGTCGACATGTTCATGAAAATATAAGGATTTGCCTTGTAATAAAAGTTGTACCCCATAAGTTAAATTCGTTTCTTTTTTCATATTTAACGTAGAAAAAGCTTTCTCTAAAGATAAATCAGACCTTGTTAATAATGGCTCAAGAGCTAATTGATGAATTAAATTTGGATCTGATAAAGATTCGATATATAAGATCGTTCCTTTTCCGTTTTGAAAAGGGAGATCTAATTTTTTTATATCATCAGAATGGAAAAGTTTATTTTTAAGGTAATTAATGTTCTCCGGAAGTGATGGAAACATATGCTTTTTGTTATTATCATGTTGTGAACTTTTCTGTTCGGACATACTTTCCATCTCCTTTACGTTGAAATTATTTCTGTTAATTTTTGCTTTTTGTGAGAAAATTATGCTTGGATTATTTGAAAAAATAAGCTTGAAAGTTACGTCATCTTCTACGCACTATTCAATTTCATAGCAGTACTTCTCACATTTGTGTCGAATTAAGAAGATATATAGGAGGGATATAGATGGAAATAGCTGTAGAACGTGTTTTTACAAAAGAGATTTTAAAAACAGCAGCGAGTTTGTTTCATGTAACAGTGGAAGAAAAGCCACTTGGAGACTTTGAAAATTATATTTTTAAGGCGAGGGGTGATAATAGTGAAGAGTACGTATTACGTTTAACTCACTCTTCTCATCGTTCCAAAAAAGAAGTAGAGGCTGAACTAGATTTTTTACGATATGTTGCGGAGAAAGGAGCAAAGGTAGCAGGACCTCTTTATTCAACTTCTCAAAATCTTGTAGAAGAAATCGGAGCAGAGGATGGAACTTTCTTTTTCGCATCCTTATTTACATATGCAAAAGGTGAGCAAGTAAAAGGAGAAGAATCGTCTTATTGGGGAGATGCTTACTTTGAAGCATGGGGAAAAGCAATTGGACAACTGCACCGCCTAACAATGAACTATCCTAAAACAAATTATCGTGATACGTGGGAAGAAGACGAAAGTGGAATTGTTAATGAATTAGAAGATGATCAAGTGAAAAAGATTGCAGCGGTATTAATGGATGAAATAAAGGCTCTTCCAATTGAAAGAGAAACGTTTGGCCTTATGCACGGTGACATTCATCCAGGTAATTTTCATTATGATGGAAAAGAGCTAACAATCTTTGATTTTGATGATGCGGCTTATAATTACTTTATACATGATTTAGCGATGGTTCTCTATTACTCTGTTCTATTTACACCATGGACAGCGGAGGAGAAGACGATATTCGCTCGTAAACAGTTACAAGTGCTAAGAAAAGGATACGAATATGAACACAAGCTGGCGGATAGTTGGTATGAATCGTTACCGCTATTTTTACGCTTACGCGATATAGGTTTATATGGCACACTCCAAAAGAAGTTTAAGGGGAAAGATATGCCAGATAACTTCCGGGAATTATCTGAAGAATTATATGAAAGAATTATAAGCAAAGAAGCGATTGTGAATATATAATACATTTTGTTCAAAACAAAGTATATAAAATAAATATATACTTTGTTTTTTTATACAAAAATATGTTTGTTTTATTAAAATAATATTGTCATAGATTCGGTATACATTTATAATTTTTATATATTCTGAAAATTCTTTATAAAGAAGGAGGGGGAATATTGGAAGCTATCGTAAATTGGATAAATAATATTGTTTGGAGTCCAGCACTTGTTTATTTATGTCTAGGAGTAGGGTTATATTTTTCCATTCGAACGAGGTTTTTACAAGTAAGGCATGTAGGAGAAATGGTGAAGCTGACATTTAAAGGAGAAAAATCAGAGGCTGGTGTTTCTTCGTTCCAAGCGTTAGCGCTTTCGTTATCAGGACGCGTTGGGACAGGGAATATCGCTGGGGTAGCAACAGCGGTTGCATTCGGTGGACCAGGAGCTGTATTTTGGATGTGGGCAGTAGCCTTTTTAGGAGCAGGATCAGCTTATGTAGAATCAACACTCGCGCAAATATATAAGACGAAACATCAAGGACAGTTTCGTGGTGGGCCTGCTTATTACATTGAAAAAGGTTTAGGTGTGAAATGGTATGCATTAGTATTCGTTGCAGCGACAATTATTGCAACAGGGCTCTTATTGCCAGGTGTGCAAGCAAATAGTATTGCCGTAAGTTTAGAAACAGCTTTTGGAATTAACACTACCGTATCAGGGGCTTTATTAGTTGTTGTATTAGCTATTATCATCTTCGGTGGAGTAAAGCGAATCGTTAATGTGGCGCAAGTTGTCGTACCATTTATGGCAGTTGGTTATATTTTAGTAGCTTGCGTTATTGTTGCTATGAATATTGAAAAATTGCCAGAAGCATTTATGTTAATTATAAGAAGTGCTTTTGCATTAGAGGCGGCTTTCGGTGGTATTATCGGTTTAGCAATTTCTTGGGGAGTAAAACGTGGTATTTATTCCAATGAAGCAGGGCAAGGAACTGGACCACATGCAGCAGCAGCTGCGGAAGTATCACATCCAGCTAAACAAGGTTTAGTACAAGCATTTTCCGTTTACATTGATACATTATTTGTTTGTTCAGCAACAGCATTTATGATGATTATTACAGGCATGTATAACGTATTTGATGCAAGCGGAAAAAACTTTATCGTAAATAAATTAAATGGTGCTCAACCAGGACCGGGATATACACAGGCAGCGGTAGAATCTGTTTTCCCTGGATTTGGAAACGGTTTCGTTGCAATCTCGTTACTATTCTTTGCATTTACAACAATTATGGCGTATTACTACATTGCAGAAACGAATATCGCGTACTTAAATCGTGATAAAGACCGTCCTTGGCTGTCTATGATACTAAAATTTGTATTTTTAGGAGCTGTATTCTACGGCTGTATAAAAACAGCAGCAACGGCGTGGGCTTTAGGTGACATCGGTGTAGGAATTATGGCATGGGTAAATATCATTGCGATTTTACTATTACAAAAGCCTGCATTAGTTGCATTAAAGGATTATGAAAAGCAGAAAAAAGAAGGAAAAGATCCAGTATTTGATCCAGGGCCATTAGGCATTAAAAATGCTGATTTCTGGGAGCATGAATACGGAAAAGATAAGAAGGAAGAAGTATCTTAATAGAATAGAAATGAAGGAGCAAAGGGAAATCCCTTTGCTTTTTTTGTGGACAAAAATGAAGTGAGAAGTTATTTTTGGGACTATTTTTGAATATAAAAAGAATGTACATGCTTTATTAGGGGAAGGGGGGAGTATGTTGATAGAGTTTCGTAATGTAAATAAATATTATGGTAACTTTCAAGTTTTAAAAGATATTAATGTACAAGTGAAAAAAGGTGAAGTGGTAGTAGTTGTTGGGCCGTCTGGATCAGGAAAAAGCACGTTGCTTCGGTGTATAAATCAGCTAGAGACAATTACAGACGGAGAGTTAATGGTACAAAATACGGAGGTACACAATGTAAAAACAGATATGAATGAATTACGTCGAAATATCGGAATGGTCTTTCAACATTTTTATTTATATCCACATAAAACGGTTCTTCAAAATATTACACTAGCACCGATTAAAGTAAACAAAGTTTCAAAAGAAGAAGCTGAGAAAACAGCGATGTTTTATTTAGAGAAAGTAGGAATCCCGGAGAAGGCTAGTGTATACCCGCATCAATTATCCGGAGGACAACAGCAAAGGGTAGCAATTGCTAGAGGGCTCGCAATGCAGCCGGAAATTATGCTATTCGATGAGCCTACATCTGCTCTTGATCCAGAGATGATTGGTGAAGTACTTGATGTTATGAAAACGCTAGCTAAAGAAGGGATGACGATGGTCGTTGTCACGCATGAAATGGGATTTGCTCGAGAAGTAGCAGATCGGATTTTATTTATGGATGATGGCAAGATCATTGAGGATACAACACCAGCGCAATTCTTTGTAAGTCCTGAACAAGAAAGAGCGCGTCTATTTTTAAGAAGAGTGTTAAACCATTAAAGGAGGAATTTCATGCTTAAAATGAAAAAGTTGTTTACCTTAATTGTATTCTCATGTTTATTCGTGCTTGTCGTTGCTGGATGCGGAAGTAAAAAAGATGAGGCGAAAGAAACGAATACGAAGCAAGGTGGGGCCGTGGAGCAAATTAAAAAGCGCGGGAAATTAGTAGTTGGGGTGAAGAATGATACGAACTTATTTGGATTGAAAAACCCTTCAACAGGGCAGGTAGAAGGATTTGATGTTGATATCGCAAAGGCGCTTGCGAAAAAAATTCTTGGAGATGAAAAGAAACTAGAATTAAAAGAAGTAACGTCTAAAACGCGTATTCCATTACTGAAAAACGGTGATATCGATGCAATTATCGCAACAATGACAATTACGGAAGAACGTAAAAAAGAAGTGGATTTTTCAGATGTATATTTTAAAGCAGGGCAATCGTTACTTGTGAAAAAGGGAGTTGATATTAAAGGTATTGATGATGTGAAAAAGGGTGTAAAAGTGTTAGCTGTAAAAGGTTCAACGTCTACAAATAATATTCGTCAAAAGTCACCGGAAGCGACCGTATTAGAATTTGAAAATTACAGTGAGGCGTTTACGGCGTTAAAAGCAGGGAAAGGCGATGTTTTAACGACAGATAATGCAATTCTTTACGGAATGGCAAAACAAGATTCTAATTATGAAGTTGTAGGGAAAATTTTTACGGATGAACCGTACGGAATTGCAGTGCAAAAAGGTGCAGGTGATTTAACGAAAGAGATTAATAGCTTGCTAAAAGATATGAAGGCGAGTGGGGAGTACGACAAATTGTATGAGAAATGGATTGGGCAAAAACAAGAGAAGTAAAGTGAAACTTTAATTAGTGAGTCTTTATTTCTAGTGAATAGTAAGAGTGAGAGGATGAGGGATGCTCATCCTCTTCTTGTAAAGAAAGAGGGGAGAATATGTGCCTGATTTTTCTATATTAACGAATAACATTGATATGTATGTAGAAGGCTTTAAGTATACAGTTATGTCTAGTGTAATCGCATTAATAGGCAGTTTTATTTTAGGTGTAGTATTGGCGATAATGCGTATTGCACCGATCCGCATTTTAAATTGGTTGGGAGCCACTTTTGTAGAGTTTGTCAGAAATATTCCACTCGTATTAATTGCATTTATATTCTATTTTGCTTTACCTGTAATAGGAATCACTTTAAATGGTTTTGTAGCAGGGACAGTTACGCTTACTGTATATACTGCATCGTTTATTGCAGAAGTCATTCGCGCCGGTATTTTATCCGTAGCAAAAGGTCAAATGGAAGCAGCACGTTCCTCAGGATTGACTTATACGCAAGCAATGTACCATGTCGTTTTACCTCAAGCGATGAAAATCGTAATCCCTCCTTTAGGAAATCAATTTCTCAATTTAGTAAAAAATTCTTCCATACTCGGAATTATCGCTGGTACGGATTTGATGTATCAAGGAGATTTAATTTCAACGAAAACGTTTGTTACGTTTGATGTCTATATATTTGTCGGGATGTTTTATTTAATATTAACAATTCCGCTCAGTATGCTAGTGCGTTATTTAGAAAAACGCTTAGCAAAGGAGGCGGTGTAAATGGATTTTAAGGGAGCAATTACAGGAGATCATATTCTGTTTTTATTAAAAGGATTGCTTATAACATTAGAGGTAGCGCTCGTAGCAATTGTGCTTAGCTTTATTATTGGTAGTGTAATAGGGATATTGCGCTACATGAAAATACCTGTTGTCTCACAAGTCTTAGGAATTATCGTTGAAATGATTCGAAATTTACCACTACTTTTAATTATATTTTTCACATATTTTGCACTGCCAGAAGCAGGATTGAAATTAGAAATTATAACAGCTACAATTGTTGCTTTAACAATATTTGAAGCAGCAATGATATCTGAAATTGTTCGAAGTGGTCTATTATCTATTGAAAAAGGACAGATTGAGGCTGCAAGATCTTCAGGATTAACGTATGTTCAAGCACTTTGGCATATTATTTTACCACAAGCATTAAGAAGAATGGTCCCGCCGCTTGTCAGCCAGTTTATTTCATTGCTGAAAGATACAGCGCTTGCAGTTGTTATATCATTACCAGAGCTTATGCATAATGCTCAAATTATTAGCGGGCAGAATGTAAATTATATGATCCCAACGTTTATAGTAGTAGCTTGTATGTACTTTATCGTAAATTATAGTTTATCAATTTTATCGAGAAGATTAGAACTTCGTTAACCCTTACAATATATGTAAGGGTTTTCCCTTGTTTATCCTTATTTTCCTCTAATTAGAATCTTAATCTCGCGATAAATCGATTTTTTATATTATTTTATCAGAAAAGTTTTAATTTTATATAGAAATTGTAACCGCTTTCGTGTATATTTTTATTATCAGAAAATTTTAACAAGATATAGGGGTATCGGTAGGGGGAGGATTTAGATGCAGCAACCAACGAATGAGAAATTACATCGTACGATGAAGAGTAGACATTTATTTATGATCGCATTAGGTGGTGTAATCGGAACTGGTTTTTTCTTAGGTTCAGGTTACACCATTAATCAGGCTGGACCAGGGGGAGCCATCCTTTCATATTTAGTGGGCGGATTTATTATGTATTTAACAATGCTTTGTCTAGGAGAGTTAACGGTAGCAATGCCAGTTTCAGGTTCTTTCCAAAAGTATGCGACGAAGTTTATTGGACCAGGAACGGGCTTTATGATTGGCTGGCTATATTGGCTTGGTTGGGCAGTAACAGTAGGACTAGAATTAACGTCAATCGGTTTAATGATGAAAAGATGGTTTCCAAATGTTGATGTTTGGGTATGGTGTCTTGTATTCGGCGTTATTTTATATGCTTCAAATGCAATTTCTGCGAAAAGTTATGCTGAATTAGAATTTTGGTTCTCTAGTATTAAAGTAGTTACAATTCTTGCATTTGTTGTTCTTGGTGGTAGTGCATTATTAGGGTTTATATCATATGACGGAAAAGAAGCAGCACCTCTTTTCTCTAACTTTGTAAGCGATGGTGGATTATTCCCGAATGGACTAGCTGCCGTATTACTTACAATGATTACAGTTAACTTCTCGTTCCAAGGAACAGAGTTAATCGGGATTGCAGCGGGAGAAAGTGAAAATCCAGAAAAAACAATTCCACGTGCGATCCGTAATACAGTATGGCGCATTATGTTATTCTTCATTTTAACAATGACGATTTTAGTAGGATTAATTTCTTGGAAAGAAGCAGGGGTAATTGAAAGTCCATTTGTAGTTGTATTTGATAAAATCGGTATTCCATACGCAGCTGATATTATGAACTTCGTTATTATTACAGCGTTACTATCAGTAGCGAATTCAGGATTATATGCGGCAACTCGTATATTATGGTCACTTTCAAATGAAGGAATGGCACCAACATCTTTCAAGAAAGTAAATAAGCGTGGTATTCCAATTACAGCGCTAGTCGTAACGATTGCTGTAGCTGGTCTTTCTTTATTCACAAGTTTCCTTGCAGAAGATACAGTATACATGTATTTATTATCTATAGCTGGTTTATCAGCTGTATCAAGTTGGATCATTATTGCTTTATCGCAACTTCGCTTTAGAAGTCAGTATATAAAAGGCGGAGGAAAGTTAGAGGACTTAAAGTATAGAACACCACTATACCCGATTGTTCCAATTTTAGCTTTAATTACAAATAGCATCGTTGTTATTAGTTTAGCGTTTATTCCTGAACAACGAATGGCGTTATATTGTGGTATTCCATTTATCATTTTCTGCTATATATATTATTATATGAGTAAGAAACGGAAGAAACCGATGAAAGTGGAGATGGAGACAACAAATGAAACTAACAATCAAACACGATGATATTGAGGCAGATTTATCGTATGGTCAATTAGCGATTGGAAAAGAAAACGGGTATTCACCGTTACAATTACTCGTTTCTTCTATCGCGGGATGTAGTGCAATTGTCTTTCGAACAATTTTAGAAAAGAAACGTATTACATACGATACGTTTACAATCGAAACGGAAGTTGGTAGAAGTGAAGCTTTATCAAAACCAGTTGAAAGTGTTCATTTGCACTATAAAATTAAAGCACAAAACATTACAGAAGAGCAATTGGACAAGGCGTTGCAACTTGCAGTGAAAAATTGTACGATTGTTCAATCGATAAAAGATAGTATAAAAGTTACGGAAACAATTGAACTAATAAAGTAAAACATAAAAACGTGAGAATACGACTCTCACGTTTTTATGTTTTTAATAAAGGGAGAAATATGATGGAATGTTTAGGGTGTAAATTAGCCAACGAAGAAGAAATTATATATAAAATATATGAAGATGACTATGTAACATGCTTTTTAGATCATGAACCTTTCTATTCAGGTCATACTTTAATTGTGCCAAAGCAACATGTTGTAGAAGTAGACGAATTAGAGGATGTTGTAGCGAAATCGATTATGGATGCTTCTAAACTTATTGCAAAAGCGATTAAGGCATTATATAAACCAGATGGAATTACAATTTGTCAAAATGGTGGAGTATTTAACGAGTTAACGCATTACCATATGCATGTCGTACCAAGATATAAAGAGCGCTCGTTTGCCGAGTTTTATATGGTACAGCTAGGAGAGAAGGAGAATTATAACTTGGAAGAGACAAAGCATTTGTTTAAAAGAAGCGATAGAGCGAATACTGCTTACTGAAAAGGCGTAAGAGGGATGTTCTCAATGGAACAGTCAGGAAAATTCTAATATAAAAAATCCCAATTTCTCAGTTACAATAGAGAAATTGGGATTTTGTTTATTCTATTATTAAATTTTATATATAAAAAGATTTTGCAGTGTCACAAAGTATAGCGCTCATTCGTTATATAGAGTGAGAGGAGGAATTATATGAAAGTTATAAATAACGATTATGAAAAGATGGAAGAGCTATATGAGTTGTATGAACAAAAAATTTATTATGTAGCGTATTCTATTTTAAATAATATTCAGCAGGCTGAAGATGCGGTTCAAGAGACATTTATTACTCTTTATAAGAACTTGGAAAAGCTCCATAGCTTGAGCACTGAAGAGCTTAAACGCTACATTTTGAGGGTCGCGAAAAACAAGGCGATTGATAGTTATCGAAAAAATAAACGACATGAAACATTTTTAGAAGAATATGAAAGAGAATCAACAGAAGCAGTAGATGAAAATATTGAAGAGTGGGAAAAACGTAAAATGTCTGAGGTTCAAATTGATACATTGCTAAAAGAGTTAAATGAATCGAACAGACAGGTGTTTAAGTACAAAGTCTTCTATAACTTAACGTATCAAGAAATTTCAAGTGTCATGGGGATAACGGAGGCCAATGTCCGTAAGCAGTTTGAACGCGCTCGAAAACGAGTTCAAAATATGATAGGAGGTATACAACATGACGAATTCAAAGAACTCCAAAGAAATATATGAACTTGCTGAAAAAATTGCTTTAGATGATTTTGATAAACTCGAAGAACAACATGAATTTTCACATACATATACGCGCAAAAAGAAATTGTTTATGGAAGAAATGAAGCTGAAGGGCGAGCGACCACAGAAAAAGCGTAAAAGACATCGTATGTTAATCGCTGCTGCCTGTTTATTAATTGGTATGCCGACAACTGTTTTTGGTGCAGTGAAAGTATATAATATGATTGTTCAAAAACAAAATTACGAAGTAAATGTTTCCTTAACAAATAAGGATTCGAAAAAGAGTGATCAGTGGTATAAGTTGAAGGTTGGTAAATTGCCAGAAAATATGGAAGCAATTGATGACACTGCTATGAAATATTCATTTAAAGATAACTACGCAAAGGGTGGATTTTCATTCATTCTTTGGAGAGTAGGAAAAGATTCGAATTTTAAAACACTGTACTCAAAAAGCTACGAAGAGAAAGAGATACATGGCAAGAAAGCAGTGATTGTTAATAAAGAAAATGGAAACAACAATTTAGCGTTTAACAGAGAGGTCTTTCTCTTTTTTGAGAAAGAGGGGATCATGTTACAAAGTTATATTGGAAACGATATAAACGAAGAACAAATGGTGGATGTGTTAGGGAACATTTCCCTTGAGCCTACGTCAAAAGAAAAGGCATCACATATAACAGATTATGATAAAAAGTATTTTAGCGAAGAAAGTAAGCCTAAAAAAACTAAGGTGATTCCTTTGAAAAAAGATAGTAAACGACTATTTCATATAGGACAAAAAGTTCCAGTAACGATTATCATGGATAACAGTAAAATTGAATATGTGATAGAAAAAGTTGAAGTTTTTGATTCCATTAAAGATTTTAAACAAGAAAACTTTAATGAACTTGGTTTAGGAATACTAAGCGAGAATCAGGCTTTGAATCAAGCTGGACAATTGATACCATATAGACGGGATGAATATAAATTTGGAAATGGTAAAGATTCAATTGATCAATTAGTAGAGTCAAGATTAATTCAGCCTAAATTTGTCTACTTGACAACAACAGTGAAAAATATAGGTAAACAGGAAACAAAAGAAATCTATATGCATCCATCCCTACAAGTGCTTAAAAGTAAGGGGAATGTATGGAATTACGCTGAAAGAGCTGGAATTGTGGAAAAAAATATTATGACGGGCGAAGTTGATTATTTAGAACCTCACGGAGACGGGAAAAGCTTTTATAATATTGGTAGTATCCGACCGGGACAAACGGTAAAGGTTAACTTAGGTTATTTTGTAGATGAGGATAAGTTAGATTCAATCTTCCTTGATGCTTTCCGTTACAGTGGGTCTAGTGGCACTGAGAATATGAATGAGAAAAATCGTTGGTGGTTCGATATTCGTCAACAGTCAAAATAATAGAAACAAATCGCCGAAAAAAGCTGCTTATATTTAGCAGCTTTTTTCGTCCCCATACATATGTAAAATTTCTTTCGCACGTATACGTAAACCATCTATCAATTCTTTCGGTTCTAACACTTTTGCATCTTTTCCAAGCCTATAAAATAAAGGCGTAATAAAATTAATTTCACCTTTATCAATTGTTGAATGTATATATCCTGTCCCGTCTTCGTTTATTACAACGAGCTCTTCAAGGTAAGGAACGCTTTTACATTGGCGTACACCTTCTGTTGTCAGTAAAACATGTAACTGAGTAGGACTGTGTACTACGTTAGAGTTAGAGATAAACCACTCTTCTAAATTCATGAATGTATCTTCATTTTCTTCTGTGGATAATATAGAGAGAATGCGGTCGACGCGATACAGTAATATTTTTTTTCTACTAAAGTCGTAGGATGGTAAGTACCATAGCCCGTCATGCGCATATACACCGATAGGGTGAACATGTTTTGTTTTTATCCCCGATTTAGATTCGTATTGAAAGTGTAAATCTTTATTTTCAATAGCCGCGGTTAGCACTTCGTTTAAAAGGGGTGTATCAATTGTTCTCTTTGGATTCCAAAAAGCGATATAAGATCGTATTTTATCAACTTTCGCTTTCGCATCATCTTGTAGAGAGCTATACAGTTTATGCGTAACGGAATTGATTTCTGTGTTAAATGGTAAGTCTCTGTAGTAGCTTAAAGACTGAAAAGCAAAAAAGATGGATACTGCTTCTTCTTCCGTAAATAAAATAGGCGGAATGACTTTATTCGTTAATACTTTATATCCTCCGTTACGACCTTGTTCTGCGTAAAGGGGTAATCCCATATCACTTAAATCTAAAATATATCTATGGACAGTACGAACAGAAATGTTAAATTCATCAGCTATTTCCTGCGCTGTAAATGTTCTTTTCGCAGAAGCGAATATAAGAATGTCTAGTAAACGTTTTGCTTTTGACAACTATCTCACTCGTTTCTTTTTTAACATGACATGAATTGTCATGTTTTAAGGTTAGTATAGTGTGTATAAGGTCATTTTATCAATATACGTTGCAAGGAGGAAAAGAGATGTCACGTGAAGTTGTTTTATTTATAGCCGCTAGTTTGGATGGATATATTGCGAAAGAAAATGATGATTTAGAGTGGTTAATGGAAACGGAAGGAGAGGGAGATAACGGTTATACAGAAATGTATGAAACGATTGATACAATAATTATGGGGAAAAGAACGTACGATTATGTAGTAGAGCATACGGAAACATTCCCATACTTAGATAAAAAATGTTATGTCTTTTCTAATTCAGAAAAAGGTTCAAACGAACATGTAGAGTTTGTAAATGAAGATGTAGTGGAGTTTACAAAAAGGTTAAAGGCACAAGAAGGATCTAAAATATGGATGGTCGGTGGAGGAAGTCTACTGAGTGAGTTCTTTAAAAATAATCTAATTGATGAATATGTCGTTACGATTACACCGCATATATTAGGTTCTGGAGTTCCATTATTTCAAGACAAGAATCCGGAAATTAATTTAACTTTAACGGATACGAAACGTTTTGGGCAATTTGTAAATTTATACTATAAAGTAAAATGATAAAGAAACACGACTACCATCAATAGTCGTGTTTCTTTATAGATGGTAATGAAATGATAAAGCAAGACCCGTGATCGACTTTACTCGTGACAGTAATCGTCCCGCCGTGTAATTCTACAATTTCCTTCACGATAGAGAGTCCTAAACCAGTTCCGCCTGTAGCGCGTGTTCTTGCTTTATCAACCCGATAAAAGCGGTCGAAAATGTGAGGGAGATCTTCAGGTGGAATACCTTCACCTTCATCTTCAATTGTAATGGAAATACGTTTATGTTCTTCTATAACAGAAATGTTTATATGAGAATGCTCCTTTGAATGTCTATACGCATTATTTAAAATGTTCACCACAACTTGTTCGAAGCGTTGTTCATCTAAGTTTACTAGCAGTGTAGGAGGACAAGAGAAAGAAACTTTAATGTATCTTTCTTTATATATGGTATTTACTTTTTCGGCTATGCGAGTCAGGAAGGTGTGTAAATATACTTCCTTTACTTGAATAGAAAAGTTATGTTGTTCCATTTGTGCAAGTGAAAATAAATCTTGAACTAAGTTTGTAATGTAATCAGACTCATCTTTTATAATAGATAAATATCGCAAACGTTGCTCAGGAGATGTGGTTTCTTTTAAAGCAATGTCAGCATAACCTCTTACGTATGTTAACGGTGTTCGTAATTCGTGAGCAACGCTTGCTAGAAATTCACTTCGCTCTGTTTTCATATAATGTAAATCATTTGCGAGCGTTTGGATAGATGATGCTAGTTCACCAATTTCATCATTTCGAGTAGTCGTTAATGAAACAGATAAATCGCCTTTACTCATTTTTTCAGTGGCATGTTTCATGTGTAACAATGGTTTTGTTAACAACCGTGATAAGAGAAAGATGGTGATGGCTGTTAATAGAAAAGTAATGGCTCCGGCAATAATGAATTGTCTTGTTAGCCCGTTAACCATTCCCTCAATTGATTCCGTTCCGAGAAACATATATACGTAGCCTTCCGTTTTTCCTGCGACTATAATGGGGCTAACTGTACATATATAATTAGATGTTTTCCAATGATTCTCTATAATTGCTCCGTCATGATCTGTCCGTGTTTGCATCTTTTCAATATGCGTTTTTATAGTAGTATTTATTTCATTGGATTTAGCTAGTACATCTTTATGTACATTTGTAATAACAACAGTAGTTTCGGCTTCGGATTCCATTAGTGCAACATGGGAGATTGTTTGCTTATCAAAATACTTTTCAAGGACATCTCGGTGACTATTTCCGCGCTTTAATAAAGCTGTCATTTCTTCATTTACTCTATTGTTGACAAGGCTATAATAAAGCAAGACAAATAGAACACTTTCAATTAAAAGTGTGACGATTAAAAAATAAAATCCGAGTTGAATAGAAATTCGCTTCATCGTTTTGCTCCTTAATCTAGAGTATCAACCCATCGATATCCGACTCCGTAAACAGTTTTTAAATGGTGATCAATAGGGAAATTTACTTTTCGTAATTTATCACGCAAATTACGAATATGTGAATCAACTGTTCTGTCTTCTGTATTTGTATTTAATCCCCAAATTCGTTCGATGAGTTGATCACGGCTTAATACGTAGTTCACATGGCGTAAAAATAATCCGAGTAAAGAAAATTCAATTGGTGTGAGAAGGAGTTCTTCATTATGGACAGAAACGAAGTGTTTTGTTTCATCCCATACAATACCGTGATATTGGATTTGTTTATGTTCATTTGTACGTCTTAAAACGGCTTCAATTCTTGCGAAAAGTTCTTCTTCATGGAAAGGTTTCGTTACGTAATCATCGGCTCCGAGTTTTAATCCTTGAACGACATCTACTGTTTGATCACGAGCTGTAACCATAATGATAGGAATGTTACTAAAAGATCGAATTCTTTTGCACGTTTCCCATCCATCCATCTTTGGCATCATAATATCGAGTAAAATAAATTTGAAGTTTCGATTTTCTATATGTGAAATAGCTTCTTCTCCGGACAATGCACATACGCAGTTATATCCGATTGGAGTAAGATAAAGTGTTAATAATTCAAGCATTCTCGGTTCATCATCTACGAGTAGTATATCGATCATAGAGTACCTCCGCATTTGTAGTTATTACTTAAATTGTAAGTCAAAATCATGAAGAAATGGTGCAGATTATAATGCATCTGCATAATTTCTTCAGAATTGCTTGTTATTGTAAAGTTGAAATTCTATTTTAGGTAATGATATTGGCTCGAAAATGATTCATATGGAGGCGGTATAGTGAAAAAAATGACCCGAGTTTTTGGGATAACAATAATTACAGCAGTTGGTCTTGCGGCATGTGGACAAACGAATACAGATCATAAAAATCATGAATCTAAAGAAGAGAAGAAAACAGAGCAGAAGGAAATGAAAATGAATCAGGAGGTAACTGCGCCGAAACAAATGAATCAAGGTGCATCGAATGATTTATTAACGACAAGTTTAAAAAATATAACGAGATTAAATACAAATGATCCTCTGCAAATGGCAGTATTAACTTCGCAAACGATATGGCCAGCAACGCATAAAGAGAATCAGCCAGGCGCTATTATTTTAGTACCAGTAAACGAGTGGCAATTAGGTATTGCGAGTGCAGACCTTATTCATCATCCGAATAACGGACCGATTTTATTTATAGAAAAAGAAAAGATACCCGAAATGACGTTAAAAGAAATAAAACGGCTAAATCCGCTCGGAACGAAAGATGGAACACAAATTATGGTGATGGGGGATGTAGGTGCATCTACCCTTGAGCAATTAAAAAATTATAAAGTAAAACAAATAAAAGAAAAGGATCCAGCTATATTTGCTAAAGATGTGGATAAAGAATACGCCGATATAACAGGAAGCTATCCAAATAGTGTTATTATCGGTTCGTCTGCAGAAGAAGGACGTTTATATACAACCCCCGCTGTAAACTGGATTTCTCATATGCCGGAACCACTACTCTATACAGAAAAGAATAAAGTGCCAGAAGCGACAATAGAGGCATTAAAGATGAGAAAAGATAAAGCAAATATATATTTACTAGGACCAGAAAAAATCGTTTCAAAAGAAGTAGAAAAAGAGTTAAGCAAATACGGGAAAGTAACGCGTATTAGCGGTGAGACTCCAACAGAAAATTCTATCGCATTTGCGAAGTTTAAAGATGAAAAAACAAAATTTGGCTGGGGATTCACAAAACCTGGTCACGGTGTATCATTTGTTTCAAGCAAAACACCAGATTTAGCAGTTGCTGGGGCACCTTTTTCACATATGGGTAAACACGCACCTGTTGTCTTATTAGAAGAAGGGAAAGCTTCACAACCAGTGTATGACTTCCTTGCTACTATTCAGCCGAAGTTTAAAGATGATCCAACACTTGGACCATATAATCATGGCTTCTTATTAGGAAGTACGAGTGATATTTCATTTGAAACACAAGGAATACTAGATGAGAGGTTAGAAATTGTTCAGGAAAGTGGTAAAGGACACGGTGGACATTAATAAAAGGAGTAAAGGCGCTACTAAGGTAGCGTCTTTTTCTTTAGGAAACTTTTACATAGCAAAAAATCTTATACTCGTTATATAATAGCTTTCGTGCAGTCGGCTTAGATTTTCTTATGGAGAAAATCAAATGATAAAGTGAAACTTTAATCAGTGGGGGTTTTGTTCATCCCCCACTGATTATTAGTTGAACCAATCGGGCTTTTATGTGCAGTTGATTCCCACCTAACTTCTTTGCATCCGCTGAATTTTGAGGTGGGGGTCTTACTGCCCGGCAAATAGCGGGATAAAAGAGTAGAGGAGTGGTATTTTGTTTCAAACGATAAAAAATGATTGGTTCTCCAATGTGAGAGGGGACGTACTATCAGGAATTGTTGTTGCTTTAGCGTTAATCCCTGAAGCGATAGCCTTCTCTGTTATTGCAGGCGTGGATCCGACAGTTGGACTATACGCAGCCTTTTGTATTGCGGTTACCATTTCATTTGTTGGCGGAAGAACTGGAATGATTTCAGCTGCAACAGGTGCAATGGCATTATTAATGGTAACGCTTGTTAAAGATCACGGTTTGCAGTACTTATTTGCTACAACAATATTAACAGGTATTGTCCAAATTATTTTTGGCGTGTTCAAATTGAGCTCATTTATGAAGTTTGTTCCGAAATCTGTTATGAGTGGTTTTTTAAATTCACTTGGAATTTTAGTTTTTACAGCGCAATTGCCGCATTTTAAAAATGCAACTTGGCAAATGTATGCACTTGTCGCATTAGGACTTGTAATTATATATGTATTTCCACGTATTACGACGGCTGTACCGTCTACACTTATTTCAATTATTATTGTGACAAGTATTGCAATTATGAGCGGATTACAGTTAAAAACAGTAGGAGATATGGGAAGCCTGCCGAAAGAATTACCGTTCTTTAGCATTCCTGACGTGCCTTTTACATTTGAGACATTAGGGATTATTTTACCGTACGCAGTTATGCTTGCAATTATTGGTTTACTAGAGTCTTTATTAACAGCTTCAGTTTTAGATGATATGACGCATACGGAAAGTAATAAGCATAAGGAAGCACGTGGGCAAGGTATTGCAAACATTGTCGCTGGTTTCTTCGGAGGAATGGCAGGATGTGCAATGATTGGTCAATCTGTTATTAATATTAAATCAGGTGGACGCGGCCGATTATCAACATTTGTAGCGGGCGGATTTCTAATCGTATTACTATTCGTTTTAGGTGATTATGTCGTTCATATTCCGATGGCAGCTTTAGTTGCAGTTATGATTATGGTTTCAATCGGAACATTTGATTGGAACTCTGTAACAACGATTCATAAAGTACCAAAAGGAAACGCATTCGTTATGATCGTAACAGTTGCGATTGTCCTAATTACACATAATTTAGCATTAGGTGTAATTATCGGAACAGTAATTAGTGCGGTTTTATTTGCATTCAATATGGCAAAGATTCACGTGAAACATTTATATATTGAAAATAAGAAAATATACGAAATTCATGGTCAACTTTTCTTTGCATCTACAGCCGATTTCATAACTAATTTTTCATTTAATGAAGATGTAAAAGAAATTGAAATGAATTTTACTCATGCGCACGTATGGGATGATTCAGCAGTGGCATCAATTGATAAAGTTATCATGAAGTATGAACAAAGTGGCGTGAAAGTAAGTATAACGGGATTAAATGAACGAAGCTCGAAGATTATTTCAAATTTAGCTACTTATAATAAAAGAATTGCTAGTTAGAAGCCTCCTTTTTAGGGGGCTTTATTATATAATACGAGTAGGATAACGAAAAGGGGATTCAGCATATGTACAAACAAATTATATTAGCATGTGACGGTTCTGAACATGCACTTCGAGCAGCGGAACATGCAACATATATTGCGAAATGTAGCGAAGAAACAAATGTTGAAGTTGTGTACGTAGTAGATAATAGAACGGCAAAATCAGATATTATACAAGGTCAAACAGATCTAGAAACAATATCGGCTAGTCGAAAAGATAAATTAAAAGAGATTGAAGGTTTATTAAAGAAAGAGAACATTTCTTATAAAATTACGATATTACATGGCGATCCAGGAGATACGATTGTTCAATATGTAAATACAGGAGATATAGATCTTGTTATTGCTGGGAGTAGAGGATTAAATACATTGCAAGAAATGGTGCTTGGTAGTGTAAGTCATAAAATAGCAAAGCGTGTGAAATGTCCGGTGATGATTATAAAATGAAATAGAATGTAACTAAGACCTTGGGATAGCAAGGTTTTTTTTTATGTATAAATGCCTTTCATTTGTGGAAATACTAGATATATAAGTTGAGATGTAAACTTACAAATTTGTAAGTTTGTTGTCAGAAAAATCGATGTTATGAAATTTTTCCCATTGGTAAAATAAGAGTATCAAAGGGGAGATAGGGAGGATGGAAGTAATGAAATCATTGCAAAACTTATCATATAGTCAAGGGGTAAGCTTAATTTGTTTAGGGGGATTTGCTGCATCTGTTACGTTAGCTGTTGTAATAAAGATGATTCATCAAATCTTTTAATAGTAGAGTAGGGAAGGAATTGGTTGTTATAAATAGCAAGAGAAGGATTATAAATAAAAAATAGCTCCTGGCATGTATTTTAGCGCCAGGAGCTATTTTTATTCTTATTTCTCTGTTTCTGCTTTATCACTTGTTACGCTAACTTTACCCCACTTGTATTGATCTTCTGGTGTGTATTTATAATCTTTTACGCGATTATTTACACCTTTTAGGTCAAATTTATAATGAAGTGGAATTAATGGTACTTCATCGTGAACTAATTTTTGCCATTTATCGTATACATCTTTACGGTATTTTTCATCAGCAGCTTCTTTAGAAATACCCTGTTTTAATAATTCTGTGTTTTTGTCAGTAGCCCAACGTGTGTAATTGAACGGTGCGTTTTTAGCCCAAATACCAGAAGGGTCTGGATCAGATGCAGTTCCCCAAGCGGCAGCGAAAAGGTCAACCTTTGGATCATCTTTTTTAATCATATCGTAGAATGAGTTGAATTCGTGTAAGCGACCATCAAGAAGTTCTACTTTTAGGCCGATGTCTTTCCAAGATTGAATAAAGAATTTTGCAAGTGGTTCACTTACATCGCTACCACTCATTGATAAGAAATTAGCTTTAAATTCTTTACCATTTGGATCTTCACGGAATCCATCTCCGTTCGTATCTTTATAGCCAGCTTCATCTAATAACTTTTTAGCTTTCTCTACATCTTTATCATAGGCACCAATTTTATTGTTATGATATTTTGGTAGAGATGGTGGAATTGGTGAGTTAGCTGGATAACGTAGGCCATGATATAATTTTTCACCAATTTCTTTTCGATCAATAGCATACGCCATCGCTTGACGTACACGAACATCTTTAAATTTATCCTTATCCATTACTACTTCTTCTTTTTCTTTATCCATATGGCCTAATTTAAAGCCGATATAACTATAGTATAAATCGGTTTTACCGACTAATTGTGCATTTTTTAATTTACTTACATTTGGATATTGATCTGCACTTACTTCAGCAATGTCAATATCACCATTTTTTAAGGACGCGTTAACAACAGAAGGGTTAACAACTTTTAAAACCATGCTTTTCAGTTTTGGTTTTCCGCCATAATAGTCATCAAAACGTTCGAATTCAACGGATTCTCCAGGAGTAATTTTCTTCACTTTAAAAGGTCCGAAACCAATTGGATTTTTACGAATTTTATCAGATTCTGCTAATTTATCGATTGGTACATCTCCTAAGTATTTCTTATGAAGAGGGTATGTCCAAAGCCCAGTTTTCACTGAAGGATTTGGTTCTTTAAACGTAATCGAAATTGTTTTTGGATCCGTTACTTTTATACCTGAAATTTTTTCGGCTTTTCCATTATGATAATCTTCCATACCTTCAATCATTTGCATTTGAGAATCATAGCGAGAACCAGCATATTGTTTGCTACCAATCACCAGATAAGAGTATTCTAAATCCTCAGCGGTAACAGGGTTTCCATCATGCCATTTTACATTATCTTTAATTTTTAATGTAATTGTCTTTTTATCTTTAGAAATTTCATATGTAGCAGCGCCATCATTCGTATATTCCCAGTTTTCGTCATTTGATAATAAAGATTCATCGAAAATGGTAATGACTTGGTTATCAGGATCTCCTTCATATACAGCAAAGTTCAAAAGTCCTTCAAATGGTGTGTTAGAAACAAGACCATATGTTAATGAACCATCTTTAACTTCCTTTTTATCATTTTTAACATTTGTACTAAATTTATTTGTATCTACTTTTTTTGTGCTGCTCGTTTTTTCACTACCACCACTGCCCCCACATGCTGAAAGTAGTAATGTTGAAACTGCAAGTGTACTTAATACTTTGAAAAACTTTGGCTTATTTGTCATTTCTTCCACCCCTTATCCTTTTCTTTGTCTTGCGTCGGCCGAACGGCGTAGCGCTTGACCAATAAAATTTATACACAGCATCAATGTTAAAATCATGACTGATGCGGGTAACCAAATCCACCATTTCTCTTGTAATACATCTGGATTTCTAGCATAACTAACAAGTGTGCCAAGGCTTGGGGTACTTTCTGGTAGACCAAATCCTAAGAAAGTTAGCCCAGATTCAATACCGATGTTTCCAGCAAGGTTTAATGTAACGCTAACAATGATAATGGAACTTAAGTTAGGTAGTACTTGGAAAAGAATGATCTTCCAGTTTGGTGTTCCTAATGTTTTTGATGCAGAGACATAATCGAGTTCTTTTTCAGTTAATACTTTTGAGCGAATTAATCTTGCTTTTCCTGTCCATAAGAACACGCTCATAATTAAAATGAAAGTAAAGATATTGAATGTAGGAACAAGTGTAATAAATACAATTACAAGCATTAAAAATGGTAAAACCATAACGAAGTCGATAACGCGCATAATCATATTATCAATTGCTCCTCCAAAATAACCGGCAATTAATCCAATTGAAAGGCCAATTAAACAAGAAAGAATAGTAATTGCTAATCCAATTGTAAAAGAGTTACGTGTACCAATAATAAGTTGGCCGAAAATATCGCGTCCTCCATAATCTGTTCCTAACCAATGTTCAGCAGAGGGAGGAGCATAAATAGCGAATAAATCAACTCGTACAATATCTTCTTGTTTCATAATAAAAGATGTTGCATAGACCGCTAGTAATAAGATTGCTAGGAAAACAAGTGAAAACATTGCTAATTTATCTTTACGAAGTTCTCGCCACATAATAGAGAAACCAGAAGGGCTTTTTTCGTAATGAACAACTTCAGTTTGTTTTTCAGGGTTTGCTAACATAACGTCTGCTCCTTTCTTTAATCAATACGAATACGTGGATCGACGATGCTTAGAATAATATCTGAAAGGAGAGTTCCAAGTAACGTTGCAAATCCAGTAAACATAACGAGTGCAGTTATTACACTAAAATCGCGTTGAGAGATAGATTGTATAAATAGTTGTCCAATTCCTGGATAGCTAAAAATACTTTCTAAGAAGATGGCACCGCCAACCAATCCTGTAATTTCATAACCTAAGAAGGCTGCAATTGGTAAGAATGAATTTCGTAAAATATGTCTAGAATAGATTTTTGATTCTGGAACACCTTTTGCTCGTACTGTACGTACAAAATCTTTATGTTTCGTATCAATAATTTCGCTTCGTAAATATTGTACAGTACCAACTGTTGCAATAAGTGCGCCAGATAAAGCTGGTAGTAGCATGTGATTTAATTTGCTTAAATAGTAAGCGAATGTACCTGTTGCAACTTGAGGATCTACGCTACCACCAGTTGGGAATATTGCAAACTTAAATCCGAATAGGAAGAGCATAATTAATGCAAATATAAATAGTGGTGTAGCAAAACCTAGATAGTTGTAAATGGTAATGAGTCGATCAGCCCATGTATCGTTCCAACGCCCACTTATAACGCCAAGTGGAATGGCGATTAAATAAGTAAGAATAAGAATAACAAGTGCTAAAGATACTGTATTTCCAAGTCGTTCTCCAATTAAATCAGTTACTTTCATTTTATGTGCATAGGAAATACCGAAGTCACCTTGCACTGCATTTTTAATCCAGCGAACATATTGTGTTGTAACTGGGTCATTTAATCCAAGCTTTTCACGTTGTTCTTCAATCACCTTTGGATCCGCTTTCGGATTCATTGCTCTGCCTGTTAATGCATCGCCGGGCATCGCTTTAGCTAGTAAAAAGACTAGTACACTTAACACGAATAATTGCGGGATCATCACTAAAAATCTCCGTAATATAAACTTCCACATGTTTTATCACTCCCTTATGGTAATGCGACCCGGTGCGTTGGCGAGATTGCTTTTAAGTCATAAGCCCGACCGTTTTCATTGAAATAATTTTCGTATGATTTCTCGTACTCAGAGCTTACTTGTTGACGGAGCTTACGCTGTTGTTCTCTGTTTTCAGGACGAATATCAGGAATTGCTGATATTAGACGTTTCGTATAAATATGTTGCGGATTATTATAAATTTCTGTACTAGTTGCTTCTTCCACAATGCGTCCGCGATACATAACACCGATTCGGTCACACATATGACGAATGACACCTAAATCATGACTAATGAATAAGTATGTTAGTCCGAGTTCAGCTTGTAAATCTTGCAAGAAGTTTAATACTTGTGCCTGTACAGAGACGTCAAGTGCAGATACTGGCTCATCAGCAATAATAAGCTTCGGTTTTAATGTAAGAGCGCGTGCAATACCAATCCGCTGCCTTTGCCCACCGGAAAATTCATGTGGATATTTATAAATTGACTCTGGATTTAGACCAACTTTATCAAGATATTCTTGAACTGCTCTACGTTCTTCATCAGGTGAGAGTTTCTCAAAATTTCGAAGTGGCTCAGCAATAATGTCGAGAACACGTTTCTTCGGATTTAATGATGAATACGGATCTTGGAAAATCATTTGAATATCTTTTCGCTGTTCACGTAGCTCAGAGCGACTTAACTTTGTTAAATCTCTATTATTAAAATGAATGCTACCCTCTGTTGCTTTCGTTAAATGCATAATTGCTTTACCCGTTGTTGATTTGCCACTTCCTGACTCACCAACGATCCCGTATGTTTCACCCGGTTGTAATTCAAAACTTACACCATCGACAGCACGCACGTGATCTAATGTGCGGCCGAAGAAACCACCTTTAATTGGGAAATGTACTTTTAAATCTTCTACTTTAAGCAGTGCCATGAGTTACGTCATCTCCTTTCTTATGTTGGAAGTTGAAATGCTTGTAGCAAGTACAACGCACCCAATGGTCTGGTTTTACTTCGTGTAAAATTGGATTTTCCTCGTGTTGATCAGGTCTAATCCATGGAATTCGAGCTTGGAAGCGACAACCTGTGCGAGGAAGCTTTGCTAACGTAGGAACCACCCCTTGAATTACATGTAATTTTTCTTTTTCACCATACGCAGATGGAATGGAGTTTAATAGAGAACGAGTATATGGGTGAAGAGGGTTATTAAAAATCTCTTCAACTTTACCTGTTTCTACAACTTGTCCAGCGTACATAACGACGATACGATCAGCTGTTTCTGCAACAACACTTAAATCATGTGTAATTAAAATGATGCCCATTTTTGTTTGTTCTTGAATAGACTTTAGTAAGTCTAAAATTTGTGCTTGGATGGTTACGTCAAGTGCCGTTGTTGGCTCATCCGCAATAATGAGTGCTGGGTTACAAGCAATTGCAATGGCGATAACAATTCTTTGTCTCATTCCGCCAGATAATTCGTGTGGGTATTGTTTATATGTAAGTTCTGGTTTTGGAATACCAACTTGATGAAGTAGTTCTAAGGTGCGTTCTTTCTTTTCTGCTTTTGAAAGGCTTGTGTGGTAGTCTAAGTTTTCTTCGATTTGTTTTCCAACTGTCATAAGAGGATCGAGTGCTGTAAGAGGTTCTTGGAAAATCATACCGATGTTTGATCCGCGTACTTTATTCATTTCTGCGGTCGACATAGTTAGTAAATCCTTATCTCTATAGTTAAGCTGCCCCTGTAATTTTGTATTTGCTTCATTATGCAGTCGCATAATAGAAAGGGCAAGTGCACTTTTTCCGCAACCCGATTCACCAACTATCGCGACAATTTCATTTTCATGGACAGTTAACGAGACATCATCAACTGCTGCATGATATTGATCTTGTATGCGAAAGGAAGTTTGTAAGTTTTCAATGCGAAGAAGTGGATTCTTCATGGCTATCCCTCCATCTTTTCTGAAAAGACTAAATATTTTGTATGTTGTTGTTATTTTAATATAAATTGACAATGTTTGACAAGGATAAGTTGAAAAAATATTCAAAAATCTTTTTATATAGAGATTGGATGCAGTTGTGTAAGTGGTTGGAGTAATTTGAAAACGCTAACATGAATAAGAGAGGGAAATAAATCTTTTGTAAGAAAAAAGTATTATATGTAGAAAAAAGAGAGGTGTTCTGGAAAGAACAGTCTCTCTTTTTTTGATAAGAATAATATTAGTACTTAAGCTTGTTTTGGTTTTGCAGATCCTGTCTTTAAAGTAAGAGCAAGGAAGAACATTGCAAGTACACAAGATACAAGTAATAAGATGAATCCGCCATCCCATCCGAATGCATCTACGATAAAGCCCATAGCTGCGCTAGCAAAAGTAGCTCCACCTAGGTAACCGAAGAACCCAGTTAAACCAGCAGCAGTTCCAGCAGCTTTTTTTGGTGCTAAGTCTAGTGCATGTAGGCCGATTAACATAACAGGTCCATAAATTAAAAATCCAATTGAGACAAGTGCGATACTATCAATCATTGGATTGCCAGGAGGATTTAGCCAGTAAACAAGAACGGCGATAAATACACCAACCATAAATAAAATACCGGCAGGTGCGCGGCGCCCTTTAAACATTTTATCACTCATCCAGCCGCAAAGAAGTGTACCTGGAATACCAGCCCATTCATATAGAGCATAAGCTGTGCGAGAGCTACTATGAGTGAAACTTTTTTCCTCTACTAAATACGTAGGAGCCCAGTCTACAACGCCGTAACGTACGAAATAAACGAAAACGTTCGCGATAGCGATGTACCATAAAAATTTATTGTTTAGTACGTATGTAAATAAAATTTCTTTTACTGAAAGTTCGCGTTCTCGATCTTTTACTGTTTCATCTGATGGATATTCTCCAGTATGTTCTTCAATAGAAGGTAATCCACAAGATTGAGGTGTATCTCTCATCGTAATTAATACATAAATACCAACTAAAATTGAAAGAATACCTGGGAAGTAAAAAATACTATGCCAGTCATTTGCAAAGAAATATAACCCTAATGTTACAAGAGAAGGCATAAGTGCGCCACCGACATTATGAGCAACGTTCCAAATAGACATTTTTGTACCACGTTCACTAATAGAGAACCAGTGAACCATCGTACGACCACAAGGAGGCCAGCCCATACCTTGTACCCATCCATTTAAAAACTGAAGGACAAACATGAGTATAATGCTCGTTGTAATGAAAGAAAATGAGCCGAAAATAATATTAATGATACCTGATAAAAATAGCCCAGCTGCTAAAAAGTAGCGAGGATTACAACGGTCGGATACGATACCCATAAGAAATTTACTTAATCCGTAAGCGATAGATACTGCTGAAAGGATAACCCCAAGTTCTCCTTTACTAAAGCCTTGTTCGATTAAGTATGGCATTGCTAGTGAAAAGTTTTTTCGAACAAAGTAGTAACCTGCATAGCCAATGAAGATACCCAAGAATACTTGTAAACGTAATTTACGGTATTCGCTATCAACGCGATCAGCTGGTAAGCGTTCCGCGTGGGGTGCAGGTTTAAATAATTGTGTGAAAAACATAAAATGAAAATCCTCCCCTAATGAATTCGAAATGTTGTAAGTCAGAGAGAATATAAAAAGGCCATGAAATATAAAAAAGTTTCCTTTTTTATGATTCATAGCCTTATACTCCGATTCTCCGTGACTGTCAATATTAACTTCGTCGAAAATTATACAACTTTGTGACAGAAATGTAAACGTTTTTATAAATAAAAAGTGTTGACGTATTTTATTCGTGGTATTAATATTTAAATACGTTAAATATTTTATTGCTTAAATAAGAGGTGGATAACATGCCAAATGATATGACGCATATCGATAAAATTCAAGCTCTTGCCTTTTCGATTGGAAAGAAAATGCAGACGGAGTTATTAGAACAAATGCAAGCAACAGGACTTACACCACCGCAGTTTTATATTTTAAAGATTTTAGATCATTACGGTGCTTCAAGAGCGACAAAATTAGCAAAAAAGATGTATGTAAAGCCTAGTGCAATTACAGTGATGATTGATCGCCTAATTGACCAAGAGCTTGTAGAGCGCTATCACGACAAAGATGACCGTCGTGTTGTCATCATTGAGTTAACAAAAAAGGGGAAAGCAAGAGTAGAAGAGGCAATGACAGCTCGTAATGAGCATATTGCAAAATATTTCTCACATTTAGAATTACAAGAAAGAGAAGATTTGTTACGTCTCTTTGAGAAGTTAGAAACAATTATTTGCGGGACACAAGAGAAAAAAGAGAATAACTAAGAGGAATTGAGGAGATTACATGGAGCAACAAGAAAACATAAATAGAAAGTTGCTGTTAATCGGTTTAATAATCGCGATGCTATTTGCTGCATTAGATGGAACAATCGTTGGTACAGCAATGCCGCGTATCGTCGGTGAACTAGGCGGATTAAGCTTAATGACGTGGTTAACGACAGCTTATATGTTAACATCAACGACAGTTGTACCGATTGCAGGTAAATTAGCGGATTTACTTGGTCGTCGTAACGTATATATAACAGGGCTAGTTATCTTTATGATTGGTTCGGCGTTATG
This sequence comes from Bacillus sp. GbtcB14, assembly GCF_019091205.1. Classification (NCBI taxonomy): domain Bacteria; kingdom Bacillati; phylum Bacillota; class Bacilli; order Caryophanales; family Bacillaceae; genus Bacillus; species Bacillus sp. GbtcB14. Next base: position 113,401 of record NZ_JAGXJT010000010.1, read on the forward strand.
TGGTATGGCAAATGGTATGACAGAATTAATTATTTTCCGTGGTATTCAAGGTCTTGGTGGCGGTATTATGATGCCAATGGCTATGATTATTATCGGAGATATGTTTACGGGAAAAGAACGTGCGAAATGGCAAGGTATTTTTGGTGCGTTATACGGTCTTGCTTCTGTAATTGGACCACAAGTGGGTGGTTGGATTGTAGATGCGGTGAACTGGAGATGGGTATTCTACATTAACTTACCAGTTGGTATTTTAGCGACAATCTTTATTGCAATGGGATTAAAATCACATAAACAAACGGGACCAATTAAAATTGATATCGCTGGAATCTTTACGATGATTCTCGGTGTTGTAAGCTTATTACTTGCGTTAACGTTTGGTGGAAAAGATTACGCGTGGGATTCTTGGCAAATTATCGGGTTGTTTGCATTAGCTCTAATTGGTATTGTTAGCTTTGTTATCGTTGAAACGAAAGCAGAAGAACCAATTTTACCGATGCATTTCTTTAAAAATCGCACATTTACAATACTGAATGCGATTGGATTCTTTATGAGTATCGGAATGTTCGGTGCTATTATGTTCGTACCATTCTTTATGCAAGGAATTGTAGGAGTAAGTGCTGCTGAATCAGGAACAATTATGACACCAATGATGATTACAATGATTGTGATGAGTATTATCGGTGGTCAACTTGTATTAAAAGTTGGTGTGAAACCACAAATTATTACAGGGATGCTTATTATGGCTGGTGGTTTCTGGTTATTAACAACGATGGATATGCACACGACTAAACTTACTGCTACTTTTTATATGAGTATTATCGGTTTAGGAATGGGTCTTGTAATGCCGACATTAACATTAGCGTTACAAGAAAGTTTCCCGAAAAAAGATCTTGGTGTCGTAACATCATCAAGTCAGTTCTTCCGTCAAATCGGTGGAACATTTGGTATTACAATTTTAGGGTCAATCATGAATAACACTTCAGGTACAACATTAACAAATAAATTAGTACCTGTATTAGATACATTCCCGAAAGAAGCGGGACAAATGGTAACGAAATTTAAAGATATGATTCATACAGATCCACAAGGTTTATATTCGATGCTATTTAGCCCAGAGGCATTAAAACAAATGCCAGAAGCATTCGCTAACAGCATTGTACCAATCTTGAAAAATTCTTTAGTAGACTCACTTCATACTGTATTTCTAACAGGATTAGTATTCATTGTAGTGGGTGCTATCTTTACGATTTTCTTACAGAAGATTAAACTATCGGATCGTAAAAAAGGTGCTGAAGAGCCAGCAGCAGAAGAAAAAGAACAAACTGTATCATATTCGTAATTAAAAAGCATCGCCTTATGGCGGTGCTTTTTTGAGTATAACCTTAAAAGCTTTTTCGTGAGAAATGATTGACGTATTTCTAGAAATACGTTATATTATTTTCTGTAAACGGTTACATGAAATGGAGAGGGAATAGAATGAGTACGATTAAAGACGTTGCGAAATTAGCGGGAGTATCTGTTGCGACCGTTTCCAGAGTGTTAAATAAAAATGGATATGTTCATGAAGATACATTAAAGAAAGTAGAGCGAGCAATTGAGATGCTAGATTATAAACCTAGTACAGTAGCGCGTTCATTGTATAACAAGAAATCTCGTTTAATTGGCTTAGTTGTTCCAAATATCGTGAATCCATTCTTTCCAGAAGTTGCACGTGCCGTAGAAGATGTAGCGCATAAGCAAGGATACACAGTTGTCCTTTGTAACTCTGATGAGAGTTTAGAGAAAGAAAAGCAATATATTGATGTACTTAGGCAAAATAATGTGGATGGATTTATTGTAGCAACAAATCCACAAAATAGTGTTAATTACATGAAGTTGTCTGTTCCAGTTGTTGCAATTGACCGTATGTTTAATGAGCGTATTCCTACTGTATATGCAGATAACTATGCGGGAAGTCAGGCCGCGACAAAGTTATTAATAGATAAAGGCTGCAAACATATTGCACATATTCGTGGACCGCGTGACGTAAGCACAGCGAATGAACGTTTTGAAGGCTTTGTAGACGTAATTACGCAAAATAATCTTTCTTATATGATTGCAGAGAGTACATTTGATCCAGCTAATAGTGAGCGTGTAGCGGTGGAACTATTAGAAGAATACCCACATATTGATGGAATTGTTGCTGGGAATGATTTAATTGCAATAGGTATTGTAAAGGCTGCCCTTCAAAAGGGAATTTCTATTCCGGATGATTTACAAATTATCGGATTCGATGGAATTTCTTTAACAGAGATGATGTATCCATCTATTACAACTGTTGCACAGCCAATTTATGAAATGGGGAAAATTGCAACAGAACTGCTGTTAGAGCAGATGGAAGGAAATATATTAGAAGAGAAACACTATCGTTTACCGATTGAAATTATAGAACGAAATACAACGAAGTAAGGAGATGAAACAGATGCCAAATATTGCAGTAGTAGGTAGTATTTCAATGGACTTAGTGGCCGTTTCAAAAAAACGTCCGAAAGCAGGGGAAACAGTAATTGGTGAAGCATTTCATACAATTCCAGGAGGAAAAGGAGCCAACCAAGCGGTTGCTGCAGCTAGATTAGGCGCAAATGTAGCGATGGTTGGAGCGGTAGGAAACGATAATTATGGAACTGTAGTTAGGAAAAATTTAGAGAACGAACGCGTTTTTATCGACTATGTGGTACCGGTTACAGATGCAGCGACAGGAATTGCTCATATCGTTTTAGCAGAAGAGGATAACAGTATTGTTGTCGTGCAAGGGGCGAATGTTCTTGTAAATGAGTCGGTTGTAGATCGTTCAAAAGATCTTCTTATAAAAGCAGATATGGTTGTTCTTCAACTAGAGATTCCACTTGAAACAGTAAAATATGTATTGGCTATTTGTGAGGAACACAAAATCCCGGTTATGCTAAATCCAGCGCCAGCACAAGTGTTATCAGAAGCTATTTTAGAAAAGGCAACTTATATTACGCCAAATGAACATGAGTGCCGTATCGTGTTAGATGATTTCACATCACCAATTGAAGATTTACTAGCTAAATATCCAAATAAATTATTGATGACAGAAGGTTCTAACGGTGTTCGTTTCCATAATGGGACGGAGATTGTACATGTTCCTAGCATTGCTGTTGATGTAGTAGATACGACTGGAGCTGGTGATACATTTAATGGAGCATTAGCAGTTGCCCTTTCTGAAGGAGAAGCACTTCAAAAAGCAATTCGTTTTGCGAATATTGCTGGTGGTCTTTCTGTAACGAAGCTTGGGGCGCAAGGTGGTATGCCAACGAGAGATAAAGTACGTGAAGTGCAGGTGATTGTCGGATGAAAAAGCACGGTGTATTAAACAGTGAGATTGCATCAGTCCTTGCTTCACTCGGGCATACAGATACGATTGTAATCGCTGATTGTGGTTTACCAATTCCTGACGGAGTAAAACGAATTGATTTAGCTGTTGAGCTTGGAAAACCAAGTTTTTTAGACGTATTGCAAGTGGTAGCTGATGATATGGCAATTGAAAAAGTAACATTAGCAGAAGAAGTCATTAACAATAATGCGGAAGTAAATAAAGAAATCGAGCTGAAACTAATAGAGCCAGCATTTGAATATGTATCTCATGAACAATTTAAAGAGCATACAAAGAAAGCGAAGGCGATTATTCGTACAGGCGAGGCTACGCCTTATGCCAATGTAATTTTACATGCAGGCGTGATTTTTTAATAAAGGGAAGTGATGAGAATGCATATTGAAATGAAAAACGTTTCAAAGGCGTTCAATGGCAATTCTGTTTTGAAGAATGCACAGTTTATGATTGAAACAGGAGAAGTCCATGCATTGATGGGGGAAAATGGAGCGGGTAAATCAACGCTCATGAAGATTTTAACAGGTGTATACAAAAGAGATGGTGGAACAATCACGATTGATGGGCAAGAACGAACTTTTAAAAATGCAAAAGAAGCTGAAGAGTACGGTATTGCATTTATACATCAAGAATTGAACATATTACCGAATTTAACGGTAGCTGAAAATATGTTTCTCGGTAAAGAGTTAATGTATGGGAAGACAGGTATTTTACGTACGCGTCAAATGAACGCGATTGCGCAGCAGCAACTAGCAGAATTAGGATTACATGTAAAAGGCGCTATGTTGGCAGGAGAGTTATCGGTTGGACAACAGCAAATTATCGAAATTGCGAAAGCGCTAATGACAAACGCGAGCGTTATTATTATGGATGAACCTACAGCTGCATTAACAGATCGTGAAATTGAAACGTTGTTTACTGTCATTAATAAATTACGTAAAGAAGGCGTTTCGTTCGTTTATATCTCACACCGAATGGAAGAAATTTTTTCAATATGTGATGCCATTACAATTTTACGTGATGGGGAATACGTAGGAAAGAGGTTAATTCCAGAAACATCGTTTGATGAAGTAGTGAGTATGATGGTGGGGCGCAGCATTGGTGAACGTTACCCAGAACGAAATAGTCAAATTGGCGATGTTATTTTTGAAATGCGTAACGGAACGAAAAAAGGGAAGTTTGAAAATGTTTCGTTTCAAGTTAGAAAAGGTGAAATCCTTGGTGTTGCTGGCTTGATGGGAGCTGGCCGCACGGATATTATGAAAGCGATATTTGGGTACGAGCCTTTAGATTCTGGCCAAATTTTTATAAATGGACAAGAAGTAAAGATTGACAGTCCGATAGATGCGATTAGACAAAGAATAGCATTCATTACAGAGGATAGAAAATCTGAAGGGTTAGTGTTAGATTTCTCAATTCGAGAAAATTTAGCCTTACCGAATTTAGAAAGTCTTTCAAAGGGAAGTGTCCTTAGTAACGAACTAGAACAACAGTTTACAGCTGACATGATGAAACTACTTAATGTGAAAGCAGCTAGTGGAGAGCAAGCGGTGAAATCTCTTTCTGGTGGAAATCAGCAAAAGATTGTAATCGCAAAATGGCTAGGCATCCATCCGCAGTTACTCATTTTAGATGAGCCAACAAGAGGTGTTGATGTTGGAGCGAAAAAAGAAATTTACTCTATTATGAATCAGCTTACCGAGCAAGGCGATGCCGTTATTATGGTATCATCTGAGCTTCCAGAAGTTTTAGGAATGAGTGATCGCGTTCTTGTTATTCATGAAGGAAAAGTCGGCGGCATTTTAGAGAAAGATGAGGCATCACAAGAGTCTATTATGGCACTAGCTACAGGGGGAGAGTAAGGATGGCTAAGAAGGGGAATGTATTACAACAACTTGGGTCTTTAATTGGACTAGTATTAATTATTGTAGTAATTACAGCTTTAAATCCAGCATTTATTGAAATTCCAAATTTATTTAATATACTGCGTCAAGTATCGATTAATGCGCTTATTGCATTCGGAATGACCTTTGTAATTTTAACAGGGGGTATTGACTTATCGGTAGGTTCTATTTTAGCATTATCAAGTGCACTTGTTGCTGGAATGATGGCAAGTGGCATGGACCCGTTTCTTGCAATGGCAGTTGGATTATTGGCTGGTCTTGTAATGGGAATTGTAAACGGTATCATCATAGCGAAGGGAAAAGTAGCTCCGTTTATTGCGACTTTAGCAACAATGACTATTTTTCGTGGGTTGACGCTTGTTTATATGGACGGACGTCCGATCACTGGTCTTGGTGATCATTTAATGTTCCAAATGTTTGGCCGCGGTTATTTTCTCGGTATTCCGGTACCAGCTGTTACAATGATGGTCGCTTTCGCAGTACTGTACTTCATTTTGAAGAAAACGACATTTGGTCGCCGTACATTTGCAATTGGTGGAAATGAAGAAGCAGCAGCATTATCAGGTATTAATGTTACGAGAATTAAAGTAATGATTTATGGTCTTTCCGGAATTTTGGCAGCGCTTGCAGGTATTGTCTTAACATCACGACTAGATTCTGCACAGCCGACTGCAGGTACTTCTTACGAATTAGATGCAATTGCAGCAGTTGTATTAGGTGGAACAAGTCTTTCTGGGGGAAGAGGTTGGATTGTTGGTACATTCATCGGTGTACTTATTATCGGTGTACTAAATAACGGTTTAAATTTATTAGGCGTATCTTCTTTCTTCCAACAAGTTGTAAAAGGACTTGTAATCTTACTAGCTGTATTAATTGATCGTCGAAAAGAAGCGTAATGGAGGGACAGTTCATGAAGAAATGGTTACTTATACTCGTTGCATGTATTATGGTCATTACTGCTGGTTGTTCAATGGAACCACCAGAATGGGCAAAGGATTCTAGCGATAAAGGTCGAAATAAAACTATTAAAGTTGGATTCTCTGTTTCAACTTTAAACAATCCATTTTTTGTGACTTTGAAAAAAGGGGCAGAAAAGAAAGCGAAAGAAAGCGGCATTGAGTTGATTGCTGTTGATGCACAAAATGATGCAGCAAAGCAAACAAATGATGTTGAAGATTTAATTCAAAAAGGTGTCGATGTAGTTGTTATTAATCCAACCGATTCAGATGCTGTTGCTTCAGCAGTAAGTGCGGCAAATGCAGCGAATGTCCCTGTTATTACTGTAGACCGCGTTGCAAATTCAGGTAAAGTTGTTTCTCACATTGCCTCTAATAATATTGAAGGTGGTCAAATGGCTAGTGATTACATTCGTGAATTAGTTGGCGTGGGAGCAAATGTTGCTGAATTAGAAGGAATCCCTGGCTCTTCTGCTGCTCGTGAGCGCGGGAAAGGATTCCATAACGTAGCTGATAAGTCTTTAAAAGTAGTTGCAAAACAAGCAGCTGATTTTGATAGAGCAAAAGGATTATCTGTTATGGAAAACATTTTGCAAGCAAATGGTGATATTAAAGCCGTGTTTGCACATAACGATGAAATGGCATTAGGGGCACTTGAAGCATTGAAGTCTGCTGGAAAAACGGATGTAGTAGTTGTTGGATTTGATGCAACAGACGATGCTGTGAAAGCGGTTAAAGATGGGCGTATGGCTGCAACAGTTGCTCAAAAACCAGAATTAATCGGGGAGAAGGCGATGCAAACAGCAAAAGAGATAACACAAGGTAAAAAAGTGGACAAATCTATTCCGATTGAATTAGAGCTTATTAAGAAAAACAAATAAATATAAAACGAAAATTAGGAAGGAAGAATAACAAATGAAATTCTTTATTGATACAGCAAACATTAATGAAATTAAAGAGGCAAATGCATTAGGCGTAGTAGCTGGAGTAACGACAAACCCATCACTTGTAGCAAAAGAAGGCGTAGATTTCCACGAGCGTATTCGTGAAATTTGCAGCTTTATAGAAGGACCTGTAAGCGCAGAAGTAATTAGCTTAGAAGCTGATAAAATGATCGAAGAAGGAAAAGAGTTAGCGAAAATTGCTCCAAACGTTGTTGTAAAAGTCCCAATGACAACAGAAGGTTTAAAAGCAGTAAAAGCATTCTCTGACTTAGGAATTCGTACAAACGTTACATTAGTATTCTCAGCAGTTCAAGCATTACTTGCAGCTCGTGCTGGTGCAACATACGTTTCACCATTCTTAGGTCGCTTAGACGATATCGGTCATAACGGTATGGACCTAATCCGCCAAATCGCAGAAATCTTTGCAATTCACGGCATTGAAACAGAAATCATTGCAGCATCTGTACGTCACAGTGTTCACGTAACAGAAGCAGCATTAAACGGTTCACATATTGCAACAATCCCAGCAAACGTAATTGCTTCATTAGTGAAGCACCCATTAACAGATCAAGGAATTGAGAAGTTCTTAGCTGATTGGGAAAAAACACAAGAGAAATAATAGAAAATCAAGAATCCTAGTTTAATTGACTAGGGTTCTTTTTTTATTTAAAAGAATTTTCATGCAATTTTGCATATTGTCTTTTAAATTTGTTATATAAGCTATTTAATATATATCAAATCACTTTTTATTTTTCATATTTCGACATAAAAAGGTAGAGGTTCTGACCAGAAAACTGGAGGGGCATGATTCTATAACAGAAAGCTTAACGTTTATAGAATTATGCCTTTTTATATAGGGAGGGCAGAAAATAGGGATTTCGATTTGAATGCAATGATTTATCTGAATTTTAAGTTTTATAAAAGGAGAGAAATAGAATGAGAAGAAAAGCGCCATTTAAAGTGTTGTCATCATTAGCAATTGCGGCAATTATCGGATGCACATCTGTAATGAGTACTCCGCTAGCATACGCAGAAACGCCAGCAAAAGAGAAAGAAAATGTATCTACAACACCAATTGATTACAATTTAATTCAAGAAGATCGTTTAGCGGAAGCGTTGAAAGAAAGAGGAACAATTAATCCAGCATCTTCTAAAGAAGAAACGAAAAAAGCTGTAGAAAAGTATATTGAAAAGAAACAAGGCGATCAGGCAAATAAAGAAATTCTTCCAGCGGATACTGCTAAAGAGGCATCTGATTTTGTGAAAAAAGTAAAAGAGAAAAAAATGGAAGAAAAGGAAAAGGTAAAAAAACCTGAAAAAAATGTTAGCCCTGAGCAAAAGCCAGAACCAAATAAAAAGCAATTGAATGGACAAGTCCCAACTTCTAAAGCAAAGCAAGCACCGTATAAGGGATCTGTTCGAACTGATAAAGTATTAGTATTACTCGTTGAATTTAGTGATTATAAACATAATAATATTGATCAAACGCCAGGGTATATGTATTCGAATGACTTTAGTAGAGAGCATTATCAAAAGATGTTGTTTGGTAATGAGCCTTATACATTATTTGATGGTTCGAAAGTAAAAACATTTAAACAATATTATGAAGAGCAGTCTGGCGGTAGTTATACGACGGATGGATATGTAACGGAATGGCTAACTGTCCCAGGGAAAGCGTCTGACTACGGTGCTGATGGTAGTAGTGGTCACGATAATAAAGGGCCAAAAGGCGCACGTGATTTAGTGAAAGAAGCTTTACATGCAGCTGCTGAGAAAGGGCTAGATTTATCTCAATTTGATCAATTTGATAGATATGATACAAATGGTGATGGAAATCAAAATGAACCTGACGGTGTAATTGATCATTTAATGGTAATCCATGCTGGCGTTGGTCAAGAAGCTGGTGGCGGTAAATTAGGTGATGATGCAATTTGGTCACATCGTTCAAAATTAGCAATAGATCCAGTAGCGGTTGAAGGTACAAAATCAAAGGTAGATTACTTTGGTGGAAAAGTAGCAGCGCATGATTACACAATTGAACCAGAAGATGGAGCAGTAGGTGTATTTGCGCATGAATTTGGACATGATCTTGGCCTACCGGATGAATATGACACGAAATATACTGGAACTGGTTCACCTGTCGAAGCTTGGTCATTAATGAGTGGAGGTAGTTGGACAGGGAAAATTGCAGGAACAGAGCCAACTAGTTTCTCACCACAAAATAAAGACTTCTTGCAAAAGAATATGGGTGGCAACTGGGCAAAAATTTTAGAAGTAGATTACGATAAAATTAAGCGTGGAGTAGGAATTCCTACATATATTGATCAAAGTGTTACGAAATCCAATCGTCCAGGCGTTGTACGTGTTAACTTACCAGGTAAAAGTGTTGAAACGATTAAACCGGAGTTTGGAAAGCATGCATATTATAGTACAAGAGGCGATGATATGCATACAACATTAGAAACACCGTTCTTTGACTTAACAAAAGGAACAAATGCAAAATTCGATTATAAAGCAAATTATGAGTTAGAAGCAGAGTGTGATTTTGTCGAAGTACATGCAGTAACAGAAGATGGAACGAAAATATTAATTGATAGACTGGGAGAAAAGATAGTCCAAGAAGATAAAGATACAACAGATGGGAAATGGATTGATAAATCATACGATTTAAGTCAATTTAAAGGGAAGAAAGTGAAACTACAATTCGACTATATTACAGATCCGGCTGTAACATATAAAGGTTTCGCAATGGATAATGTAAATGTAACTGTTGATGGACAAGTTGTATTTTCTGATGATGCAGAAGAACAGTCTAAAATGAAGTTAAATGGTTTTGTTGTTTCTGATGGAACAGAAAAGAAAGCACATTATTACTACTTAGAGTGGAGAAACTATGCGGGATCAGATAATGGATTAAAAGCAGGGAAAGGCCCAGTGTATAATACAGGTCTTGTCGTTTGGTATGCAGATGATAGCTTCAAAGATAACTGGGTTGGGGTGCATCCAGGTGAAGGGTTCCTTGGTGTTGTAGATTCGCATCCAGAGGCATTTGTTGGCAACTTAAACGGAAGACCAACTTACGGTAATACAGGTATGCAAATTGCAGACGCTGCATTTTCATTTGATCAAACACCAGCATGGAGTGCAAATTCATTAACACGTGGACAGTTTAACTATTCTGGATTACAAGGTGTTACAACTTTTGATGATTCAAAAGTATATAGTAATAAACAAATTGCAGACGCAGGAAGAAAAGTTCCAAACCTTGGACTTAAATTCCAAGTTGTTGGACAGGCAGAGGATAAATCGGCAGGGGCTGTTTGGATTAAACGTTAATAAACGAAAAGCACATTCTTCATAGGAAGAGTGTGCTTTTTAAATTTGTACAGTAAGTTATTATTTTAGCTTATGTAATATAAGTGTCTGTTCACATGTAGTGTATCAAATTATGTGGGGAAAGAAAATATTTCCGAGGAAATTGTCGAAGTATCGTCGGTATTTATACACTTTTTTTGTAAAGGAAGAAATGTAGTATTGCCTTTACCATTCAATTTATTTACATTGTTAATTAGCTACACACAAAAGTAATATATTTGGCAAAAAAGAGCGCTATTGGATGGTGCTCTTTTTTATGGATAGAAAGGAGTGAGGTAAATGAAAGAAATAATTGAATGTCCACAGTGTGAAGGGAATATTACTGCGCAACATATTATGGATCTCCCGCATCCTTTTTCATTCAGGTGTCCACATTGTAAGGTGAAATTAAAAGAAATGAGGATCACACCGTGCTTAATAGTAGCGGCAATTTGTATCATTCCACTGTTTATTATAATTGGAGAGAGTACTAAGGAATTACTAGTAAAATATTTTTCTATTATAGATGATGTACCAACTGTACTTATTTTCTTCTTATTTTGTTATCCGTTGTATTATTTCTATGAAAAATATAATGCCATATTATTCATTAAATATGGTTTGTTGAGAGTTAAAAGTTGAATTGAATAGGAGTTTATCATTATGTTGTGGAAAATTTATTTAGTAATTGTAGCGATATTAGCTATTACTTCGTTAGTAAGAGGGATGTTTCAAACACCGATTCAAAAGTTTGATTTTGTAGTGTCTATTATTACATGGATAGGACTATTTGGATTTGTTTTTGATGTACAAATATTGACGCCGATCGTTTGGCAATGCATCTTTGTGTTTAGCATCATTTGGACTTTAACTGCAGTTTTTGTTTTACGATTATATGAAGAGAAAGATGAGCCATTACCTTTTATATTCAAATTAATTGGTATTATTCCAACGCTGCCATTATATTACGGGTTATATCAATATGCATTTTAAAAAAAGACAATGATGGAATTATCCTATCATTGTCTTTTTTACCTTGTCTTTGCCTTTTACTTTGCTTCTGACATAAATCATTCCAGCAAATGCTACTAAGAATGCAGTTCCGATAACGAAGCTGACGCTAGGGGATGCCCCGATTGCACCAACTGTAAAGGATCCAGCAACAACTCCTAATGAGAAGAAAGCATAAAACAATCCGAATGCTTTTCCGCGCTTATCATCTGTCGTATTTTCAACAAGTAATGCATTTATGGATGGGAAAAGGATAGCAAATCCAATGCCATAAATCATCATAACGATAAAGAGCATACCTTTTGTTGCGAATAATCCAAGTAAAGATAGCGCGAATGCCATTACTGCAATCCCGATTAGCATGAGTTTTGAGCGATTAAATCGATCGTAAATACGATTTGTTGGCAGTAAGAAGAAGAGGATAGCGGTAATTCCGAATACACTTAACATCATGCCTGTTGTAGATGCTTTAAGTGCTAATGCCTCAACTTTCACTGGTAACATATAAGTCACAATCCCTTGTGAAAACATTAGTGTGAAAGCACCAATATATGCTTGTAATAACGGTTCTGATTTCAATAGTTCAATCATATTTTCTTTGTTCATCATTTGTGTTCTTGAAGTATCTTTTCTTGATACGTTATTTGGTAAGAAGAATAGAGATACGATTGTACCAAGGACCATTAAAATAGAAATAGTAATGAACACCCACTCTATACCAGCAGTAGCTTTCATAATACCACTGAAAGCAGGTCCTACAATTGCCGCTGTTCCAACAGCAGCACCAGATAGAGCCATTGCCTTACCTTGTCTTGCTGCATTTGTTTGTTTTGATAAAAACGTAAAGGCAGCAGGAATTAAAAATCCATCACTAAAGCCGTGCATAAAGCGCACAACTAATAGTTGTTCACCACTTTGAACAACGGTGTATAACAAGACTATGAAACTCGTAAGTCCCATGCTTATATAAAGTATTTTTTTTGCACCAAATTTATCGACAGCAGCGCCAGCAATAATATTCCCAATCATATTAGCGAATGAGTACATACCGACAACTAGCCCAATAATAAGAGGAGATCCTCCAAGACTTTGAGCGAACGTACTCATAATAGGTAATTGTGAAAATGTATCTAGAAACGCTACGATAACAATAAAGTAAATAAAATATTTCAAGCGATATTCACCTCTCCTATGCTATTATGGCATAATGCTAATTTCAACCGCAATGAAATTAGCATTAACAGATGTGGAAAAAAGTACAAAGTGACAAAATATTGAACGTTATTTGTTAAAATTTAGTGGAAATGAGATTGTTTTTTTGAAATATATGGATGAAAGTATTATAATAGATTTGTAAACTTCACCAGGTTAAGTATATACGTAGAGAGGGATGTATAAAACATGAAAGCATTACTTTGGCATAATCAACGTGATGTACGAGTAGAAGAAGTACCAGAACCAACTGTAAAACCAGGAGCAGTTAAGATTAAAGTTAAATGGTGTGGTATCTGCGGGACAGACCTGCATGAATATTTAGCAGGACCTATTTTTATTCCAACAGAAGAGCATCCATTAACACATGTAAAAGCACCGGTTATTTTAGGTCATGAATTTAGTGGTGAGGTAGTTGAAATCGGTGAAGGCGTTACTTCTCATAAAGTGGGAGATCGCGTCGTTGTAGAACCAATTTATTCTTGTGGTAAATGTGAAGCTTGTAAACATGGACATTACAATGTTTGTGAACAACTTGTTTTCCACGGTCTTGGCGGGGACGGCGGCGGTTTCTCTGAATATACAGTAGTACCAGAAGATATGGTTCACCATATTCCAGATGAAATGACGTATGAACAAGGTGCGCTTGTAGAACCAGCAGCGGTAGCAGTTCATGCAGTACGTCAAAGTAAATTAAAAGAAGGGGAAGCTGTAGCAGTATTTGGTTGTGGTCCAATTGGACTTCTTGTCATTCAAGCAGCTAAAGCAGCAGGAGCGACTCCTGTTATTGCAGTTGAACTTTCTAAAGAGCGTCAAGAGTTAGCAAAATTAGCAGGAGCGGATTACGTATTGAATCCAGCGACTCAAGATGTGTTAGCTGAAATTCGCAACTTAACAAATGGTTTAGGTGTAAATGTGAGCTTTGAAGTAACAGGTGTTGAAGTAGTGCTTCGTCAAGCGATTGAAAGTACAAGCTTTGAAGGTCAAACTGTAATTGTTAGTGTGTGGGAAAAAGATGCGACAATTACTCCAAACAACCTTGTATTAAAAGAAAAAGAAGTTATAGGTATTCTTGGATACCGTCATATTTTCCCAGCTGTTATTAAATTAATTAGCTCTGGCCAAATTCAAGCAGAGAAATTAATTACGAAAAAAATCACAGTAGATCAAGTTGTTGAAGAAGGATTTGAAGCACTTGTAAAAGATAAAACACAAGTGAAAATTCTTGTTTCACCTAAATAATAGAGAATAGTAAAAAGTAGCTCTTTTCTAGAAATAGAAGAGGGCTACTTTTTTTCTATACAGAAAGGTGATAGACTTTCCTTTAACTAAAGGTATTTTGTTTGGAAGGGGAAGTCTAATGCTCTCATTTATGTTGACATTGAAACGGATGCTAAAAGCTTGTTTACGAGCGTGGAAAGATAAAGAATTTCAAGTGTTATTCGTATTAACATTTTTAACATTAACATCTGGTACGATTTTTTATAGTACAGTTGAAGGATTGCGCCCACTTGATGCTTTATATTTTAGTGTGGTCACGTTGACGACTGTTGGTGATGGGAATTTTAGTCCGCAAACTGATTTCGGAAAGATATTTACAATCTTATACATATTTATTGGGATTGGATTAGTGTTTGGATTTATTCATAAGTTGGCAGTTAATGTACAACTGCCGAGTATATTATCTAATAGAAAAAAAGAGTAAAGCATGTAATTGCTTTACTCTTTTTTTACATTAGTTTAGACAAGTATTTGCAGTAGCTTAACAATACTTTATTACAATGTAAGTGCATTCATTCATTATATTCACTATGTATAAAGTTATAATGATATGAACATTTGCATATTTTAATTTATTGATAGAAATTTTATGAAAGGTGGGATATTCTAGTCATAGGTTAACCAGATGACATCATAGGATCCTAACAAAAAGTTTACAATAATTCAATTATAAAATGGAGGATTTCAGATGAAAAAGAAAGTACTTGCTTTAGCAGCAGCTATTACGTTAGTAGCACCGTTACAAAGTGTTGCGTTTGCCCATGAAAACGATGGAGGACAGAGAGTAGGCGTTATTCCGCGCTGGTCTGCTGAAGATAAACATAAAGAAGGCGTAAACTCTCATTTATGGATTGTAAACCGTGCAATGGATATTATGTCTCGTAATACAACAATTGTAAAACAAGATCGAGTTGCACAATTAAATGAATGGCGTACGGAATTAGAAAATGGTATTTATGCTGCTGACTATGAAAATCCTTATTATGATAATAGCACATTTGCTTCACATTTCTATGATCCAGACAATGGAAAAACATATATCCCATTTGCAAAGCAGGCAAAAGAAACTGGAGCTAAATATTTTAAATTAGCTGGTGATTCATACAAAAATAAAGATATGAAACAAGCATTCTTCTATTTAGGATTATCTCTTCATTATTTAGGAGATGTAAACCAACCGATGCATGCGGCAAACTTTACAAACCTTTCGTATCCACAAGGATTCCATTCTAAATATGAAAACTTTGTAGATACAATTAAAGATAATTATAAAGTAACGGATGGAAATGGATATTGGAACTGGAAAGGTACAAATCCAGAAGAGTGGATTCATGGTGCGGCAGTAGCAGCGAAACAAGATTACTCTGGAATTGTAAATGATAATACGAAAGATTGGTTCGTAAAAGCAGCTGTATCCCAAGAATATGCAGATAAATGGCGTGCTGAAGTTACACCAATGACAGGTAAGCGATTAATGGATGCACAACGTGTTACTGCCGGATATATTCAGCTTTGGTTTGATACGTACGGAGATCGTTAAGTATTTAAAAAAAGGTCAAATCTCATAATAGAGTATTTGGCCTTTTTATCACTATACACATGGAGGTATGAAACGTGAAAGGTAAATTGCTAAAAGGTGTACTTAGCTTTGGGATTGGCTTAGGAGTTTTATACGGAGGATCTTCAGCTCAAGCAGAAACGTCTACAAATCAAAATAATACTTTAAAAGTGATGACGCATAACGTGTACATGCTATCAACAAACTTATATCCAAACTGGGGACAAAGTCAGCGTGCTGATTTAATTGGGTCGGCAGATTATATAAAGAATCAAGATGTTGTTATATTAAATGAAGTGTTTGATAATAGTGCTTCAAATCGCTTATTAGGAAACTTGAAGAAAGAGTATCCAAATCAAACAGCGGTATTAGGTCGTAGTAACGGAAATGAATGGGATAAAACGTTAGGTAGTTATTCATCTTCAACTCCTGAAGACGGGGGCGTTGCAATCGTGAGCAAATGGCCGATCGTTGAAAAGATTCAATATGTATTTGCAAAAGGATGCGGGCCAGATAATTTATCAAATAAAGGGTTTGTATACACGAAAATTAAGAAAGATGATCGTTTCGTTCATGTAATTGGGACGCATTTGCAGGCTGAAGATAGTATGTGCGGAAAAACTTCACCTGCATCTGTACGTACAAGCCAGTTAAAAGAAATTCAAGACTTTATTAAAAATAAGAATATACCAAATGACGAGTACGTCCTATTTGGTGGTGATATGAACGTGAATAAAATAAATGCAGAGAACAATAGTGACTCAGAGTACGCATCCATGTTCAAAACATTGCACGCTTCTATTCCATCTTATACAGGACATACAGCAACTTGGGATGCGACGACAAACAGTATAGCGAAATATAATTTCCCTGATAGCCCTGCCGAGTATTTAGATTATATTATTGCAAGTAAAGATCATGCGAATCCATCATTTATAGAGAATAAAGTATTACAACCGAAATCTCCACAGTGGATTGTTACATCATGGCTCAAAAAATATACGTATGATGATTATTCTGATCATTATCCAGTAGAGGCGACTATTTCTATGAAGTAGTCCTAAAAAAGTTTCTTCTTAAATAAGAAGAAACTTTTTTATTTTGTAAGAGGAAATTTAAACTTTCTTTCCAATATGTATAAGACATATAGAGAAGAGGAGAGAAAAAATGTGGATCGAGGAATGTTTAAAGAAGTTCCATTACCGTGTGCATTTTTAGATGAAGTGGCTTTAGATAGAAATATTCAATCGATTATAGAATTAAGTGGAAATAAGAAGATTCGTATAGCGAGTAAATCGTTACGTTCTGTTCCGGTTATGCAAAAGATTTTAGCTGTAAATGATCGATTTCAAGGTATTATGTGTTTTTCACCTAGAGAGGCTTTGTTTTTAATTAAACAAGGATTCAATGATTTATTGCTCGGATATCCTGCTTATGATGAAAGAGCCTTACATGAAATAAGTTTGCTAACAAAGCAAGGGCTCATTATAACTTGTATGGTAGATTGTGAAGACCATATCGCTTATTTAGAAAAAATTGCTGAGAAGTCTAAAGGGTGTTTCCGTGTTTGTTTGGATATTGATATGAGTAGTCGTTTTTTAAAATTTCATTTTGGGGTAAACAGATCACCAGTAAAAGATGTGCAAGGTGCTTTGAAAATAGTAAAAAGAGTGAAAGAATCATTGTTTTTAATACTAGATGGTGTAATGGGATATGAAGCTCAAATTGCTGGGGTAGGGGATCACATCCCGAATCAACGAGTGAAAAGTAAAGTGATTTCGTATTTAAAGAAGAAATCGGTGTTAGAAGTTAAAGAAAGAAGAGGATATATCGTAAAAGAAATACAAAACTTAGGTATTGAACTAAGGTTTGTAAATGGGGGAGGCACAGGAAGTATAAAAACAACCGAGAAAGATAATTCAGTTTCGGAGATTACAATAGGTTCTGCTTTTTATGCCCCGAAGCTGTTTGATTATTATAAAGAGGTGCAATTTCATCCAGCTGTCGGATTTGCTTTACCAGTTGTGCGTAAACCAGCCCCATCTATTTACACTTGTCTAGGTGGTGGATATATTGCTTCAGGCGCAATTGGGAAAGATAAAGAACCTGAGATTTGGAGGCCAAATGGTGCGAAACTATTAGCTTTAGAGGGCGCTGGTGAAGTGCAAACACCGATTTTTTATAACGGTGAGGAACGAGTCGAGATAGGAGATTCTATCTTGTTTCGCCATAGCAAAGCTGGGGAGTTATGTGAGCGCTTTCCTTTTTTATATCGTGTGAAAGAAGGAGAGATTGTTGGGGAGTATTCAACATATCGGGGGGATGGTCAATGCTTTCTATAAAGGGACAAAAATGGAGAAATTGGACAGGGAATGTAGAAGGGACACCGTATTATACGATGTATCCAGAAAGTATACAAGATGTAGTAGAAGTTGTAGAGCTTGCACGAAAAAAAGGGAAGAAAATTCGCGTTGTCGGTTCAGGACACTCGTTTACACCTCTTGTACAAACGGAAGAAATTTTAGTTTCTTTAGATGAATTGAAAGGTATTATGAATATTGATGCAAAGAAGATGACTGTGGAAGTATGGGCAGGAACAAAGTTACATGATTTAGGGAGGTTACTTGAAGAAAAAGGTTATGCACAAGAAAATTTAGGGGATATTGATTCACAATCGATTGCAGGAGCGATTAGTACAGGGACTCATGGAACGGGTATTACCTTTGGAAGTTTATCAACACAAGTTATAGAGATTACCGCAGTTTTATCGACAGGTGAGAGTATAGTTTGTTCGGAATCTGAGAATGTGGAATATTGGAGAGCCTTTCAGTTGTCGCTTGGAATGTTAGGTATCATTGTAAAAATAAAATTGAAGGTTATTCCAGCCTATTCACTCGTCTATAAAAGTGAAAAACAGTCATTATCTACTGTAATGAACAAGCTAGATGAATATAAGAAGAATCGCCATTTCGAATTTTTCGTTTTCCCTTATTCAGATGAAGTGCAAGTGAAATTTACAAACGAAACAACGGGTAAAAAAAGTGATTTAAAATGGCATAAACTAAAGGTAGAGTTGCTTGAAAATAAGATGTTTTCTTTGTTATCTAAAGGGTGTAAATGTTTTCCTTCTATAAGTAAAGGAGTAAGTCGATTATCGGCTAAAGCTGTACCGAATACAAAAATAATTGGTCCGAGTTATGAAGTATTTGCTACATCGCGTGCGGTTCCGTTTTATGAAATGGAGTATAGTGTTCCTTCAAAATATATGCGGGCCGTTGTAGAAGAGATTTCAAACCTTATTGAAAAGAAAAAATATAAAGTGCACTTCCCAATTGAATGCCGTTATGTGAAAAGTGATGATATATGGCTCAGCCCAGCGTACGGAAGGGATTCAGCGTACATTGCTGTTCATATGTATAAAGGTATGAAGTATGCTGCTTATTTTGGTGAGGTGGAGAAAATTTTTTTAAAGTATGAAGGACGCCCGCATTGGGGGAAAATGCATACGTTAACGTACGAAAAACTACAAAATATATATCCAGAATTGCATTCGTTTCTAAAGGTGAGGAAGTTATTAGATGAAGCAGCAATGTTTTCAAATCCTTACACAGAAAAATTATTTACGATTATGAAAAAAAGCTGACAAAGTATTACTTGTCAGCTTTTTTTAGTACGATCGCATTTCTTGTTTGACTAATGCGCTCGTAAAATAGTAACTTATCACGACTAAATACATGTAATAAAACATGAATAATAAATAGACCGTTAATTACAAGTTGGAATAATAATATAACTAGTAATACTAAAGGCTCTTCAAGATTTAAGATAGAGCTACTAGAAAGAATATAATTGATTCCGCCTAAAACGAAGTAGAATATACCGTAACGGATGAATAGCTCCTTCAACGTAATACGATCTGATTTTCCTTTCACGTAAATACGAAGCAATGCTTTACCAATTGTCTTTCCATTCGTAAAGTATGGAATGATAATAAAGTAAATAAAGATCGAACACGCTATGAAAATGAGTTCGTATATGTTCGTGTAAGATTGAATATTAGAAACAAAGAAAGAATTTCCTTTGTTTTTAATGACAGGTACAACGATAGATAAGAGAATCCAATCAATTTGCATCGCGATAAAGCGACGAACGAATCCGACTGGTTTCGTTTCTAAATCAATATGACTATCTAATTCGTTTGCTTTCGGAAGGAAGTACGTAAATATTGGTGCAATGATAAAACCGATTACGCCGCCTAGTGTGTTTAAAAACAAATCATCGATATCAAATAGGCGATAGGCACAATTATAAATACCATATAATCCAGTCACTTGGGTTAGCTCGAAAAATAGTGAAAGACATAAAGAAATGCAAATAGTCTGCAAGAAACTACGTCGGAAATAATAACGTAAGTAAACACCGAATGGAACGGTTAATAGAACGTTAAATGCTACTTGTAAAAACGCAGATTCTTTTAATAGGTAGAAATAAGTAGCTGGTTTCGTTAAAATTGCCGAGGTATGATTACTAATCTCTTGTATGAAATAAAATGGTGATAGTTGCATGTGCTGCGTATTAGGTGGCTGTAGGCTACAAGTATCATATGTTTGTGGTAACGGCAAAATCACAAGAAAATAGGCATTTAATAAGTAAAGTAATAATGAGTATAAAATAAATGAGCGCCATTTGTTTAAATAACCATACTTTCGGTAATTAAATATTAAAAAAGGTAGTAAGAGAAACATTGCTAAAATAGGAAATAAAATAAATGCTGTTTTTACTGGAAATAAATATGCAGTCAAAATGAAGCTCCTTTCAATGAAAATTCGTTTATCATTATAACGCTAAAAGAGTCTAAAAACAAAATTAAAATATTTCGAAATAGAAAAAATTACAAATTTCAATGGAATTAAGTTATACTAAATTTAATATAAGAATATTATGATTATCATAAGTTGAGAGAGGGACAAGATATGCGATATGAGCTTTTTTCTGTAAGTGGGGATCATATTACAACTTTTGAAAGTGCATGGCATTTTCAGGAGGGAGAACAGATTTTTGTTCATGATGATCAAACAAAACGAAATTTTATTATTATCCGCCTAACGCATGATGTATTTCAACAAAATAAACATGTTATTCGTTTGTATTGCCAAGAAAAGAAAGTATACGCATAAAAGGCCCCCTCTTACTGTACAGAAAAGTAAGAGGGGCTTTATCATTATAAAGATATAAAAAAAGCGAGTCATCCTAGTTTAATAGAATGACTCGCTTTTCGCTTTGTAAGTTTCACTTTATAAGAAAATAAGAGTAAGTACACCTACGATAATACAATAGAAAGAGAAATATTTTAAATTTCCTTTTGCCATAATGTTCATAAACCATTTTAAGGAAATATACGTCATGATAAATGTTGCGATAAACGCAACGATATACGGCACGAATAATGTGTCTAGATTTGGATCTTTTGCAATGTCTGTAATACTTAGTAATAAACCACCTAAGCTAACAGGGATATATAGTAAGAATGAGAAACGAAGAGCTGTTTCTTGCTTCATACCAAGTAACATCGCTGCTACGATTGTTGCACCTGATCGGCTTATTCCAGGAATTAGTGCGCAAGCTTGTGCTAATCCGACGATGATTGCATCTTTCATAGAAAGATCACCATCATTTTTACGTCCACGTAGGTTTCTAATAATCCAAAGGCCGACAGCAGTAATAAGAAGGGAAATCCCAACCATCTTCACGCCTTTTAAGTATTGATCGATGTAATCCTTAAATAAAACACCAATAACACCTGCTGGAATGGTCGCAATAACAAGGTAAATAATAAAGAAGAAATCTGATTTTGCGTCTTCAGCTCTTGTAAATATATAAGATAGACCATTCTTCGTTAGACGAATTAAATCATTTCTATAAATAAGTAATACAGCTAATAATGAAGCTGAATTAACAAGTAGTTCGAAGCTAAACCCTTCTATTTTTAGTCCTAGCAAATGCTGTGCTAAAACGAGGTGACCACTTGAAGAAATCGGAATTGGTTCTGTTAGTCCTTGGAACAGACCAAGAATTAAATATTTTAAAATGTAGTAAAATTGTTCCATAATAACCTCCTTGTTTATTAGTCGAAAGAAACAACTTGTCCATTATAACAAAGATACGGATGAATATTGAGAAGAAATAAATATTCGAAATATAATAAAAATCCCTTATAACAGTATAAGGGATTTCTATTATTAATGAGAAACTACTGTTTCTTCAAGACTGTTCGTTAATTGAACATCGACTTTCTCAGCATCATGAATATGATTCATAATAGTAGTATTTAACTTTTGGAACATTTGTTGTGTATTAGCGAATTCACGTAATATATCATCATTACAAGATTTTTGGTTTTCGATAGCTTTAATAACATTTGTAGCACCGCTTTGTAACGTTTGAATCATAATTAAAATATTTTCAATTCTAGCGTTTGTATCGGCACTCATTTCTACACCTTCATCAACTAAATGCAAATTATCTTTTGTGTTATCGTATGCTTTTTCAATTTCTTCTTGAATTTTTTTCGTTAAGTTACCGATGTTTTTTGTACTTTCGGCTGTACTTTCCGCTAGTTTTCTTACTTCATTGGCAACGACAGCGAATCCTTTACCGTGCTCTCCAGCACGCGCAGCTTCAATACTCGCATTTAAAGCAAGTAAATTTGTTTGTGCTGCAATGTTTTGGATGACTTCTACAATTTGCTCGATTTCTTTTGAACGCTCACTTAAATGATTCATACTATTAGACGTGCGCTGAGATTGTTCACCTAATTTATTAATTACAATAAGTAAACGATGAACAGATTCTTTTCCTTCATTAGAACAGTCAATGATTTCTTCAATTGACTGAATTAAGCTTTGTTCTTTTTGTAACATTTCATTATTCAATTCATTGGAATGTGTTGTACGCGTTGAAACATTTTCGAAACATAAGCTTAATTGTTGAACTAAATTTTGGAGCGTATTGTGTTGGTTATTTACAAGTTTATGTTCTTGAACAACGCTTTGTACACGATCGTGGATAGAAGAAATAGTCTCTTGTTGTTCGCTATCTTTTTGTTTTAATTCTGCTTCTAGTTCTTGTATGCGACTTTCTAATTGATCAATTTTATGTTGGAGTGATTTCTTTTGAGTAAACATATATTTATTTCAACCGCCTTTAGAAGTTATATTTTCTCTATATTTGGATTTTAGCATCTTTTATAATTTTTAAATATAGGAATTGTTAAATATTTAAGAATCTATTACATTTTATTCATAATTCCCTTTTTTTCGTCATGAAAAATAAACTGTATTTAATGGTATTGTAAACAAACTGTAAAATAAATCATGTATAACTGTATAAGAAGGGAGTCGGATTATGAACTATTTTAAGCGAATCAGTAGTCTAGTATTAGCAGGAATTATCGGTCTTTCTAGTACAGTCGCTGTAAAAGCAGAGTCAAACGACGAGAAACTTAACAACATGCAACAGCAATTGCAGCAAAACGATGCAGATATGCAAAAGAAAGAGCAAGAGAAGCAAGCTGTTAATAAAGAAATTCAAGGTATCGAAAACGAACTACATAATTTAAATAATACAATTGCAAAAAATAAAGAGGATCAAGCTGCTATTCAACGTAAAATCGATGAAACACATAAGCAGATTGAGCAAAAAAAGAATGAAATTGTCGTTTTAGAGGATAAAGTCCTTGCTCGTAAGGATATTATGAGAAAACGTATGGTTTCTGTTCAAAACAGTTCAAATACAAGTTTAGTAGTAGAAGTTGTAGTAGAGTCAAAGAACTTTGCAGATTTTTTACAACGTATGAACGCAGTTTCTACTATTCTAGAAGCAGATAAAGAAATTTTACGTCTACAAGAACAGGATCTTCGTCAAATTGAAGAAGATAAGAAAACAATTGATGAAAAAGAAGCATCTTTAGTAGTAGACAAACAAAAATTAGCAAAAGCACAAGCTGAGTTGCAAGATAACTTGAAAAAGCGTCAAGATAACTTACAAACAGTTCAAGCTAAATATAATGCGATTGCAAGCCAACTTAATTTAGCAGCGGAAGAAAAAGCTAAAATCGAATCAAATATGAAGGCAGTTCAAGAAACAATTGCTCGTGAGCAAGAAGCAGCAAGAATTGCAGCAGAAGAGCGTGCAAAAGCAGAAGCAGCTGCAAAGGCTGAGCAAGAAGCCTTAGTGAAAGCACAAGCAGAAATTGCTGAAAAACAAAAGCAAGAGAAAGCTAATAAACCAGCTGAACCTGTTGCTAATAATAATTCGAAGGTAGAACCTGCACAACCTTCTAAACCAACTGCTGGTGGAAAAGAATTTTATGTACATGCAACAGCTTATACAGCAGATCCTGCTGAAAATGGTTATGGTCCAGGTCAACAAGTATATTCTGCATGGGGAGGCTATAATCTAACTGCAAATCCAGGAATGAAATTAATTGCGGTGGATCCATCTGTTATTCCATTAGGATCTACTGTAAATGTTGAAGGGTATGGAATTGCAATTGCAGCGGATACTGGTGGCGCGATTAAAGGTCACAAAATCGATGTCTTAATGCCAGATAAAGCTTCGTCTAGTAATTGGGGCAGAAAAAATGTTAAAGTTACAATTTTAAACTAACACGTAATCCAACTTTACAATATGTAAAGTTGGATTTTTTTTGTAAAAACAATGTTAAGTTGAGTTTACATTTTGTTAAGGATAACATACAATAGAATCGAGAGGTGGTAAATTTGACCATTTTAAATAGAGTGAAGGAATTAAGAGCTCGGTTTAATTTTTCGCAAAGTGTATTAGCAGAAAAGGTTGGAGTGACGAGGCAAACAATCGCTGCAATTGAAAAAGGTGATTACGTTCCTTCATTGTTATTAGCGCTTACGATTTGTGATGTATTCGAGTTAAAGATGGAAGATGTGTTTGTTTTAAATAAGGAGGGGGAAAAGGATGAATAGAATTGGTTTTTCTTATATCATAAACGTGCTTTATACTGCTTTAGCATGCTGGACATTTGTTGAATTTTATAGTGTTATTACAGAGTTAGCAGATATAATTAAAAATGAGAAATTCCCATTTGAAGTATGGTTTAATGGAGTACCATTCATTTTATTATTTATTGGAGCTATTATAGTTACAATTTTTTATAGAATTCAAAAGAAAAAATACAAGAATTTATCTTTTTGGATGTATCCATTATTATTTCCACTAGAAGATGAACGTGAAAAAGCGATTACGGATAAAGCTTGTCGAACAACATTTGTATCGTTATGGTTTGTGTTACCTTGTGCAGTTGGATTTTTAACTTTTTCGCCTATTATTAATGAATATCTTCCTGGATACCCATTGTATATTATATTTTCTATTTTCTTTATTCAAATGACAGTCTTCCACGTATCACTATACAGAAATAAATTAGCTTAAAAAGAAACCTTCTTGCATCGGCAAGAAGGTTTCTTTTCAGCTTACACTTGTACATACAGCAATATTATCTTATCATTTTATATAGCGTAAGATTTTGTAAGGGAAAGGAATTGTATATGAATAAGCAAAGAATATATAGTATAGTAGCAATCCTTCTATTTGTTGTAGGTGGTGTATTAATCGGAAAGCCATTTTATGATGGATATCAGGCTGAAAAGAAACAGACTGAAAATGTACAGGCTGTTCAAAAAATGGATTATGAAAAACATGAGACGGAATTTGTAGATGCTTCGAAAATTGATCAACCAGACTTGGCAGAAGTAGCGAGTGCATCATTAGATAAGAAACAAGTAATTGGTCGTATTTCGATCCCGAGTGTTTCATTAGAACTTCCTGTTTTAAAATCTTCTACTGAGAAAAACCTATTATCAGGTGCAGCAACAGTAAAAGAAAATCAAGTAATGGGAAAAGGGAATTATGCATTAGCAGGACATAACATGTCTAAAAAAGGTGTTTTATTTAGTGATGTAGCCTCTTTGAAAAAAGGCGATAAAATGTATTTGTATGATAATGAAAACGAATATGAATATGCGGTTACTGGTGTATCTGAAGTAACTCCTGATAAGTGGGAAGTTGTCGAGGATCATGGGAAAGATGAAATAACGCTTATAACATGTGTATCTGTGAAAGATAATTCTAAGCGTTACGTTGTTGCTGGTGATTTAGTAGGAACGAAGGCGAAGAAGTAAAAAAGAAGGTCAACTCTTTAAAGAGTTGACCTTCTTTTTTACTAATGTTGAGAAATAATAGAATATTTTAGTTGGTATTTAAGTATTTTTCTATTTATGTATAATAAAGTTAGAATTCAAGATTTTGGGAGGAACAAGAGTGAAACAACAGGTGAAGAAACTTCTTTTAACAACAAGTGTAGCGTTATTGGTAGCTCCAATTTCAGCCTATGCGCATCCAGGGCGTACAGATGCTAATGGGGGACATACGTGTCGTACAAATTGTGAAAAATGGGGTTTACAGTACGGGGAATATCATTATCACAATAAGCCAGCTTCTAGTAGTGGTGCAACGAGTCCAGCTCCTAGCCCAAATAATAATGGTGCTGTAGAAGCTGAAAGACAAGTAGAAGCGCAGCGCAATGCTGAGGCTGAAAAACAGCGTACCGCAGAGGCGCAGCGTACCGCAGAGGCGCAGCGTAAAGCTGAAGATGAGAGACGACGTGTAGCGGAGGAACAAAGAAAAGCAGAAGAGGCACGTAAGCGAGAGGAAGCACAGCGTCAAGCTGATATGGAAAAAGGACAGCTTGAGGGACAAAAAAATGGAGAGACTGATTTTAAAGCAGGGAAAAATGATGCGGAATCACATTTAGCTGGAAAATCAGATACATATAAAGAATCATTTAAAACTGCTTATGCTGCATCTTGGTCTTTAGAAGAGCAGAAGAAAACGCATTTTGAAAAAGGAAAAGAGCAAGGTTTAGCACAAGAGACGATGGAAGATAGTCAAATTGCTCCGGAGTTTAAGCTGAACTTTGCAGAAGGTTTCCAAGTAGGGAATAAAGAAAGAACAGAAAAAATTGAAAAAGAACAGGCTGAACTAGGGGAAAAGGCAGGTAAGGAACTTGCTGGAAAGAACCCTGGAAATAGAGAGAAAGATGTGTACGTGAAGGCGTATGAAACAGCTTATGAAAAGGGCTATAAGTCTACAAAAAAAGCAGTAGAAAAGGCTGGCTATAAGTATGCATTTGAAAACTATGATTTGAAAGTTCCTGCTAAGTATGAAAAAAATGAATCGTTAAAGAAATGGTTTATTGAAGGATTTAAATCAAATAAAAAAGCAGCAGAAATTAGAGAAGAAGGATATAAAAAAGGAGACAGTTGGCTTGCATTCTTCTATAAGAATTTTGTGCCAAGTGAATATAAAGAACATAAAGAGCTGTACGAACAAGCGATAGAAAAAGGTAAGAAGAAATAAAAAAAGATGAGGGAAATCCCTCATCTTTTTTTATTCCATCCATTTCACTAATCTCTTAGAAATTAATAATAAAACAAAGCCTAACACAATTGCTGCAGCTCCGATTACTGTAAATACTTCAGCATACCCAAGTGAAGTTGTGAAGCTTGCAAGTTGTCCACCTATAATGTTGGCGATTCCTGAGCTTGCTAACCATACTCCCATTAATAGAGAAGCAAGTTTTACTGGAGCAAGTGCACTAACCATCGATAGTCCAACAGGTGATAAGAATAGCTCACCTAACGTATGGAAAAAATACGTAAAGACGATAAATAGTAAGTTTGCTTTTTCTGTAATGTTATGTTCATCACTACCTGTTTTTAATGTAGCGATAACGAGAATGATATAACCGATACCTAGTAAGATCATACCAAGTCCCATTTTTGTTGGGATTTTTAAATCCCCTTTTTTTCTAGTTGCAAGTTTTGCCCATAATGCTGAAATGACTGGAGCAAGTAAAATAATAAATAATGGATTGACCGATTGGAACCAAGATGTTGGAACTTCCCATCCGAACACAGAGCGGTCTACAAATTTGTTTGTATATAATGTTAATGAGCTACCAGCTTGTTCAAATCCAGCCCAGAAGAAGACAACAAAGCATGTTAAAATGACGATAACTGCAGTACGTTGTTTTTCTTTTTTTGTTAACGGTGTATCTCCTACTGATGGTTGTCCAGCAGCTGTTTGTAAATCGCGAGTTGGTTTTTTACCGATATTACCAAGGAAGCGATTTGATAGTGTTGTAAATAAAATTTGTCCAATAATCATTCCAATTGAAGCTGCTAAGAAACCGTAACGGAATCCGTAATGTACAACGCCATCAACTGTTGTTTTGAATAAATTTTCTGATAAAAATCCGCAAACGAGTGGAGCTAAAAATGAACCGACGTTAATACCCATATAGAAAATGGTAAATGCACTATCACGTTTTGGATCATTCTCTTCGTATAACTCTCCAACCAGTGTAGAAATATTCGGTTTGAAGAATCCATTACCAATAATAATAAGCGCTAATCCGAGGTATAGGCCTAATTGGTTTTGCAAGGCAAATAGTGTAAGGTTACCGATTGCCATTGTTATACCACCAATTGTGATTGCTTTTCGTCTACCTAGAAAACGGTCTGTTAAGTATCCACCAATCATTGGTGTAAAATAACAGGCTCCAGTATAAAATCCGTAAATAGAGAGTGCCCATGCGGGACTAAACCCAAGACCACCACTTACTAAAGCTGTCGTTAAATATAATGTTAATAATCCTCGTAATCCATAGTAACTAAATCTTTCCCACATTTCTGTAAAGAAGAGTAAGTATAAACCTGGAGGATGTTTCTTTTTTCTTTGTTGTTCTCTTTCTAGTTGTATCGCTGATTCCATGTTATTTTCCTCCTGACACAAACAAAAACAAAGTTAATAATTTTGTACATTTAATATTTTACCTTATTAACTATTATAAGTCAATAAAGGTTGATTTTTCAGAAGAAATTGGAAAAGAGGGATAGCTATAGAATGGGTGTTTCTTTTGTGATAGACTATGGACTATGTTTTCTTTGTAAAGAAGCGGGTTATTGCACTTTTTTATATGTGGAATTGATTTCATAAAAGATGAAATTAAAGAAGGAGAAAGAAATGAAATTGTTACAGAAAAAAGAAATTTTACTGATTAGTCTTATGTTATTCTCGATGTTCTTTGGAGCGGGGAATCTTATATTCCCACCTTTCCTTGGGTATGAAGCAGGAGAACATGTGTGGATTTCATTAGTAGGATTTATTATATCAGCAACAGGTCTTCCTATATTGGGAGTTATTGCGATTGCGAAAGCAGGAAGTTTTCAAACGCTAGCGGGTAGAGTGCATTCTTCATTCGCCATGATTTTTCCGTGTATCGTGTATTTATTTATTGGGCCGGGCCTTGGTATACCACGTGCAGGAAGTTTAGCTTTTGAAATGGGACCAGGTCAGTTTTTCACAGAATCGGGAAGTATAGTTTTATTATGTTACACGGTTATTTTCTTTAGTATTGTGTACTGGCTAAGTTTATCACCTTCTAAATTAATGGGGTTGTTCGGAAAAGTTTTAACACCGTTATTATTAGGTATGATTGCCCTTATCTTTATAAAGAGCATGTTTACATCAGTAGGTAGTGTGAAAGAGGCTACTGGAAACTATGGACAAGCTCCTATGTTCCAAGGATTTTTAGATGGATATTTAACGATGGATGCATTAGCAGCTTTAATTTTTGGGATTGTGATTGCAAATGCTTTACGTGCAAAAGGTATTGAAGATGATAAAGGTTTAGCGAAATATATGAGTATTGCTGGAATTGGTGCAGGACTATTATTATCTATTATTTATGTCATACTTGGATATGTTGGTTCAATTAGCGGTTCGTTAGGTACATTTGATAATGGGGCAAATGTATTAGCACAAGTGATGACGACGTTATTTGGACAAGGTGGAGTCGTTTTATTAGGTCTTATTTTTACGATCGCGTGTTTATGTGTTTCAATTGGACTTGTTACATCTTGTAGTCAATTTTTCGCAAGTGCATTTCCGAAAGTAGCGTATAAAGTTTGGGCATTTATATTAAGTTTTGTTAGTATGCTTTTAGCTAATTTGGGATTAACACAAATTTTAAAAGTATCAATACCGATTCTTGGGTTTATTTATCCAGTTGCATTAACACTCATTATTCTAGGGTTATTCCATAAATATATTGGAAAGTATGCATACGTATATGCAGTAACTATTGGGATTGTAGCTGTGTTTAGTGCAGTTGATATTTTCAATAGAAATGTAATGTCGAATCAGTGGGCACCAGTATTGAAATACATTCCGTTTTATACAGAAGGTGTTGGATGGATTGTTCCAGCTATGATAGGTGTTTGTATTGGCGTTATCGTGAGTATTCTTTTAAATAAGAAGAAATAAGTAAGAGGTGTTTTCCTATTTCGAAAAACACCTTTCTTTTTTTTGAAAAATAGTATTGAAAATGAATAGACTAAGAGTATGATAAAGGTAATTGGTAATATATAGGTTAAGTGGGAAATCAGTGATGAGGGGGGAGTGTATGAAGGAAGATTTAAATAAGAAAATAGAAGCACTCGAAACGACAATTGAAACGATGCAAGAAGCTCTTTTTGAATTGAAAGCAAAACAAAAAGAAATAGAAGCAGAAAATACTCAGCAACATGTTAGTAAGGAAAAGAAAGAATATATTGAAACTGTAATAGAGAAAAAACCGAAAGAAGAAGTAGTTACAATAAAAGAGCCTGTGCAAGAACATAAGGTAAAGCAAGTGGATATATCTGCTTTTAAACCAGAACCATTTAATATTATTAAGTTTTGCCAAACTTGGTTACCACGCATATTTGTCGGCATTATGTTACTTGGAGTAATCTGGTTATTTAAAGCAGGGGTAGATGCGGGATTATTAACACCAGCAATACGAATTGTGTTCGGTATCGCCCTATCTATCAGTTTGTATTATATAGGGGATATTCAAATTAAACGAGAGCGGCAAGCGTTAGGGTTAGTATTAGCTGGAGGAAGTATTACAGGTATTGTTTTAACGACATTTGCGGCACATTATTTATATGGATTTATTCCAGCAAGTGTTGCATTTGTGTGTAATATCGCATGGGTCATTTTAGGTATTTATGTAGCGAAGAGGTATCAATCGGAATATCTTACTATCTTTGTAGCGGTAGGAGCTTTCTTCGTTCCGTTCTTATTAAATAGTACGATTCCTAATCCGTATATTTTCTTTGGATATGAGACGGTACTAACGCTTAGTTTATTATGGTATGCGTTGAAAAATCGTTATCAGTATTTATATATGATTTCTTATGTTGTTGCAGCTATTGTTCTTTTTGTCTTCTTTGCTGTTATGTCAATGTTAGTAGAGGATTTGCAAGTACAGTTAACAGTTGTTTATGGTTTGATTCACTTACTATTATTTTGGCATATGTTTACGGAGAGAAGTTTTATAGTAGAGCCACGCCTGGCGATATTTAGTGCGAATGCAGTTTTCTTTATATTAGCCATTTCAAAAATACCTGAATTTACAACATGGGGATTAATGATTAGTGCACTCGTGCACGCTACTATGTTCGTGTTTGAATATAGGAAGAGTAGACATTCTACATTTACAAATCTTTTATTTGGCTTCGCAATGGGTGCATTTAGTTTAGCGATTTTATATGAGTATAGTTTAGTGAATGCAGCGATTGTATTATTATTACAAGGTTTCCTCGGTATGGTGACTGCTATTAAAGTAAAACAACAGATAAAATTGTATGTTAGTGCGACGATTTATGCGATTGGAATGATACAGACGATTTTTAGTCCATTTGATCAATTTATTTCGGCAGGCTTTGTTGCTCATATTATTTTAATAGGAACGTTTTATTATTGCATGAGACAAGCGAAAGAAGTGTTAGCGAGTTTTGGTAAGTATGTGTACTCTATAGCACTTTATTGGTTTATGGTTATCGTATTTATTGCAATTACTAGAGTTGGTGAAGTACTTTCTACAGATGGAAGTATAATAAGCGTATCTGTATCATTATTATGGATGGTATATGCGTTATTTGCAGTTTGGTTTGGCCGTTATAGACAGATGAATGAAATATTATATGCTGGATTAATCGTATTAGTAGTAACGGTAGGGAAGTTATTCCTACTTGACTTACCAGAGGTTTCGATGATGATTAGGGCAGTATTATTCCTAATCGTCGGTAGTATAGGTATTGTTATTTCAAGAATGTTTTTCTCAAAAGAAGAGAAGTGAAAAGAAGGCAATCCATATCAGGATTGCCTTTTTCATTATTTTTTATTAATCGTTACAGTTTCATTATATTTCGCTGTTGTATTTTGACGTAGACGAAGCGTTGCTTGTCCAGTTGTATTTGGATCGATCTGTACATTTATAACTTTTTCAGCAGAACCTAAGCTGTTTGTTGTGAAAGAGAATGCACTACTATATCCAAAAGCCGATGGCCAAGTGCCATTTGTATTTTGAACTTTTGCTACTTGTGTACCGCCAGTAGTGAATATACCTAAAGAATAGTTATTATAAGTTGTATTAGGTAGTAAGTTGTTTACTTGAATCTTGATTTGGAACACTTCATTGTTTGGTAGAATGCTAGGGCGTGTAATCACATAATCGTTTGCTGTTACGGCGCCGTTATATCCGTATGAACCAGATTTAAATGTATTTGTATTAAACCATTGGTAACCAGCGTTTGGTGCACTCCAAGGTTCTGGTTGTGGTTCTGTTGATAAGTTTGGTTGTTCAAATGTTTGTAAAGCAGTAGGTGAATCAAGTTGTAAACCGTTTACTTGATCTAAGCTTGTAAATGTCTCTTGTTTCGATAGCCAATTTACGAT
The DNA here is from genome assembly GCF_019091205.1 of Bacillus sp. GbtcB14. Taxonomy (NCBI): domain Bacteria; kingdom Bacillati; phylum Bacillota; class Bacilli; order Caryophanales; family Bacillaceae; genus Bacillus; species Bacillus sp. GbtcB14. The sequence continues at coordinate 145,893 of NZ_JAGXJT010000010.1, forward strand.
GTTTTCTAATAAGATAGCATCGTTTTCTTCTTTATAACCATCGTAAGTTTTCTTTGTTTGACCAGAATCTTCACGAACGTACTTTGGCGATGCATCTTCAACAGGAGAAGAATCACCAATAAAGGCAGCTTTACCAAGTCCTACTTTTGCGATTGCAGCATATGGGCCTTCTGCAATACCACCGCCATTATAAACACCACTATCAACAGCGTTATTCCATTTTGATGGATTTTCTGGAAGATAAACAAGTCCTTTTGCTAGTTTTGGGTTTGTAATTGCTAGAGTAGAACCAGCATGCATTGCTACAGACGAAACACCCTTTGTAATTCCGAAGGATTGTTCAGGTGATACAATATTTTTAGCTGAAACATCACCAATTGCATTGTAGCGGAAGCGAATACCGAAGTTGTCAGATAGCCAATCAGAGCTTTCTACTCCTTGCATAGCTTGTGAGTTTGCTTCTTCGTTAGACATTCCTTTTGCTGGATTATCCCAAGCACCGCGTCTATATCCATTAAATACTTCAGAAGAATCCCAACGATTTTTATTACGATCTGCATTATAATGATCGGCAATGAAGAAGATACTACCGCCATTTTTCACGTATTGTAACATAGCATCTTGTTCAGATTTTTTGTACGGAATATTAGCTTCTGGAACGATAAATACATTGTAATTTTTTAAATCGTCGTATGTAATAGGTGTTGATTTACGAAGTTCTTTTACATGATATCCGTTTTGGGCAATGCCGTTTCCGAAGTCAGAAAAGCCGCCGTCAATAACCCAGTCAGCTGTCCCAGCAGTTTGACCGTGTGTATTATCGAATAATACTTTCTTCCCGCTATTTTGATTTACAACTTTTGCAGCAATTTCAGGAGCTGGGTCTACTGAGCTTTCGGCATAAGTAGACGGAATGAACGAAGCCCCTATACTTAGTGTAATTGCTGTTGCTAAAGAAAATGTAATCCATTTTTTATTCTTCATAGAAGAATCCCCCTAATAATAAATATATGTGCTTTAATAATGTAATCTATTTTTTGTGTGAAAGAAAGATAGAAAATATTAAATAGTGTAAAGATAACGTTAATTTGATTGAGAAATATTTGTGTGAATAATGAAAAAATCTCTCCCTAGTAAATAGGAAGAGATTTTGGGCTTAACTAATTTTGGAATTAGGTGTTTCATCAATTTTATGGAACCCTTTCATATAATACACGATAGCTAAACCAATAAGCCAAATTGGGCCAACAATTAATGCAATTCTTGTATCTTCTGAATACGCCATTATCCCTAATACGAGTGCAAGGAAAGCGAGTGAGAAATATGAACTTAATGGATGTAAAGGCATTTTATATGTTAGCTTGTCCTTTTTATCAGTTTGCAATCCTTTACGGAATTTAATTTGAGCGATTAAAATGATGCCCCAAGTCCAAATTGCCCCGAAAGTTGAAATACTAGTGAGCCATGTAAACACTTTTGCAGGAACAAGATAGTTTAATATAACACCAATGAGTAAAACGATAGCAGTTGCTACAATTCCTTGACTCGGAATACCGTTTTTATTTAAACGACCAAATCTTTCAGGTGCTTTCTTTTGCTGAGCTAATGTAAATAGCATACGGCCTGTACTAAATAAACCACCATTACAAGAAGAAAGAGCTGCTGTTAATACGACAAAGTTAATAATCCCTGCTGCTTTTGCGATACCGATTTGCTGGAATGTTAATACGAATGGGCTTCCTTTCTCGCCAAGTTCGTTCCACGGGTAAATTGCCATCATCACGAATAATGCTCCAACGTAGAAGATTAAGATTCTCCAAAATACGTTATCGATTGCTTTTGCGAGTGTTTTTTTCGGATTTTGAGCTTCACCCGCTGTAACACCGATTAATTCAACGCCTAAATAAGCGAATAACACCATTTGCATGGAGAGTAGTAACCCAGAAAAACCATTTGGGAACCAGCCACCATGTGACCAAAGGTTTGAAATGCCGGTAGCGATACCGCCGTTTCCGAATCCGAATAAAATAATACCAGCTCCAACAATTATCATACAGATGATTGTGACGATTTTGATGAGAGCAAACCAAAATTCAAGTTCTCCAAAAACTTTTACGGATAAGAAGTTGAAAGCACTCATTAATAATAGAGCGAGTAAGGCCCAAGTCCAGCGCGGGATATCTGGGAACCAGTATTGCATGTAAATGCCAGCCGCTGTAATTTCAGCCATACAAGTAACAACCCATAAGAACCAGTAGTTCCAACCGGTAATGTAGCCAGCTAGTGGTCCAATATAATCATATGCATATTTGCTAAAAGAGCCGGCAACAGGTTGTTCAATTGCCATTTCTCCGAGTGCTCGCATAATGAAAAAAATAACGAGTCCAGCGATCATATAACCTAGTAGAATAGAAGGGCCAGCTAGCTTAATAGCAGAAGCGGATCCTAAAAATAGTCCAACGCCAATTGCTGAACCAAGTGACATTAAAGTAATATGTCGTTCTTTTAAACCACGGTTTAAAGTTCCAGATTTGTTTGTGTGCTGCATAAGAAGAATCCCCCTTGTAGAGTGAACGATATTTGAATACGTTTGCTAAATATTTAACTATTTCAAATTATAAAACATTTCCATCTGTTATGCTACAAAAATAAACATGATTAACTGTACTACATCTGTACTTGTCAGACTTAAACTTAAAATTCGAACTATTATCGAATATATTGACTCTTCTTTTTATTGATTGTTAAGATTAAGTATTATATTTTCTCACATACTAGTAAGAAAAGAATGTGTGATAATAATTCAGATGTAGGAAGGGTACATAACCATGTTTCAATTACAAAAATATAACACTTCTGTGAAGCAAGAGCTTTTAGCTGGCATCACAACTTTTTTTACATTTGCGTATATTCTTGTCATCAATCCGAAAATATTATCTGATGCAGGTGTACCATTTGAGCAAGCTTTTACAGCAACTATTATTGCGACGGTTGTAGGAACGCTATGTATGGCATTTTTAGCTAACTATCCAATTGTTATTGCTCCAGCTATGGGAATGAATGCGTATTTTGCTTATTCTGTTGTTCAACAGGCAGAGGGGATTACATATGTCATTGCGTTTTCAGCAGTATTTGTAACAGGTATCATTTTTCTTTTATTATCTTTCACTTCATTTAGGCAAAAGCTAATTGTCGCAATTCCTGATAGTTTAAAACATGCAATTGCAGGTGGAATTGGACTATTTATTGCTTTTATTGGATTACGCCTTTCTGGAATTATCGTTGATCATCCATCTAATTTAGTTACGATTGGTGATTTTCATTCTCCAGCCGTTATTTTAACTTTAATTGGTTTAATATTAGCGGCGGTATTAATGGCGTTACGTGTGAGCGGTGCGTTATTTATTAGTATGATTGTGACGGGAGTTATCGCCTTCTTTACAGGGCAACTGAAGTTTGAGGATAAAATTGTTGCGATGCCTCATTTACCAGAAGGAATTATCGTTTCAAACCCAATCAATGCTTTTTCAGATGTAATTGAATACGGATTATATGGTGTTGTATTTTCATTTTTACTTGTACTGTTATTTGATACAACAGGTGCATTACTTGGTTTAATTAAACAAGCGGGTTTAATTACAGATAATACAGAGAAACGTTTTGGTAAAGCGTTTATTGCAGATGCAATTGGTGGGACTACAGGTTCTATCTTTGGAACAAGTCCAACAGCAGCGACGATTGAATCGTCAGCTGGTATTGCTGCAGGTGGTAAAACGGGATTAACAGGTATTGTAGTTGTCGGTCTAACGATTATAACGGCATTCTTCAGCCCTGTGATTGCTTCTTTATCAAGTGTAGCCGCTATTACAGCTCCTTCATTAATTATTGTAGGTAGTTTAATGGCGCAAAGTCTTCGTGATATTAATTGGAATGAATTTGAAGATGCATTACCGGCATTTTTAATTTTCGTTGGTATTCCGTTAACGTCTAGCATTGCGAATGGAATTGCAATTGGATTTTTAGTGTATCCAGTCTTAAAGATTGTGAAGGGGAAAGGGATGGAAGTACATCCGTTACTATACTTATTTACAATTTTATTTGGATGTCATTTATTCTTATAATATAGAAAAGGGGGCTTCTTATGAGAGGCTCTTTTTTTGTGTATAATAAAGTGGAAATCAAATTAGGTGAGTAAAATATAAATTACCTAATGGAATATATATGTTACAATATAAATAGAGGAGGAACATGAATGGCTGTAAGTAAAATAAAAGTCGCGCGTGTTCAGTTAGATTTAACACAGCAACAATTAGCAGAAAAAGTAGGCGTTACAAGGCAAACGATTAGTTTAATTGAGAAGGGGAAATACAACCCGTCTTTAGATTTATGTTTGAAAATCTGTTATGCGGTAGATAAAACATTGAATGATTTATTTTGGGAGGAAGAGGAGTGAGAGGATGAGGATCGTGAAAGATGAACGTTTAATGATTGAGGGGCTAAAACATATTAGACTCGTTTTCATCTTACAAAATATCGTCATACTAGGTATTGTCTTTTATCGCTACGTTTTGCAAGATGTAGGATATGAAAGTGTTTCAGATTTATTAATGGTATTTATGGTCGGGATAATAGTTATTAACTTTTTAAACTTAAAAAATTCAGTGGAAGTGTATGAGCATACAGGGGGAGTATCTCGTAGTTATTTTAGGAAGCTATTATTCATTCCTGTAGGTATTGTTATTGGGATTTTAGCCATTTGTATCGTTGTAACACCGGATATTTCAATAAAAGAAATTAGTATAATGGGACTTATTATGTTTGCTTGTTTTTTAGTTCCTAGTTTGTTTATATACATATATATGAAAAAAATAAAAAGTGAAGATTGAAATATAAGAAAAGCTTTCCCATATTTGCGGAAAGCTTTTCTTATATTCTTTTATACAGTACTTTATGAAGGCCAATCAGTTCAATTTCAAAGATTTCACCATATTCCTGAAAACCTAAGCACTTGTAATAGTCAGCTACTGTAATTCGGCCATTACACCATAATATATTTGCTTTACGTTCTTGCAAGACTTGTACCGCCTTCTGAATTAAGGAGCTTCCAGCACGGTTGTTTCGAAATTCGGGTAATGTTGCCATTCCGCGTAGACGGTAATGAATACCTGCTGGTAAGTCGGGATATATTTCTTTTGAGAAGGAAGCGATACTAATCAGTTCATCGTTTATAAATGCGCCTAAGTGAAAGGTTTCTGTTTCATAGTCGGAAGAGTATTTACAATCTGCTAATGTTTGATTTGGGCGTAAAATTTTTTGACGTAATACGTAAGTTTCAGATCCCTCAATATTTTTCACAGTAATCATATTAACATCCTTTCTTATAAGGCATTTTCTGTTAATTGTATGAAGAAATAGGCAGGTGCGGCGAAAAGTCCGAGTATGCTAGCAGTTCCGAGAAGGAGTGAAAGTAAGAGGCAAGAGTATTTTATTCCATTCGACTTTTTCCATCCGTAACTACAAATTTCAATGCTAACACCGATGAGAATAATAGCAACGAGTATTTCCGCCAATAATAAAAGAGCTAAAGTTACAATAGACATAATGTGATCCATCTCCATAATATGTGATAGTAACATTTTACCATATGAAATGGAAAAAAATGCCCCTCAATTATGTGAGGGGCATTTTCTATTCTAATATGTTTTTCAATGTATCAATATGTTCTTTTGAACCTGTGACAAGCAATGTATCACCATGTTGTAGCCTCGTATCACCATGCGGGATTAATGCTTTATTACCGCGGTAAATTTGAATGACGAGTACATCGCCTAAAAACGGAAGGCGACGTAGTGCAACACCGTTATATGTATTGCTGCGTAGTTCAACTTCACGAACGGTTTCATTTGCTGTTGTAATTAAGCGAACGAGACTCGGTTTATCAATTAGTGCACGTAACAGAATACGTGTAGAGTTAATTGTTGAGAATACGGCGATATGTTCTTGCGTTGCTTTTTCTTGTAGAAGTGGATCTTCTACACTTGCAATAACATGTTCAACACCTAGTTCTTTTGCATGTTCTGCTAATAATAAGTTTTGTTCATCATCGCTTGTTGCAACAACAACGCGGTCTGCATGAAATGCTGTTTGTTCAGTTAATGAAGCGATTGTGATGTCATCTAATTTCACGATAGGAAAGTCATGTGATTTCGCTTCCTCATCATTTATTTTATTTTGACGCATCATATATAGTGTTACGTCATAATCTTCTCGTTTTAAATCAAGTGATAACGGAAGGGTAATTCTGCTTGCCCCAATAATAGAAACTTTTGGTTTTGGTGTCTCTACTTTTGGGAACATTTTTTTAAATAATATAGGTGCAAAAATACAAGTAATAACTGCGCTTAAAATAAGGGAAGCAGATAAACTTGGACTGATGATTCCTAGTTTTTCACCAATTTGTGCAGCTGCAATAACTAAAGAAAGTGTCGATGTTAATAAGATGGCACTTCCTAGTACGATATTACGTGGATACCATTTTCGTAAGACGAGTGATGGTAACAGTTTTGAGATAAAGAGTCCTACAATTAAAATTGGGATCATTAGCATACTAGAAGGTTCTTTGAAAATAGACCAAACCTCTAAGTTTACACCAACCATCACGAAGAAAATAGGAATGAAGAAACCATATCCAATGGAATCCAACTTTTCCACCATATCTTCATTTGGTGATAATAACGATACGAGTACCCCTGCTAAGAAGGCACCTAAAATATTTTCAGCTCCAACAGATTCAGATAACCCAACTAATATTAAGATGAGTGCAAAAACAGCTCGTGTATCAATTTGTACACTACCAGCTTTTAAGCTATCTAAGTATGGAATGTTTTTAAAGCGTTTTGCAACGAAGTAAATAACAATACCAGCGCCGAATAGAAGAAGAAGGAGCCACATGCTTTGGCCGCTTTCGGAATTTAATCCGACGAATACAGCGAGTAAAATCATTGTAACTAAATCTGCAATAACAGCGACTAATAAAATGATTTGTCCGATTGCCGTTTTTCCTAAGTTATTCTCTTTTAATGTTGGTACAACAACACCTAAAGAAATAGTTGAAATAATTAAAGTCATAAACATTGCATTATCCACGAATCCTAGCCATACGAACAGTAATGATAGGGCATAAGATAAGATGAAAATAAATAAGAAGATAATGCTTGCTGCTTGGAATGTGTTTGGTTCGTTTGTCGTATTCTTTTTCCCTTTTTGTTTAAAGATAGAAAAATCAATTTCTAAACCGCTTAAGAACATTAAGAAGATAAATCCTAGTGTCGATAAGACTTGAAGCCACATATCTGGCTCAATAATATTAAACCCACTTTTACCTACAAAGATTCCTGCGATGATTTCTGCAACAACGACAGGAAGTGCTTTTAATTTAAAGCGTTGTAACAAAAGGGGAACGAAAAACGCGATTGCAACGACAACCATAAGTGATAGAACAGAAGTATGATGTTCCATTGCGTTCTCTCCCTTCAAATAAATATAGTACTTATTTAGCCATATAATAGGTAGAAAAGCAACGCATATGAATTCGATTTCATAAAGAAAGAGTTTTCTTAACATTTGTCATAATAAGTATATTTTTCATGATTCTGTTGTTAATTCCGTAATGTGGATGTAATAGGGGAGGGGATAAAGTGAAACTTTAATTAGTGGGATCTTACTGCTCGTTAATGCGGGATAAAAAAAGACTGCTGAGGAATCTCAGCAGTCTTTTTCATGTACATTACATTGAGAAGAAGATCCATACAGTTAAACCAACTGTTGCAGTTGCAACGAAGAAACTGTATATCATTGTAAGGACTTGAACTCTTCCTTCTCCTTCTTTTAAATGCATGAACATAATTAATTGTAATAACGCTTGCGCAACAGCCATTGCGATAATGGACGTTAATATCGTTGAAAGTGGCAAGTTTGTATAAAGTGCCACGTATAAAGCTAGGAACGTTAGTGCAAGCGATAAAATAAATCCGAAAACGTGTGACCATGGGAATCCGCTATGCGCATGCCCGTTTGCTTGATTGTTATTTTGACTCATTTACGCCACCATCCCGTTCAAGTAAACTAGTGTGTAAATAAAGACCCAAACAAGATCAAGGAAATGCCAGTATAAGCTGATAATAAATACTTTACGAGCTGTGACTGGTGTTAAACCTCGTTTTAAAATTTGGATAATAACACAAGTTGCCCAAATGATACCACCTGTTACGTGGGCACCATGCGTTCCAAGAAGAACGAAGAATGCAGATAAGAAAGCACTTGTTTGAAGCGTTGCGCCTTCACCAATGTACATAATGAATTCTTCAATTTCAAAGAATAGGAAACCTGCACCTAAAAGTAATGTAAGGATGAACCATCCAAGCATTGCTTTTTGGTTGTTCTTACGCATTTCGTGAATCACGATACCACATGTGAAACTACTTGTTAAAAGTAGTAATGTTTGAATTAAAAGCGTTTTAAGTTCAAACAGTTGCGCTGGAGTTGGGCCATCTGCCGTACGACCAGCAAGTACTAGATAAGAGGCGAAAAGTGTTGCGAACAGCATAATTTCAGCCCCAAGAAAAATCCAGAATCCTAGGATATTCAATCTGCTTTGCTCGGATTGATATTCCAAAGGTAAGCTTTTATCTAAAGCCGCCATATCATTTCACCTCTCATGCTATATGTTCTGTTTCTTTAATTTCATCAACGCTTACGTAGTAGCCATCATCATAATCGAATGAACGATAGATTAAGCAAGCTAAAATACCAACGCCGCCGATTGCTGCAAGCCAGAACCAGCTAAATACTAATGCGAAACCTGCAAGACCGAAGAATAAAGACGCAATAATAGGCACGCCAGAGTTACTTGGCATGTGAATTGGTTTTAAATCTTCTGCTGCTGGTGTAATTGTTTCTCCACGTTGTTTCATGAACCAGAAAGCATCAGCTTCTTTAATTTCAGGAAGTTTCGCGAAGTTGTAATGTTGTACAGGAGATTGAGTTGCCCATTCAAGTGTACGACCATCCCATGGATCTCCAGTTGTGTCACGTTCACCGTGACGTGCACTCCAAATTACGTTGTAGCAAAGAATTAGGAAGCCGATACCCATCATTACAGCACCAACAGATGCGATTTGGTTTAGCCATCCCCATCCAAGACTTTCAGAATAAGTGTACATACGACGAGTCATACCGTCTAAACCTAAGAAGTACATTGGGAAGAAACAGATGTTGAATCCGCTCATAAAGATCCAGAATGTCCATTTACCTAGGCGTTCATTTAACATATGACCAGTCATTTTTGGATACCAGAATGTGAATCCAGCAAGCATAGCGAACACTGTACCTGCGATTAATACGTAGTGGAAGTGAGCGATTAGGAAGTAGCTGTTATGGTACTGATAATCAGCTGCTGCCATTCCAAGCATAACCCCTGTAACCCCACCGACTACGAAGTTTGGAATAAATGCCAATGACCAAAGCATTGGAACTGTAAAACGAATACGTCCTTTATACAGTGTAAACAACCAGTTAAAGATCTTAACCCCGGTTGGAATCGAAATCGCCATTGTCGAAATCGAGAAGAATGAGTTAACCGCTGGACCTGCACCCATCGTGAAGAAGTGGTGAAGCCATACGACGAAACTCAGTAAAGAAATTGCAACCATTGAGTATACCATCGCACTGTAACCGAATAGACGCTTACGTGAGAATGTACTAATGATTTCAGAGAAAATACCGAATGCCGGTAAAATAACGATATATACTTCAGGGTGACCCCATACCCAGAATAGGTTGGCCCATAACATTGGCATACCGCCGCTCGCCATCGTAAAGAAGTGAGCATCGAATAGACGGTCAAATGTCATTAATGCAAGAGCAACTGTTAATACTGGGAAAGCGAAAATAATGATGACTGTTGTAATTAAGATTGACCAAGTAAACATTGGCATTCTCATTAAAGTCATACCAGGTGTACGCATTTTTAAGATAGTAACAAGGAAGTTAATACCGGTCATTAGCGTACCTAGACCTGAAATCTGTAATGCAATTGCGTAGTAGTTATTTCCTACACCAGAAGTAAACTCTGTACCTGCCATTGGGAAGTAAGAAGTCCACCCAGCGTCTGGAGAACCACCGATTACGAAAGCGATGTTGAATAACATTGCTCCGACAAAGAATAACCAGAAACTTAAAGCATTTAAGAACGGATATGCAACGTCACGAGCACCAATTTGTAATGGTACTACAAGGTTCATTAATCCCATAACGAATGGCATCGCCATGAAAAGAATCATAACTGTACCGTGTGTTGTAAAGATTCCGTTATAGTGTTCAGCATTTAAATAAGTTGTTTCTGGGAATGTTAACTGTGCACGGATCATTAAACCGTCCATACCACCACGGAATAACATGATAACCGCAGAAATAATATACATGGCCCCAATCTTTTTATGGTCAACAGTTGTTAACCATTCGTCCCAAAGCCATTTCCATTTTTTATACTTTGTTAGTACGAAAATGATTGCTAATGTCACAAGAACGATAGAAGCGTCTGCACCGTAAATAATCGGGTCACCTGTGACAAAGAATTCATCAAGCTTCACTGTGTTCACTCCAATCTGTTGGAATAATAGCTATTATTTTTTGTTTTTGTAGTAGTTGTAATCACAATATTCAAGTGATTTTGGATCTACATAACTTAAGTGATGACTAGAGAATGTCATACGACCAACTACACCAGGTTTAACAATTTCGTTGTACTTATCTTCTGTTAGTTTAGGAGCAGTTTGTTGTACTTCTTTTACCCATTTGTCATACTTCTCTTTAGTTTTTGCTTCAACTTCGAACTCCATGTGAGTGAATCCTTCACCAGAGAAGTTCGCACTACGGCCTAGATAAGAACCTGGCTTATCAGCTTGTAAATAAAGATCCATAATCATGCCGTCCATTGTGTACTTCATACCACCAAGTTCTGGTACCCAGAAAGCATTCATTGGACCAACAGAAGTCAGTTTGAATTGAATTGGTACACCAGCTGGGATATTTAAATAGTTAACGGTTTCAATTTTTTCCTCTGGATAACTGAATAACCATTTCCAGTTTGCAGATGTAACATAAATCTCAACTGGTTTAATATGTTTGGACTCTTCCGGAACCTCTTCCGAAGCATAAGTTGCTTTTACTGTTGGAATCGATAATGCGATAACGATAATAACAGGAACAAGTGTCCAAATAATTTCTAATAATGTGTTACCGTGTTGATCAGGTGGCTCATAGTCCATATTCTCTGGTTTTTCACGATAACGAATCAAGATGACTGTAAACAAGATGAATACAATTGCGATAATTAATGACATAAGCAAGAATGACCAAACAATTAAATCATACTGTGCTTTTGCAACAGGTCCTTGCGGATTTAATACTGCGAGTTTCTTATCACAGCCACCGAGGAACAGAAGTAATGATAACGGAAGAAGCGAAGCCAGCTTCCAAAACGTTTTCTTTAGTTGCACGATTGAAAATCTCCTTTCTCCTTGGATTGAAACTATGCCAATAAAACAATATAAACCTATTAATTTATAGATGGCAATAGTTTTTGTGATATTGTTAAAAAATAGACACAAATGCACACTTTTTAAGGTGAATATCATTTGTAACTTGATAACATTGTAAACCATTTTCCAGTGAAAAACGTGATTGTGGAAATTTTAAGATAAATAAAGTTATACCAAGATACCCAAGAAATAGAAAAAAACTATCTTATCATAAGAAAGATAGTTGAATATTTCGTATATTTAGTTTACTTCTTTTTTTAGATTTATTTGTTGTTCAAATGTGACAACTTTTTTATATTTTAATTGGTATAAAATGTAACAAATAATCATAAATGGAATACCACAATAAAGGGCAATTCTCTGATCTGGAATGAAAGCTAAACTAACAAATGTAATGAAATTGAGTGAGAATGCTACGATTGGAACGATTGGATAAAGCGGTGTGCGATATTTTAAATCATTAATGTCTCCGCCGTTTTTTAAGAAGTTTCTACGGAAGAAAAACTGTGAAGCTGCGATTGACATCCAAACTACGACAGCGGCCATAGCTGCAATAGATGTTAAAACTAAAAAGACAGTATCTGCTGCAAATATACTTGTTAATAGAGACAAACTTGCAAAAATTAGACTGAAAATTAATGCGTTTAGTGGCACTCCTTTTTTCGTTAACTTCGTAAAAGCTGGACTTGCCATTCCTTGTTTTGCCATCGCCCAAAGCATACGAGAATTTGCGTATAGACCAGAGTTGGCTACGGATAATACTGCTGTAATAATAACAAAGTTCATAATGTCAGCTGCATATGGAACACCAGCCACATCAAATACAAGTACAAATGGACTTTCGACTAGATTTGCCTCTTGCCATGGGAGTAAACCTACAACAACTGATATTGCTAGGACGAAGAAGAAGAGAGTTCGCCAAATGGTATTTTTAATCGCTTTTGGAATTGTTTTTTCAGGGTTTTCACTTTCTCCTGAAGCAATTCCGATTAATTCTGTTCCTTGGAAGGAGTAATTTACTGTAATCATCGTAAGAAGAACAGCTAATGCACCGTTTGGAAATAATCCGCCATTTTCAGTGAAATTGTGAAGCATTGGCGCTGGTTTTCCATTAAAGTCTAGTAGACCGAACATAACTGCACCACCGAGTACGATGAAAATAACAATGGTTGCGACTTTTACACTTGCGAACCAAAATTCTGCTTCGGCATATGCCTTTGCTGATAATGCGTTTACAAGAAAGAGTGCTGCTGCAAATGTAACACACCAAATCCACGAAGAAACGTCTGGAAACCAACGTTTCATTAAAATACTTACAGTTGTTAACTCTACCCCAACTGTAACAGCCCAATTTAACCAATACATCCAACCGACAACAAATCCAAAACCAGGTGAAATAAATTTGCTTGCATAGCTTTGGAATGAACCTGCTTCTGGCATAGCAACTGATAATTCACCAAGACATAACATCGTTAAATACATAACAAATCCACCGACTAAGAATGCAAGAATAGCACCACCAGGACCGGCGTTATGGACGATTTGACCAGATCCCATAAATAGGCCAGTTCCAATAACACCACCAAGTGCAATCATAAATAGGTGTCTACTTTTCATTGTTCGTTTTAAATCTGTTTGTTCTACTTGTTGATTCATATGCCCCTCACCTCGTTGTTTTCTTGTATGTATGAATTAATTTTCATTCCGAGTTTTTAATCATTAGTGGGGGATGTGACACATACTCGGCTTATTTATTATGAAATGAATGGAGTATGTAAAAATGCGAACTATGACTAAATACTCTAAGAATGTTTTTATTAACAAGGTGATATCTTCACTATGTTAATTATTTCGATTTTAGCAAAAATATTAAGAAAAGTATATTGTTTTTTCTTTTTATTAAAAATAATTAGAATTTTATAACGATGGAAGTGTGAACAATAATTCACAGAATCTTTCTAGCAAACTAGTAAGAAGAAAGGTACAATGATAGGAGGTATGTCTGTAAAATAATAATTAATGGAGTTTTGTTTAAAATGAAAAAGTTAAAATATCTTTTTGTTTTTGGAGTTATATTTGCTGCCGCGTTTTTTATAGGAAAAGATAAAATTATACAAAAGGCGCAAGTGTTCCGTTTAGAGTTTCTATCTGAAATGAAAGAAGCGACTATGATTGAAAATGTTCCGTTTATAAAACAGTTACCAGAATTACCTCGTGGATGTGAAGTTACAAGTTTGGCTATGTTGCTGCAATACAAAGGTATACAAGTAGATAAGATGCAACTTGCTAGCGAGATTCATCGTGTTCCATTTGAACAAAATGGTTTACGTGGAAATCCTTATGAGGGGTTCGTTGGAAATATTTATACGAAGGCAGAGCCAGGATATGGTGTATATAATCAACCCATTTTTAATTTAGCAGAAAAATATATTCCTGGAAAAGTAGCTAATTTAACAGGTAGAGACGTGCAAGATATGTATAAAGTAGTTAGTTCTGGGTCGCCAGTATGGGTCATTATTAATACAACGTTTAAGCCACTAGCTGAGAGTAGTTTTGAAACATGGAATACAAGCTCTGGCGAAGTGAAAATTACATATTTTGAGCATAGTGTAGTAGTAATTGGATATGATCAAAACTTTGTGTATGTAAATGATCCTCTGAAAAATAATCCGCGTTTGGCTGTTCCGCGAGCAGAGTTTGAAAGTGCTTGGGAGCAAATGGGGAAACAAGCAATCACTATTTTATAATAATGAAAAAGTCATCTTTTTGATGGCTTTTTATTTTTAAGTTTTAGTAACAGAAAATTCAGAAGATTCTTTTAAAAATTAACAATTCACGTTATAATAACATTTAACTTGGTGAAGAAGGGGCGAAGAGAAATGGATGTTGCAAAGGAACTAGTTTTATCGAAAAATCAATTAATTGAGTGGAGAAGGCATTTTCATAAGTATCCAGAGTTATCTTTTCAAGAAGAAAAAACGTCACAGTTTGTATTCGATATACTTCGGAAAATCCCATATTTAGAAGTGTCAAGACCTACTAAATATAGTGTAATGGCAAGGTTAATTGGTAAACAACCTGGTAAAACTATTGCGGTTCGTGCTGACATGGACGCTCTTCCTATTCATGAAGAAAATGAGTTTGATTTTATTTCTACATATCCAGGTGTGATGCATGCATGTGGCCATGATGGACATATAGCGATATTACTGGGAGTTGTACATAAGTTAGTAGAGGAAAGAGAGAAGGTTAAAGGGGAGGTTCGTTTTCTCTTCCAACATGCAGAAGAAAACTTTCCTGGCGGTGCAGAGGAAATGGTTGCAGCGGGTGTAATGGAAGGTGTGGATTATATTATTGGTGCTCACCTTTGGGCATCGTTAGAGGTTGGTCAAATAGGTGTAATTTATGGTCCTGCAATGGCTGCCCCAGATGTTTTTAAAATTACGATAGAAGGAAAAGGTGGGCATGCTGGAATCCCTCATGAAACGGTTGATAGTATTGCAATCGGTACACAAGTTGTTGCGCAACTTCAGCAAATTGTATCTCGCCTCACAGATCCGCTAGATTCCCTTGTAGTATCTGTTACGCAATTTCACGCTGGGACAACCCATAATGTGATTCCAGAACAAGCGGAAATTGAAGGGACAGTACGGAGTTTAAGGCATGAGTTGCGAGAAGAAACAGAGAAAAGGATTGAACGGATTGTGAAGCATGTGACGGAATCTTACGGAGCGAAATATACATTTTCTTATGAATATGGATATCGACCAGTAGTAAATGATTATGAAGTTACAGAGATTATTGAGCAAACAGCATTACAGCTTTATGGAAGGGAACAAGTTACTCGTTTACAGCCAACGATGGCTGGGGAAGATTTTTCAGCGTTTTTACAAAAGGCGCCAGGGACATTCTTTTTTATCGGAGCGGGAAATAAAGAGAAAGGAATTATATATCCTCACCACCATCCTCGTTTTACGATTGATGAAGATGCATTACCGATTGGAGTGGAAGTCTTTGTATCATCCATTATGAATTTTATAAGTAAAGGAGAATGAGATGAAGAAAATACACGTATTAGCGCTTATTCCAGTTTTTTGTTTAGTTGTTGGACCCATATTTGCTAATTCAGTTACTCCTTACGTATTAGGGATGCCATTTTTATTATTTTGGGTATTATTATCGGTGCTCATTACGTCTCTTTGTATGGGGCTTGTGTACGTATTTGATCCTGCTAATAAGGGGGATGTGAAATGACCGCATTACTTATCATTATATTATTTTTGTTTCTCGCACTATTTTTAGGGATTCGGGCACAGCATGGAAAAGATATGAATTTAGAGCAATGGTCAGTTGGTGGAAGAGGATTTGGCACTATTTTTGTTTTTCTTCTGATGGCAGGTGAAATTTATACGACGTTCACATTTTTAGGTGGAAGTGGATGGGCGTATAGTAAAGGAGCACCTACTTTCTATATTTTAGGTTATGGTGCATTAGCTTATATTTTATCTTACTTTTTATTGCCGCCAGTTTGGAAGTATGCGAAAGAGCATAATCTTGTTTCGCAACCAGATTTTTTTGTGAAGAAATATAGGAGTCAGACACTTGGCATTATCGTTTCTATCATTGGGGTTATTTCGATTATTCCCTACCTTGTTTTACAGTTAAAAGGATTAGGAATTATCGTTTCGGAAGCGTCTTATGGAAGGGTATCACCAGTTATTGCAGTGTGGATTGGTGCAATTGTTATAACGATATATGTAATGGTTTCAGGTATACATGGCTCTGCTTGGACGGCCGCTTTGAAGGATATTATGATCCTGTTTATCGTTATGTTTTTAGGTATATATTTACCGTACCATTATTACGGAGGATTTCAGCCGATGTTCGAAGTGGTAGAAGCAGCAAAACCAGGGTTTTTATCTTTACCTGATGAAGGAATGAGTATTTCTTGGTTTGTTTCTACTATTGTATTAACAGCTCTCGGTTTCTATATGTGGCCCCATACATTCGCTTCTGCTTTCTCTGCAAAAAATGAGAAAGTATTTCGTAAAAATGCAGCAATTATGCCACTGTATTCTTTAGTTTTACTTTTCGTATTCTTTGCAGGATTTGCAGCTATCTTGCAAGTTCCTGGATTAAAGGGAGGGGATGTAGACCTTTCGTTATTCCGTCTGGCTCTTCAAACTTTTGATCCTTGGTTTATTGGGATTATTGGTAGTGCTGGAGTTTTAACAGCATTAGTTCCTGGTTCTATGCTTGTCATGGCCGCTTCTACATTATTAGCGAAAAATATTTACCGAACGATGGTCCCATCTGCTTCAGATAGACAAGTTGCAAAAGCGGCGAAATTATTTGTTCCTGTAGTAACGCTTGTAGCTGTTTTGTTCACTTTTAAAGGAGGCGAAACAATAGGAGCGCTTCTTTTAATGGGCTATAGTATAGTGACACAGCTTTTTCCTGCGCTTGTATGTAGTTTGTTTCCTCGTCAAATTATTACGAAACAAGGTGCAATTGCAGGAATGGGGATTGGATTGTTAGTGGTCGCATATATTACTTTATCTGGTTCAACTATAGCTACGATGTTTCCGGGTTTCCCTCAATATATAAAAGATTTAAATGTAGGTATAGTTGCATTGTTAATGAATATGATTGTAATGTTTATCGTTAGCGGGTTGACGAAAAATGTGTTTATCAAGACAGACAACATAATAGTAGAAAAGTAATCCGTGTGCTAGAGCTATCTTTGAAAAGAGATAGCTCTTTTTTGTATATATTTTCTTCTATTAGCGGAATCTAACTAAAAACTTGTTGAAAAGGAAGTTAGGTGGGGGAATTGTTAGAGTTAAAAGGTAACTTATTTGAAATTATGAAAGAAATTAGGGATGAGTTAGGTTCTCCTAATGATTTAACAATTAGGGAAGTTGCCCTTGCTGGTAGTTTTACACGCTGTGCTGTTATTTTTTTATGTGGGTTAACAGATAAGGATAATGTTTATAAATATGTAGTTCGCACACTTCAATATGAAGAAGTACAAAAGGAAGACGCTGTTGTTCAAACGTTATTGGATCGTTTTATTTCTATTGCGGAAGTCGGTAAGAAGACAACGTTTCCTGATATTATAAATGCGATTTTAGCGGGAGATACAGTTATATTAATTGATAATATTCAAACCGCTATCGTAATTAATAGTAGAGCTTGGGAAAAAAGAAGTTTAGAACCGCCAGTAACAGAAGATTTAATACGTGGACCGAGGGTCGGATTAAATGAAGATATTAACGTGAATAAAATGTTAATTCGTCGTAGTTTACGTGACCCAAAGCTGAGATTTGAATCTTATATTATGGGAAAGAGGTCCCAAAAAGAGGTGACTTTAGTATATATAGAAGACATTATTAATCCTTACATTGTAAAAGAACTAGATCGGCGTCTTCAATCCATAGTGACAGATGTTATTTTTGAGACGGGTACGATTGAGCAATTAATTCAAGATAATAATTTGTCACCGTTTCCGCAGTTTTTGAATACGGAAAGGCCTGATAATATTGTGGCCTCATTAGCGAAAGGGAAGGCAGCTATTTTAGTGGATGGATCACCGTTTGCTCTTATAGCTCCGCTAGTATTTGTTGATATTTTTCAGTCTGTGGAAGATCACTATGAGCGTTGGATAATTGGGACTTTATTAAGAATTTTGCGGATGGGTTCTGGTATAGTCGCAGTTTTAATGCCAGCCATGTATGTAGCACTCGTCTCATATCACCAAGGACTTATTCCTTCTAAACTGGCGTATTCAATCGCTGGGGCGAGGGAGGGTGTTCCGTTTCCTGCTTATATAGAAACGTTAATGATGGCATTAACGATGGAGTTAATACGAGAAGCGGGAATTAGGTTGCCAAAACCGATGGGGCAAACCATTGGGATTGTAGGTGGTCTTGTCATTGGAGAAGCAGCGGTGAACGCAGGAATTGTAAATCCGTTTTTAGTTATCATTATTGCGGTTACAGCTATTGCTACCTTTTCTCTCCCTGTATATAGCATTACGATTACGTTTCGTATTTTACTTTTCGTATTTGTGTTAGCAGCGACTGCTTTTGGATTGTACGGAATTATTTTAGCTCTCATTGCACTTGCGGTTCATATTACAAATTTGAAGAGTGTTGGTATTCCTTATACAACACCTATAGCTCCAGCTTTTTATAAAGATTGGAAAGAAGAGCTTATTCGTTTGCCAAAATCAATGTTGAAAGAGAGACCGGAGTATTTACAAACGAAGGATTCTACAATACGTCCAAAGGAGCGAGAATAATTGAAACCATTTGAGTATGGAGATGAAGAGATTGGATCTCGGGAAATTGGGTTTGCGGTATCTTCAACAATTATTGGTATAGGGGCGTTGTCTATGCCAAGAGGTATCGCTAACCAAACTTTATTTTCGGACGGTTGGATTATTTTGCTTTTGGGTGGATTGGTGTGTGCAGTTTTAGGTTGGTTTGTAACGAGGGTAGCTATTTTATTCCCGAAACAAAACTTTGTTCAATATACAAGTGCGCATTTGACAAAGCCTGTTGCATACACGATTAGTAGCATTTTAGTATTAACGTTTGCTGCGTTGACAGCATATGAATCGCGGCTGATTTCAGTCATTTCCCAAACGTATTTATTTAGTGATACACCGATACAACTACTGTCTTTCTTCTTCTTATTAGTTGTTATTTATGGAATAGCGGGATCAAGAGCGGCCTTATTAAGGTTAAATGTTCTATTTTTACCTATTGTTTTAATTGCGATCGTGCTTCTTTCTTTATTGAATATAAATTTAATGGAAATAAATAATTTGCTACCAGCTTTTCAAACGAAAGTGAGTCAATATGCTGTTGGAGTTAAGAATTCTATTTTTACGTTTATTGGATTTGAAGTAGCTCTGTTTTATGCTGTGTTGTTAAACGATAAGACGGCAAAAAAAGCGCCAATGGCAGTTGCGAAAGCGGTAATGGTAAATGTGCTGTCGTACATTTTAATTTATGTAACTTGTATTAGTGTGTTTACGTATATGACAACTCGTGGATTGACGTACCCAACAATTGAATTAGGGAAAGAAATTGAAATTGGTGGAGGATTTTTAGAAAGATTTGATGCGATTTTTTTTACAACTTGGATTATTACTATTTATAACACGACAGCCATGTATTATGACGTCGCATCTTTATTATTTTGTGCTATGTTTCCGAAAGTGAAGAAACATATTTTCATTTTTGTAAGTGCCCCGATTATTTTTATGGTGAATATGATACCTAGTAGTTTGAATGACTTGTCAAATTACGGAACGTATTTAGCTTGGATAGATATGGGGTTTGTCGTGTTAGCGCCTTTGTTAGTTTTTATTGTATATAAAATAAAAAGAAGGAATGGTAGAAATGAAACACCTTCTTAAAATGATAATGCTTATGGTTTTAGTTGGATCTATAAGTGGGTGCTCTGAGTTAGAAGAAATAGAAGAAAGAGGATTTGTAGTAGGTGCAGCCTATGATATTGTGAAAAAAAAGAAAGCGAATCCAATTATGAAAGGGACGTATCAGATGGTACTTCCCAGTAAGTTAGCGCAGCAAGGTGGACAAGGTGGTGGGGATAGCGAAAATTATATTAATGTGAGTGCGAAGGCAGATAGTGTCTTTGAGCAAATACGAATTATCGCCAAAAAAATTAGTCGTTCATTATTCTTTCCGCATATACAAGTGATAATTTTTTCCAAAGATTTACTGACCAATCCATATGTTTTACAAAATACGTTAGATGTATATATTCGCGATCATGAGATGAGAAGAAATATTCGTTTGTTCGTTTCTAAGAAAAATGCAGAAGCTATTTTGAAGCAGAGTGCGAAACCTGAAAATTTACCGGCGCAGTATATTGATATGTTAGCCGAACATCCTCCGAAAAATGCCCAAATGATTGAGGCTGCAAGAATTGGTGAGGTACAACAAAAAATGATTACTAATCGAAGTTTCGTATTACCTATTCTTGAATTAACAAAGCAAGGGGTACAAATGAACGGGGCAGCGTTGTTTCGGGGGGAGGATAATAAGTGTGTAGGTAGTTTGAATGGAGAAGAAACATTTGGAATAAATTATATAATAGGTAAGAAAATTGGAGGATTCTTTACCATTCGAAAAAAAGACCAGCTTATTACATATGAAATTCATAAAATGCGTCGAAAGATTAAAGTATCTACAGAAAATGCCACAAAACCGAAGTTTGATATTCATTTATCTTTGGAAGGCACTTTAGCTGAGTTACACTTTAGTGATCATAAACAAATTATGAATGAAGATCGATTGAAGAAAAACATCGCGGAAGAAATGGAGAAGCGCATTCAAAAATCGATTAAGCTTGTTCAAAAAAAATATAAGGTAGATGTATTAGAGTTAGGGGAAGTGTATAAGCGGCATAATTATAAAGAATGGAAGAAGATAGATAAGAATTGGGATCAAGGTGAAAATTACTTTAGTAATGCTGAGATTACTGTTCATGTTCATCCGACAATTGAGCATTCAGGTTCAGCCTTACCGAAAAGAGTGAAATAAGGTGATGTAAGTTGTTTACTGGTCTAGGAATTAGTTGCACAATATTAATGGCGGTTCTTCCGGGAGCTATATATTTCCTTCATAAAAAATTTTCAACGTACGGAGCACAGCCGTGGAAAGAAAAAAAGAAACCTGAATGATTTTCAGGTTTCTTTCGCGCAAAGCAAATGTGAAGGGGGATACCTTCTATGTATGCTTTGCTTTTATACAAGCCCTAACCAATGTACCAATTGTGTAGAGAGGAATGTCACAACAATGGCGATAACGGTAGGGATTGCAAACGATAAGAATGTCCATTTTGTACTTTTTGTTTCTTTATATATGTTAACCAGTGTTGTTCCGCATGGGAAATGAAGAAGTGAGAACAACATTGTGTTTAACGCTGTTAACCAAGTCCAACCATTTTCTAAGAATAAATTTTTAATTTGATTAAAATCATCTATTTCAGTTAAAGCTCCAGTTGATAAATAAGACATTAATAAAATCGGGATAACAATTTCATTAGCTGGTAGTCCAAGAATGAACGCAGCTAGAATAAAACCGTCAAGTCCTAACATTTTAGCAAATGGATCTAGGAAGTTTACAAAATACATAAGTAAGCTTGTGTCACCGATGAAAATGTTAGCAAGTAACCAAGTTAATGCAGCCGCAGGGGCAGCTACAACGACAGCTCGTTTTAAAACATAAATAGATTTATCGAGTGTTGCACGTACAATTGTATTCCAAACTTTGGGCTTACGGTACGGTGGTAACTCAAGGGTGTAGTGAGTTGGCACACCTTTTAAAGCTGTTTTTGATAGTACCCAAGAAACAGTTAATGTCATAATAATACCAATTACAACCATCCCAACTACAACGCCAGCAGTAACTAATGTTTGCATACTACCTGTATAACCAGCAGCCATAAATAATGAAGCCATTAAAATTAACATAGGCCAGC
Organism: Bacillus sp. GbtcB14; assembly: GCF_019091205.1. Classification (NCBI taxonomy): domain Bacteria; kingdom Bacillati; phylum Bacillota; class Bacilli; order Caryophanales; family Bacillaceae; genus Bacillus; species Bacillus sp. GbtcB14. The sequence goes on from NZ_JAGXJT010000010.1 coordinate 168,011, forward strand.
GACCGTTACAAGGAACGAAGTTGTTTGTTAAGATTGCAAGCATACGTTCACGTGGTGATTCAATAATACGTGTTGACATAATAGCGGCTGCATTACAACCAAAGCCCATTGCCATTGTTAAAGATTGTTTGCCATGTGCACCGGAGCGTTTGAATAAGCGGTCCATATTAAATGCAACACGTGGTAAGTATCCGTAGTTTTCTAATAGTGCGAACATAGGGAAAAAGATTGCCATAGGTGGTAACATCACGCTAATAACAGCACCGATACCACGGAATAAACCAAGTATTAAAATGCCATGTAACCATTCAGGTGCATGCGCTGCTTGGAACCAAGATGTTAAATATCCTTCGGTCCATCCGAAGAATTCAGCAATCATATCAGACGGTACGTTAGCACCAGCAATTGTAAGATAAAAAATAATAGATAAAATACCGAGCATAATTGGGAATCCCCAGATGGGAGATGTAAAAATTTTATCTAGTTTTTCAGAACGATACAATTTATCAGTATTTGTATATTGAACAGACTCTTTACATATGCTTGCAGATGTACGATAAATATCTCCGACAATATCATCTCGTATATCTTCTTTTGAGAGTGATTGTGCATGTTGAATAATATAGTCTAATGGAAGAGCCTTACTGGCTGAGTGAGATTCCATTCATTACGACCTCCCTTACAAGCGGTTCATTATGGTGTTTTTGAAGGGTAGTTAAGAAATTTTTATCTCCATCTAATATACGTAACGCAATCCAACGTGCTGGATACGTATCACCGAACACTTTATAAATTTGTGGTTCTAATTCTTGAATCATATTTTCGATTTTTTCACTGTAAGAAATTTTAATTGGTGTTGGAATTAATTTTTTATTTGCTACTTTAGCGATAACACTTAGTAAATGCCCAATACCTACTCGGTTACGAGCGGAAATCTTAACTACAGGTACACCGAGCGATTTTGCTAATTTCTTTTCATCAATAACGATGCCTTTTTTCTCCGCTTCATCAATTAAATTAATACAAATGACTACGTTGTTCGTCATTTCCATCACTTGGAGTGCTAAATTTAAATTTCTTTCCATTGCAGTTGCATCTATAACAACTACAGTTACTTCTGGTTTTTCAAATATAATATAATCTCTTGCTACTTCTTCATCCGCAGAATTTGAATATAGTGAGTAAGTTCCAGGTAAATCTATTAATGTATATTTACTTCCGTTATGTTCATATTCCCCTTCAGCTTTTAAAACAGTTTTTCCCGTCCAGTTTCCAGTATGTTGTTTTAAGCCTGTTAAGGTATTAAATAATGTACTTTTTCCGGTATTCGGGTTGCCAGCTAAAGCAATGCGATGTTTGCTCATCTGAAATCATCTCCTATTAATACCCCGAAAATAAGGGAACTTTCTTCCTTACGTAGTGCAATAGTTGTATTGCTTACTTGATAAGCGACCGGATCTCCAAGTGGACTGCGTTGTAATACTTTAATCGTTGCTCCAGGGATAAATCCTAAATCTAATAAACGTCGTTTCATAGTTCCTTCTAATTGTATCTTCTCAATCTGTACAAACTCTCCTTTTTTAAATTCGGAAAGTGGTTTTGTATTAGCCGATACCATAAAAGTTACCTCATCTCTATATTGTTAGTTTGAGTTTAAAAAGTTTCCTTAGGTAAACTTTTTGTTAATAATATAGTAGACTACATTGGATGATGCTGTCAATTAGTACTTTAAAAATATTCATTTATTTTTAGAATTGTTCCAATTTATTTAGTTGTACTAAAAAAAATTACTGAAATTCTGTTGAATGTAAATGAAGTAAGAGTGTAAAAGTTAAAAAATATAATGGATTTGTAAATGTATTTTTAACTAAAAGGGAAAAAGAGCAAAAAACATTTACATTGAATTTACATTGTTAAGAATAAATTTACATTACTGCTTAATTAGTGTGGATTTTGTTGGGTTCTTTAACTATAAATGTTGGGATTCCTAGCTTTTAAAGATTATTATCGTCATTTACTTAAAATTAAAATTTGCTTAACACTCACATAATATTGTTGTCCTACAATGAATTTGTGTTCGAAAGAAAATGAATTCGAAAAGTGATAATCCAAATGGGGGTACAAGACATGGTTATGAAAAAAGGTATTAAATTTTCTTTAGCGGCTTTAGTGGTGGCAGGAGCGTTAGTCGGATGTGGGAAAGCAGAAGATACAGCTAGTAAAGATAGTGCTAAAGGAAGCGATAATACAAAACAAGAATTATCAGGTACGATTGCAGCGGCTGGTTCTACAGCTCTTCTACCTCTTGCGGAGGAAGCTGGAAAGAAATTCATGGAAAAAAATTCGAAAGTTTCTATTCAAGTGCAAGGTGGCGGTAGTGGAACTGGTATTAACCAAGTAGCATCGGGTGCAGTACAAATTGGTAATTCAGATGTTCCATCAGGAGATAAAATAAAAGATGCTGAAAAAGCGAAAGAATTAGTAGATAACAAGGTTGCGGGTATTGCATTCGCACTTGTCGTAAATAAAGATGTAAAAGTTGATAACTTAACAGTACAACAAGTACAAGATATCTTCACTGGAAAAGTAACAAACTGGAAAGAGGTAGGCGGGAAAGATGAAAAAATCAACGTAATTAACCGTCCGGCTTCATCTGGTACACGTGCTACATTTGAAAAGACAGTTATGAAAGACGCGAAAATTAATGATGGAACTGGTACAACACAAGATTCTAACGGTGCAGTAGAGCAAGCGATTAACTCTACTCCAGGTTCAGTAAGTTATTTAGCAATGTCTTACATGGTTGGTGATAAAAAAGGTGCACTACAAACAGTGAAAATTGATGGTTCTGAACCGAAAGTTGAAAACATTTCGTCTGGTAAATATCCGTTCTGGTCTTACGAGTACATGGTAACAAAAGGTGAAGCGAAAGAAGCAACGAAAGCTTACATTGACTATGTAAAAGGTAAAGACTTTGAAAAGCAAGTAGAAGATATGGGCTACATTCCAATGTCTAAATTAAATAAGTAATAAAATTTTATGGGGCTGGCTGCAAGGCCAGCCCTGTTCATTTCAATCTATGAAGTGGGGTCTGACCTGTGATGAAGGGGAAAAAACAAATTAACTACGTAAAAAGTGAATATATAGGAAGATCGCTTGTTACGTTTTGTGGTATTTTTATTGTTTTAATTACATTAGCTATTATTGCGTTTATTTGCGGTAAAGGTATTCAATCTTTTACGCAAAGCGGTATCTCATTTACTGAGATGTTAACATCGACAAAATGGAATCCAAATGCTGATCAAGGATCCTTTGGTGCTTTGATTTTCATTGTAGGTTCAACAGTGGTTTCGTTAGGTGCGGTTATTATTAGTGCGCCAATTGCTATAGCTCTTGCTATATTCATGAATTTAATTTCGCCGAAGTTTGGAAATAAAGTATTGAAGCCTGTTTTAGAATTATTAGTTGGTATTCCTTCGGTTGTATACGGATTATTAGGGGTTACGATTTTAGTGCCGCTATTACGTGATTCGTTCGGGGGAGTGGGCTTTAGTCTAATTGCGGGTATTGTTGTATTAAGTATTATGATTTTACCTACTATTGCTAGTATCGCTTCTGATGCAATACGCTCTGTTCCGTTTGATTATTTAGAAGCTTCTTACGGTCTAGGATCAACGAAATGGCAAGCGGTTAGCCGAGTGATTGTTCCTGCTGCGAAAAAAGGGATTTTAACAGGTGTTGTTTTAGGTTTAGCGCGTGCTTTCGGTGAAGCGTTAGCGGTTCAAATGGTAATCGGGAACACGATTAAATTACCAGAAGGAATATATAGTCCGACAGCAACGTTAACTGGTATTTTGACAATGGACATGACAAATACATTGAACGGAACTGCTTGGAACAATGCGCTATGGACTTTAGCGATGATTTTACTTGTTATTTCATTCCTGTTTATTTTAGTAATTCGAGCGATTGGGCAAAGAGGTGAGCGATAATAATGAATGCAAGAACGGTAAATAAAATTTGGACAGGTATCTTTTATGCGGTTGCAGCTTTAGTTGTAGCTCTGTTAGTATTCTTAGTGTTTGAAATTCTACAAAAGGGATGGGGATTTTGGGATCCTAATTTCTTGTTTGGAGAACCAAGTAATACAAGAGCTGGAGGTGGGATTGGTCCACAGTTATTCAATTCCTTCTACATGCTTGTTATAACGCTTGTTATATCTATTCCTCTTGGGTTAGGTGCTGGAATATATTTAGCGGAGTATGCAAAACAAGGGCGTTTTTTAAATTTTGTTCGTTTATGTATTGAGACAATGGCGTCTTTACCCTCTATTGTTGTTGGTTTATTTGGTTTGTTAGTGTTTGTTACAATGACAGGCTGGGGATATACGGTAATGGGTGGTGCTCTTGCTCTAACTATTTTAAACTTACCAGGTTTAACACGTGTTTGTGAAAATGCAATTTCAGAAGTTCCTCATAATGTAAAAGAGGCAAGTCTTGGATTAGGTGCAACGAAGTGGCAAACGATCGCTCGTATTATTATTCCGTCGTCATTACCGCAAATTATTACAGGTATTATTTTAGCGGCGGGTCGTATATTTGGGGAAGCAGCCGCACTGATTTACACAGCGGGTTTAACATCCCCAATTTTAAATTCAGCAGCGGACTTCTCAAGTCCTGCGCATCCTTTAAATCCATTTAGACCAGCTGAAACGTTAGCGGTTCACATTTGGAAGTTAAATTCTGAAGGAGTTATTCCGGATGCAAAATTGATTGCGACAAAATCTGCGGCTGTATTAATTATTATGGTATTACTATTCAATGTTATTTCACGCTTGATAGCATCTGTATTACACAAACGTTTTACAGGAACGAAAAGAAAAAGTAAAACGACGAAGAAAGTAAAAGCAGCATAAATTATAAAGAGGAACTCTCTGCTTATAAGTAGGGAGTTCTTTTTGTATTTTAATATAGAAGGAATGGATGTAATGATTGTTGAATTTGTAATTGATTATATAGATGAATAGGTGCGGATGAGAGGAGAAATTAATTTGTTTTTTCTGCAAATGTCAGGTTTTCCAGGATCGGGAAAATCCACAGTTTCTAAGTATATAGCGAAGTTAACAGGTGCTGTAATTGTAGATCATGATGTTTTGAAATCGGCATTGTTGCAATCATTAGGAATGAAAGGGATTGAATCGAGGATTGTTGGAGGAGTATCATACGATATTGAATGGGTATTGTGGATTCGGAAGTAGCTTTTAAAAAGTGGTTAGATGGTAGTAAAAGACCTTCGAATGCTGAATATCTTATTGTAGACTCTGGTAAACCGTTAGAGCGATATGCTCAAAAAATGATGGATTATATGAGTAGGTAGAGAAAAAGCGTTATCTTCATGAATGAAGATAACGCTTTTTCTTTTAAATATCAGGTGTTTCTGTGGAAGTGCTTATTTTTCTACGAGAGCGTCTTTTTCTCCCGATTTTATCTAATAGTTCATACATAACTGGAACGACTACTAACGTAAGAACGGTTGAGACTGCTAAACCACCGATGACAACGACGGCAAGACTTTTTGATACCATGCTTCCTGCTTGCGATTGACCAAATAGGAGTGGTAGCATAGCGACGATTGTTGTTATAGCCGTCATAATAATTGGACGTAACCTAGTGGATCCCGCTTCTAGTAAGGCATCTCTTGTTTCCATTCCGTGTTCTCGATTTTGTTGCACTCTTTCTATTAATACAATAGCGTTTGTAACGACAATCCCGATTAACATTAATGCGCCGATCAAGGAATTTACATCAACGGGTGTTCCTGAAATGATTAATCCTAAAATACCGCCAACAGCAGCTAATGGCAGGGAGAACAAAATTGCAAAAGGAGCCCGCGCCTGTCCGAAGGTGATAACCATAATTAAATATACAATCCCGATTGCAATCCCCATAATTTTGAATAAATCTGTGAAGTTCTCTTGCATAGATTCAGTTGCACCTGCAATAGTTACTTTTGCGCCGCTAGGTAAGTCTAATTTAGCTATCTTTTCGTTTACTTCTGCGCTTACTTTACTTAAATCTTCATTTGAGGCCTCGGCAGTAATTTGAATCGTTTCTTTTCCGTCTTTATGGAAGACTTCTGTTTGGAGTTGCTTTTCTGAAATAGTTGCAATGTCTTTTAAAGGAATTGGTCCATTGATAGGTGATAGTATGTTTGTGTTTAAAATGTCTTCTTGTTTAGTAATGTTTTCTTTTTTGTGTTCTATTATAATAGTTGTTTTTTCATTATTAATTGAAACCTCACCAATAGGTGATTTCTTCATAAGGAATGCTACTTGTTGTGCTGCTAATTCTGGTGTTAAGCCTAGTTGTTCGGCCTTTGTTTGATCAACATGGATTTGCCATTCTTTCTTAGAGTCTTCTAGATTTGTTTTTACTTTAGAGAGAGCAGCCATATCTTTTAGTTTTGTTTCGACGATAGTAGCAGCCTCTTTTAAATTCGTTTCGTTAGTAGCTGTTACGTTGAATTGCAAATTGTTTCCACCACCAGAGCTTGAATAACTCGTTTTTATATAATCTAGTTCAGCAGGCTCAAAAGCTTTATGTTCTTTCTTTAACTCTTTAATATATTGATCAATATCAGAGCCTTTCTTGAAGACTACAAATATACTCGCAAGATTATTTTTTGTCGTTTGCCCCCATTGTGCATCTTCTGCGCTAGATCCCATTCGTAAAATAACATCCGTTACATCCGAATTAGAAAGTAATTTCTTTTCGAAATCGAAGGCTTTTTGTTTTTGCGTTTCAGGAGCGTAATCAGCTGGGAAAGTCATATTAATAGATAACATTGTGTCGTCTTCAGATTTTATGTTCGCTTTCGGTAGTAATACATAGGCTGCAATCGATCCTGCGAATAATAAAAAGGCGGTAAGTAGAATAATGAATTTATGCGAAAGAGCCCACTTTAATGTAGCGACATATCGTGGTGAAGAACTTGGCTTTTTGTGTTTTGTTTTTTTGAGTAGTAAAAAAGCCATAAGTGGAACAACTGTTAGTGCAACGATTAAGGATGATAGTATAGAATATACAACTGCTAATACCATAGGTAACATTAATTTTCCGATTACTCCTGATACGAGGCCGATAGGTAAGAAAACAGCGACTGTTGTTAAAGTAGAAGAAGTAATTGCGACGGCGACCTCTTTCGTTGCATCGAGAATAATATCTTTAGAGAAAGCCTCTTTTTGTAAACGACGGAAAATATTCTCAATGACAACGATACTATCATCAACGAGACGTCCAACTGCAACTGCTAAACCACCAAGCGTCAAGGTGTTAAGTGTGATGTTAGATTGGTGTAGTAAAAAGAGTGTTAATAAAATAGATAATGGAATACTGACAACGGCGATGAGTGTCGTTCGGAAGTTACGTAAAAAGATTAAGATAATTATAGTTGCAGCAATTGCTCCAAGAATTACTTCTTTTCCCATACTAGTAACAGCATTTTCAACTTGCTCATGAGTTGAGGCTAAAAGTTTAATAGAAAACTGATCTTTATATTGTTTACCTATATCTTTGATTTTCTTATCGATTTCCTTTCCGATTGCAACTGCATTTTTACTTGGCTCTTTCATGATGATTAATCCGGTTCCTTCTTCTCCGTTTATATGTGAGATTGTATCGTAGTGTTGTTTAAGTTCAATTTGAGCAACATCTTGTAATTTTACTTGAGGTGCAACGGTTATGTTTTTAATATCATCTACATTTTTTATATCCCCAATGACACGAAGGTTATATTCTTCTTTATTAACGGTAATTGCTCCAGCTGGAGTGGAAGTTTCTTTTCCTTGTAAAACTTTTAATATTTGTTCTGTTGTTACGTTTTTATCTTTTAATTGGTTTGGGTCTAGTATGATAGATAATTCAGAGGCTGATTTTCCGAAAAACATAACGTTGGCAACACCATCAATACTTTCGAGTTGTGGTACGATTTCTTTTTCGATTTGTTTTTCATCTGCTTTTGAAAATCCGTTTTGCTTCTGGATGGCAATTTGAGCGAGTGGAATCATAGAAGTATTTAATTGGCTAACTATGGGTTTAGTTGCATCTTTAGGTAGTTTAATTGTGTTAATGGCCTTTTCAACCTCGCGTGCTGCGTCTTTCATGTTTGCTTTGGATGTATATGCGATATCGATACGTGATAATCCCTCGTGCGTAGAAGAGGTGATGCTGTCGATGTGTTCTAAATTGCGAAATTGTTTTTCGAGGGGATCAGTTACTTCTTTCGTCATCGCTTCAGCGTCGAGTCCTTGAGATAAGGTTGTGACAGTGACTGCTGGATTATCGATGCTTGGTAAAAATTCCATAGGTAATTTAGAGCCGGAATAAACGCCGAGTATGGAAATGAGAAAAACCATGATGATAACAGCGGCGCGGTTTTTTAATGAAAACTTTGTTAACCTATCCATAAAGTAATTCCTCCATTGGTTTATTTATAGTTGAGTACGTCCTTTCTTACTATATAACAAAAAATGGATATTTTTCATTAATTAAATGTAAAAAAATTCTAACAATAATCTTAAGTTAATATTTTTGTGAGAATTTCGTTATTTATTCCGCTATTTGCCGAGCTGCCTGTAAACAATCGATTCGTTCAACTAATAGTTTGTGTGGAGGAACAAAACAAAAAATCGGCATGTTCACTTTATGTAGGAAGTGAAAATACTGATTGGAGAGGGTAGTGGTGAATCTGTTTTCCTTTTTAGTTTGGATTGATTTGTTTTTATATTGTTAGTCTATAGAGAAGTAGATGATCAAGGGCTTTAATATAGAAGAGAATGAAAATCTAGGAAGGGGTTATGAAATACAGTTTGGTTAATTAGAGTCTATTGGTATACAATTTAAATAGCTGTTTTCCATAGATGGGATGAGGTGTCTCTATATAGAAGAAAGTAGGATGGATATTTTTTTGTGTTTTTTTAAAAAAACACTTGTTATTTAAAAACCATGATGGTATATTAATAAACGTCGCTGATGCGGAAACGCAGAAAACGACAAAAAAGAAATTTTAAAACGTAGTTGACATCGAAAAATGAAGATGTTAATATGATGAAGTCGCTTCTGAAGCGGCGGACAAGTTCTTTGAAAACTGAACGAAACAAACAACGTGAAACGTCAATTTTTATTTTTAGATGCTAGACAAACTAACTTTA
>NZ_JAGXJT010000100.1:0-312 GCF_019091205.1 Bacillus sp. GbtcB14
TTTGGCATTAAAATAATAGAAAAATAAATAGTAAAATCACACTAAGTGACTGGCCCTAGAATGGATAATGGGCCCACTTTGTAATTTTTCCATTTTGTCATTTTTCCATCCCAATTTCTTAAAAACGCCAATTTTCCAATTTAATCACTTAAATGCCAATTCCTATTATTTAATAACTAAAAATTAATTATTAAATAATATTGTCATTTAATATATTTATTAATTTAGACATATAAAATATCTTAATTAATAAATAAACCTAGAATCTCTTTTCTTTACAATTTCGCCATTGCTTAGTGAAAATTCATAAAG
>NZ_JAGXJT010000101.1:0-310 GCF_019091205.1 Bacillus sp. GbtcB14
GAAGTCCCGCCTAAAGGGGACAACGCTGGATTCTAATCTTGATCGAATAAAAGGTTGCTAGAATGTTTAACATTTTAGATGAGCTGACAACTCTATTCAATGGATGGTAGCTTTGACTCTCGCCTAAACGGGACACTAATATCAGTTTGTTGAAAACCTTAGAAATTATTTAGGATTGTATTTTCTCTTGTCATTCCTACTTGCTATGTGCTAATAATTTCTGAATTGGATTTGTGTTAAACTATAATTGATTTCTATTTATTATTTTGTAGTATCCTGTATAGCCATGTCAAATCCCATGTTATCACTC
>NZ_JAGXJT010000102.1:0-310 GCF_019091205.1 Bacillus sp. GbtcB14
AGTAGATGTTCGCGTTATTACCGCAATGAATCAGCCACCAGAAGTATGTTTAAGAGGGAATAAAATTCGTACTGATTTATATTATCGATTAAATGACTTTTCATTATATATTCCGCCGCTACGTGAAAGAACTGAGGATGTCTTATTATTAGCGTCTTATTTTTTGAACGAATATAATAAAAGTTATAAAAAAGGTGTACCTCAAATGGATAAGGAAGCGAAAGAAAGACTACAAGCATAACAATGGCCTGGCAATGTTCGGGAGCTAAAACATACGATTGAACATGCCGTCATTATTGCAGAAGGGGAT
>NZ_JAGXJT010000103.1:0-308 GCF_019091205.1 Bacillus sp. GbtcB14
CCACTTTTGGGTTTGGGATTGGGTTCAGGTCCGGGTGTAGATTCAGGTCCTTGTCAGGGTTCGGGTCCAGGGCTGGGTCAAATCCAGACACTGACTACGAGTTTTGTCCAAGCCCTGGGTCCAGATTCGGATCCCACTTTTGGGTCCCAGTCTGGTTCGATTTCTGGTGTCGGGTCACGAGCTGGGTCCAAGGTTCAAGTTCGGGTCTGGGTCGGGTCCTAGTTTTGTTTCCCAGGTCCGTATCCTCATTCTGGGTCCAGGTCCCGGTAATTTTGTGGGTTTGGATCCTGGTCTAGGTTCGTGTTCGA
>NZ_JAGXJT010000104.1:0-306 GCF_019091205.1 Bacillus sp. GbtcB14
GTAATCATACGGTCTTATCTTTCTATCATTTCCTTGCCATACTTCATATAAATTGTAGTAAACGGCTAATGAAGTAAACGACGGAACGCATTCAATCATTCCTGCATATGGATGTTGCTGCAACGCTTGAAATAGTCGTTGTACTTTTCCGTATACATCCATCCCGATTTCTTCACCAAATGTACCAATAATTCCTTGACCCCCTACCGCAGAAAATTTCATCCCACTCCCTCTTTCTATGCCCAAAAGCCGACTCCTTTCGAAATGCGCTGCGCTGTTTCTTACACCTTCGCGATAAAATATGAA
>NZ_JAGXJT010000105.1:0-304 GCF_019091205.1 Bacillus sp. GbtcB14
TGATTAGGGCATCTATCTAGCACGAGAATTCCGTTCAGGTCGGCCAGCACACTTGAATTCGGAAAACAGGTAAGAACTGTGTATAATGTATGATGTGATTATCTGAATGTATGTATGTGTTAATATGTGTACATGCTTATTTGTTGTGATTCATACACTACCAACACTTGTACGGTTGCGGTACGAAGAGCATTGGTAAGGTGTATGATGTTTGGAAGTACATCATAGTGTTACCAGCACTTGTACGGGAAGGTACAAGGTGTCTGTGGTACAACACTAGATAGTACTCAAGGTGCGGTCATAC
>NZ_JAGXJT010000106.1:0-302 GCF_019091205.1 Bacillus sp. GbtcB14
CTAGATGTTGCATATACAATATTTATCTTTCGAGATCTAACACTATTATGTATGTCTAATGGTGAAAATCCATTAGGGATTTATCTCATTAGATAAACAAAACAAGTTAGACCAACAATGAAGATTCGAAATTAAACTACAACTTAATAACAGAAAATAACATGGTTCAATATAAATTCATACACAATTCAGAAATTATAAGCATATAGCAAGTAAGAATGACAAGTGAAAATACTAAAACTTACAATCCTAAATAATTTCCAAGGTTTTCAACAATGAAATATCAGTGTCCCGTACTAGCG
>NZ_JAGXJT010000107.1:0-302 GCF_019091205.1 Bacillus sp. GbtcB14
CTATCATGTTACTAGGTCATACACAGATGAAAGAAGAATGTAAAATTTACCTGTTACAAATTATTGTCATGACCTATTGACAATTGCACCATGGGTTAAAATCAGATCATTGGATCTGTCAACAAGTTAACCATGGCTATTTGCAATCAAGCAATAATAGGTTTTATAAAACTTACATACAAGCTAAAACACATACTCTTGCAACAAGATAAATTGGATAGTTGGATGTAGGAATTATTTAATTTTGAATAATAATTTTCGAAAATAATTAAATAATAAAAAAAATTTCGGTTTTTATTAAA
>NZ_JAGXJT010000108.1:0-297 GCF_019091205.1 Bacillus sp. GbtcB14
ACTGGCGAAGAGGAGCAAGCGACTGTAGGTCCCATTCAATGAGATGGTATGCTTATATTTTTCAATTTCGGAGTATCTCTTTTAACAATATATACCAGGTTCTTTTAGTCAAATAATTCTTTGAAACTCATATTCTCATTCATGTAATTACAGCCTCATCCTTATTGCATCAGGCTTAAACGCCCCCTTCTGTTAATGATTGGAATATAAAAGAAAAGGTCGAAATTTGAAAATTTCAAATTAAGCCATTTGGTTCTTTTTAGAGAACATTATCATGATTTTCCTCTTATTTACTGC
>NZ_JAGXJT010000109.1:0-296 GCF_019091205.1 Bacillus sp. GbtcB14
TACTTAGACCTTGGATAAGTGTTATATCCTTTCCAGGGCATTGGCAAAGTTTACCAGTATCGGATGTGTGGAGTATACGTTGGAAGGGACCGACATTGATCATAGATAAGATATCATAAACTTACCGTTATATCTTTCTAAGTCAATATCAATGGTTAATCTTAGGTCTATGCAGAGGCGAACCTACATTGTAGCGAGGGGAAGGGGCAATAGCCCCCCTGAAAAAAAAATCGGGAAAAAATATATATGTATTTTAGTTAGTTACTGTTGGGTTTTATGCCCTAAATAAAACTCAT
>NZ_JAGXJT010000011.1:0-14086 GCF_019091205.1 Bacillus sp. GbtcB14
TTAATCACAAAATGAAGTGGATATGGAACATGAACAACTAGCGTTGTTTGCTTAGAGCTTATCATTATTAGATGAAAAGAAAACTACAATATAGGTGGACCGCGGTATGCCGTGAAAGTGGCACGTACCGTGCGGATCGGGGGAAAAGTTGGAGATAACCTCAAAGACTTACCTATCGACAATTTTAGGAAATGATTTAGCGGCGGGATTTTATCCAACACCACTAACAGAAGGGAATCATTTAATACAGTTATTACAAATGGAATCAGAGCGAGCTTATGCTTGCTTTGATCCATGTTGTGGAGAAGGTACAATTTTACGAAGTTTTGCGGATGCGGTGAAACAAGTTGGTATACAACTTGATACATATGGTGTGGAATTAGATGCAAATCGATATAACAAAGCAAAAGAGCAATTAGACGTAGTGATACGTTCTAGCTTTGAAAGTATGATGATTAGTCATGACTATTTTCCACTTATCTTTTTAAACCCACCGTATAATACAGAGCTTCGGACGGAAAAAAAGAAATCAGAGAAAATGGAATTTAACTTCTTAAAGCGTGCACACCATTATTTACAAGACGGTGGCATTATGGTGTATGTCATTCCATACGATCGTTTTGCTCGAGATGAAATTAGCTACTTTTTAGCTAAGAATTACGAGGAAATCGGATTAATGCGTTTTGGTGATGAAAATGAAGAATTTGAGCAATTTAAGCAATGTGTCTTTATTGGCCGTAAGCGTGCAGCTACGAAAAATGATACATATTTTAACGATCGATTCGCTAATTTTTGTGAGAACATGTCAGAACTTGATTTTGTTAGAGAACATGTAAATACATTAGCGCAAATGGTAAATCGTAAAAGTTGGGTTATACCTGAATTGCGACATCAAAACAAATTGATTTTCACATCTCGCGTGGATTATAAAGATGCTTATGAAGGTGTAGGCAAATCAGAGGGGATCTTAACATTAAAGAAACGATTAAATAGAGGAAATGGTTACTCACTTCAAGCTGAAAAAACAGCTGCAGAGAGAGCAAAAATGCCAATTGCTTCTGGACAATTAGGACTATTGCTGATAACAGGTGTGGCAGATGGATTGCTAGGTGAAGGTGATACACTCCATGCGGTTCGTGGTTCTGAAAATGTGTTTTTTGAAACTTCATTCGAGAAACTGGAAACAACAACGAAAGAAGTTGTATTACAAAAACGCCGCGCGAAATTTATCATCGCAACACCAACCGGTGAAGTCAAAGAACTTGTCTAGGAAAGGAAGAGAGATATGTCTGTACTGTTAGGGATAGGAGCACTATACATTGTATGGGAGTTTAGCAATCGTATATTTCGTATTGCTATTGTACTTACAGTCATTTGTTTATGTGCTTCTCAATTAGGTGCAGGTACATATCTGGAAGTATTAGAGCAATTCTCTGTGTTTCAAGGTGCAGGTGATATGCTACATGCGGCTGAACAATCATTACCAGAGTGGAAACAGTTTATAGATTTTTAACCAATAAATTGAATGAGTAGGACATGAAACGTATCGAATAAGATGCGTTTTTTATTTTAGGAGGGAAATTTATGTTACAAGAAATAATTAAACAAGATACATTTGACCAGGAACAAACACCAGCGATGTTGCAATTGGAGACAGGCACTGCTTCACATTCAGCTTTCTGCTTTGCTATGGCAGTTAATCATAACAACCAAATGCAATTTGCAGTGTTAGGTGCGAATGACAGTACATTAAAGTCATTCAGAGCAGCCATATCAATGGGGACTCGTCGTTTGTATTTTGGAGAGGGACAAAAAGAAGAATTACATTATGTATTAGGCAAAAAAATGAATGTAATCTCGACTGGACAATTTGAGTTTATAAATACACAAACAGTAAATAGAAAAAAGGCAATTATTACGTTTTCTAAAGAATTAGAAGAAAAGTATATTGTTGCAATTGATGAAGCACCAGAAATGCAAGTAAGAGATTTCTTAATGGCTCCTCCATACGGTCTCCCAATCTTAGAAGAATGGGCGAAGCCAATATACGAAGAGATGCTGACTAGAAAGTTATTACAACCATTAGATGTGTATTTTGATAAGAATGAATTTACTTCTCTATCTATTGCGCAGGTAGTGCTAAAAGAAGAGGATTGTAAAGAGTTTTTATCAGAAATGATACGCACTGGAAAATGTAAATTCCCACAAGATGGTACAGGTGAAAAAATCAATGAAATTAATGATTTAAATGAATATCTATTGGAGTATTCACCTGTCATGCTTGATAAGGTAACGAAATTAGATGAGCCTTTACATCAACCGATGAAAGAACAGGCATTATCTCATTTTGATACGTACCAAAGACCATTATTCCCTGTACAGGCACATGTAGCAACAGGTGCAGCAAAAGCGTTACAAGTACAAAAAGGAATCATTATACAGGGGGAAATGTCGAGCGGAAAAAGCGCAATCATGACAGCGACAGTAGATGGATATTTCCATTTAACCGGAAAAAAAGGGTATCGTACCTGCGTATTTGTTCCACCGACTCTTACTGAGAAGTGGGCAAAAGAAGAAATACGACACTTAATACCAGACGCAGACGTACATCTGATTAAACGTACGGAGGATTTAATTCGCATTCATCAATCTTGGATTCAGGCAGGAAGACCAAAACCAGAAAAACCAACCTTCTTTGTCATTAGTTTTACAACGATGCGAGGAGACTCAATTAAACAAATGCCATTACCTTATAAACAAATTGCACTTTCCAAGAAATCGAAGGAAGATGTGCAAAGATATTATAAGAATGGCTACTACTGTCCAGATTGTGGTGCTAAGTTACGTAAAAAAACGTCTTCTATTATGGTTCAACAAGCTAATGGTGATCAGAAAGAAGTCTGCCAGTATAAAGATTTCACAGGAAGTGACTTAGATTCAAAAACAAATAAAAACAGTGTATGTGCTGATTGTAATTCAAACATTTGGAGTCCAAAAGTAAAAACGAAATATGCGAGTTTTAAAGATTGGACCAAATATGAAAATAAATTAGTGCAAGCAATAAAAGAGGGAAATAAACCGTTGCAAAAGCAACTAGAGCTAGAGAATCGTGTCAAGCCATATGAAGCGAAACAATCAGGACGAGCATATCGAAAGGTAGCTACCGTTGAGTATATTCGTCGAAAAATGAAACACTTCTTTGATGCTTTAATTTGTGACGAAGTCCACGAATTAAAAAGTGAAACAGCGCAAGGAACTGCACTAGGAAGTTTAGCAAAGGTTTGTAAGAAAGTTGTAGCTGGAACAGGTACATTATTCGGTGGGCGCGCGAGCGACGTATTCTATACTTTATGGCGTTTATTCCCACAAAAGATGGTGAAAAGGGGCTTTGAATATAGTTCTTTAATGGAGTGGAATGAAACCTACGGAAACATAGAGAGAACGTATTATCATGACGGTGAAGTGGTATCCAACGTTGCTTCACGTGGTGCACAAGGGATGTTAGATAAAACAAAAGTTGTTCCTGGTATTTCACCATATGTGTTTACTCAATTCTTAATGGATACAACCATTAATGTACGCTTAAAAGATGTTTGGCCAAATCCTGTAGAGTTAATTAATGTACCTACGATTCTTGTCGAGATGTCGGAAGAACAAAAAAAGGCTTATGAGCATATGAAAGGGTCTTTTGAGAAGGCGATTGAAGGGGCGAAAGGTACACCAGATGTTGGGAAACTATGGCTCTCTTATATTCGTACAGGAAATTCGTATCCAGATAATATGAACCACTATCCAAACTATCACTTAGATAACGCGGAAAAAGAATTGGTTTGGTCCAACGAGGAATTTAGATTTGATGAGGATTGTATACAGCCGAAGGAGAAGAAGTTACAAGAAATATTGCAAACTGAAATCTCTGAAGGTCGTCCAACCATCATTTATGTATCTGATACAGGATCTACAGTGAAAGAACGAGACATTCAGCCTCGTTTACAGAAGGTTGCAGAGCAAGTACCTGGTGCAAAAGTATCTATTCTTCGCACGAATACAGTTGCTCCGCCAAAGCGCAGTGCATGGTTAAAAGAGCAAGTAAGTAGCGGTGTGAATGTAATCATCTGTTCACAAGAATTAGTTAAGGTAGGATTGGACTTGCTGGCCACGCCAACAATAATTTTCTACCAACTATCATTTAGCTTATTTACGTTAAACCAAGCTGCAAGAAGACACTGGCGTATTGGACAAACTAAGCAATGTAGAACCTTCTATCTGGGCTACAAAGAAACATTCCAAGCTCAGATGGCTCAGTTAATTGCTCAGAAGAATAAAGCTGCTGAAGCAATGAATGGTGATGCAACAAGCGATGGACTGAATGCAATGCTTGGTGATACAGGAGATCTACAGACTCTATTAATTCAAAACATTAAGAGTGGAAATCAATTAAAAGGTTCTACAGAGGAATGGACAAAAGCAGCATCTGATGAATCGAAACGCGTCCTTGCGAACATCGGTAATGTCATTACACCTGTATTTGAATCAATTGAAATTCAATTTACGAATTGGGTGGAGAAATTACCAGAAACGATGGACGTAGCATTTATGAAAGAAGCTCAATTTGTACAAAGTGCCGTTGAATGTATTAAAAAAGAACAAGTACCTGGAGTTCGAGTGAAGCAGAATGTACTTGAAGTAGATGGAGAGATAGAGGATATCATTCGAGCTTTAACAACACTGAATACTGATAAGCGTATGCTTGTACAAAAACAAGATATCACATTCTGGGATTCAGTTATTGTTGAAGTGGATTCCTCAAAAAAGAAAGAAAAACGAAAAAACAAAGTAATCGATGGACAGTATGAGTTTGATTTATTTGGATGATCGAGAGGGGAATATTATGTTTACGAAGATTTTTATTGGTCTATTTTGTTATGTGTTTTTGGTAGTTCGTAATTCAAGGAAAAAATTTCTAATAGAAGAAGCCAAGAAAAAAGAAATGGAAAATAAACCGGTGGAAAGACCCGTTTATTGGTGCCCAAGAGAAAATAGACCTATTGGAAGGGAACAAGAGCGTGTTACTGTTCCAACAAAAGAAATCACCTTAGAAAAGGATGTAGCAAATATTTATGATTTAGTTGCTACATCTGTTCATAAAAATCTGGGTGAGGAAGAGAGTAACAGGTTAAAACATGAGGATATAGAAGAAGTGGAGTATGCTGATGCTTTTCATCATACTCCTACTCCTGAAGTTGTTTATGATATTCCTTTTCCAAGTGATGAGGATATACCAGAAGAATTATTAGAATATGAGGACATGTATTCACAACAAGAATATGTTTCAATTCCACCGGAAACGGAACACGTTTTTCCTGTTCAACAAGGAGTAGCTGATGTTGAAGATATGGATTTTGTGAGGTGGACTGCAAAAGTAATAGAACAAGAACAAGGACTAACACGTGTCATAAATATGTCTAATAAAAAGCGTTATTGGATTCATACAGAGGGAGAGATATTACCGAAAAATCAATTACTGTATATGAAATTAGAGGTCGATTCACCTTATTCTTATACACTAGTTGAATGGAGTAATAGACAACTAGGGAATATATAATTCTATTTCCTAGTTGTATTTTCTTAGTTAAATAGCATGAAGCACAGCATTTTCTCACTCATTTGTACAAGAATAAAACATTTTTTTATTTTTGTACAAATGAGTGGGACAGAATGATTCACCATATAAGGATATTCGACTATAATGAGACATTGTACGTCATTGTAATATTGAAATGTTTTGAGATTCAAGTGATTAACAGTCTTAAAACAGGGGAATTGAGAACTCTTCGTAATATTACAATGCTTAAAATAGATTAAATCCATACATGAGGATTAAATGAAGTAAAAAATATTTTGAGTTGAAAAAATAACAATTTTGAAAGGTGAATGTAAATGAATATTAATTCCATAAGTAACAATGTAGTAGAAAAATTAGAACAAACGGTGCGCTATGAAAAGAAACAAGTCCAGGTATTACGTGTAAGTAAAAGTAGTTCTAATATACACGCTTACATGATTTTTCCGGAATTCTCAGAGGTTAAAATTTCAAATACCGAACTGGATGAATATATAGAAAACCTGTCAACAAGCGTGAAGTATGTCATTGATCGCAAGTTGAGTCAACAAGAAATTGAAAAACAAAATCATTCTTTCATTATGACGTGTGAAGTCGAGGAAGATGGTGTGATAGATGATGAAACGATTCATTTTAATACGACGTATGTAAAACCACCAACAATTGCAAATAAAGTATTTAAGTTGGTGTGTGGATTAGGGAATCGCTTAGATAGCTTAAAAGAATTACATATTACAGTATTAAATAATAATATTAATCGAATTGAAATTGAGTTTTACAATGAAAATGAAACATATGTGGCAGTAGAAAAAGAAGAAATTGCAAATGCAATTATGGGGGCATATACAAAAGCAAATATCTATTATGCAGCAGATCTTTTTTATGCTGCAGAAGGAAATGAAATCAAATTAAAGAGCATCAAACCAAAATTAGCGGGTGATGTGTGATGAAGCGAGAAAAAGGAATGATAGGAGTCTTATGCACGCTTGTTCTGATGATTTTATTACTTGTACCCTTACAAGCAGCTCAAGCTTCTGTAAAAATAGATTTTAATGAGTTAAAAGGAAATGATGTTTCATCTTCATTTACAGATGGACTAAATAATCGAACGAAAACAACAGAGAAAGATGATTCATTTGGATCATCAATCATACAAAAGATTGAAGGATTGTATGCGCCGGCTTTTAAAGTAGGAGTCAATATCTTTTCTATTTCATTCGTATTAGGCGTTATTGTCATGGTTATGGCATTAATTACAAAGAATGGTCAATGGATGAAGTGGGCAACCGGAAGTATGATTTTCTCATTTATCAGCATGATGTCGATGAGACTAAGTGTATACTTCCTGTTTAGTTCCGATGTATTTTCATTTATGAACATCTTTACGGATTTTTTAGACCTGTTTAAAGCAACAGCACTTATTTTCACACCATTTATGTTAATCGCAGGTATTCGTTTAAGAAGAATTCATGAGAGTACGAAACAGCCTGAATATTACCGTTGGGCCAACCGTGTCATAACAGGATCTTGTTTGCTGTGTATGTTAGCCGTACTCGCTCCATGGCTATTTGCTAATATGTAAAGAACTATATATAAAAGTAGAAGAGGTACTGAATTTACATTCAGTACCTTTTATCTACCCATTAGGTTCTTTCTTTCATATTCTTCAAATACTTCTTCTGAAATTGGCGATAGTATGCCACTCAAATACACAGCGGTATATAAAAAGTATTGCTCATCCCTTGTTTTAATTGTATGAGTACCGTGTTCCGCATTGTTTAGAATAATTCGTTCAATTTTGAGTTGTTTTTTATCACAAATGATCTCTTGTATTCTATATAAATTATGTATCGGTAAACGATCAATATACAAACAAAGGTACTCTAGTAGAAGTAGAATAACAGTCATTTGTAGAATGAAAGCAATTTTTAATAGAGTTGGTATCGATGCAAAAAACACTAGAAATATAGAGACTAAGAAGATATTTAACTTTGAAAACCATTTTTCGTGTTGATTTAAAGAAATAATACTTTTCTTATTCTGAAACACCTGGAACCTAGTTATAAGAAAAATAATTGTAAAGATTCCTTCATAACTAAACCAGGTTTTCCACTCCGTATCAGTAAGTTCTAGCAATATATATATGATACCAGTAGATAAGATCAATGGTACCAGCTGTACCAAACTAAATAGTATGGTATGTTCTAACATTCTTTTCTTGTAGATACGATTAGTAATTGAATCCAAGTTTCTTAACTCCTTCTGCAATTTTCATGATGACACCACCAATAAGAAGATGGTATTCGCCAATTCCTTTTTCATTTACGTACCAACACATATAGTGCCGGATACCTTCTTTTGCACCATGGTCATGTAAAGGAAAAGGAGATGCGTATTTTTTAGATGACATATTATTATCACCGAAAGGTACCTGTTCTGCAAGTGCAAAACGTTTCTTCGAATCATTTATAATCCAACAACCATAGTTTACTGACCCATACCATATTGCGTCTTTATGGATTGGATCGATAGCAGGTTGTGCTGGATAGCTTTCATCTAGTATTTGTGCTTTTTCTTCACGAAGTCGTTGATGAATATGTGAATTCAATGGATCTTCCGTTCCGATTTCATAGGTTTCCTCAAAATTCCCACACTCATAAGGAATAAGGGGACTATTTGAATCAGCTGCTAATTGTAGACTGCAAGAATCTGATTTTGAAAGATAATATACGCAGTCTTTGCAGGTGAAATAGTTTGAAAAAGCTGAATCTGTTTTTGGTTCTGGTTCTGTTACGGTATTATCTACTACAAGTTTTAACATATCTATCACAATCCTTTATAGGCTATTTCAAAATTTAATATAGACGTATCATATCATGCTTATTTTTAAATGTAAATATTTTCCATTTAAAAATACCCTAATTTATTCTGAAAGGAATGTTTGTTTTGAAAAGAAATCGAGAATATATTGCTTTGCGAAATTCTATATTAATAGGCTGGTTACTGACATGCATCGTAATAGGCCTATCTATCTATTTTTCTTCTGTTGTTTATTTATTAATCGGATGTTTCATTCTATCGTTAAAATACGGATTAATGGGTACCGTGAAAAATGTGGAAAAACGTTTGCCTACCTGGGCTAACTTTGGCGTCATTGAAAAACCAGTAAATAGAAGGGTGACCAGACCTTTTCAGTTTCGAGGTGGGCTCCTTGTTTCATTAGCATTAGGATTCGTAGAGATGGTGATAAAAGGCTTATGTATCTCATATTTTATTTTAGGATTAGAAACGCATGTATATCGTTTAATGCGCAGAAACGCAAGGGTGTAAAAAAGGGGGGGCTATTATGAAAGTATTAATATTTGAATTAGTTCTCATTGCGATTCTGATTCCATTAAATATAGTTGTGAAAAAACATGTACCAAAATGGAAGGGGAAAGCTGGAGAAAAATTAGTGAAACATATATTGAACAAATTGGATTCCGAAAGTTATTGCGTGTTACATGATGTTACGGTTCATACGGAGTATGGTGATACAACGCAAATTGATCATATTGTTATCGCGGAAACCGGTGTATTTGTTATAGAGACGAAGAACTACGAGGGATGGATCTATGGAAATGAGAAATCTGCAAGGTGGACACAGGGTATCTTTAGAAAGAAATCCTCTTTTCAAAATCCATTTCGCCAAAATTATAAACATATTAAGGCAATTGAATGGTTAATGGAACAACAGCTGCCGAGTATTTCGATTGCTGCGTTCCATCCAAAATGCAGTCTAAAAAGAGTAAATGTTCAATCTAAAGATAAACATGTCCTGTATTATAACGATCTACAAAAATGTATTGAATCATATACTGAAACGCAACTAACAAATGATGAGGTCCAGCACATCTACCAAACAATATTGCGAGCGAACATTATGGATAAGGATATTGAAAAGAAACATGTGAAGTATTTACATAATAAGTTCGCTAAACAATAAGAAATGGGGAAAGAGAGACATGTTATATGTAATAGGATTTATTATAATTTCTGTAGTAGCTATTCGTCTTAACATGAAGTATTACAAGTTAAAAGGAGATCAAAAAGATTTTGTGAAAAGAGTAAATAAATAGTTGTGAACATTTATCTTAACATATAAAAAAGGCCCAGTTGATGGAGCCTTTTTTATACCTAATCAAAATAGTTAGCTTAATGTTTTTTTAATGGTTAAGTAATGTAGTTAGCAATGATTCACTATTAATATCCTCGCCCTAGTAAAAGTACTTACCTTTCAGGAGACTCATACTTCAAGTGTTTGCTATGTGGTGAGTAGTTCACGAAGATGTTCGAGCAAATTTAAATTGAAATTAAATTTTTATATAAATGGTATATAGGATACATTTTAATTGTATCTTGTTCATCTTTTTTTAGAGATTCATATAATCTTTTGGATTTTAACCTATTTTGTAATAAAACTTCACAAGCATAGTCTAAAATTTTATCATTTTTATTTTGAGCGTTTTCTTGGATGGTCAAGATATCGTTAATTTCATCATCTGATAGCTCATTACCTAGTCTAAGATTAATTTGATACAGATTAATTTTTTGTATGATATCCTTAGGATTCTTTAATAGGTATCTTTGGATAAGATCTTGTGCAATTTTTAAATATTTTTCGTCAGAATATTCATCAAAATAGCTAATATATTTTAGATGGGTATCTATACTATTAAGTGAATCAATATCATGGTGTTCATCTTGAAAAGAAAGTTCTAGAATTTCATATTTAAAGTTTGCAGCTCTTTCCATATTCTCAATACTCTGATTAAGATATAGACTTACTTTCCAAATTTTCTCCCTCCAATTAGCATCATCATAATCAATAACATGCCCATCTTTAGGAAGGAATGCACCCATTGTTTTAATTGCTTTAACACTGAAAAAGTCGATAGCAGTATAGCCATCAAATAACAATGTTACCATCACGTAATCAGAGAGTTCAATGTTACAAAATACCATACTGTTTTTATCTAAAGGAGGAGTAAAATTAATTAAATCATATTGCTTATTTTTAAATATATTAATAATTTTATTAAAAAGGATGAATAGATTTTCCTTCTCATCAAAAATATAGTCCTCACTAATTCCTATCTGTTTGCATATTTGAATAAGTTCTTCATGGATCTTTATATTTTCATCAATATCTTTAAAAGTTTCCTTCTCATTTAATGTAGTGTCAATTTCGAAAGAGGATAAAGGAATTTTATTATATGTTAATAGATATTTAAGTAACTTTAAGCTTTTTACATAGGATCCGAGAGTTTTTAATTTACTTAAATGCACCTTACCGTTTATTAATCTTAATTTGCCATCAACAAATTTTTTACTAAATTCAAATGTTAAAGAATTTTCAATTGTAAGACAAATAATTTCTTTACTTATTTTTAATACAGATTTTATACGGAGTGTTTCATTACCTATTGTTACTATTTCATCTGTTTCTTTGCGCATTTCTTGTAGTTGAAATATATCTATTGGAAAGTCTACATCATTTAATACACCATATACATATGCTTGTTCTTCAAATAAATCTACTAAAACATTATTTTGAACATGTCCATATTCAATTTTGTATTGTGAGAATGCTATGTTTTTAGCATCTTCTATAAATCTTTTTGACTGTTTTTCCAATGAGTTCAGAAAAGATTTACAGATATTCTCTAACTCTCCATATTCTAGTTTTTTAAAATTAACTGTTATAGATTTTTGTCCAGTTAATTCTATCTCATCTAATAGTTTCTTTAAATCTAATGGAGCTAGAGTTTTATAATACGCTTGACTTACATATGTTTCAGGGTGAATAGTAACTACAAAAAATAGTACCCCATTATCATTCTTGTAGTATACATCTAAATCTTCTTTACTTATTGAATGAGCAATTTTCTGCTGCTTTTTGATCTTCTTAAATTTAGTTGTACCTTTTATTTGTATTGGTACGGTGCCTATAAAATCTGTTTTCTTAATTTTATTTGTATAAATGTTAATATCTCCATCAAAGGAAAGTCCTTTGTCATTCCACTGTACATTACTTTGTAAATGAAAAGGGGGTTGTAGTATGCATTTATTTATTTCCAAACAAGCTAAGTGTTCAATAATTGTATTATCTAAAGGGTTTAATTTTTTCATACTTCTTTTTCTCCTCGTTAATTTATAAGTAAATCAATTATAGCAAGTATTGATACATCTTTCTTATCTAGTATAAATTTGAAACTAAACGGTTATATTGCGATAATGAGCAATATAACAGTGAGGTGACCTATTTGAGTACAGTTGTAAAAGTCATGAAATACCAAATAGTCTGTCCTGTAAATATAGAATGGAAGACGTTTGAAATATATTTACGTACACTTTCATATCATTTTAGAACTATTGGGAATAGAACTATACAAAAATTGTGGGAATATGATAATCAATCATTGAAGCACTTTAAGGATACTGGCCAATATCCAAGTGCCCAACAATTATATGGGTGTACTCAAAAAACCATAAGTGGATATATTTATGATCAGTTAAAAGAAGAATATCAAGATATTAATAAAGCCAATATGTCCACTACTCTACAGAAGACAATTAAGACCTGGAATAGTAGAAAAAAAGAAATTTGGAGTGGTGAGATGTCCATTCCTTCATTCCGAAACAATTTACCAATTGATATTCATGGAAACTCTATTCAGATAATAAAAGAAAAGAGTGGTGATTATATCGCAAGCGTATCTCTTTTTTCATCAAAATTTATAAAAGAAAACGATTTACCCAATGGTAAAATTTTAGTGAAATTATCGACAAGAAAACAAAATAGTATGAAGGTAATTTTAGATAGAATAATTGATAGTACATATGCCAAAGGCGCTTGCATGCTCCATAAACATAAAAAGAAATGGTATTTATCTATTACTTATAAGTCAAATATAAAAGAAGAACTTAAATTTGATGAAGATTTAATTATGGGCATAGATATGGGGAAAATAAATGTTCTCTATTTTGCGTTTAATAAAGGTTTGGTAAGAGGGGGAATTAGTGGTGAAGAAATTGAGGCTTTTCGAAAAAAAATTGAGCATAGACGTATAAGTTTATTACGCCAAGGTAAGTATTGTAGTGGAAATAGGATAGGGAAAGGCCGTAAAAAACGAATTAAACCAATTGAAGTACTAAATGATAAAATAGCCAAGTTTAGAAATGCTACGAATCATAAGTATGCCAATTATATAGTGCAACAGTGCTTAAAATATAATTGTGGCACTATACAATTAGAGGATTTACAAGGAATAAGTAAAGAACAAACATTCCTAAAAAATTGGACGTATTTTGATTTGCAGGAAAAAATCAAGAATCAGGCAAATCAATATGGGATTAAAGTGGTGAAAATTGACCCATCCTATACAAGTCAACGATGTAGTGAATGTGGGTATATCCATAAAAATAATCGGCAAAATCAATCTACCTTTGAATGTCAGCAATGTAGTTTTAAAGTTCATGCAGACTACAATGCTGCCAAAAACATTTCTGTGTACAATATTGAGAAGGTAATACAAAAACAATTGAAGTTACAAGAAAAATTAAATTTAACAAAATATAAAGAACAGTATATAGAGCAGATGGAAAATATTAATTAAATAAGGTAGTAGGTAGTAGTTTGGCGGATTTCCACGCCATAAATGGAGAAGTGATACACGGTAAATTTACCAGGTGTATACGCTCCATAAGGTAGTATCGAATGTTAAAAAACATTGATACATAGGCATCTTGAATGCTTTGAAGGGTGTAACACAAAGACCGTTACATAATACATTAATTTGCTGGTAAAAAAGCAGGATGTTGTTGATATACAAGGGATTGTCACAATATTCGTTATTAATCATCTATCTATTATCGGGGTTAAAACATAACAATAGATGTATTGAAATTGATCCACCTCTACAATGTGATAACGGCCATTATCCGTTAAAACATAACAATAGATGTATTGAAATTTAAGTCATTATATGACACCGTATGCTATGTGGATTGTTAAAACAGAACAATAGATGTATTGAAATCAAACAAGATTACAACTATTGAACAATGTCGTCAATCGTTAAAACAGAACAATAGATGTATTTAAAAAGATAACAAATCATTAAGAAACCCTGGTTGCAAGAGTGTAAATTATTAAATTTTTGGTGAATTTCCACGCCATAAATGGAGAAGTAATACAAGGTGAATTTACCAAGTGTCAACGCTCCATAAGGTAGTATCGAATGTTAAAAAAACATTGATACATAAGCATTTTGGATGCTTTGAAGGGTGTAACACAAAGACCGTTACATAATACATTAATTTGCTGGTAAAAAAGCAGAATATTGTTGATATACAAGGGGTCATCGCAAAATTCATTGTTAATCATCCATATATTATTGGGGTTAAAACATAACAATAGAT